>JAAZNF010000038.1 GCA_012798435.1 Myxococcales bacterium | reverse complement strand
GCCCTGGTGGTGGCGACGCAGGACGATACGCTCGGCGAGATAGGCGGCGGGGACGTGCTGATCGAGGGCCCCGTCGTGCGGGCCGTGGGCAAGAACCTTCCGGCCGAGGGCGCCGCGATCATCGACGCCAGCGATCGGGTGGTGCTGCCGGGGTTCGTGAACACCCATCATCACTTGTACCAGGTCTTGACCCGCAACCTGCCCGCGGTCCAGGACGCCAAGCTCTTCGACTGGCTGCGCTACCTCTACGACGTGTGGAAGCACATCCGTCCCGAGGACGTGCTGGCCGCCGCGCGGGCCGGGCTGGGGGAACTTTTGCTCACCGGCTGCACCACCGTGGCCGACCACCATTACCTGGTGTGCCCCGGCGAGTGCGCCGATCCTTTCAGCGCCGAAGCTCAGGCCGCGGAGGAGATCGGCTGCCGCCTGCACCTTTCGCGTGGCAGCATGAGCCTGGGCCAATCCCAGGGAGGGCTGCCACCCGACAGCGTGATCCAGGACGAGGAGTCCATCCTGTGCGACAGCGAGCGGGTGGTGAAGGCGCTCCACGATCCTAAGCCCCTGTCGCGGCGGCGCGTGGCGCTGGCGCCGTGTTCGCCGTTCTCGGTCACCCCGACCATCATGAAGAGGGTCGCCGAGCTGGCGCGAAAGTTAGGCGTCCGACTGCACACCCACCTGGCTGAGACCATTGACGAGGAGCGCTTCTGCCTGGAGCGGTTCGGCAAGAGGCCGCTCTCCTACATGGAAGAGGTGGGCTGGGTCGGCCCCGACGTGTGGATGGCGCACTGCGTGTACCTCGACGACGGCGAGATCCGCCGCATGGCCGAGACCGGGACCGGCGTGGCCCACTGCCCGGTGTCGAACCTGCGGCTCGGCTCGGGCATCGCGCCCGTCCCCAAGATGCTGGCCGCCGGCGTGCCGGTGGGCCTGGCGGTCGACGGCAGCGCCTCCAACGACAGCTCCAACATGCTGCGGGAGCTTCGGACCGCGCTGCTGGTGCACCGGGTGGGGACCGGCGTCGCCGCCATGCCGGCCCGGGCCGTGCTGCGCATGGCCACCCGGGGCGGCGCGCGCGTGCTCGGCCGGGACGACCTCGGCCGCATCGCTCCCGGCCAGGCCGCGGACATCGCCATCTTCGACGTGAGCGGGATGGAGTTCGCCGGCGCGCACAGCGATCCGCTGGCCGCCTTGCTGTTCTGCGGTGTCGACGATCGCGCCGAGACGGTGCTGGTCCACGGCGAGGTGGTGGTGCGGGAGCGGCGGCTGGTCCGGCTTGACGAGCGCTCGATCGCCCGCGAGGCGCGCGCCGCATCTTGCGCGCTGTTGGAACGTGCCGGCGTGTGAGGCCAAGGAGACCCCATGTTGCCCAATGCCAAGACCTGTCACTACCCCCGGACCCCGGCCGAGGCCATCCGCATCTTGAAGGACTCCGGGCCGCGCGCCCT
Source organism: Myxococcales bacterium (assembly GCA_012798435.1). GTDB lineage: Bacteria > Myxococcota > B64-G9 > B64-G9 > B64-G9 > JAAZNF01. The sequence goes on along the minus strand of JAAZNF010000038.1, from coordinate 49,446 downwards.
GATCCTGGCGGGCGGGACCACCGCCGCCCTGTCGAGCGATCCCAAGGTGGAGGTGTTGCTGGACATCACCCGCCTGGGGCATGACGGCATCCAGGCGGCGGGGCGGGGATTTCGCATCGGCTGCAACGCCCGCTTGCAAGAGGTGGCCTCGTTCGCGCCCCTGCGCTCGTTCTGCACCGGCCTGGTCGCCCAGGCGGCGGGGGCGGTGGGCTCGCGCCCCATCCGCAACGCGGCCACCGTGGGCGGCAACGCGGTCCAGGTGTTCCGCTGGTCCGATCCGCCGGTGGCCTGGCTGGCCATGAACGCCCGCTTCGAGATCGAGGGCCCGGCGGGGGCGCGCACGGTGTCGGCCGACGAGTTCTACGCCCGCCACCCGCGTCAGGCGCTGGACGGGGCGGAGCTGGTCCTGGGAGTGCACCTCGAGAGCCCCGAAGGGCCGCACGCGGGGGCCTTCTCGAAGCTCGCGCGCACGGCCTTCGATCTCGCCATGGTGGACGTGGCGGTGCTCCTCTCGGGGAGCCGCAAGTCCTGCCAGGAGGCGCGCATCGCCATCGGGGCCACCCGCACGTTGCCCTGGCGGGCCACGCGCGCCGAGGAGCGCCTGCGCGGAAAGCCGCTCAGCGCCGAGGCGCTGGCCGAGGCCGCGCGCCTTACGCGTGAGGACACCCAGACCGCCGCCGACGCGCGTACCTCCAAGGAGCACCGCCTGCACATGGTCGAGGTCATGGTGCGCCGCACGCTGGAGCGGGCGGCGGCCGAGCTTCGCTGACAAGGGGACACCCATGCAGATCCATGTCGAGGTCAACGGAAGGACGCAGACCTTCGAGGCCATGCCCGGCGAGTCGCTGCTTTCCCTGCTGCGGCGCGAGGGGTATCTCAGCGTGAAGCGCGGCTGCGAGGAGGGCGACTGCGGCGCCTGCACCATCCTGCTCGACGGGCGCTCGGTGCGCGCCTGCCTGTTGCTGGCGGCCCAGGCGGAAGGGCGGCGCATCACCACCGTAGAAGGGCTGGGCTCGATCGAGCGGCCGCACCCGCTGCAGCAGGCCTTCGTGGACGCGGGCGCGGTGCAGTGCGGCTTCTGCACCCCGGGAATGATCTTGTCGGCCAAGGCCCTGCTGGACGAGACGCCGCGGCCGGACGAGGGGCAGGTGCGCGAGGCGCTGGACGGCAACCTGTGCCGTTGCACCGGCTACAAAAAAATCATCGAGGCGGTGCTGCTGGCCGCCCAGAGGATGAAGCCATGACGAAGCCCAAGTCGTTTCGCGTCGTCGGCAAGCCGGTGGCCAAGAAGGACGCGCCGGCGCTGGCCCTGGGCGCGCCGCTGTTCTGCGCCGACCGGGTCCCGCCCCGCTGCCTGGTGGGCCGCATCCTGGGCAGCCCCCACGCCCACGCCCGCATCCGCGCCATCGACATCTCGGCGGCGGAGAAGCTCCCCGGGGTGCACGCGGTGCTGTGTCACACCAACGTGCCGCGCGTGATGCGCACCACCGCCGGGCAAGGGGCCCCCGAGCCCTCGCCCTATGACTTCACCACCTTCGACGCCAAGGTGCGTTTCGTGGGCGACCGGGTGGCCGCGGTGGCCGCCGAGACGGCCGCCATCGCCGAGGAGGCGTTGCGCGCCATCCGGGTGGAGTACGAGGTGCTCGAGCCCGTTCTCGATCCACGGCAGGCCATGAAGAGCGGCGCGCCGGTGATCCACGACGAGCCCGATGCCCATGCGGTCATCCCGGTGCCCTACGAGCCCCAGCGCAACCTGGCCTCCCACGTGGACACCATGGTGGGCGAGCCCGACCGGGCCTTCCGCGAGGCCGACATCGTGCTGGAAGGGGAGTTCGTGACCCCCTACGCCCAGCATACGCCCATCGAGACCCATTGCTGCCTGGCGGAGCCGCTGCTGGACGGGCGGCTGCGCCTGACCACCTCCACCCAGGTGCCCTTCCACGCGCGGCGGATCGTGGCCCAGGCGCTCGAGCTTCCGGTGTCGCGCATCCACGTGGTGAAGCCGCGCATCGGCGGCGGTTTCGGCGCCAAGCAGGAGGTGCTGATCGAGGACGTGGCGGCGCTGCTCGCCCAGCGCAGCGGGCGGCCGGTGTACCTGGAGCTCTCCCGGCGCGAGGAGTTCGTCTCCTCCCGCACCCGCCACTCCATGGTGGTCGGCCTGAAGATCGGCGCCCAGAAGAACGGGGAGCTGGCCGCGGTGGACCTGCGGGTGCTGTCGAACACCGGGGCCTACGGCTCGCACGCCCTCACCGTGTCCTGCAACTGCGGCTCCAAGGTGCTGCCGCTGTACCGCTGGCCCCACATCCGCTTCACGGCGGACGCGGTGTACACCAACCTGCCGGTGGCCGGGGCCTACCGGGGGTACGGCGCTACCCAGGCGGCCTTCGCCATGGAGTCTTTGATGGACGAGCTGGCGCGCCGCTTGGGTTGCGACCCCATCGAGCTGCGCCTCCGGCACGCCATCCGCAAGGGAGAGACCTCGCCCATCTTCCGCGCCCTGGGCGAAGGCTCCGAAGGCGTGGAGCAGAGCATCGGCTCCACCGGGCTGGAGCGCTGCCTCAAGCTCGGGGCCCGGGCCATCGGCTGGAAGAAGAAGTGGGGCAACGCCCGCTGGCACGCGCCGCAAGGGGCCCTGCGCCGCGGCATTGGCATGTGCGCGCTCATGCAGGGCTCCAGCATCCCCCAGGTGGACATGGGCGGGGCCTTCCTCAAGCTCAACGAGGACGGGTCGTTCAACCTGCTGGTGGGCGCCACCGATCTGGGCACGGGCTCGGACACCGTGCTGGCCCAGGTGGCGGCCGAGGTGTTGGGGGTGAACGTGGAGCAGATCGTGGTGACTAGCTCGGACACCGATCTCACGCCCTTCGACGTGGGGGCCTACGCCTCTAGCACCACCTACCTGTCCGGGATGGCGGTACGCAAGGCCGCCGAGAACGCCGCGGCCCAGATCCGCAAGGTGGCTGCCCGCTTGCTCTCCGCCAAGGCCTCCGAGATCCGGCTGGAGAACGGCTCGGCGGTGGCCCCGGGGGGAAAGTCGGTGACCCTCGCCCGCGTCGCCTGTCACAGCCTGTACGAGCACGACCAGCACCAGATCGCCGGGTTCGCCTCCCACATCTCCGAGAAGAGCCCACCGCCATTCTCGGCCCATTTCGCCGAGGTGGTGGTCGACACCGAGACCGGCCTGGTGAAGGTCGAGAAGTACGTGGCCGCGGTGGACTGCGGCACAGCCATCAACCCCCAGCTGGCCGAGGGGCAGACCGAGGGCGCGGTGCTGAACGGCATCTCCTACGCCTTGTGCGAGGAGTACCTGTTCACCGAGCAGGGGCGCATGCGCAACGACAGCTTCCGCGAGTACAAGATCTTCTGCACCCGGGACGTGCCGCAGCTCACCACCATCCTGGTCCCGACCTACGAGCCCACCGGCCCGTTCGGCGCGAAAAGCGTCTCCGAGATCGGCATCAACGGCCCGATGCCGGCCATCTCCAACGCCATCTTCGACGCCGTGGGCGTGCGCCTGCGCCAGGCGCCGTTCACGCCCGAGCGGGTGCTCGAGGCGCTGCGCCGCGGCTAGAACGAGCCATGCCGTCGCCCATGCTGCGTGAACCCGACCGGCTGGAGAAGGAGCCCTTCGACCTGCTGATCGTGGGCGGGGGCATCACCGGGGCGACGTTGGCCTGGGACGCGGCTCTGCGCGGCCTGCGCGTGGCGCTCGTGGAGCGCGGAGATTTCGGCGGTGCCACCACCTCGGCCACCAGCAAGTTGATCCACGGCGGGCTGCGCTACCTCAAGAACGGGGAGCTGGGGCTGGTGCGCGAGTCGCTGCGCGAGCGGCGCATCTTGCAGATGCTGGCGCCCCACCTGGTGCGCCCGCAGCCCTTCCTCATTCCGACGTACCGGCGCGGCAACCGGAAGACGATGATCCGGGCGGGCATGCTGTTGTACGGCGCGCTCTCCTGGGACCGGGGCCGGCTGGCCGACCCGGAGCAGCGCCTGCCCGGCCACCGCATGCTGGACCCTGCGGCCACCATGGCCGCCGAGCCGGTGATCGGCGGGGAAGGGCTCACCGGGGGTGCCCGCTACTACGATTGCCGGTGCGAGCCCGAGCGGCTGTGCCTGGAGTTCGTCCGCGCCGCCGCGTCGCGCGGGGCGCTGGTCCTCAACTATTGCCCGGTGACCGCGCTCCAGCTCTCCCAAGGCCGGGTGTCCTCGGTCGAGGTGTTGGATCGATTGGAGGGACGCAGGCGCGAGGTCCGGACCGCGGCGGTGGTGAACGCCGCGGGGCCGTGGGCCGACAGCCTGGACGCGCTGGCCGGCCTTTCGGAGCCGGTGGCGCTGCGCCGCTCCAAGGGCATCCACCTGGTCACTCGCCCATTGACTCGCGAGCACGCCCTGGTGCTGCGCACCCGGGCGGGCCGCCACTTCTTCGTCATCCCCTGGCACGCGCGCTCTTTGATCGGCACCACCGACAGCGAGTATGTGGGCTCGCCCGACCGGTTCGCGGTGAGCGACGCCGACGAGGCGGAGTTCTTGGCCGAGGTGAACGAAGCCCTGCCGCGCGCCGGGCTTCGCGCCGCGGACGTGGTCTACCGCTACGGCGGCATGCGCCCGCTGGTGGACCAGGAAACCTCGGTGTACCAGGCCTCCCGCCGCTACGAGATCCTGGATTACCGCAAGCGAGGGTGCGCCGGGCTGTTCTCGGTGGTGGGCGGCAAGTACACCACCAGCCGCAACCTGGCGCAGAAGGTGATCGACCGGGTCATGGCCTACCTGGGGCGGCCCAAGGTTTCGTGTGCCACCGCGCTCGAACCCTTGCCCGGGACGCCACGCGCACCGCTGGGCGAATTCCGGCGGCAGCTCCTGGAGCGGTACGCCCACCTCCCTGCCACGGTGGTATCGGCCACCATCGACGCCTATGGCAACGAGGCGCAGGCCGTGCTCGAGATGATCGCGCGCGACGAGGCGCTGGCCGAGCCCATCGGCGACGCAGGGGAGACGCTGGCGCACCTGGAAGTGGCCGTCCGCGACGAGATGGCCGTCAGCCTGTGCGACGTGCTGACCCGGCGTACCGGCGTCGGGAACCGCGCCCGTCTGAGCGAGGAAGATCTCGAAAAGAGCGCGGCCTTCGTGGCCCGGCGCTGCGGCTGGACACCGGAGCGCACCCGGGCCGAGATGGACCTCTACCGGGACAAGACGCGGGGCATCCCCGACTCTCCCGCGCGCTTGGCTACGGAGCCGGGCGCTACTCCACCACGTTCATCGGGGGGATGTTGAAAAGCCGCTTCACCGCGTCGTCGAAGTAGTCCGGCAGGTGGCGGTTCCATAGCTTGATGGGCAGCTCGCGCACCTCGGTCTGGGGGCTGATACCGAAGGCGAACAGGTACTCCATCAGGTATTCCACGTTCTTGGCAAGGTAGCTGCGGTACTCCTGGCGCAGGCGCTGCTCGATGATCCGGTCCTCGTGCATGCAGCGGCCGATCTCGCTCTCCAGCATCTCCTGGTAGCTGGAGATGATCACCTCGATGTTCACCGTGTCCTCGCCGCTCTGCACGAAGTCCGAGAAGGCCCGGTTGGCCTGCTCCGCGTCCAGCCCGCGGCTATGCATGAGGCGCAAAAAGGCCCCGCCGAGCGGCTGTTGCAATAGGCGGGCCTTGTCGGGTCGCAGGCGCACCAGGATGTTCGTGGCGTTGTAGTGCCCGCGGTGCGGCTCGATCTCGATGATCTCGCAGTCCTGTCCTTGGCACAGGCGGGACACCAGCGGCTCGGGGTCGGGATCCTCGCTGATCACCTTGATACCGGCCACGTCGTTGATGATGAGCTCGCCGTTCTCCTGAATGCGGCGCCGGTTGCGCAGATCGTCGATCAGTTTGCTCTCGGCCTTCTCGAACTCGCGGGCCATGTCCTCGGGCTGGGTGACCAGGTTCTCCCGCGGGATGCCCAGCCGGCGGGCGCGGTCGTCGGCCAGGGCGTTGGCGCGCTCGCGGATGTTGGCGAAGATGCGATCGATGATGCGCCGGGCGCTCTTTTCGGCCAGGCGCCGCACTCTTTTGATTCGATGGGAGCCCACGTACACGTCGCCGCAGGAGTAGGGGATGAAGTACAGGTGTGCCGAGAACGGCGTCTCCCGGTAGTAGCGCTCGGGGTTGGTGTGGTACTGCGACAGCATCTCCTCGATGCGGGCGTTGGTGTAGGGCGGCCGGACCACGATGGCGTCCTTGAGCTCGCCCTTGGTGTGCACCGGCCGTCCGACCAACGGCACGTCAGGGTGAGCGCCGGAGAACGCCTTGCGCGCGAAATCGGCCAGGTAGCGCGACACGAAGGCGTTGTTGAAGGCCACCAGGCTGGTGATGAGCCAGCCGTCCCCCGGGCGGACGTCATCGCACATCCAGCGGTAGATGGAGTCGTGTAGCGTGTCCCGGTGCAGGTAGCTGGTGATGCGAATCATGGCGTGGGGGAGGCGTCCTCGGGGGTTCGGCTCTCCAGGATGGCTCGCCAGCAGGAGGCGGACTGGCGCTCGTCCAGCACAGTTGCGGAGAACGCCGCCGGAGAGGCCAACGTGTCCGTACTGAGGTCGAACCGGACCGGCCGTTCGGGGAAGGCGGCCAGCACCTCGCGAATGCGGTTCCAGGGCATGCCGAGCAAGGGTTCACCGTTGAGCCGATCGAACTGCTGACCGGGCCGCACGCCGGCGGCGGCTGCCGGGCCACCGGCGCAGACCTGCTCCACCCAGATGCGGCCCTCGGCGCCGTGGTAACACAGGCTCATGCCCAATCGGACCTCGGCGTCGCTGGCCGCGGCGGAACAGCCCTGGTGCGGCGCGGAGGTCTTCGAGAGCCGGCGCGCCTCGGCCGCCGGGCCGCAGCGCAACTCTACCCGCTCGAAGGAGACCTCGTCGCGGCCGCCGTAACGCAGCAAGAGCTCGAGCGGCTTCTCCTGGCAGCGTTCCAGCCGGGAGATCTGCTCGCTGGCCACCAGGGTCCGGATCGGGACACCATCGATGAGGAGGATCAGGCCTTCTTCGCCGAGAGACAGGCGGTCCAGGGGAGGGCCGATGACCCGCTCCAGGCGGATGCCCTCCTCGTCCGGGCCGAGCCGGGCGCCCAGGAGCTTTCCGGCGTGTTCCAGCGTGTCTTCCACGTTCCCCTGGGCGCGCTCGCGCGCCTCGTGCACCGCGGCGATGGCGGCGTCCACCTCGAAGATCTGATCCACGTCCAGCTCATCGCGGTGCCGCGCGCGGAAGTCCGTCAGGCAGCGCTCGCGTTCGTCCCGGCGCTCTCCGACCATGTGGCAGCAGCGATCGAATTCCCGGCGCAGCTCCAGCGCCCGGCGATCGGCGGCCATGGCCATCTGCTCGATCTTGTCGCGGTCGGAGGCGGAGAGCTCCTGGGCGGCGGCGAACTCGGGTTCGTTCTGCAGCCGCTGGAGTAGTTGCCGCCAGCAGGCCTGGCTCTGTTGAATCTTGTGGTCCTGGTTGAACTTGAGGCACTCCCGCACCGACGGGTTCTGGTAGAAACGCGTGGGTTCAGGGCGGGGTCGGGGCGCGGTGGCGCAGGCCGCGAACAAGAGGAGCGATAGGCCCGCCGCCGGCCTCAGCGTTTGTGGCATGACAACCTCCACAATCGGTGCTACCGTAAGCGGCGCATATGGTAGCCCGCCACAACCCTGGAGTCAATCGAATGGTTTTCGCCGCGCCGCTGGCGTTGGTGGTCGCCCTGGCCCAGTTCGGCATGGGCGCGCCGGGGTGGGCGGCGGCGGGGAGCGGGGAGGAGTATCTGCTCTCGCCGCCGGCCCAGGCCCCCGGGGACCGCCCACCGGGAGGCATTGTGACCGACCTGCTCGAGCTCGAGGATGCCGCGGGGCTGGCCTTCCTGCTCGGAGACGATGCCGCCGCCGCCCGGCTGGTGGTTGTGCGCGATGCGCGGCGGCAGGCCCTGCAACCGACCCTGGAGGCGGATCGGGAGCTGGCCGAGCTGGATCGCGCGCTGCAGGAGGTCTTCGTGGAGGGGCTCGCGGATCGGGCGCGTCCCGCCAGCGAGGTACGGCAGCTGGTGATGGCCCTGGAGCGGCGCAGGCTGCGCTCGGTGGTGCGCTCCTGGCTGCAGAGCCTGTTCCATTCGCGCAAGGTGTTTTTCGTCGAGGACCTGGACGCGCTTTCCCGCGATGGGCTTCTGGACCTGTGCCGGCAGGCTCGCTCGTTCGACGACTGGCAGGCGTTGTCGCCCGCTCGCTACCGCACCCTGCTCTCCGCCTGGCGCGACCGGGAGGTGCGTCGACTGTTCGAGGAGCGCGATCGGCGGATGCGCCTGGTGAGCGCGGTACGGTTCGCCCCTGCGGATCTTCCCGAGGCCGATGCGCGGTTGCTGCGGCGTTACCAGGCCATGCTACGCAACCTGCGCCTGCAGGTCCTGGACAACCGCAGCCTGCCGTTTCACATCTACCGGTCGCTGGACGGGCTGCGCCGGGGCCTGCGCTACATGGAGACCATCCGGCAGGCCTGTGCTGCCACCGGCCTCGACCACCGTCTCATGACCCGGCTCTTCATCCAGGAGTCGGAGTTCATCCACCAGCGCATCTCCTGGGCCGGCGCCTTCTCCCTCGCCCAGTTCATGGACGTGGCCCTCAAGGACGTGTGGCAGTTCCGCGCCCAGATCGCCGGTTCCGCGGAGCTGCTACGAGGCGTCGAGTCGTTCGAGGACCTGCGGCGGGCGGTGATCGCCGATCCGCGCCAGGCCATCCGGACCGCCTGCCTGTACTTTCGGCGCGTGCGCGACGGGGTGGTGAGGTATCTGGAGAGCGACGGCGCCGCGGCCGATCCGTCGCTGGCCACCTTGCTCGCGCTCGAGCTGTTCCGCTGGCAGGAGGGTGTGGCCGAGGGCGCCGCGCTGGACGTGGACCGCGAGATCGAACGGCTGGCGCTCGGTGAGCGCTTGCTCGAAGCCCCGCCGGTCGCTGTCCCCGGCGCCCTGCCCGATCCCGCGGGTTGGCTTTCGCGCTGGATGGTTCGCGCCGCGGAGGACCTCACGCGCCTGCGCCTGACCGAGGAGGTGTTCCGGGGCCGTCTGGAGATGCTGCACAGCGCGCTGGGGCTGGCCGCCTACAACTGCGGCCTGGGACGCCTGGCGCGCTCCGACAAACAGCAGAAGGCGTTTTGCGGCCTGGCCTTCCCCATGCAGATTGCCGAGACCCGCGACTACGTCTCCAACATCCTGGCCGGCCTCGACGTGCTGAAGCGCGCCGAGGCGCTCGCCTCGGACACCGCCCGGATGACCTTCCACGAGCTGATGGATCTCGCCGAGCAGGCCTGCCGCAAGGCGGGCGAGAAGGCCTCCGTCTTGCCGAAGGAAGCCGCGGTCACGCTGGATCAGAAGTAGAAGCGAAACCCGATGGCCGCGTCCATGTCGAACCAGAACGGGTCCGGGGCGATGAAGGCCATCACCGGTGCGACTTCCAGGAAGATGTCGAAGGGATGACGCAGGAAGATGAAATTGAGCCCGAAGGGCACCCGTACGCCCAGGCCCACGGCGTCATAGTGGTGGTCATTGTCGTGGCGGTCCCAGAAGCCGAGTTTGGCGCCCAATCCCATGTAGAACAACAGCCGAAACGAGTCACGCGGCGGCCCCATGATCTGGGCGGCGTGGTACTGGTAGTCCGCGAACAAGGCGAACCCGTTGTAGGGCCAGTAGCCGAAACCGATGGCGAACTGCAGCGCCGACTTGTTGTCGAGCCACAGTTTACCGTTGATGCCCGCCGGCTCGCCCAGGCTGATGCCCAGCCCGAAGGGTCTGCCCTCCGGCCCGCCGCCGGCCGTGACCGGTGGCGCCGACAGCATCACTAGCGCAAGGATTCCATTCGCAATCACGATTCGCATGCCCGAAGCATACACAACCGACCGTTGACTGGCAACTCGTCAGAGCGACCTTTTCAAGACTTGAATCGAATGGCGATTCGTTCCATCCTGCGGCCATGCGGCGCAAGCTATTGGTCTTGATCCTTGTGATCTTCGGCCTGGCCGGCCGCGCCCACCCAGGGGACGCGCCGGCGGCCGAGGGCGCTTTGGCCATCGACACGGGGGCGGGGCTCTCCGGCGAACAAGACGGCCCGGACGGCGGCGGAGCAACGCAGGGGATGGAGTCCTGGCTGCGCGACGAGCTGGCGGGCGCGCTGGACCGAGGCGGCATCCTGCTCGGCCTGGCCATCGCCTGGCTGGCCGGTCTGCTCACCAGCCTGATGGGCTGCGTCTATCCGCTGATCCCGGTGGCCATGGCGGTGATCGGCACACGGGAGGCGCGGGGACGGTGGGGCGCTTTTTTCCTGTCGCTCACCTACGTGGGTGGCATGGTGGTGCTGTACACCATCCTCGGGCTCAGCGTGGCCGCGCTGGGCGGCCAGTTCGGGGCGTGGCTGGGGAGCCCCTGGGTGACGGGTTTCATCGTGCTGTTCTTCGCGGCCCTGGGCCTGTCCATGATCGGCCTGTTCGAGTTCCGTCTGCCGGCCGGGCTGACGGAGCGGCTGAACCGGGTGGGGGGTCGCGGGTTCGTCGGTGCCTTCCTGGCCGGGCTGGTGTCGGGGCTGGTGGCCGCGCCGTGCACGGGGCCGGTGTTGAGCTTCATCCTGGTGCTCATCGCCGCCTCGCAGGATTGGGTGCTCGGGTTCTTCTTGATGCTGGCCTTCAGCCTCGGGTTCGGGCTGCTGTTTCTCTTGGTGGGAACGTTCGCCAACCTGGTGGCGCGGCTGCCGAAGAGCGGCGCCTGGATGGAGGGCGTGAAGAGCGTCTTCGGCATGGTCATGCTCGGCATGGCGCTCTTCTTCCTGCGCCCGGTCGTGCCCGGTTTGCAGGCCGTGGTGGACGAGATGCCCTGGCCCTTGGCCTGGGCCGGCGCGGCGCTGGGCCTGGCGGTCCTGGCCGGAGGAATCCACATCGATTTTCACGCGGTCTCATTCGGAAAAAAGTTGCGCAAGCTGCTGGGAGCCGGCCTGGGGGGGCTGGCGGTGTTCCTCCTGGCCGCAGGCCTGTCGGTGGCGAAGAGCCCCGTCGCTTGGCAAAAGAACCTTCCCGCGGCGCTCGACAGCGCGAAGCAAGAAAGGCGCCCGGTCATGATCGACTTCTGGGCCACCTGGTGCCCGGCCTGCATCAAGCTCGACCAGAAGACCTTTTCCGACGAGCAAGTGGCCAAGGAACTGGCGCGCTTCGCGTCCGTCAAGCTCGATTGTACGCGCTCCGCCGAGGACGAGGCGATTCAAGCGTTGATGGACCGCTACGGGGCCAACGATCTCCCCACCATCCGCTTCGTGGATTCCAGCGGCGCCCTCCTCGACAAGCCGATCGTCAAGGGGTTCCTGGGCCCGGACGAGATGCTCCGCTTGCTGCGCCAGATCCGTTGAGCCGCCGCGGTCTTCCTCGGCGTGGTCTTCGGTCGGAGAATCACGTTGCGCGCGAACGCGCTGGCACTTTCGGTCTTGCGTTGGCGTGTGGCGGATGGACCGGATCGAGTCTGGCCGCGCTTGCTTTTGAGGCATCGCGGCCAGCCGCTCACGCCGTATCATCATATCTCTTCGGGTCAGTAAGAGCGGAGTGCCAATCGAAGTGGCAGGGCGGGGCGGCGGTCGTTCGGTCAGCGCTTGGCGCACACTGGCATGAAGCTGATGTAGCCGTCGCGCAGCGGCACCTGCATCATCACACAGCTCCACTCCAGCGGATCGCCACAGTCTGTCGCGACCATGCAAGGCTGTGAACAGTAGGACACCTGCTGGCCGCTGCCATAGGTGCTGGTGATGCACAGCCGGCCACGACAGATGTCGGGGTTCGAGGCGCAGTCGGCGCCCAGCTCCGCCGAGCCCGGTCCACCGACTTCGCACTGGTACACCGAGCTGGTGGCCGTCTTGTTGGTGTAGAGGGTGCAGACCTCGCCCGTGCGACAATCGGAGTTGAGGCTGCAATTCTGACGCCGCGGGTGGCAGACCTGGGCCGTATCGGTGATCTCCACCCCGCCGGAGGTGTACCCCAGCAAGAAGATCTGGGTGTAGCACTCGAACTTGCGCTGGCATTTTCCGCTGGTCAGGCAGAGGTAGCCCAGGTCGCACTCGTCGTTCCGGGTGCAGGTCTTTTCCGGAGACTGGTCGAAGGTGGGACAGTCGGCGTCGCTGATGCAGCAGCCGACGCAGTACGACGGGTAGAAGGCGCAGAAGGCGGAGTAGCACTGGCTATGGTTGATGCATGATACGCCGGTGTTGGGCTGTTCGGCGTTGCCGGCGCTGTCGCACTGCGTGGCCAGCTCGAGCCCGGAGGGCGCGATGAAGATCTGACAGGACTTCATGTAAGGGCAGTCGGCGTCCCGGCAGCAAGCGGACGGATCGGAGATACAGGCCGGGACGGCCCGGTTCTGGCCCTGGAGGTCGGGGATGGTGACCGAGCCGCACATGTTGCACTGGATGCAGTCCTGCCCGGAGGCGCACACGTCCGCGCACGACCCCGTCCCGGTGCTGCACAAGCGATCGCCGCACACGCACATGTTGTTCTCGCACTGGCTCGCCTGCGTGCAGGCGGTTCCCCCCAGGGCGCCTCCGCTGTTGGGAGGACGGCAGACGGTGATCACCGCGTTGTCGAGCTGCCGATAGCTGCACACCCGCGCCGAGGAGCACTCCGGTGTGCGCCGGCAGTAGGTCTCGCCTTGGTTGTCCGGGACGCACACCTTGATGGTGCCGGAGCTGGTGCCGTCGGAGTACATGACATCCTGGCAGGTGGTGCCGGGGAAGACCTGGCAGTGCATGGGATCGGTGCAGATGGCGCCGCAGTACTGGTTGTTGATACACAGGGAGTTCACGCATTCGATACTGGCGTTCGGGCTGCAGAAGTAGCCGGGTTGGCGGCCCTGCGGATTGGGAGTGATACAGGTGTTGGTCGGGTTCCCCTGCTGGAAGGTGATGCCGCAGATCTTTCCCACCGAGGTGCAGGTGGGGTCGTTGTGGTAGGCGCACTGGGCGCCCTGGTCGGAGCGCATCAGGTCGAAGGTGCAGTTGGCGGAGCACTCGATGGTGAACGACCCCGTCAGCTTGGCCTTGGCCTGGCAGGCGAACTGGATGCCGCAGTTGACGTAGAAATTGAGCGCCGCGTCGATGGTGCCGGTGCACTGGACCCCGCCGATGAGGAAGTTGACCGAGCAGCCCTGCTGGACGATGTCGGCCTCGCCGTCATCGATGTTCAGGCAGTGGGAGGTGATGATGTAATGGCCCGCCATGCTGGGGCAGGAGGCGGGGACGTCGCCGCCGTCCACCCCTCCATCGGGACAGGATCCCGGCGGATCGATCGAGCCGTTGCAGTCGTTGTCCAGACCGTCGCAGACCTCCTCCGCGCCGGGGTGCACGTGGGGCTTGCGGTCGTCGCAGTCGTCGCCCGGGTTGCAGGCGCGCCCGTTCGATCCGTACCCGTCGTTGTCCAGGTCGTCGTCTCTGGTGTCCGGGCTGCAGTCGTCATCCTTGCAGTTGTACACGACCTCGTGACCGTCCGGGTTGACCTTGGGATCGAGGTCGTCGCAGTCGCAGCAGCGGCCCCACTGGTCGCCGTCGACGTCGCGCCCCTGATTGGGGAGGTTCTTCGCCGAGCAGTCGGCGTTGTTGCACTCGGGATCGTCGGGCTTCACCCAGCCGTCGCCGTCGGATTGACCGGGATCGCCTCCGCCGATGCGCCGGCAGGTGCCCTGGACGCAGGCCTCCATCACCGGGTCGCAGTCGCTGTCCTGGGTGCACTTCTGGTCCTTCTTGTCCACGCAGGTTTGGTCCACCACGCACACGTGCCGTTTCGCGTCGCACACCGAACAGGGGTCCACGCAGTCGGTGTCGTAGGAGCATTCCCCCTGGCTGGATTTGCAATTGCATAGCAACATTGCTACCATCGCCGCCGCTGCGACCGGGAAGGTGGCTCTCATGGCACTCATGCAACGCCTCCATGGCCGAGGTTCACAGTCATTCTACCGGTTTGTCCCCAAGCCTGTCAATTGCGCAACCTTCCAATTTGTAAGTCCTTTTCATGCGTTGTCCCACCGCAGTTTCTTCGAGGTCGCCGCCATTTCCAGAGCCGAGCCGAGAGATCTGGACGCCATCTGCGAGATCGAGCACCGCTGTTTTTTGGGGCCGACGGCCTATTCCGAGGACGTCCTGAGAGGGCTTTTGCTGTCGGACAACGCCGATTGCCTGGTCTTGCGTCACCGGGGAAAGATCGCCGCTTTCGCCATCTTGGTCTGTTCCTCGGAAGCTCTGCGTGCCGATATCGAGACCATCGACGTGGACCCGGCGTTCCGCGGAAGAGGTTTCGCCCGTCAACTGCTGGTCGCGGTCGAGCAATGTGCAGAGCTGCGCAAGATGCGCGAGATCGAGTTGGAGGTCGCCTGCAGCAACTCCGCCGCCTTCCGCCTGTATCAGAGCGCCGGGTTCACCGTCCGGGCCAGGCTCGTCCGCTACTATCGGTTCCTCCATCATGGAACCCACGACGCCTACCGGATGATCAAGGTACTTTCGCCGGATGCCAGATGCCGTTCCTGAGGGTTGCGCCTCCCCGGGTGTAGCGTCGCAGGATTCGCACCAGGTCGGCTCGAAAGCGAGGGGGGACGAGTTTCAGATCCGCGGTCGCGGGGTGGAGGTGGATGGACTCCACGTGAGGTTGGGCGGAGCCCCCCAGGGGATTGCCCGGTCCGTAGGCCAGCCAGGCGGCGTGGTCGCGCTCGTCCGCGTCCAGCCGCAGCCCGCCCGATTTCAGCCGGGCGGGAAGAGCCCGCACGTCGGCCGGCCGGTATCCGAGCCGGGTCGGATCCACTCGATTGGCCAGGAGGAACAGCATCACCCCCAGGCACTTGCTACAGGTTCCGCAGGGGACCACCCGCGCGCCTTCCCGGTGGCAGGAGTGGCAGGAGCGTTGCAGCCGCGCCACCTCCGGGTAGCGCTGTGCCAGGATGCGCTGGACGATCAGGCCGGTGACGGGTCGCACCGCGCTCCACTGCGTGAGGTCGGGGAGCCGGCGCTCGTACCAGCGCTGCATGCGGCGGTCGAAATCCTGGTGCTGGTCGTACACCCCGTAGTAGTGCTGGATTCCCTGGTGGCGTTTGGGAGCACGCGGATCGTCGAACTCGCTCCCGATGAGCAGGTTGCCGATCTTCTCCCGGCAGAAGAGGGGGAGCAGCAGGAAGATGTACACGGGGAAGATGCACAGCCGGATGGGGTAGGTGTCGTTCCAGATCCTTCGATGGTCCGCGCGGATGATGCGCAGGTGATCCAGCATGAAGGTGTACAGGCGATCCACGTTGGTCCAGACGCGCCGGGTGCGCCGGTTCGTCCGGGCATGGTGGCGGTACGCGGTGCGGGCGGTGGTCCAGTGGCCGCCGCTCTCGTTCACGTACAGCGGGTACACCGTGCCGCCGATCTCTTCGAGCATGGCCGCCGTGAGCAGGCTCTCCTTGCCGCCGCTGGAGAGCACGCCGCAGGAGTTTTCATCGAACCCGGCGGCGAGCGGCGCGTCGGGGACCAGGTTGTCGGCGATGATGAGCGCGCGCGGGCGGGCGTTTCCGCGGGTGACCTCCTCCGGGGTGGGGGCCACGCCGGGCCGCAGGTACGGGTTCTTGCGGCGCACGAACTTGTTGATGAAGATGTCCCTGGAGAAAATGGCCAGCAGATCGGAGAGCAGGGACGCATCGGCGCGCGCGAGAGGGAAGCGCAGCCGGATCTCGTCCGCGAACAGGCCGTAGTTGAGCAGGGGCATGGCGGCGGCCAATCGGAACAACGGCAACAGATCCTCCGGGCGCTCGCCGGGGGAGCGGTCGTAGCGGGTGCGCAGCACGAACTCCGCCCGCCGGCCCGAAAGATCGCGGCACTCGATGGCGGCCCGCACGGAGCGGCCTTCGACGGCGGGTTCGTTCACGGTGATGGAGCGGAGGCAGCGTAGCTTCATCGAGTTCCCTTCGCGAAGGTGCGGCGCGAGGGTATCCGCAGCGGCGGCCGGGGTCAAGCCGCTTGCAGGTGAGCGGCATTTCGGTCATGGTGGATGACGTCCTTTCCCGGAGGACCACGATGCTGCGAAGCCTTGCGGTGGTGGCGGTTTTCAGCGGCGCCCTGTGGTCAGCCGTGCCGTGGGCGGAGGAGCGGGCGCAGGAGAAGGCCGACCTCAGGGTGGAGGTGAATGGGTTCTCGTCACGGCGGGGCCAGCTCCGCCTGATGGAACGGCTGACGGCGATGCTACCAGAGCAAGCGCGTTCAGACGCAACGTGCGCCACCCGGTTTGTAATGGCGCGCTTGGGCGCCTGGCCCCGAGAGCATGTGGTTCAGGCATCAGGCTTCGAGGGCTTCATCCAGGAGAGCAGCCGCTGCTCGCCCTGGAGCGTCCGGATGGCGGTGACGTCCTGGCTCACCTCCAGGCAGCCGCGGTACTTCTTGTCCGCGTCGCGGACCGCGAAGTAGCGGATGTGGATGAACTTACCGCCGAGCGGGATCCAGAACTCGGCCACGTCCTTTGAGCCATTGCGAAAGGCGTCGAGGATCTCCTGGACGATATGGACGCTCTTCGGCGGGTGGCACTGCTGCACCTTGCGGCCGATCACCGCCGGGCTGCGCGGGAAGATCCGCGCCGGTCCCTCGGAGTAGAAGCGCACCGTGTCGCTCTCGTCGACGAAGGAGAGGTCCACCGGCAAGTGGGTCAGGATCAGGTTGAGTTGTTCGAGGGAGAGCGCCCCGGTCTTGAGCGGAAGGAGCTCCGGGGCGTTGGCGGGGGCCGGGGTGGGGGAGGGCGCTGGCGAATGCGCGGGCCAGTCGGCGGCGGGCTTCTCCAATGCGTATCCCAGCTCGTCCTCGCCGCGCCGGACCTCGGCCCACTCCCCGTCCGTGAGCGTCTGCAGGGCCAAGGGAAACAGGATCTTTTCTTCCTTGTAGACCATCTCCGCGATGTCCCGGGCCAGCGCCGGCGCCTTCTCGGCAAAGGCGTTCGTGTCTTGCTTGTCGGCGGCTGCGCGGACGGTTTTCAGCGCGGCGCGGATCTGATCGTGTACCCCCCACATGACCTGCGAGGGTCCAGTCACGCCGTGGCGCTCGAGCAGCGGAAAGAGCTGGTTTTCTTTCCTCTGGTAGTGGTTTTCAATGCCCGCGAGCTGCTCCAGGACGGAGCGCGCCTTGGGAAGCGCCTGCGCCTCTCCCCCGGCGGCCGCACGCGCCAGGGAGCCCAGCTCCTCGGCCAGCCGAGAGATCGCCCGGTTGTCCGCACGGTAGGTGTGCACCGGGTGGCCCGGCGGCACGTCCACCTGTAGGTGCTCGTCCAGCGCGTGCCGGAACGCCCCCACGTGGACGTCGCACAGGCGCTGCACCTCCGAGACCGGGAGCCCGCCCCGGATCAGCTCTTCCTCCATGGCCGCGATCTCGGAGGCCTCTACGTCCTCCACCGCCTCCTGGAAGCGCGCCCGGGCTTTCTCCAGATCGCCGCCGTCGTGCAGCTCCTGGATGATGGACTTGAGCGCGCTCAGGCGCTCGGCTCTGCCCGGCGCGGATCCCGCCTCGGGCTTTTCGATCTCGGGCCGCGCACCCGTGACCCGCTGGATCTCCGCGGCCAGCTCGTCGAGCAGCGTCCCCAGGTCGAGATCGGCGATCCCGGCCGCGGCTCGCAAGGTGGCCAGGCGGCCGATGGTGGCGCGGGCCATGCGGTTCTTGAGCATCGAGAACTTCGGGCTGCGGCACACCAGGAAGTCCTCCAGGAACGGATAGGTGGCGAGCAGCTCGTGGACCTTGGTCTTCTGCGAAAGCTTCATGGACACACCTCCAGGTTCAGGGGGCGGACGCAAGCGACTCCTATGATAATGCACCCGGTAAATAAGTAAATACTTATTGACAAAAAAATGTCCGCGGGTAGGCTGGTGGCGAAAGGGGCAATCCATGTCCCGACCGGCGCGGTACTCCAACGAGCATATCGTCCGCGTGGCGCTGCGGCTGCTTGCGCGCCGCGGCCCGCGCGAGTTCACCGCGCAGGCCCTGGCCGACGAGCTGGGCATCACCCCCGGTGCGCTTTTTCGGCACTTTCCCAGCATGAGCGCCATCGTGGACGCGGTCATCGAGAGCATGGAGGCGAGGCTGTTCTCGGGATTCCCACTGGGGGACGATGATCCGTTGCGCTGCCTGGAAAAGGTCTTTCGGTACCGGATCGACGTCATCCATGCCCACCCCGACGTCTCGCGCCTGCTGCAATCGCAACACCTGGGCCGGGCGGCGGGGAAGACGATGGCGCGGCGCCTGGCCGAGTTCAAGCGGCGCTCGCAAAAGTTCGTGCGAGACTGCATCCGGCACGCGGCGGCCAGGGGAGAGCTCGACCCGCGTCTCGACCCGGAGGCGGCGGCCGTCATCGTGCTCGGCGCCATCCACGCGTTGTCCCACGTCGGGGTCCGGGTGGTGAAGAGCCGTTCTCACGGTGCCATCGTCGAGAAGGTATGGCGCGTTATCGAGGACGTGCTGCGAGGGAGGCGAGCGAGATGAGTCAGAAGACGAATCGTGCCGGGCGGACGGCCTTTGACTGTGGCCGGGTGGCGGAGCTGGTCGCCTACCAGAAGGGCGCCATCGTCAGCCGGGAGATCCTCAAGCGCAAGACCGGCACCGTCACCGCCTTCGCCTTCGATCGGGGGCAGGGGCTCAGCGAGCACACCGCGCCGTTCGACGCCCTGGTGCAGGTCGTGTCCGGCAGCGCCGAGATCCGCATCGGGGACGTGGTGCGGCGGGTGAAGGCAGGGGAAATGATCCTCATGCCGGCCAACGTGCCGCACGCGCTGCGGGCGAGCGAACGCTTCAAGATGCTGCTCGTCATGATCCGTGGGGCCTGAGAGGATTCCGGGGAGGACCCTTGATGCGGGCAGCCGCCAGTCGCCGGATCGATCGGGAGATCGAGACGGTGCGAACGATGATCGGGATGTATTGCGCCGCGCAGCATGGAGGCGCGGCGGGGCTCTGCGAAAATTGCGCGGAGCTGGCCGCCTACGCCGAGCGGCGGGTGCGCGCCTGCCGCTTCGGTGCCGACAAGCCGACCTGTCAACGCTGTCCGGTCCATTGCTTCCGGCCGGAATCACGAGAGGCCATCCGCCGGGTGATGCGCTACGCGGGGCCGCGGATGGCCTGGCGTCACCCCGTGATGGCGCTGCGGCACCTGCTGGTCGGCCGGCGGGAGGCCCCGACGCTCGGGAAGGAGGGAGCGCGGTGATTCGCCCGGCCCTGTCCCTCCGCTGGCTCCTGATCGCCGCGCTCGGTGGCGTGCTGGCCGGCCTGGGCGCCTTCACCTTCGGCTACGCCGAGGGGTTCTCGTACCTCTACGACGATCCGGCCGCCTGCGCCAACTGTCACATCATGCGCGGGCACTTCGACTCCTGGCGCAAGGGGCCGCACCACGCGGTGGCCGGGTGCGGCGACTGCCACCTGCCGGCCGGCTTCTTCGCCAAGTACCTGGCCAAGGCCCGCAACGGTTACCATCACGCCATGGGGTTCACCTTTCAGAGCCCGCGCCCGGACCTGCCCGGCGAGCGCAAGGTCTTCGACGAGCCCATCCGCATCAAACCCTTCAACCACAGCGTGTTACAGCAGAACTGCCTGCGCTGCCACGCGGACCTCGTGCAGGAGATGGTGCGCGGTGCGACATCGGCAGACGACGCGGTGCTGTGCACCCAGTGCCACCGGGCGGTGGGTCACGAGGCGCGAAGATAGAGGAGAAAGTCATGGAACGACGGTTTTCACTGCGAGCAAGCCTACCCTACCTGGGGGTCGGGCTGGGCGCGGCCCTGGCCGCCGTGCTCGTGGCGGCGCTGCTCACCAACATCTTCGAGCGCAAGCAGGAAGCCAAGAACCCGTACCTGAAATTGGTGGAGCTCTCCGAGGACGACGTGGATCCCAAGAAGTGGGGCGCCAACTGGCCGCGCCAGTACGACGGCTACCGGCGCACCGAGGAGGCCAGCGCCACCCGCTACGGCGGCGGGCTGATCGGACCCGAGGGTGGCCTGCCGCCGCAAAAGAGCGACAAGTACCCGTGGCTTCGGCGCATCTTCGCCGGGTATTTGTTCGCGGTGGATTACCGCGACCGGCGCGGGCACGCCTACATGCTGAAGGACCAGGAGGTCACCCGCCGCAACGTCCCCGAGGAGAACAAGCAGAGCGGCAACTGCCTGCACTGCCACGCCTCCGTCATGCCGCTCTACCGTTCGCTCGGCCGCGAGGCCCTGCCGCAGGGCTCGCAGCAGGAGCAGATCTTTGCCGGGCTCGAGAAGGTGGGCGCCATGAACTACTGGGACGCCCACCGCCTGCTCTCGCAGACGTCCGGCGGCGCTCATCCGCTCTCCTGCGTGGACTGCCACGATCCGGACAGCATGGAGCTGCGGGTGACGCGCCCGGCCTTCATCCGGGCCGTCGGGGATCTGGCCGCCTCCTCCGCCGCCGTGCCACACCTCGCCAGCATCGAGCGCTGGCGCGCGGGCGGCCGCAATACGCGCTACGATCCCAACCGGGATGCGACGCGCCAGGAGATGCGCTCCTTCGTATGCGGACAGTGCCACGTGGAGTACTTCTGCGGCAAGGGGATGACCATCTTCTTCCCCTGGGCGAAGGGTCTCAAGGTGGAGGAGATCGAGTCCAACTACGCCGACATGCAGGTCGACGGAAAGCCCTTTCGCGACTGGGTGCACGCCGAGACCGGCTTTGCGCAGTTCAAGGCCCAGCACCCGGAGTTCGAGGTGTGGAGCCAGGGCATCCACGCCCGCTCAGGGGTGGCCTGCGCCGACTGCCACATGCCCTACAAGCGCGAGGGGGCGCTCAAGATCTCCGAGCACTGGGTGAGGAGCCCGCTCCTCCAGGTGAGCCGCTCCTGCGGCGCCTGCCACCCCGGCAGCGAGCAGGACATGCTGGAGCGGGCCTACGCCATCCAGGACCGGCACGCGGCGCTGCTGGAGCGCGCGGGGGCGGCGGCGGTGGAGGCCATCGATGCCATGGCCGCCCTGCGCCGCGAGAGGGGCGATGGCGACCCGCGCCTGCCGGAGCTGGAGAAGCTGCAGCGAGCGGCCCAGTGGCGGCTGGACTTCGTGGCCGCCGAGAACTCCATGGGCTTCCACGCGCCCCAGGAGCTGGCCCGCATCCTGGGAGAATCCATCGATATGTTCCGCAAGGCGCAGGTCCTGGCGTTGCAGTCGATCCGCTAGCAGGTCATTCTTTCGAGACACCGTCCGCCATTGCCGGAAGACCCCTGTCCGGTGTACAATGCTTCTGCTCTGGGTCGAGATGGAATGCTGGGTAATGATCTCTTCGCGGAGGAGCCCATGAAAGCGGCGATCGTTCGCAAGTGGGTGGTACCGGGAGTGCTGGCTCTGCTCTGGGTCGGTGCCGGCTGCGATTGCGGTGGAACGGGCAACAACACCGGCGAGTGCCTGGACGGCGACGGCGACGGCTACGGCGAGAACTGCCGGCTGGGCCCGGACTGCGATGACTCCGATCCCGGGCTCAACTTCTCCTGCGACTGCGCGGTGGTGCCCCACGCCGGCTGTGAATGCACCGGGGACGAGACGCAGAGCTGCTTCGAGGCCGACCCCGACCTCAACGGCAAGGGGCTGTGCCATTCGGGGATCCGCCGCTGCTACAACGAAAAGTTCGGCGTCTGCGAGGGCCAGGTGCTTCCGGTGGACGAGGTGTGCGACGGCTTCGATAACGACTGCGACGGCAAGACCGACGACGGCATCCATTGCACCGACTGCGGCCCGCGCTGCTACGGGCAGGAGATCGGACCCGGCACCGGCACCGGCTTCGTGGTGGATGATCAGAACGGCCGCGGCCTGGATCTGGACCCCGACGGGAACGTGGTGCTCGAGCCGGGGCAGCACCAGACCGAGCTGACCTTCCTGTGGGTGGCCAACTCCGACGAGGGCACCGTCTCCAAGGTCAACACCAAGACCGGCAAGGAGGAGGGCCGTTACGTCTCGGCGCTGACCTCGCCCGATCCGCGCAACCGCGGCTCGGCGCCAGCAGGCGGCGCCAACGCCCCCTCGCGCACCGCGGTGGACTTCAACGGCGACGTGTGGGTGGCCAACCGGGCCTTCAATTACCAGGGGACGGTGACCAAGATCGCCCACGAGAACTGCAACGACATCAACCAGAACGGCCGCATCGACACCTCTCACGACGCCAACGACAACGGCGTCATCGACCTGGGCGATCCGGCGGAGTTCTTGGGCGACGCCGACGAGTGCATCCTGTTCACCGTCAACGTGGGCGGGCAGAACGGGGTGCCGCGCGCCCTGGCCCTCGACGCCGGGACCGCCGACGAGGGTGCCAACGCCTGGGTCGGTTGCTACAACGAGCGGCGCTTCTACCACCTGGCCTACGACGACGGCCGGGTGCTGGAGACCGTGGACGTCCCGCTGCACCCCTACGGGGCGGCCATCGACTCCCTGGGGCGAGTGTGGACCACACAGCAGAACGCCGGGGTCATCTCGTACATCGACACCGCCGCCCACAGCGCCGGGCCGCTCATCCAACTGGAAGGTTTCGCGGGCTCCTACGGCATCGCCATCGACGCCAAGAACCGTGTGTGGGTGGGTGGCTACCAGCAGGAGGGCGCCGCCTCCTACGACCCCGCCACGGGCCAGACCATGGTGGTGATGACGCCGGGGCTGGGCGTGGGCCGGGGCATTGCTGCGGACGGGGATGGCAACATCTGGCTGGCGCACTCCTGGACCACGAGCAGCGAGTACGTCGGGCGCGTGACCCGTTTCCGGGCCGACGACGGCTCGAACCTGCAAACCTTCGACTTCCCCAACGGCTTCGAGACCATCGGCGTGGGGATCGACTTCGACGGCTGCGCCTGGGGCGTCAACCGCAACGATGGCGGCACCGGCACCGCCTGCCGCGTCGACACCCAGGGCGGGGTGGACTGCTACCCGGTCGGGCTCGGCACCTACACGTACTCCGACTTCACCGGGTTCGCGCTGCGCAACTTCACCGCGCCCCGCGGCACCTACCGGCAGGTGTTCGAAGGCTGCATGCCTTCGGTGAGCACCCAGTGGAAACAGGTGTCCTGGGAGGCCACCGTCCCGGCAGGGACCTCGCTCAAGGTCTACGTGCGCGCCGCCGACACGCGCGAAGCCATCCCCGGTTCACAGCGCTTCGGTCCCTTCACCGTGTCGCCGGCCGATCTGCTCCTGGCGGGCCAGGTGATGGGCCGCTTTCTCCAGGTGGAGGTCGAGATGGCCTCCGATGTGGAAGGGGTGACCCCGATATTGAAAAAGATCGGAGTCCAATGGATCTGCGGCGGCGACACCTGACGACCGGGCCTTGGATCATGGGCCTCATCTTCGCGGGAGCCTGGTTGGCAGGCTGCGGCTGTGGTTCGTGTTTGGCCGGCACGCCCGACGAGGAGACCTTCGCGCGGCGCCGTGCTGCGCTGGTGTCCGAGCTGCGGTCCGAGATTCGCGATCCGGCGGTCCTTTCGGCCATTGGAAAGGTGCCGCGGCACCGTTTCGTACCCGAGGCCCAGCTCGACGAGGCCTACGGCAACTACCCGCTCCCCATCGGTCAGGGCCAGACCATCTCCCAGCCCTTCATCGTGGCGTACATGACCGAGTCTCTGAAACTCCACAGGGGGGACAAGGTGCTGGAGGTCGGCACCGGTTCGGGATACCAGGCGGCCATCCTGGCAGAGATCGGCGCCCGGGTGTACTCCCTTGAAATAATTGATGAACTATCTAGGCGGGCGGGCCGTATCCTGAGCGATCTGGGATATCAGGTCGCGCTCCGGGTGGCTGACGGGTGGGACGGCTGGCCCGAGGAGGCGCCGTTCGATGCCATCATCATCACCGCCGCGCCGCGCGCGATCCCGCCGCCCATCGTCGCCCAGCTTCGAGAAGGCGGCCGACTTTCGGTCCCGCTCGGGCCGGAGGGAAGCCAGGTGCTTTACACCTATGTAAAACGGGATGGAAAGCTCGTGGAGCTCGCGAGGCTCGACGTACGGTTCGTCCCCATGACCGGAAAGGCTCTGCGCTAGGGCCTTTTTCGTCGCAGTTACCTTGACTTCCAGTGGGGGCCCGCGATAATGGAGGGCGCGCGGGCCGGCACGTCGGCGAAAATTTCGGCCAGGCCTGAAATCCCGGGAGGGGAGGTTGACGACGGAAGAAACCAACACCTCCGGCAGCGACGAAGGGCCGGAAGCGCGCATCGTGCCCCAGCGCACAGGCTCGATCGATCCCTCCGCGGTTCAGCTCTCCCCGGAAGAAGCCTTCCTGCTCTTCAAGGTGGACGGCGTCTCCACCATGCAGCTCCTGATCCAGACCTCGGGGTTTCCGCTCGAACGCGGCCGGGCCCTGTTCGATTCACTGCGTGACAAGGGCCTGGTCGGCTGGGAATCCGGCGGCCGGCGCCACACCGCGGAGGAGCTCAAGCCGACCGCGCCCTCGCCCGATCAGGTCGCCGAGGCGACATCCGCTGAGCCGGCGCCGCCCGACAAGCAGCCGTGGCTGAACATGGCGTTCGACGACACTTTGCTGGAGGAGAAGGCCGATCTCGACGAGGCGACCCGGCGCAAGATCCTCTACCTGCACCAGAAGATGAACGAGCTGACCCACTACCAGCTCCTCGAGGTCGAGCGCCACGCGGATCAGCGCAACATCAAGCGGGCCTACTTCGAGATCTCGCGCCAGTACCATCCGGACACCTACTTTCGCAAGGAGCTGGGGAGCTTCAAGACGCGGGTGGAGGACATCTTCAAGCGCGTGACGCGGGCCTACGAGGTGCTCTCGAACCCCGAACAGCGCAAGGCCTACGACGCCACGCTCCCCTACGAACCCACCCCCGAGGAGCTGGAGGCCGCCCGCAAGCTCAAGGCCATCCAGGAGCGCGACGAGCGCATGCGCGAGGAGCGTCGCCAGCGGCTGCTCCGGCGCATGCCGCTCTCCCAGCGAAAAGCCCAGGCCCGCGAGCATTTCGCCTCGGCCCAGGACTACCTGAAGCGCAACGACCCGGTGCGCGCCATGAACGAGATCCAGCTCTCGCTTTCGCTGGACCCGGGCCAGGCCGAGTACGAGAAACTCGCGGAGGAGGTCAAGCCCAAGGCGGGCAAGATCCGGGCCGAGAAGGACCTGAAGCGAGCCCGCTCCGAGGAGTCCATGGGACGGTCCGAGGACGCCCTGCGTACGTACCTGCGGGTACTCGAGTTTTTGCCGGACGAGCCGCATGCCCTGGCCAAGGCCGCGGAGCTCCTGCTCGCGGCCAAGCGCGACCTGCGCACGGCGGTCAACTACTGCCGCCGGGCCCAGGCGCTGGATCCGGACAACGCGGAGCTCATGCGTATCCTGGCAGAGCTCTACCTCGAACTCGGGATGAACAAGAACGCCTTGCGGGAGTACGCCCGCTACGCGGAGCACAAGCCGGCGGACGAGGAAGTGCAGGCCCGGCTCAAGGAGCTGCGCCGGACGCGGGGTTGACCCGCGCACCACGGGAGAGCGCATGGAACGAGTACTGGGAATCGACCTCGGCACCACCTATTCGTGCGTGGCGGTGGTGGAGAACGGCGCGCCTCTGGTGATCGCCAACAAGGGCGGCTACCGCACCACCCCCTCCATCGTGGCCTTCACCGCCGGCGGGCGGCGCCTGGTGGGACACCTGGCCAAGCGCCAGGCCATCACCAATCCCCAGAACACCCTGTTCGCGGTGAAGCGCTTCATCGGGCGCAAGTGGAACAGCGAGCTGGTACAGCAGGTGAAGGAGCGCATGCCCTACCGCATGATGGAGGGGCCGCACAACGACATCCGGGTGCAGGTGCAGGACCGGCAATACAGCATCCCGGAGATCTCGGCCATCGTGCTCACCGAGATGAAACGGGTGGCCGAGGAGTTCTTCAAGGCGCCCATCTCCAAGGCGGTGATCACCTGCCCGGCCTACTTCAACGACGGCCAGCGCACCGCCACCAAGGACGCGGGGCGCATCGCCGGCTTGGACGTGCTACGCATCATCAACGAGCCCACCGCCGCCGCCCTGGCCTATGGTTTCGGCAAGAAGATCGAAAAGCGCGTGGCGGTGTACGACCTGGGCGGCGGCACCTTCGACATCTCGATCCTGGAGATCGGCAACGGGGTGTACGAGGTCATCGCCACCGCCGGGGACACCTTCCTGGGCGGCGAGGACTTCGATCAGCGCATCACCGACTGGATGGTGTTCAACTTCGCCAAGGAGCACAACCTCGATCCGCGCACCGACCCCATGGCCCTGCAGCGCCTCAAGGACGCCGCCGAGAAGGCCAAGTGCGAGCTGTCCTTTCAGAACGAGGTCGAGATCAACCTGCCATTCTTGTTCTCCACCGGCAAGAACCGCACCCTGCACTTCCAGAAGATGCTGGACCGCAAGAAGCTGGAGGAGCTCACCATCGACCTGGTGGAGCGCACCATCGACATCTGCGACCGGACCATCAAGGACGCCGGGCTCACCCCCAAGGACATCTCCGACGTCATCCTGGTGGGCGGGCAGAGCCGCATGCCCAAAGTGCAGGAGCTGGTGCAGAAGTACTTCGGGCGTGAGCCGTGCAAGAACGTGCACCCGGACGAGGTGGTGGCGCTGGGCGCGGCCATCCAGGGGTTCGCCCTGGTCAGCGAGGGCCCGGGCAAGAAGGAAGAGACCCTGCTGCTCGACGTCACCCCGCACTCGCTCGGCATCATGATCGTGGGTGGCTACTTCCAGACCTTGATCCAGAAGAACACCACCGTGCCCACCAGCGCCAGCCACATGTTCACCACCGTCAAGGACGGGCAGACCTCGGCCCGCATCATGGTGTTCCAGGGCGAGAGCAAGGTGGCCTCGGAGAACGAGCTGCTCGGCGAGTTCATCCTCTCCGGCCTGCGCGAGGCGCCACGCGGCGAGGTGGAGATCGAGATCCGCTTCGACATATCGGCCGACGGCATCGTGTCGGTCTCGGCCAAGGACATCGAGACTGGACGCCAGCAGTCCATCGTGGTCACCGCCACCTCGGGCCTCACCGAGGACGAGGTGCAGCGCATGGCGGAGGACAACCGCGACTACCTGCTGTCCGCCGCCCAGGACGAGGAGTTCGAGAAACAGCGCGTCCAGGTGGAAAAGATCATCGAGGAGATCGAGAAGCTCCTGCCCGGGGTGGGCGAGGTGATCTCGGCCTCACGCTTCTCCCGCGAGGCGCTGAACAAGGCCGAGGCCACCATCCAGCGAGCCCGCCTGGCCATCAAGCGGCGCGAGCTGAACAGCCTCTCCGACAGCCGGGAAGGGCTGGAGCGCACCCTGACCACCTTCAAGAGCCTGGCGGCTCGAAAGGGCTGAGGCGCGAAAGACCATGGGCGAACCCGACGACATCCACCGCCTGCTGGATGAGGGCCTGACGTATTATGGTCTGGGGCGGGTGGACGACGCGCTGGAGGTCTGGCGCCGGGTGTTGTTGCTGGATCCGAGCAACCAGCGCGCGCGCGAATACATCCGCTTCGTCCAGGAGAACTGGGCGCCGGGGCAGACCGAGCCGACCAAGCCCTATCGCCCGGACAAGGGCTCGGATCCCACGCTGGAGGTGGCGGCATTTGCCGCCCAACCCCAGGACGCCGCGCCGGCCCAGACCAGCCCGACCCTGACGGACAGCCCGCCGGTCGTGCCGGTCCCACCCGCTGCGGCAACCCAGAAGCCGACGTCGCCACCGGCCTGGCAGACCCAGCCCAGCTATACCCCGCCGGCCCGTCCCATCCTGAACGCCAGCCAGTGGGGCGATCTGTTCGATGTCTCCAGCAAGGTTCCTTCCGAGCCGCTGGGGCCCGGCAGGACCGCCCCCGTCGCTCCCGCGCCGCCGCCCCCGGCAGCGCCACCAACGCCGGCGGTCTTTCCCGCGCCTCCGCCCATGGCACCGCCGATCGTCCCGACCGGGCCGGCTTTTGCCGCCATGCCGCCTCCGGTCCCGGCAGAAGTCCCCGTGGTGGATCGCATCCTCTCCTCGACACTTCCTGCGCGGCCGGCTCCCCAGAAACCAGAGGTCCCAGCGGGGAACTCACCTGGGGCCGGTAGCGTCGACGAGATCCCGGTGCCTCCCGCGCTCTTCCCGGCGGAGGCCCCCGCCACGCCGTTGCCGACCGGCTGGTCCATGGTCCCCAAGACCGAGCCGCGTGTCCGTCTGGAGATCTCACAACCCAAACCGCCCGCCCCGCCGGCTTCGCCGGTGCCGGTGGTGAACCCGCCACCGCCGGGGATACCGGTGCTGCGCCCCAGCCGGCCACCGGCGGTGGCCAGCATTCCGCCGTCTGCGCTCGATCTGGTGGCGGGCACGATACCCGGTGCCGCCGTCATGGTGCCATCCGCGGCCGAGTCGGAGAAGAGCCTGGAGCAGATGATCCGAGGCATCAAGGATTTGCTGGACCTCGACGACTTCACCGGCGCCCTGGAACTTGCCGACAAGGTCCTCTTGCAGCACCCCGGGGAGGCACGGGCCCAGAAGATGCGCGAGGAGGCCGAGCAGGGCCTCACCTCCATCCTCACCTCCAAGCTGGGCAGCCTGCAGGCCGTCCCGCGGGTCCGCATGTCGGGCGACGAGATCATCTGGCTCAACCTGGATCACCGCGCCGGCTTCGTGCTGTCCTTGGTGGACGGGAACATCTCCTACGACGAGATCCTCTCCATCTGCGGGCTTCCTCAGATCGAGGGGCTGCGTATCCTGGCCAACCTGCTCCAGGACAAGGTCATCGAGAGCAAGTGAGCGCTCGGGCGACGGTAGAATTCGCGAGGCGGCGTTCTCCTCCTGGGTGAGGGTGCATTATCGGGTTCTGATGCGTCTGGCCGCAAGGTCAGCCAGCCAAGAGCGCATCTGAATGGAGCCAAACGGCGGCCGAGGGTCGCGTCAAAAGGCTCAGGAGAGCGGGTCCTCGACCGAGTCCCTCTTCTTCTTTTGCGCGGCGAAGGAAGCCTTCACGAAGTCCACCAGCGGGTCCAGGTAGCTCTCCAGCGGCGGGCAGCGCAGACCCTGCGCGCCGAGCACGGACTCGGTATTGCGGCTGGTGTAGAAGGCCAGCGTATTCAGGCAGGCGATGGCCTGGCGGTGGTCGCGGAACATCCGCTCCAGCCCGGGGAGCCGGAGCACGGTTTCGGTGAGCATGGCGGAGACCCGCAGCCGGGCCGGCTTCTTGCCCAGGCGCAGGGCGATGAGGTCGTACACCCGGCGCGCCGATAGCGGGTGGGGATCGACCAGGTGGAAGGTCTTGCCCTCGGCCTCGGGCGACTCTCCCAGGCGCAGCATGGCCTCGACGACGTAGTCCACCGGGACCGCGTTCAGCGGCGCCTCCATGCGGCCGGGCAGGGGAAAGGACGACAGCGGCGAGGCCGCCAACAGGATGGCCAGCGCGTACGGGCCGTCGAAGCGGCCGATCTCGCCGGTGCGCGAGTCGCCCACCACCAGCGACGGCCGCACCACGGTGACGGGCAGGCGCGCCGCCGCCGCCTGGACTCTCTTCTCAGACTCGAACTTGGTGCGCTCGTAAGGTGTGCGGAACCCCTGTCCCTCGTCGAGCTCGTCCTCGGAGATCACGCCCTGCCGATCGCCAGAGACGAAACAGGTGCTCATGTGCACGAAGCGCCGCAGGTGGCGCGCGTTCTCGGCCACCTCCAGCAGGTTCGCGGTGCCCCGCACGTTGACCCGCCACATGAGGTCCTCGCTGACGCCCAGGTACGAGACGGCCGCCAGGTGGAAGATCTCGTCCACCTCACCGGCCAGCTCGTCGATCTCGGCGGCGGCCAGGCCGAGGTGCATGTCGGCGATGTCTCCCGCCAGAAGCTGGACCGCGGGGCCCTCCTTCGCGCCACAGGCCGCGATGTAGCGCCGGGCATCCTCCATGAACTTGGGCTGGACCAACAGGGACAACCGTCCGGGGCGTTCCTGCAGCAGACGCCGCACCAGGCGTTTGCCAATGAAGCCGGGGTAGCCGGTGACCAGGACGTGGCGCCGGGAGGAGAGGGGCTTCTTTCGGCTGTTCGGTCGCGGACGAGTCATACCGGACCTCCACACTCTTTTTGGATGCTGGCCAAGACACAACGGAACTGGCGCTCGGTGTCTTGCAGGGACCCGCTGTTGTCGATCCAGTGGGTCGCGCGGGCCAGCTTCTCGGCCTGGGGCCGTTGGACCTCCAACCTCGCCTGCGCCGAGTTCGGATCCGCGCCGGGGCGTTCGCTGGCCCGTTGCAGGCGCAGCGCCGCCGGCGCGGTCACCACGATGAGCCCGACCAGGGGAAAGCGGGTGCGGGTATCTCCCAGTAGCGCGCCTTCCAGCACGCAGAAGACCGGCCGGGGGCGGGGGAGGCGCTCCAGCTCGAGGCGGAAGCGGGACAGGATGGCCGGGTGCAGCAAGTCCTCCAGGCGGCGGCGCGCCGCCGGATCGGAGAAGACCCGCACCGCCAGGGCCTGCCGATCCAGGCTTTGGTTGGCGTTTTCACAGCCGGGGAACATGCGCAGCACCTCACGCACCAGCGCCAGATCCGCCTCCAGCAGCTTGCGACCGATCTCGTCGGCGTCGAAGGTCGGGATCGCACTCGCCGCGAACATCTCCCGCACGACGGATTTGCCGGCCCCGATGCCTCCGGTGAGGCCGTAGACGAGCATTGTCCCCCCGGGCTAGCGGGCCTTTTCTCGCGCCGTTTTCTGCGCCGGCGCGGTGTAGGTCATGGTCGTCACCTCGCCGGTGTCCTTGTGGAAGAACACCACCAGGCCTTCGTCGGCGTAGTCGAAGTAGGTGTGGCCTCGCGGCGTGACCCGCTCGGCGTACTTCTCGCCGTAGACCCGCAGGATGTCGGACTTGCCGAGCCGCCGCGCCGGGAACACGTCGATGCGGAACAGGATGCCGTTCTTGTCGAAGAAGAAGTCCGCCTCGGTGGCGCCCGCGATGGCTTGTTTCCCCTGGTAGCTCAGGCCATCCGACAGCTCGCCACCCTTGGAGAAGGAACGGTTGGCCTCTCCGAACTTGTCGATCACCTGCTGCCGGGTGGTCTTGCCGGGCACCGCCCCCTTCCAGGAGCGGGCGGACGAGGATCCGGGGAAGGCGCCCAGGGCCAACACCAGGGTCACCAGTGCGAAGGTCGCTCTCATCGAACAAATTTGTACCGAAGGCGCGCCACGGAGTCAATGCGTTCCCCCCCCGAGGCGCGGTCCTTGTCTTGCGCCCGCAACGCGGCTACCATGATTTTGATGCGCGTTTCGTCGGCGAATCTGTTCCTGACCATCTTCGCGCTCGCGGCTCTGTCCCGGCCGGCCCGGGCGGGCGAGGAAGCCCGGCCACGCCTCGTCACTCCCCGGGGCGCGGTGGTCCTCAAGGGAGAGGAGGCGCGCCTCGCCGGCGGTCTCGTCCTTCCGGGGGAAGTGTTCGTGCAGGGGACAGCCGCGCGAGGCCTGTTGGATCCGGACGCGGTGGCGGAGGTTGGCCAGGGACCGGGATTCCCGCGGTTGCCGGCGAGCGTTGGCTCCGCTGGCATCGGTGCCATCGAGCGGCTGCGGGTGGTGCTGGACCCGGGGCACGGCGGCGCGGGCAAGAGCCAGCAGGGCGCCATCGGCGCGCGCGGCACCCGCGAGAAGAGCATCACCTGGCAGATGGCCACGCGCATCCGGCGCGAGCTTTCTCGTCTCCCCGGCGTAGAGGTGATCATGACCCGCGCTGGCGACGAGGACGTCAGCATGGCCCAGCGGGTGGAGCTCGCCAACCGGGTGGGCGCCGATCTGTTCGTGAGCGTACACAACAACGGCAACGTGGCCCGCTGGTACCGCGGCCTGGAGACGTTCTTCCACGCCGTTTCCGCCTCCAGCGAGGAAGCCCGGCGTGTGGCCTCGGCCGAAAACTCGGTCGAAAAAGGCGCCGAGGCCACCGGTGACGTGGTGGCCTCGATCCTCCAGGACATGCAGCGCGTCGAGGTGCTGCGCGACAGCTCGCGCATGGCCTACGCGGTCCACGAGCGGCTGGTGCGCTCGCTGGGCTTTCCCGACCACGGGGTGATGCAGGCCGACTTCTACGTGCTGCGCCTCACCCGCATGCCGGCGGTGCTGCTGGAGGTGGGGTTCATCACCAACCCCGTGGAGGAGGCCGAGGTCCGCAAGGAGGTTGTGCAACAGAAGGTCGCGGAGGTGGTGCGCGAGGCGGTGGCCGAGTTCCGCGAGCTGCTGATCCGCAAGCAATCCGGGGTCGAGGGCGCACCGGGGGAGCCGCGGTGAAGCTGTGCCTCGCCAGCCGCAACGCGGGCAAGCGCCGCGAGGCCGAGGAGATCCTGGGGCCGCTCGGATATGCCTTGCTCACCCTGGAGGAGGCGGGCGTGGGGAGCGAGGTGGAGTTCCCGGAAGAAGGCGACACCTTCGAGGAGAACGCCGTGTCCAAGGCCCGCGCGCTGCAGGCTCTGGTGGGCGGTTGGTGCCTCGCCGATGACAGCGGGCTTGCGGTGGACGCGCTCGGGGGTGCGCCGGGGGTGCGCTCGGCCCGCTACGCGGCGAGCATGGACCGCGCCGAGGCGCGCGACCGGGCCAACACGCAAAAGCTCCTTCGCGAGCTTTCCTGTGTCGCCTCGCCGCATCGGACGGCGCGCTTCGTGTGCGTGGTGGCGCTGGTGGGCCCGAGCGACCAGTGCCTGCTGGCCCGCGGAGAGTGCCTGGGCGAGATCATCGATGCCCCGCGGGGCCACAACGGTTTCGGCTACGACCCGGTGTTCGTGCCGGCGGGGTACACGCAGACCATGGCCGAGCTCTCCTCCGACGAGAAGAACCGGATCTCCCACCGCGGCCAGGCCTTGCGCGCGCTGGCCCGCGAGTTGCGCCGCCGGAAGATCATGGCATCAGACGCCGGCGAATGAGACGGATGGCCGGCGGAAGCGGCAGGATCGCGAAGACCAGCAGCCAGGCGATGTCCCCCAGGATGGAGAGATTCAGCGCTCCGTAGCACAAGGCGCGCATGGCGTCGGTGGCGTGAGTGACAGGGTTGAACCAGGCGGCCGTGCGCACCCAGGACGGCAACCGGTCGAGGGGGAAGAAGATGCCCGAGAACATGAAGACGGGAGTGATGCCCAGGGTGAAGTAGTAGTTGAAGGCGTCGTAGCTCCGGCTGAGACCGGACACCAGCACCGACACGCCACCGAAACCGAGGGCGCACAGGGCGCATAGCGCCGGGACCGCCAGGGCTGCGGGAGACTCCATGAGCCCGAAGGCCGAGACCACCAGCAATACCGCGCACCCGGCGAAGGTGCCCTTGAGAGCGGCGTAGAGCGCCTCGCCGATCACCACCTCGGCCACCGAGACCGGCGTGGCCAGCATGCCCTCGAAGGTGCGTTGTGGCACCAGCCGGGTGTAAGTGCCGTAGGTGCCCTCGAAGGTGGCGGCGTACAGGGCGCTCGACACGATTAGCCCCGGCGCCAAGAACGAAAGGTAGGAGCGACCGCCGACGTCGGGGATGAGCATGCCCAGCCCGAAGCCGAAGGCCAAGAGGTAGATGAGCGGCTCGACCAGGCTGCCCACTGCGCTGGAGAGGAACATGCGGCGCCACACCATGATGTGACGGCGCAGCACCGCCACCGCAGTGCGCAACCGGCCGGGACAGCGAGGGGGGGGCGTCATTCGCGTAGCTCCCGGCCGGTGAGGATGAGGAACACGTCCTCCAGGGTAGTGCGGCGGACCGAGAGGCCCAGGCCGTGTTCCCGCAGGCGCTCGATCAGCGGCGCGGCGAATCCCCCGGGCCGTGGCGAGAAGGCCACGAACAGTTCACCGTGGCGCTCGTGCCGGACGTCGGCGGGCAACGAGGTGAGCAACTGGGCCAGCTCCCGCTCCGCCCGGCCGGCCTCGGGGATCTCCAGCACCTCCGCGCCGGCGTGGCGGGCCAGCAGCTCGGCCGGGGAGCCGATGTCCAGGATGCGTCCGTGGTCGAAGATGGCCAGCCGATCGCACAGCGCCTCGGCCTCGTGCATGTCGTGGGTGCACAGGATCATGGTGGTGCCCCGGCCGCGCAGGGTGCGCAGCCGCTGCCACAGGTGGTGGCGCGCCTGGGGATCCAACCCGGTGGTGGGCTCGTCCAGGATGAGCATGCGCGGATCGGAGATCAGCGCCCGGGCCAGGGCCAGCCGTCGCCGCTGGCCGCCGGAGAGCTGCTCGATGCGCACCGCGGCCTTCTCCTCCAGGGCCATGAAGGCGAGCAGCTCGGCGCCACGCGCGCGGGCCTCGCCGCGGCCGAGACCGAAGTAGCCGGCGTACACCTCGAGGTTCTGGCGCACGGACAGGTCCGGATCCAGGGTGTCTCCCTGGGGGACCACGCCCAGGCGAAAGCGGATCTCCCGGGCGCGGGTGTGCGTGTCCATGCCCAGCACCTTGAGCTGGCCGCCGCTGGGCCGCAGGGTGCAGCGGATCATGGACAGCGTGGTGGTCTTACCGGCCCCGTTCGGGCCGAGCAACCCGAAGCACTCGCCCGTGTGGACATCGAAGGACACGCTCCGCACGGCCTCCAACGTGCCGAAGCGTTTCGAAAGATCCCTGGCGATGACGGCGCTCATGGAGGCCCGGGGGAGGGGGCGGCCGCGCCGCCCCAGGGGAACTATGGGTCGTACAGGAATCGAACCTGTGGCCCGCGGATTAAGAGTCCGCTGCTCTACCGGCTGAGCTAACGACCCGCGGCGGCGGCGGGGTCGTTCCCGCAGCCACCGGCCGCCTTTTGCCACCGACGCCGCCCGCTGTCAACTTTAGTGTGAGTGGATTCGTTCGAAGAAGCCTCCGCCCGACCTTTGCCGTCAAGGGCCTTCGGTCCCTTCGGGACTCGCTTCGCTCACCCTTGACAGCGGTCGGGCTCCGGCTGGGATTGCTTTCATGAAGGGGATGCGGGCATTCCCATCTTTTCCGATGAAGCGCGAACGTGCACTCCTCGACAGGCTGCGGGAACGACCCATCCAGAGCCGCGGGGGGCTTGAGGAAAGTCATTTCTACGGGGTCGCCTTTGCTCGTTGAGCGTCGCCGCCAGACGAAAGAGAGGACCCGGCGAGCATGTCTTGGGAATCGTTCATTCGGTGCCGTGTGCCAGGTGGGGAGGCGAGCCCGTCACTTCTTCTTGAGCTTGACCAGGATGGTCAGGTCCACGCCGGGCACCGGGCGCACCAGGGCGCTCCACTCGCGGTAGCCGGCCTTCTCGACCTTGATCTCGGAGGGCGAGGCGTTGAGCAGTTTCACCGGGATGGGCGTCGGCTTGGGGATGGGCCACTCGTTGACGATCACCTTGGCCCCTTCCGGGTCGGACTCGAAACGTACCGAGGTCCGCTCGGGATCCTGCGGCCCGGCCTCGGGGAGCTCGAGCGAGAACTTCGGTTCCGTGCCTGCCTCCAGGTGGAAGCGGCGCGCCGCGGGATCGCGCCCCTCGAGTTCCAGCAGCACCACGTGATCGAGGCCGGCGGGAAGGTTCTTGAGCGTGACCGGCGTGCGCTTGTCGGTGGAGATGCCGTCCAGGTACACCAGCGCCCCGGGCGGCACGCTCTCCAGCCGTACGCCGCCCTTGCCCTGGCCCTCGGCGCCGGCCACGATGGGGGAGCCGGAGAGCTTGATGCGGGCGGCGGCGTTCTTGTCGAAGACGGCGGTGAACTCCAGCGGGGTGGCGATGTCGTTCAGGGTGAACTTCTGTTCCCAGGTGGGGAAGTTGTCGGCCTCGATGCGCAGTACGTGCTCCTCGCCCGGCTTCACCTCCAGCTCCGTGGGCGTCTTCTGTTCCTGCATGACGTCGTCCAGGTACACCGCGGCACCCGGCGGGTAGGAGTTGACCTTCACCTTGCCGCGCGGCGGAGGGGTGCCCGAACCCCGGCCCATCATCAACAGAACGACAATGCCGGCGATGACGAGCGCGCCCAGGCCGATCAGCATGGGGATGCCGGAGGACTTCTTCTTCGGCGCGGGCGCGAACGGATCGGCGTGCTCGCTGAGAAAACTGTCGGGATCGACGGGGGCCTCCCCCGGGGGGGGCTCGAAGGCGGCGGGCTGAGGTGCCGGTGCCGTCGGCGCGGGCCCGGCCGCCAGCAGGTCGTCGACGGAGGGCGCCGGCGGGGGCGCCGACTTCCGCCCTGGCGCCACGTGCTTGACGCTCTCCCCCTCCGGCGGCCGTGGGGGCGGTGGCCGCAGGGGTACGCCGTTGCGGCGGGCGGGGATGGGGATCTGCGGCCGGATCGGCACCCCGGGGTGCACTGCGGGGTCGGGCAGAGGGGTGAAATCTCCCGAAGGAGTGAACTCGGGGTGGGGATCGCCGCTTGGAGAGACGGAGGAAGACTCGGTGCCGCGGGTGCCCTCGCCGAAGAAGCTGTCTAAAAACGCCACCAGATCCGGGCCCTGGCCCTGCTGCTGGGCCTGGAGCACGACAATCTCCAGGTTCGCCGCGCGTGCCTGGGTCAGCGCCTTCTGCTGCACCGCCAGCTTGTCGGCGAACAAGTCCTGCATGAAACGGGTGAGGAGCACCGAGCTCGACAGCAGGCCGCGCGAGACCATGAAGTCCTCGATGGCCACCTGCATCTCCTGCGCGTTCTGGTAGCGCTTGTCTCGATCGGTGGCGAGCGCCTTGAGCAGGATGGCCTCGAGCGCGGGGTCGAGGTCGGGGCGCAGGCTGCGCGGCGATGGCACCTCGCCGGCGCTGATGGCCTTGAGAGTCTCCAGGTCGTGCTTGCGTTTGAAGAGTCGCGTCCAGGTGAGCAGCTCGAACATCACGATGCCCAGCGAGAAGATGTCCGAGCGCCCGTCGAGGTCCAGTCCCTGGCACTGCTCGGGGGACATGTAGGCGTGCTTGCCCTTCACCCGGCCAGGGATGGTGGTCGAGATCTGGCTGCGCGCCTTGGCGATGCCGAAGTCGACGAGCTTCACGTTGCCCTGGAAAGACAACAGTACGTTGTGCGGGCTCACGTCGCGGTGCACCACCCCGCCGGGTCGGCCGTCGGCGTCGGGCTGGGTGTGGGCGTAGTGCAACGCCTCCAACACCCCGGTGGCCAGGCGCAGCACGTGCTCGGTGGGAATGCGCCGGCCCAGCGTGGCGCAACGGCGCACGATGGACTTGATGTCCTCGCCGTGGACGTACTCCATGGCCAGGAAATAGGCGTCGCCGTCCTGGCCGAGGTCGTAGATCTGTACGATGTTGGGGTGGGTGAAGCGCGCCGCCAGGCGCGCCTCGTTGAGGAACATCTGCACGAAGCGCTCCTGGGCCGCCAGGTGCGGCAGGATGCGTTTGATGACCACGATCTTCTCGAAGCCCTGGACCCCCGTCTGGCGGGCGAGGAAGATCTCCGCCATCCCCCCGAGCGCAAGCTTCTTCAGAAGTTCGTACTTGCCCACCTTCCCGAGCGAATCCACGCTGTCCTCCCGCAAGGGTGCAGGGCTTGGACCGTTGTCATGGTAGGTGAATCGGTCGGACAGGTCAAGGCAAACATCGAGTAGCGACAATCGAGCCCTACGCAACGCGTCGCAACGACTGGGAAGACGACCAGCGGCGAGACAGGCGCTCCAGCAGCAAGGCCAACGGCGCAGACAGGGTCGCGATCACCGGCATGAGGAAGCGGTTGCCATAGTGTGAGCCGGTCACGAAGTCGTAGTTGCAGTAGAGCAAGAAGGTCCCCAGGGCGAAGACGCCGATGGCCGCTCCGGCCGCGCGCGCTCCCCGGTGAAAGAAGAAGAACCCGAGCGGGGCCAACAGCGCGGCGCCCGCGGTGGCGAAGAGCCCGTGGTTCAGATCGAAGAGCTGGAGCCGCAGCCCTTCCCAGAAGGGGAAGGTGAAGCCGCCCAGGTGGGAGGCGACGGCCCGGTGCCCGCCTTCCACCACCAGCGTGCGCTGGTATCCCGAAAGCCAGGGCGATCCGAACTGGTGCCAGTGCAGGATCGCCATGGGCAGCGCGCCGATGGCTCCGCCGATGACGAGGCGCAGCAAGTCCCGGAAGCGCCGGGCCGGTAGCAGCGACAGCCCGGCGGCGAGCGGCGCCAGGACGTTGATGGGCTTCAGCCATATCGCCAGAGCGAAGGCCACGCCCGAAAGAAGCGGCCGGTCGCCATAGAGCAGGGCGAATCCCGCCGCCACCAGCGCCGCGGCCGGGATGTCGGCCGAATAGCTGTAGGAGAAGTGCACGAACAAGGGGGTGAGGCCGATGATGGCGGCGGCCGCGGTCGCCACCGGCTCCGGTGCAAACCGCGCCGCCAGCCTGCGTGTAGCGGCCACCATGACGAGCAGCGCAAGGAAATTGAACCCCAACAGGCCCCGGCCGCCGCCGAGAGCGTAGAACGGTGCCGACAGGACGGGCATGAGCGCCGGGTGCTTGGGGTACCAGGCGCCGCCGACGCCCTGCGCGACGTTGCTGTGCGACATGGGGATGTTCGCGCCCGGCCAGGGGTTTTCGAAGATGCGCCGGTCGGTCTGGTCGTGCATCTCGAGATCGCCGTCGCGCACCAGCGAAAGCGCCGCCAGGGCGTAGTAGGGCGAGTCGCCCTTCATGTAGGACTCGAAGGGCAGGCGCGAGAACACGCTGTGCAGGTAAAACGGCAAGCAGATCGCGATCGCGGCGAGATCCCAGAAGGCTGGGCGTGTCGTCCAGCCCCGTGCCAGCGAGATAAGCTGCGAGCGATCTCTTCCTCGGATCGCTCGACAGGCGCGCCGAGCCAGGAGCGTAAGGCCCGCCGCCAGCAGGAGCGCCGAGAACGCCGTCAGTGTGGCGCGCAACGTTCCGGACCCGGTCGGGGTGGTCGCGCTCTCCGGTGGCAGGAGAACCGAAAGGGGCAATGGTGAAAAGCTGTTTTGGCCAGGCGGTTGCCAGGACACCTCGAGAAAACTCTCGCCCACCGTCTGGCGGTACTCGAGGCGCAGGCGGTGCTCGCCGGGCTCGAGGTGGACAACGCCCTCACGGCGCGCGCGCACGTGGACGCCGCCGTTCTCCACCACCTGCCGCTCGTCGAGGTACAACGCCGAGCCGTCGTCGGAGTCGGTGGCGAAGCGATACAGCCCCCCCGTGTCGGCCACCAGCCTTCCTTCGAAGCGCAGCGCATAGTCCACCTCGCGGGACGAGGCGGGGTTGCCGTCCATGGAGATGGAGAGCCGGCGGCAGATACCGGTCCAGGCGGGTTCGCCCGCGGGCGTGGCGCTCTCCCAGGCCGAGAGCCGCAAGCCGTGTCCGTCCGAGGGCTCCGGGCGGGCGAGCCAGAGGATCACGGAAGAGAGGACGAGCACGCCGGGGAGCCAGCGGCGAAGCCGGGTCATGGGGCATCCTCCGGCGGTTCTTTCAGCGGGATCTCCCACACCTCGAGCCAGGGCTCGGTGAAGCGCAGGCGCAAGCCCAGGCCGGGAAAGTTCCGGATGGCCGGGTGGCCGTGGTAGGCGATGACGAAGCGCAGGCGAAGTTCCCGGGCCTCCGCGACGATCTGCTCTTTGGGCAAGAGCGCCTCGCCGCGCAGCGCGCGCAGCAGGGGCGTTCGACGCTCGAACTCGTACTGCTTGCGCGGCAGCCGCGACACGTAGCCACCGACCATGGGAAGCCCGTGGAAGGTCTGACGCACCAGCGCGTCGTTGCCGTCGCCGAGGTCCATGACCGCGTACCCCGCGCCCTCGCGGCGCAGCTCCTCGTTGAATTCGGGCGGCACGATCTCGCGGGCCTCGATGACGCGCGGCAAGAGATCCACCGCCACCGCCAGGGTGAGCAGGATCCCGACGGCCGAGCGGAGCGGCAGGCGCCAGAGCCTGCGCTCGGGAAACCTTTGCCAGATGCCGGCCATCCCGGCGGCGAGGAGCAGGCAGGAGGCGGTCATGGCGATGAAATGCCAGCGCACCGGCGCGCCCGAGAGCTTCAACCCCGGCAGCAGGCGCTCCAGCCAGCCGAAGGGGAGCGACACCGAGTCGTGGATCACACCGCCCCAGTGCAGCACCGGGCCGAGCGCCAGCACCATCCCCGCGAGCAGGCCGGCGAGCCACGCCCAGGGCCGGCCACGCTGCGGCGGAAAGGCGAAGGCCAGTGTGGCCAGGGCCAGGATGGTCCACCCGAGGTAGGTGCTGCACTCGGCAGAGTTGCCGGTGAAGCGGTGCGTGATGGAGGCGAAGGCCTCGCCGTACGCCGAGATCCAGCCCGGCACGAAGAACCCTTGCAGGTCCGCCGACCAGAAGCGCCCGTCGTGCGCCGGCATGAGCTCGGCGCGGGTGGGGGAGAGGAGCATGGCGAAGAGCAGGATTCCCGCGGTGGATAAAAACAACAGCGCCCCCGCCGCGAGAGAGAGCAGGAGCTTGCGGTCGAGCGCCTTCTTGCGGAGCGCCACCGCCGCCGCGACGGCCCGGATGAGAAGCAGCACGAGCGTCGAGATCAATAGGTAGATGTCGCAGAAGGCCGTCATGGCGAGCGAGAGGCCGAGAAGCAGCCCATCAGCAAGCCGGCGGCTCTCGAGCAATCGTTCGAAGAAGAGCAGCGAGAGCGGCACCCATTCGAGGCCCACGAACTGCATGTGCCCCTGGGCGTGCGCCAGGTGGAAGTGCGAGAAGGTGAAGGCGTACCCCGCGGCGAAGGCGGCGATGGTGTTGCCGAAGCTCCTGCGGGCGAGGAGGTACATGCAGAACCCCGAGGCCGCGAACGAGAGTAGAAACACGATGTTGTAGGCCGCCGGCTGGCCGAAGAGCCCCATGAAGGGGAGGGCCAACGCGCAGTTGAAGGGGTTCAGGGTCTGGTAGAGCAGCGTCACCCCGTGCGGGTGGTGCAGCATGGGGGTGAAGTACGGGTTCTGGCCGGAAAAGAGCGCCTCGCGGAACCACCACATGTTCCAGACGTTTTGAAAGCCGTCGCCGCCGTGGCCAGCGAGGTGCGAGCCGAGGTTGGCGACCACCCGGTACCCGTGCAGGCAGGAGAGGGCGAGGAAGGCGAGCAGCACGCACAGCTCCTCGCGGTGCGAGTCCACCCAATTTTTGACCCGGGAAAGCGCCATCCGTCCTCCGCCGCGGCGGGGTACGTTCGCACGCTGCGCGCGCCGGGGTCAAGCGGCATCGATCGATGGCGCTCGCGGGCCATGGGTGTTCCCCGACCATTGCTTTGCTCTCGTTGGCGCGGCTTCTGGCCCGACGACACGCTGGCGCGATGCCTTTCCAGTGGCGTGAAGGTGCTTGCGGTGGTAGCTTGCCGCGCATGAGCGCCGACAAGTTCTTGCCAAAGGTGACCGAGGACCGTCTCCCGAACGGCATGAAGCTTCTTTTCCTCGAGGACCGCTCGGCCCCGGTGGTCACGGTCCAGGTGTGGATCCGCGCGGGATCCCGCAACGAACGGCCGGGCATCCGCGGGCTCGCGCATCTGCTCGAACATCTCATGTTCAAGGGCTCGCGGGACGTCGGCCCGGAGGAGCACGCCCGCATCGTCGATGCCGTCGGCGGCCAGGAGAACGCCTTCACCTCCGAGGACGTCACCGCCTACTTCGACACCGTGCCGGCGGAGTACCTGGAGCTTACGCTTTCGCTGGAGGCGGATCGCTTCGGCGCGGCGCGGCTGGAGCGCTCGCACTTCTTCAAAGAGCGCGAGGTGGTCAAGGAGGAGATCCGCCAGGCGCAGCAGAACGACCCTATGGGGTACCTGATGGAGCGCTTCCGGGCCGAGGCCTTCACCGTTCATCCCTACGCCTGGGGCGCGGGCGGAACGCTCGAGGACCTCGAACGCGCAACCCCCGACGACGCGCGCGATTTCTACCGGACCTACTACCGCCCCGGTAACGCCGTGCTCATCGTGGCAGGCCACGCGACGTTCGACAGGGTGCGCTCGGCCGCGGCAGAGACCTTCGGGAACATCCCGCCCGGCCCGCCGCCGCCGCCGGTCTCGGCGGTGGAGCCGGAGCAACAGGCGGCGCGCCGCTGCCACATCGTGTTTCCGACCGAGCTGCCCATGGTGTGCGCGGGGTACAAGTCGGTGGGGGCGGCGAACCCCGACACCCCGGCGCTCGAGATCATCCAGCGCATCCTGGGCGCGGGCAAGAGCTCGCGGCTCCACCGGGCGCTGGTGCGAGAGCGCAAGCTGGCGGTGTTCGCCGGGGCCTGGAACTGGTCCATGCTGGATCCCGGCCTCTTCGTCCTCAGCGCGGGATTCGTCCCGGGCCGCGACCCGGAGGAGGTGGAAGCGGCACTGCTCACCGAGGCCGAACGCCTGGTGCGGGAAGGCCCGGCTCCGGAGGAGCTGGCCAAGGCCAAGAACCAGCTCGTGTCCGAGCACGTGTTCGAGCGCGCGTCGTTCGAGAGCGCGGCCTTTGCCCTGGGCACGGCCGAGTGCGTGCTGGGCGACTGGCGGCGCTTTTTGGAAGGCGCGGGGCGCTTCCAGACGGTGACGGCCGAGGACGTGGCGCGCGTGGCCCAACGCTACCTGCGGCCGGAGCGGATCACGCTGGCGGTGATGGTGCCACCCGCGGAAGGCGAGACGGTGGAGAAGGCGCCGCCCACCCGTGTGGCCGAAGCCGAGGCTCCCGCCGCCGGCTGGCCCACCGCCGAGCGCTTCCGGCGCGTGCGGCCGCCGGCGCTCGACGACATCGCGCTGCCGCCGCTACGCCGCGTCCAGCTCTCGTGCGGGCTCGCGGCGACGTGCGTGCGGCGGCCCGAGCTGCCACTCGCGGTATTTGAACTCGTGCTGCCCGGCGGCGACGCGCTGGATCCGCCGGGTCGTGCGGGGCTCGCGGACGTGCTCGCCGAGATGCTCTCGCAGGGAACCGAGCGCGCCGACGCCGAGGCCCTGGCCGACCGGCTCGACGGCCTGGGGGCACGCCTGTCGGCGGGCACCGGACCGGAGTTCTTTCGCCTGAGCGGACGCTGCCTGGCCGCGCACCTGCCCGAGGTGCTCTCGCTTCTTTGCGACATGGTGCGCCAGCCCACGCTGCCGGCGGAGGAGCTGGCGAAACTGTTGCCGCAGAAGGAGGGCGCGCTGCGCCTGCAGAAGGACCAGCCGCTGTCGCTGGCTTTCGATCATTTGCGTACGCTGATCTTCCCCTACGACCATGCGCGCGGCCGGCCGGCCAGCATCGAGACCGTGCGCTCCATCCAACGCGACGACCTGCGCCGGCTGTGGGAGGAGGCGTTTCGGCCCGCGGAAGGCCTGCTGGGGATCGCCGGCGACGTGGACCCGGAGGAGACCCTGGCTCTCTCGGAGCGGCTCTTCGCCGGATGGCGCGGCGCGAGCGGTCCCGCCTTCACGCCCGCGCCCGCCCCGCGACGCCCGCCGCGGCGGCGCCTGGTGGACAAGCCCGACGTCACCCAGGCCAGCCTGGCGGTGGGGCACGCCGGGATCGCCCGCACCGATCCCGATTACCCGGCGCTCATCCTCGCCAACCACGTGCTGGGCGGGGCGGGGTTCTCCTCGCGCCTGATGAAGGCGGTGCGCGCCGAGGGCGGCAAGACCTACGGCGCGGGCTCGTTCCTGGCGGCCGGCCGGGGGCCGGGGTTCTTCGCGGCCTACACCTTCACCCGTGTGCCGGAGGCGGCGGCCACCCTCGAACTCCTGCTCGGGGAGATCCGGCGCCTGCGCGAGCGGGGCGTGGAGGAGCAGGAGCTGGCCGCCATCCGCCAGAACATCGTGGGCAGCTATCCCATCACCTTGCAGCCGGCGGACGGCGCCATCGAGGAGCTGGTGTTCGCCGACTTCTTCGGGCTCGGAGAGGAGTGGGTGCGCGGCTACCGGCGGCGCTTCGGCGGCATCGGCGTCGAGGAGGTGAACGCCGCCATCGCCCGCCACCTCGATCCCGAGGCGCTGTCGCTCACGGTGGTCGGCCCGGCGCAAAAACTCGCCGGCGCGCTCGCGCCCTTCGGCGAGTTCGAGACGGTGTCGTACCTGGAGCCGGCGCCGGACGAGGAGCGGCGGGGGAGGGCGGCGCCCGCGCTCAGGCCATGACTTGGAGCAGCACCGACATCTGGGCGTGCAGGCGGTTCTCGGCCTCGTCGAACACCACCGACTGCGGGCTCTCGATGACCTCGTCGGTGATCTCCTCGCCGCGATGGGCGGGCAGGCAGTGCAGCACGATGGCCTCGGGCTTGGCCTTCTTGAGCACCTTCATGCTGAGCTGGTAGGGCTTCATCACCTTGGCGCGGGCGGCCTTCTCGGCCTCCTGCCCCATGCTGGCCCACACGTCGGTGTACAGCGCATCCGCGCCACGCACAGCCTCTTCCAGGTTGTGGGTGACGTGGAGCTTGGCGCCGGTGCGGGCGGCATCGGCCTTGGCCTCCTCGATCACCTCGGCCTTGGGCTCGAAGCCACGCGGCACCGCCAGCGACAGGTGCATGCC
Source organism: Myxococcales bacterium (assembly GCA_012798435.1). GTDB lineage: Bacteria > Myxococcota > B64-G9 > B64-G9 > B64-G9 > JAAZNF01. The sequence goes on along the minus strand of JAAZNF010000038.1, from coordinate 5,202 downwards.
CACCTTGGCGCAGCCGTGCAGCAGGGAGTGGGCCACGTTGTTGCCGTCGCCCAAGAAGGCCATCTTGAGGCCGCGCAGGCCGCCCAGCTTCTCGCGCACCGTCATGAGGTCGGCCAGGATCTGGCAAGGGTGCTCGCGGTCGGTCAGCCCGTTCACCACCGGCACGCGCGCCCAGCGCGCCAGCTCCACCACGATGTCGTGCCCGAAGGTGCGGGCCATGATGGCGTCGCAGCAGCCCGAGATGGTGCGGGCGATGTCAGCGGTGGTCTCGCGCTTGCCGAGCTGGATGTCCTCCGGGCCGAGGTAGATGGCGTGGCCGCCGTAGCGGTTCATGCCGGATTCGAAGCTGATGCGGGTGCGCAGCGAGGGCTTCTGGAAGATCATGGCCAGGGTCTTGCCCCGTAGCGGCTCGATGCGCTCGTTGCGCTCGTGCTTGCGCTTCAGCTCGTCGGCCACGTCCAGGATCTGGAAGAACTCCTCGAAGGTGAGATCCTTGAGCGACACCAGGTGCTTGCGGCGCAGGGATACGGTCATGTGGGTCCTCCCGAAAAAAGGTTGCCGGCCCGGCGGGCCGGGGTCAGGCGAACTTCTTGCGGATGATGTCCGCCAGCGTGGGATCGCCGTGGTCGGCCAGCTCGTAGAACACCCGCATGAAGGGCTTGTCCAGCTTGATCACCAGCGAGAGGTCGATGGGCGTGCCCAGCAGGATGAGGTCGCAGTCCACCTTGCGGATGGAGGCCTCTAGATCGGCGAGCTGCTCCTTGTGGTAGCCCATGGCGGGGAGCAGCGGCCCCACGTGGGGGTACTTCTTGAAGGTGGCCTTGATGGAGCCCACCGCCGCGCCGCGCGGGTCCACGATGGATTTCGCCCCGAACTGCTCGGCGGCCAGGGTACCGGCGCCGTAGCTCATCTCGCCGTGGGTGAGGGTGGGGCCGTCCTCGATCACCAGCACTCGCTTCCCCTTCACCTGCTCGGGGCGCTCGACGGTGATGGGGCTGTTGGCCTTGACCACGGTGGCCTTGGGGTTCACCCGGGCGATGTTCTCCTGTACCGTCTGGATCCACTCCGGCTTGGCGGTGGTGATCTTGTTGATGACCACCACGTCGGCCATGCGCAGGTTGGTCTCGCCCGGGTGGTACAAGAGCTCGTGCCCGGCCCGGTGCGGATCCACCAGGACGACCAGCAGGTCGGAGCGGTAGAAGGGGAAGTCGTTGTTGCCGCCGTCCCACAGGATGACGTCGGCCTCCTTCTCGGCTTCGGCCAGGATCTGGCCGTAGTCCACGCCGGCGTACACCACCGCCTTGCGCCGGATGTGTGGTTCGTACTCCTCGCGCTCCTCGATGGTGCACTCGTGCTTGTCGAGGTCCTTGAGGGTGGCGAAGCGCTGGCAGGCCTGCTTGGCCAGGTCGCCGTAGGGCATGGGGTGGCGAATGGAGACCACCTTCTTGCCCATCTTCTGCAGGGTGTCCACCGCGTAGCGGGTGGTCTGGCTCTTGCCCACGCCGGTGCGTACCGCGCACACCGAAAGCACCGGTTTCTTGGAGGGGAGCATGGTGGCCTTGGGGCCGAGCAGGATGAAGCTGGCCCCGGCCGACTGCACCAGCGAGGCCTTGTGCATCACGTCCTCGTGGCGGATGTCGCTGTAGGAGAACGCCACCTCGTCCACCGCGTGCTTGCGGATGAGATCGGTGAGCTCTTCCTCGGCGAAGATGGGGATGCCCTTGGGGTAGAGCTTGCCGGCCAGCACCGGCGGGTAGGTGCGGCCGCCGATCTTGGGGATCTGGGTGGCGGTGAAGGCCACCACCTCGTAGTTCGGGTTGTCGCGGTACACCACGTTGAAGTTGTGGAAGTCCCTGCCGGCGGCGCCCATGATGATGACTTTGGTCTTGGCCATGATTCCTCCAGGAATGGGTAGGAGCGTAGCGTTCGCGCCGCTTCCTGTAGCCGACGCCGGGCCGGCTGTCAAGGCGCTGAAGGCCACCAGGTGGTTGCCAGCGCGGCGAAAGGCGTGCTATGTCGGAAGCATGCCGCCCCGGATGGAAATCGTGTTCGCGGCTCTCGCCGGCGCCGTCCTCGCGGTCGCTGCCGGCTGCGGTGGCTCCTCGCCGGAGTGCGGCCATTTTTCGGACTGCGGCCCGGTGGGGGACGCGGTGTGCGCTGGCGGGCGCTGCCAGGTGTTCGGGGAGGCCGACGGGTTCGGCAGCGTCAAGGCCAACCTGAGCTTCGGCCGGGACATGGAGCGCATCGCGCTCTCCGCGCGCATGTGGGTGCTGCTCGACCGCACCGTGTCTGGTGCAAAGCTCTCGTGCGCCGGGCTCGGAAGCGCCTTCGACCCGGCGGCACCGGAGAACAACCCCCTGCAGTACGAGCCCAAGTACATCGAGTTCGTGTGGCAGGCGGGCGGGACGTACTTCCCCAACCTGCTTGTGCAGCTGGTGCGGCCGGCCGATCGCGCGGTGTTCTTCGTCGAGGGGTTTTCCCGGCTCCAGGCCGAGGGCACCCGCACTGCCTGGGGTTGCCAGGACGGCTTGTCCATCGTCAAGGACACGGTGGTAGACTCGACCGTGACCATGTCGAGGCCCTGAGGGGCCGCGTTCGGGGAGCTTGGGCATGAGAACGTGGAAAACCATCGGTCGTGTCATGCCGGCGTGGGCGGTGCTGGTGCTTTGCATGCCGGGCGTGGGCCGGGCCGAGGATCCGCTGGACGAGAAGGACGGCACCGAGGACTGGGACCAGGTGGTGGACGCCCCGGCCCGCTCGCACCGCGCCGCCCCGCCGCCGCAGGATCTGGCCGAGATCCGGCGCGAGCTCGGCGAGTACCAGCAGTGGCGCAACGGCTGGGACGCGGCGCGGGAGGAGTTCATCCGCGAGCGCACCCGCCACCGCATCTTGTCCGAGCGCTACCAGAAGGACCAGGCCCGGCGCGAGGCCGAGGCCAAGCCCCCGGCGCGCGGCGCGGCCGTGGTGCCGGATCGCTCGCTCGATCGCTTGCTGGACGCCGAGCTGGGGGAGTCCGGCCGGGCGCCGGCCCGCGCCAAGGCCCCGGCCAAGGACGTGCCGGCGGAGGCCCGGACGCCCGCTGCCCCACCGGCGACGCCAACCCCGGCGGTCACACCAACGCAGGCGGCGAACCTGGCGCCCGAGCCCGCGCCGGCGGGCAACGACGCAGAGTGGGGAGGCTCGACCTTCGCCTCGCCGTCGGATGACGAGGAGGTGCGGGCCGCCGCCAAGTTCCTCAAGGAGCAGCGTGAGCGCGAGGAGGCCCAGCGGCGGATCGAGGAGGAGCGCAAGCGCCAGCAAGCCGCCGAGGAGGCGCGCAAGAAGCGCGAGGAGGAGGAGGCCGCCGCCGCCGCCATGCGCCTGCTCAAGCAACAGGAAGAGGAGATCAAAAAGGAGCAGGAGAACCTGCGCCAGAAGGCCAACCTCAAGACCGATTCCGAGGGCCAGGTGGTGGACCCGGACCTGCAAGAAGAGCAGGGGGAATAGCCTGAGCGCCGGCGCCTCGCTGGAGGCGACCGGCGAATGGCGGGGGGCAAGAAGTTTTTTACTGGTGCGATCATGGTCGAGCGAACCCTGGAGTTCCGATGAGAGCGAAGAACATGATTGGGAGAGCAGTCGGGAACCTCAGCCTGATCTTGGCAACCATGCTCGGTTGTAGCAGTGAACCGGGTCAGGAGGGACCGGAACCTCGGCACCCCTTCGGGACCCACGCCGGCTACTGGTCGGAAGGGGTCATCTTTCCTTCCAACCCCTCGAGAGCAGAGCTCGATGAGGCGGTCGGCGCTTTCTACCGGGAGTGGAAACGCCGGTACTTCGTGTCGGGGTGCGCTGCGGGCCAGGCCTACATCAAGGCCCAGACCAGCTCGGGAGCCTGGATCGTATCGGAGGGTCAGGGCTACGGCATGCTGGTGGCAGCGCTCATGGCCGGATACGAACCCGACGCCAAGTCCATGTTCGACCAGCTGTACCGCTATTACGTCGCGCATCCCAGCGTCATCAATGGGAACCTCATGTCCTGGGCGCAGGACGGCTCCTGCAAAAACATCGATTCGCTCGGGAGCGCCTCCGCCACGGACGGGGACGTGGACGCGGCGTATGGCCTGTTGTTGGCGGACGCTCAGTGGGGCTCCGACGGGGAGATCGACTATCTGGGCGAGGCGCGGCGGATCATGGGCGCTATCCTCGCTTCGGAGGTTCAGCCGGCGAACACCGTCCTGTTCGGGGACTGGGTAACGGATTCATCCCATCCGAACTGGGACGCCACGCGCTCCTCCGATTTCATCACCGCCGAGTTCAAGGCATTCGCCGAGGCGGCCGGCGAGGCGCGCTGGAACGCCGTCGTGGACAAGGCCTACGCCATGGTCGAGTACCTTCAGGCGGTTTTTGCCCCACAGACCGGGCTGCTGCCGGATTTCATCGTCGATGTCAGCGGGGCTGCTCCGCGGCCCGCCCCGCCGAACTACCTCGAGGGAGAAAACGACGGGCGCTACAGCTACAACGCTTGCCGCACCCCGTGGCGGCTGGCCACCGATTTCCTCGTGTCCGGCGACGCTCGCTCCCGCGCGGCCATCCGCCAGCTCAACGCTTGGGTGCGCGACGCGACGGGAGGGGATCCGCAAGCCATCACCAGCGGCTATGATCTGGATGGGACGGCGCTCAACAGCGACGTGGAGGCGGGGTTCATCGCTCCCTTCATGGTGGCCGCAATGGTGGAGCCGGAGTCCGGGACGAACCAGCCCTGGCTGGACGCCCTCTGGGATGAGGTCGCCAGCCGGCCCGCGGAGGAATACTACTCGGACTCGGTCAAGCTATTGTGCATGCTGGTAACCTCGGGCAACTGGTGGACGCCGTAGCCAAGAGCCCACGTTATTACGACCCTCGAACTCACCGGATCCTTCCCGCGGCAAGCAATCGGGAAGGCCGAGACGGTGCGGCGTTTTTCAAGGATTCGTTTGACTCCCCTGGCCTGGCTTTCGTAGCATCGAAGCCATGCATTGGAACCAGCGTATCCCACTCGCTTTGTGTTGTGCGACCGCAACCGCGCTCGTGGCGGCCGGATGCGGGGGTGGGGGGAGCGCTGATCCCTGCCAGCCCAACCCGTGCGCCGGGTTGCACAAGACGGTGTGCCTGGCGCAAAGCGGCGGCACCTTGTGCCTGTGCGATCCCGGCTACGTGCAGAACCCCTCCGGCGACTGCGTACCG
>JAAZNF010000037.1 GCA_012798435.1 Myxococcales bacterium | reverse complement strand
CGAAGGCGTAGGGCCCGCCGGCGTAGAACGGCGCGCCCGGGTACCAGGTCTGGGCGGGAGCGGTGTCGCCGACCGCGCCGGTCCCCAGGGCCAGCAGGAGCTGGTTGCGCTTGCCGTGGGTGAGCGTGACCTCGGCGGTGAGGAGCGGCCGCTGGTCGGGCCGGACCGTGGTCCACAGTGCGTAAGTGAAGGCGCCGATGCGGCCGACGGAGGGCGCGCCGGCCACCCGCGACTCGTCGCGCAGAGCGTCGTAGGCGATCCAGGCATAGCCGCCAGTGCCCCAGCCGGTGCCCCAGGAGTTGGCGATCTTCAGGGCGCCCTTCTCGCCGTCGTCCACGGCGCCGTTGGCGTTGATGTCGATCCACAGCTCGTCGTGGTAGCCCACGATGGTCATGGCGTGCGGGCCGTTCGCCCCGTTCATCCAGTGGCAGGCGGCCTGGCCCACGAAGGCGTCGTCCGCGGCGGTGGCCGGGTCGTCCTTGATGCCGCCGGAGATGAACTGCCAGGAGTTGACGTAGGTGTTGAGGTTGAGCACGTGGCCGTTCGCCAGCAGTTGTTTGAGCGTGCGCAGCCCGTCGCTCTTGTCCAGGCCGCTCGCCGAGCCCATGGGGCCGAAGCGGTATTGCAGCGCCGAGCGCCACACCGCCTTGTCGAGCACCCAGCTGCGGTAGTCGCTTCCGTTGTAAGGGAACTGCGCCCAGGTGGCGGCGCCGGTCTTCTCGATCAGGGAGAAAGGGGCGTGGCCGGTGGACCCGGCGTCCTCGCCGCCGTTCACCAGGTTGTAGGTCCAGCGCGGCGAGAAGCGGTAGTTGTCGCCGCCGCTCTTGGCGTTCCAACCGCGGGCCAGTGCCACCGTGTGGGTGAGCTGGTAGTAGGTGGCCGAGAACGAGGCGCACGAGCCCAGGCTCCCCTGGCTGCGGATGGGGGGAAAGGCGTCGAGCAGGCTGTTGTCCACCACCGCGGGCAACGGCGGCGGCACCGCGGGGAGCCGCCAGGCCGCCTCGATCCGCTCCACGGGGAGCGGCGAAAGCCCCCGCGCCTGGCGCTCGCCCTGGATGCGCGAGAGCGCCAGCGCGTTGGGGCGCACCTTCCCGGGAGCGAGGGCGTGCTCTTGCACCCAGCGCACCTCCTCGGGCGTGGGCGGCAGCAGGCCGGTGGCGTGGGGGTCATCGTCGCGCGCGTCCTCGGCGAGCGCGCCGCCCGGCCCGGCGGAACCGCTCGGGCGGGCGGAGGTTCCGCCATCTCCGGTTGAACAGGCCCCAAGCCACAGGGCGCACAGCACGCCGGCCGCGCATCGCTTCATGGGCTCCTCCCGGTCACTGGACGAGGATACACGAATCGAGCGTAGGCGGCCATCTCGCCCATGAAAAAACAAAAGATCCGGAGCCTCGCTTGCGCGTACAATCACGGTGTGAACGTGCGCGCTTTCATTGTGCTGGTCGCGGGCCTGGCGTGCCTTCAAACGAGCGCGCTGGCGGTGACGCTCGAGGGCCGGGAGCCCGCGCGGGCCGCGGCGGCGACGGATCTTGCCGAGATCGCGCGCGTGGGCGGGAGCGGCCGCACCGAGTTCGTGCTGCGCGGCCGCGTCTCGCGCCGGCACGCCGCGGCGGCGGTCCGCCTTGCTCACGAGCTGATCGAGGACACCCACCGGCGTTTTCTCCCCATAGACGGCTCGAAACTCCCGCCGGTGGACGTGTGCCTGTTCGAGACCACCGCCGAGTACCGGAGATTTCTCCGGGAGGCGCTGGGCCCGGAGAACCGCGAGGGCGACCTCGGCGTCTACTGGCGCTACCGGCGCACGGTGGTGGCCAACCTGTCGACCCCGCTCGGCAACCTGCGCCACGAGCTGGCCCACGCGCTCATCTCCGATGCACTCGGGCCGCTCCCGGCCTGGCTCGACGAGGGGCTGGCCTCGCTGTACAACGAGGCGGCTTGGAAAAACGGGGCCTATGTCCTCGGGCGCTCCCACCGGCTGGCGCAGCTTCGGGCGGCGCGCGCCGCCGGCAAGCTGCCGGATCTCGCCGCGCTGGCCGCCGCGGGGGAGCGCGAGGTATACGGGGAGAACTTTCGCGCCTACTACAGCCTGGGGCGCTTCATCGCGCTGTACCTCGACGAGAAGGGGAAGCTCGCCGAGTTCGTGCAGGAGATGAGCCAATCGCGCACGACCGACGAGCAGCGAATGGCCCTGGAGCGGTACGTCGACTTTGCGGCGTTCCTGGCCTGGACGGAGCGGTTGTGAGCGCCGGAACGCCGGTGCCCTCGGGGGTTCTCGGGCGCCTCAAGACCCGCGGCCGGGGTCCTCGCCCGCTTTGCACCGACCTTTCTTGTAGCGCCCGCGCACTCGTGGCATTCTGGGTTGGAATGCAAACGCAAAAGATACGGAACGCAATCTGGGTGGGGGCACTGTCAATCCTTCTCACCGCCTGCGCGCCGGAGCCGGAGGGGCTGCGCGCGACACCGCCGGGGGACGGCCCGCGCATCGTCTTCGACCTCGAGGCGAAGCCGCTGCCCGAGATCCCTTTCCCCAACGACATCGCCACTCGGCCCGATCCGTCGTCCCCCACCGGCCGGCGCGTCAACAGCTCGCTCATCGCCCCTACTCGGCTCGAGGGACGCTTCCGGGAGCGGGTGGACCGGCTCGATGGCTTCTCCACCTTCGGCGCCATCTCGGTGCGCTTCGACCGCCCGCTGGACGTGGCGGCGTTCCTGCGGGATGCGCCCCCGGACGGAGATCCGGCGTCGGCGCCGGTGGTGGTGCTCGACTTCGCCAGCGGAACGCCGGTCCCGCTGGACGCCTGCGCCGGCGCCTACCCCTACGTGCTGGAGCGGCCGAGCCGCTACTACCCCAGCGACCCGCGCGCCGGCCAGTCCAACCTGGTGTTCGAGACCGTCGAGGAGGACATCAACGGCAACGGCGTGCTCGATCCGGGCGAGGACAGCGACTTCGACGGCGTGCTGGATCACCCCAACACCCGCTCTGTCGGCGGCGACCCGGTGGACGATCTGCTCACCTGCTACGAGCGCGAGACCGACACGCTGCTTTTGCGGCCGCTCGCGCCGCTCTTGCCCGAGAAGACCTACGCCGTGGTGATTTTCTCCTCGCTGGTTGGAGAGAACGCCCAGCCGGTGCGCTCGCCGTTCGCGTATGTCCACCACCTGGAGCAGACCGAGACGCTGCGGCCGCTGAAAACGCTGCTGCCCAGGCTCGGCCGCTCTCTCGAAGAGGTGGCCTTCGCCTGGAGCTTCACCACCCAGAGCACCTCGCGCGAGCTGGAGCGGCTGCGGGATGGCCTGTACGGCCGCGGGCCCTTCGCCTGGCTGGCCGGCGAGTACCCGGTCGAGGTGCGCCTGGACGTGCTCCGGGACGGCTGGGCCGCCGGTGAAAACCCGTTCGTGGTGAAGGCCGACGCCCTGGCCGTGGCGCTGCGCCCGCTGGCCTCGGCCTTCCTCGGAGACGAGGAGGTGGTCGAGGCCACCCTGGAGTCGTTTCGCTATGCCGACTACGCGGTCATGGGGCGCATCGCCACGCCGCAGCTTCTGCGAGGGCTCGAGGAGACCTGGGACCTCGACGAGAACACCGGCGCGGCGGTGCTCGAGCCGGCCGACCTGCCCTTCCTGGTGGTGATCCCGCGGGCGCGGCCCGAGCGCGGCATCGGCCCGCCCTACCCGGTGGCCATCTACCTGCACGGCACCGGCGGCTCGCGGGTGGAGGCCCTGGGCTTCGCCGGCCAGCTCGCCAAGTGGGGCATCGCCACCATCGGGGTGGACCTGGTGATGCACGGCCTGGTGGTGCCGGACGACCTCAGGGAGATCCTGCTCTCGATGCTGCGCGGCTCGGGCCTCGGGGCCTTCGGCGACAGCCTGCTTTCGAACCGCGCCGTCGACATCAACGGCGACGGCGTGCCCGATCCGGCCGGGAACTTCTGGACCTACGACGTGTTCCGCGCACGGGATGCGGTGCGCCAGGGCGCGCTGGACGTGATGCGCCTCGTCCAGGCGCTGCGCGCCTTCGACGGAAAGACCCCCTGGTCCCAGGACGCGGACCGGGACGGACAGCCCGAGCTTGCGGGCCTGGCCGGCGACTTCGACGGCGACGGGCGGGTGGACCTGGGCGGGCCGATCTACCTCTTCGGTATCTCATTGGGCGGCATCGTCACCAGCGTCGCCTTCGGCGTCGAGCCGGAGCTCGAGGCCGCCGCGCCCATCTCGCCCGGTGCTGGCATGATCGACATCGCGCTGCGCTCGCTCCAGTACGGCATCCCCGAGATGGTGATCCTGGCCATGATGGGGCCGCTGCTGGTCGGCGCCGAGGACGCCGCGGGGAAGCCGGCGCTGGCCTTCCACGTCCCCGACGGCCACGACGAGGCCTCGGTCCCGGTGCACTCGCTCGAAGGCGTGCGCCCCGGCGACCGGCTGGTGCTCACCAACCTGCGAAACGGCAAGCGCGCCGAGAGCCGGGCCGACGAGGGGTTGCGCTTTCGCCTGGCGCTGCCCTGCGACAAGGGCGATCCGCTCCGGGTCGAGGCCTTCGCCGACGGGGAGGCGGCGCCGCACTGGACGGCGCGGACGTTCGACCGGGAGGTGCGCTGGCAGGGGGATACCTTCGCCGCGGGCGCGACGCTGGTGGCGCTGGCCGAGGGCCTGGGCACCGCGCGTCAGACGCCCGACCTGCGGCGGCTGGCCCAGGTGTCGCAGATGGCGCTGGACGCCGGGGACCCGGTCAACTACGCCCCGCTGTACTTCCGGCAGCCCGGCACCACCCGCATCCCCGAGGATTGGCGGCCGCGGCCGGTGGCCCTCTTGCTCACCGCCGGCGACATGAACGTGCCCATCTCCACCGGGGCGGCCCTGGGGCGCGCCGCGGGGCTCATCCCCTTCGCGCGCGGGGACGAAGATCCGCGCTACGGCGCCACCGCGCACCGGGTGCTGGAGCGGAACTGGGTCCTGGAGGGGCTCGAACGGCTCAAGCGTTTCGACCGGCCGCCCTGGAACGAGCCACGCGCGGTGCTGCTGGATGCCGACAACCTGTCGCAGGGCAGCGACGGCTTCGGCGTGCCGCGGCTCGATCCGCCCTTGCGCCTCGAAAGCGAGCTTTCCGAGGGCCGGCGCGCGGTGGTGCGCTTCCTGTTCCCGTCCCCGACCGGCTTCCACGGCATCGCCCCGTCCGATCCGCGGCGGGCCTTCAACGTGCACCTCTTCGCCATCAACGCCCTGGGCCGCTTTTTTGCGACCGGCGGGCGCGAGTGGCGCGACGATCCGTGCCTGGCCGACGATAGCTGCGACTTCATCCCGCGCTGACCGTCATCTCCCGTCCCAGGACCAGCTCCGCACCGGGCGCGCGCAGTGGAAGCCGCGCGCCGTGGGCAGGAAGACCGGGGTCGGTGCCATCCGGCCTAGGGTTTTGGCGCATCCGGCGCGGCCGGCGGGGCGGGGGCGGCCGGCGCAGGGGCGGCGCGGCCCAGCCCCTCGGGTTCACCGTGACGGCTGAGATCGAAGGCCTGGACCCACATGAGCTGGAGCGAGCGGTTGGCGAAGCCGTTGAAGTCATCGCTGGCGTTCTTCGAGGAGATGTCGGGGAAATTCAAAAACAGCTTGAGGAAGCTGTTCATGAACAGCCGGTAGCCGACGCCCGCGCCCAGGGGAACGATGACGTCGTCGTCGGCGTCCTCGGCGGCGTGGTAGTTGAACCCGGTCGAGAGCCCGACGAAGAAGCCGTCGACGATCAGGTAGGCCGCGGTGACGTCCAGGCCCAGCGCGAGGTCGTGGCGGCTGTCCCCCATGGCGTAGCTCTGGTAGTTGAGGCGGAAATTGCCGAAGAGATCCAGCCGCCCGGTCCAGTAGCGCCCCGGCACGTTCAGGGTGAGGCCGAGCCGGTTGCCGTTGGTGGTGGGCACGTCCACGGTGAGCTCGGCGGCCAGGTTCTGCTCGAAGATGAGGTACCGGCCGTAGAGTTGAAGCTGGTTGAGGACGTTGACGGCGTACACTGGAAAGTCGGGCGTGTCGAGGAGCAGCGTGGAGTGGAGCCCCACCTCCAGGTTCGGCAGCAGGCCGAACGACCCGCCCAGCGGCAGCAGCCAGCCCTCGCCCTCCTGGCCGTCGGCGAGGTCCATGGCGAGACCCACATAGGCGCCGGCCTGCTCGGGAGTGAGCACCAGCGGCCGGTCCGGCTGGAGCTGGGAGAGCGAACGAGTATACGGTTCGCCGGCCATCTTGTCAACCCATTCGGTTCCAGTCATTGGCCGTGCGGTTCCACCACTCGATCCTGCCGGCCGGAGCGCGCGGGGCGCCCGGCGCAGGGGGTCTTGACAGGCGATGGCCGATCGTTCATATCTTGGCTGGCTGGCCAATTTACTTTGGAGGCGCACATGGACTGGCTGGAGCGGCTATCGCGGGCGGGACAGGCGGCCGGGCTGTCGGATACAGAATGGGCCAGCGCCCTGGCGCGCCTTTCGCAGATCGCGGCGCGCTTTTCGGGATCCGGCGGCTCCGACGCCAACACCGAGCGGCTGCGCCGCGGCATCGAGCGCAACCTCCAGGACAATCCCATGCTGGTGGGCTGGGCGCTCCTGGTGGCGGCCCGCGCCGCCGAGCCGGTGTGGCAACGCTTCGTCGAGAACTTTTTGCTGCGCTTGGTCGCCGCGCGCAAGTCGGTGGTGCTGGGACAGCGACAGCGGCTCGGCTTTCCCCCGCCCGTGACCATCGTGATGAACCCCACCATGCGCTGCAACCTGCGCTGCCGCGGCTGCTACGCCTGGAACTTCTCCTCGCGCGCCGACATGGAGCCGGCGTTCTTCACCCGGCTGCTCTCCGAGGCCCGCGACATGGGGGTGGCCTTCATCACGCTGACCGGCGGCGAGCCGTTCCTCTACCCCGGCATCGAGGAGATCTTCGAGCGTTTCTCCGACCTCACCTTCATGGTCTACACCAACGGCCAGCTCCTCTCCGAGGAGCGGGTGCAGCGGCTGGCCCGCCTGGGCAACGTGTGGCCGACCATCTCGGTGGAGGGCCGCGAGGCGGAGACCGACGACCGGCGCGGCCGGGGGGTCTTCGCCGGCATCGCCGCCGCCATGGAGCGCATGCGGCGCGCCGGCATGCTCTTCGGCATCTCGGCCATGCCCACCCGCCACAACGCCGATCTCATCGGCAGCGACGCCTTCCTCGACTCCTTCCGCGAGCGCGGGGCGCTCATCGGCTGGCTGTTCACCTACCTGCCGGTGGGGCGCAGCCCCCAGCCCGAGCTCATGGCCACGCCCGAGCAGCGCGACATGCTGCGCCGGGCCAACCTCCGCTGGCGGCGCACCCGGCCCTTCTTCATGGTGGACTTCTGGAACGACGGCCCTCTGTGCGGCGGCTGCATGTCGGCCAGCCGCTTCGCCTTCATCACCTCCGACGGCTGGGCCCAGCCCTGCACCTTCGTGCAGTTCGCCACCCACAACCTCCGGGAGCACTCCCTGCAGGAGGTCTTCGCCTCGCCGTTCTTCGCCGGCATCCGCGCGCGCCAACCGTACCACCCCAACCTGCTGCGCCCGTGCAAGATCATCGACCATCCAGAGGTGCTGCGCGAGCTGGTGAAGGCGCACGGCGCCCGGCCCACTTGCCCAGGCGCGGAGAGCGTGATCGCCGATCCCGCCATCCGGGACTTCCTGGACTGCTACAGCCGCTCCTACGCCGAGATCGCCGAGCGGGCTTGGCAAGGCGAGGACTACCGCGCCGGCCGCTGCGTGGAGGTGCCCTTCTTCGGCCGCGTGGACCTCGAGGACATCTACCGCGAGCGCCTGGACAACGCCCGGCGCCAGCTCATGCCCTGCCCGCCGGAGCAGGAGAAAAAGTCCTCGACCCGCCCCGCGCCCTGACCCCAGCATGTCGGCCCCGCACGATGCGCTCATCGTGAGCGATTTGCACCTGCGGCCAGGCTCGGAGCGGGCGGGGGCCGCCGACTTCGCGCGGCTCGTCTCCTGCGCGGCCGCCGAGGGCGCCCGCCTGGTCCTCGCCGGCGACATCTTCGACCTGGACTGGGTGGGGAGAGCGCCGGCGGCGGGGCAAGGCCCGACCGCCGCGGCCGCGCGCCTGCGCGCCATTCTGGAAGAATTCCCCGAGACGGTCACGGCGCTGCGCGACTTTCTTTCTCATGGGGGGGAAATCCTCTGGCTCCCCGGCAACCACGACGCCGAGCTGGCCCACCCCGAGGTGCAGGCGGTGCTACAGGCTTCGCTGGGGCAGCCCGCTTCCCGGCTCAAGTTCGAGGCCGAGAGCGTGGAGATCGAAGGGGTTCGCGTGGAGCACGGCCACCAGCACGACCCGGACAACCGCTTCCTGCCCGACACCCGCGCGGCGGTGGCGCGCGGCCGGCTCGCGGACTTGCCGCTGGGCTGCCTCCTGACGCGGTTCTTGCTTTCGCGCCTGCCGTACTACCGCGAGCGGGGCGACCAGCACCGCACGCCGTGGGACACATTTTGCGGCGTGCTGCGGGACTTCGGCTGGCGCACCCCGTGGATGGTGATCTTGTACTTCATCTCGGGCGTTCGCATCGCGCTCCTTTCGGGGAGCCCGCTTGCGAAATGCGCGCCGGTGACGATGCGCGGCCCGCTGTCCGTCGTCCGGCGCATGTACCTGGACCGGATGGCCATGGGCGCGCTGCTGGTTGTCCTGCTCGTGCTGGCGTTGCTCCTGCCAACCCCGGCCGGCCGGCGCTGGCTGTTGGCGCTGTGCCTCGGGCTCGGGGTGGCCCTCGTCATCCCGCCCGCGCGCCGGCACGAGTACTTCGAGCGGGCCCGGCGCGAGAGCATCGCGGCCGCCCGGAAGCTCTTTTCCACAGGCGTCCGCGAGGCGATCCTGGGTCACACCCACCGGGCGGACGAGGTGGTCCTCCCCGAGGGCCGGGTGGTGTTCCTGGGGGCCTTCCAGTTCGGCACGGCACGCGGCCGGCCCTTCGCGCGCCTCCGCCAGGGACGCGCCGAGCTTGACTGGTTGCCCTCGATCGGATAAGCCAGGCCCGTCATGGGACGACGGCCAATGGGAGACACGCGCCGCCGCCAGATCCTCGAGGGTCTGCTGCGAGCGGTGGCGAGATATGGGCTGCGCGAGTGCAACATGTCCCGCGTGGCCGAGGAGGCCCGGCTCTCGCGTGGGATCCTGCACTACTACTTCTCCGACAAGGAGGAGATGCTGGGCGCGCTGGTGGATCATTTGCGCGAGGAGAACTTCCGCCACTTCGCAAGAAGCGTAAGCCGCATGAAGGGCCCGTGGGAACGGCTGCGCTCGGTGCTGCGCTACCCGGCGCGGCGCTTCGGGCGCGAGCGCGGGGCCATGCTGGCCAAGGTGTGGGTGGAATTCTGGGGGCTATCCTCGGAGAACGAGCGGGTGCGCGAGTTCGTGCTGCGCCTGCAGTCCGACCTGCGGGAGCTTTTACGCCTGCTGGTCCAGGATGGGCAGGACGCGGGGGTGTTTCGCCGCGACGTGCCGGCGCGGCACCTGGCCATCATCCTGATGGGCGCGCTGGAAGGGCTGGTGCTGCAGTGGCGCTTCGATCCCCGCGGCGCGCCCTTCGCCGCCACCGCCCGGAGCCTGGAGCGGGTGATGGAGCGGGTGCTGCGGGGGTAGGCCCGCATCTCGCGATTCTCGGATATCTGAAATGGGCTGGCCTTTTCAGAGATGACTCGAATCGTCAAGACATGCTCGAAAGGGCCCTCACGGCCCGGCGAGACCGCCTCCTCCAGGACTACAAGAAGATGGTGTTCCTCCCGGGCCCACGCCAGGTCGGAAAGACCACCTCGAGTACTTCCAGGATCGCCTCGGCCTGCCTGCCGTGGAGCTGGTTCATGCGAGCGGCGTGTTGCGCAGGCTACGGAGAGGAAATCACACGCTGTGAGTGGTCTCGGCCGATCGGTGGCTGGAGTGCCTGCCGTGAGCCGGCGGCAGAACCCGATCACTCCCACATCCCGGCGATGCGCTCGCCGCACCCCGGACAGCGTCCCTGGCGCAGTTTGTTTCCGAGGACCGAGAATCCCCGACGCTCGATGAGCGTCTCGCCGCAGCCCGGGCACGCGGTGTCCTCCCCGCCGTCGCCCCGGACGTTGCCCAGGTACACGAAGCGCAAGCCCGCCGCCTTGCCGATCTCGAAGGCCCGCCGCAGGCTAGAAAGCGGCGTGGCCGGCCGGTCCAGCATCTCGAAGTCGGGGTGGAAGCGCGACAGGTGCCAGGGCATGTCCCGGTCCACCGAGGAGAGCCAGGCGGCCGCCTCCTGGAGCTCCTCGGGCGAGTCGTTCTCGCCGGGGATGAGCAGGGTGGTGACCTCGACCCAGATGCCGAGCCGGCGCATGCGCGCGATGGTGTCGAGCACGGGCTGCAGACGCGCCCCGCACACCTTGCGGTAGAACTCGTCGCGAAACGACTTGAGATCCACGTTGGCCGCGGCCAGCACCGGGGCGATGTCCTCGATGGGCTTCGCTTCGGTGTAGCCGTTGGTCACGAACACGCTGCGGATGCCGGCGGCGGCGGCCCGCTTCGCCGTGTCGTGCGCCCACTCGAAGAACACGCTGGGCTCGGTGTAGGTGAAGGAGAGCGAGGCCGCCCCGAGCGAGCGCGCCGCGCCTACCGCCTCCTCGGGCGACAGCCAGTCTCCGGGCAGCGCGCGGCCCCGGCGCGGGGCTTGGGAGATGGCGTGGTTCTGGCAGTGGCGGCAGGAGAGGTTGCAGCCGGCCGCGGCCAGGCTCAGACTGCGCGAGCCGGGCAGGAAGTGGTAGAGCGGCTTTTTTTCGATGGGGTCGTCGTGCACCGCCACCATGCGCCCGTACGAGAGCGAGTACAGCTTGCCCGCGCGGTTCTCGCGCACCGCGCACAGGCCGCGCTTTCCTGGCGCGATGCGGCAGCGGTGCGGGCATAGCGCGCACCTCACCGTGCCGTCGGGGAGGGATTCGAAGTAGCGAGCCTCCGGGGCCTGATGGTGCTCCATGCGCCGCAGTGTACCGGATCCGGCCCGCCGAGAAAACGGCCTTGAGCCGATCGCGCCGACGTGGTACACAGCGCCCCAGGTGAACGGGGCCAAGCCCCCAGACCCAGGAGCGAACATGCGCTGTCAGAGCGTCTCCGTGTGCAAGAAAGTCGTGGACCGCACCGCGCGCCGCTGCGCCGAGCGCGGCATCCTCATCCCCACCTTCGCCGAGATGAAGGACCCCCGCCTCGTGCCCGAGAAGGTGCGCCGGGCCCTGAAGAACATCGGCCTGTGGGATGTGCACCCGCTCAACCTCTTCCGCATCACCTGGAAGAACGACCCCGATAGCGGCGGTTTCGGCAAGGTGAACTTCCTCGAGATCCCCTCGAGCCTGAGCGGGGTCAGCGCGCGCATCGTGGGCCTGGTGGGCAAGTTCTTTCCCACCGGGGCTCACAAGGTGGGCGCCTCCTTCGGCTGCCTGGTGCCGCGGCTGGTGACCGGCAACTTCGATCCCACTGCCCACAAGGCGGTGTGGCCCTCCACGGGCAACTATTGCCGTGGCGGGGCCTACGATTCACGCTTGCTCGGCTGCGACGCCATCGCCATCTTGCCGCAGGAGATGAGCCGCGAGCGCTTCGACTGGCTCAAGGAGATCGGCGCCGAGGTCATCGCCACCCCCGGCTGCGAGTCGAACGTGAAAGAGATCTACGACAAGTGCTGGGAGCTCAAGAAGACCCGTGACGACGTGGTGGTGTTCAACCAGTTCGACGAGTTCGGCAACGGCATGTGGCACTACGAGATCACCGCCTCGGCCATCCAGGAGACCTTCGAGATGTTGGCCACCGGCTCGGAGCGCCTGAGCGCCTACGTCTCGGCGACCGGTTCGGCCGGCACGCTGGCCGCTGGGGACCGGCTCAAGGAGCTGCACCCGGCCATGAAGATCGTGGCCGCCGAGGCGCTGCAGTGCCCGACCCTGTTGCTGAACGGCTTCGGGGGCCACCGCATCGAGGGCATCGGCGACAAGCACGTGCCCTGGATCCACAACGTGCGCAACTCGGACCTGGTGGTAGCCATCGACGACAACGATCCCATGGCGCTCATCCGCCTGTTCAACGAGCCGGCCGGGCGCGCCTTCCTGCGCAAGCAGAACGTGCCAGCGGAGACGGTGGACCGGCTCGATCTGCTCGGCATCTCCAGCGTGGCGAACCTGCTGGCCTGCATCAAGACCGCCCGGCGCCTGCAGCTCGGCGAGCGCGACGTGCTGTTTACCGTGTTCACCGACTCCATCGAGATGTACCGCTCGCGCCTGCTCGAGCTGGAGCGCGCCGCGGGCCGCTACAGCGAGCGTCAGGCGGCGCTGGACTTCGAAGTGCACCTGCGGGGTCAGCACGCCGACCACATGCTGGAACTCAACACGCAAGACCGCCTGCGCATCCACAACCTCAAGTACTTCACCTGGATCGAGCAACAACAGAAGGACATTCAGGAGCTGCGCGCCCAGTGGGACGAGTACCAGAGCTACTGGCCGCTGCGCTGGCGCCAGGCCGGGACCTACGACACTTTGATTCGGGACTTCAACCGCCGCTCGGGGATGAGCCGCAAGTACCGCTGAGGATCACTTCTCATCTTCGAACACCGAGCGCATGCTGTCGAAGAAGTTGCGCTCGCGGCCGGAGATCTTCTCCAGCTCACCGTCGTCGAGGAACATCCCGCCGCACGAGAAGCACTTGTCCACCTCCACCTTGTTGATCTGGATGGTGGAGAGCTTCATGCCGCACTTGGGGCAGCTCATCCAGTGCAGCTCCTTCAGACGCTTCTTCTCCTCGTCGGCCATCTCCTCGCGGGCCTTGACCATGAGTCGTCTGAGCTTCAACGCCTCTTGACGGGCGAAGTATTCCTCTTCCTGGTTGCTGGATTTCAAGGGAGACATGGTGATCCTCCTTACTTGAGTTCTTCCAGGTTGCGCCTGGCCACCGCCGCCTCGGGTCCGTTCGGCAGGATGTCCAGGTACTTCTGGTAAAATTTTCGCGCCTCGTCCTTGTTGCCGAGGTAGCGGTGGGCCTCGGCTAGCCCCATCACCGCGTCGGCGTAGTTTGCGTTCCGTTGCAGCGCCTTGCGGAAGGCGGCGATGGCCGCGCTGTAGTTGCCCAGGTCGAGGTAGCACAGCCCCACCCCGCTTTGCGCTTCCACGTCGTCGGCCTTGAAGCCCAGCGCGGCCTGGTAGGCGGCCAGCGCCTCCTGGGAGCGGCCCCGCTCCTGTAGGCGGTTGGCTTGCGTCATCCAGCCGTCGTAGTCAGACGGCGCAGCGGGGGCGGCGGGCTTCTCTTCCGGCTTCTTCTCCTCGGATTTCTTCTCCTCGGGTGGCGGCGGGGGCGGGGGTGGGGCCAGCGAGGCCAGCAGCTCCTTCGCCTCCGGGTGATCGGGGCTCTGTTGCAGGATGCGCTCGAGCTGGACCTTGGCCTCGTCGGTGCGCTTCTGCTCGATGAGCACCCGGGCCAGGTGGTGGCGGGCGCGCAGGAACTCGGGCCGCCCCTCGCGCTGGGCGGACTCGATGGCCGCGTTCAGCAGCCGCACCGCGGTGTCACGGGCGGCGGGATCGGTGGCGGCGGCGGCCCCGGAGACGAACAGCAGCTCGGGGTCCTGCGGCCGGACCTTCTCCAGCTCGGCGATCAGTACGTCGATCTGGGCCCGGTCGCTGCCGCGCACCCGCAGCAGCTCCGCCTGCGCCACGCGCCCCTCGAAGGACTCCGGTTCGAGCTCGCGCGCCGTGCCGATGGCCCGTTCGGCGGCGTCCTGGTCCTGCCGGCCGGCGGCGGCCTGCGCCTCGCGCTCGGCGGCGAGCTTTTCCTTCTCCGCGGCCAGCTCCAGAAGCTTTGCCTTGGCCTCGGCCGACGCTTCCTTGCCGTCCTTGGGGGCGAGCTGTGCCGCCTGGTCTTCCAGCGCCTTCAGGCGAGCGTCGATCGCTCGCACGCGCTCGCGGGCGCGTTCCATGCGCGCAAGGTGCACCAGGGCCAGCGCCGCCTGGGCCTTGGCGAAGCGCCCCTTGCTCTCGGAGATGGCTGACTGGAAGTTGGTCAGGGCCTCCTCGTACCGGGCCGGGGTGTCCCGCATGAAGGCCTCGACCCCGGACTTGAACTGCTGCAACGCCAGCGCCGGGATCTCCTCGCCGCCGCGCAGCTGGCGCCACAGCTCGTGCACCTTCTCCGGCATGAGCAGGTAGAAGGCGCCCGCGCCCAGCACCACGATCAGCAACGGCACGATGACCATCCACTTGCGCCGGCCCCGGCGCCGCCACTTCTCGACCACGTCGTCCTCGGCGTCGCCCGCGGCGCGCTCGTCCCAGCTGTCGGGCTCGGCGCGACCCTCCACGGGGGGCAGCGGCGCCGCCGGGTAGGCGGGAGCGGACGGCATGGAAGGCATGGAAGGCACCGAAGGCATCGAAGGATAAGAGGGAGGCGGCGCCACCGGGAGGGCCGGCTGGCTGAGCGGCGCCCCGGAGTACACCGGGCCTCCGGCCGGCGGCATCCCCGGCTGGGGGTAGGCGGAGGCCGGGGGCGCGGCGGGCAACCCGGGGTAGGAGGGCATGGGCGGCGACGCCGGCATCGGCGCAGCCGGGAGCGGGCCGGTGGGATAGGCCGCGGCCTGCGGGTACGGCGCAGGGGGCTGGCCCACCGGCGGCGCGTAGGGCGTGGCCGGCGGCGGCACGCTCTGCGGCGGCACCACCGCCGGCAGCGGCTGGGTGACCGGCGCGGCGGGCGGAGGCATGGCCGGCAGCACCGGCTGCGACTGGTCCACCACGCGGAAGAACGACGCCAGCTCGGCGATGCTCCCCAGCTTCTTCCAGGACTCGCCGCTTCGGCTGATCTCGTCCTCGCGGGAGACCTTGCGCTCGACGATCCATTTTTGCAGCGTGGTCAGCTCCTTGAAGCTGAGCATCTGGCCGTCGGGCTTGCGGATCATCCAGTTCTTGGAAGCGGGGGCCTCCTCCTGGCCCGGCACCACCGGCTCGGTGAGCACGAACGACTTCTTGCGGATCTTGAACATGTGGCCGCAGCTGCTGCACTTGACGGTGATGCCGGCCTCGGTCACCCGGTTGTCGTCGAACTCGTACTCGGTGCCACAGCGTTCGCAGCGGATATCCATGCCTTGACCTCGCGCGCGGCGTCAGGGGGGCAGCACCTGGCGCAGTTTTTTCTCGGCGGCCTGGGCCCGATCGCGGTCTCCCAGCCCCTGGTAGGCCTTGACCAGGCCCTCCAGCGCCTCGCGCGATCCGGGTTTTACACCCAGCGCCCGGTTGAACTCCAGGGCTGCCCGGGAGAAGCGCTTGCCGCGCAGCGCCTGCTGGGCCTCGCCCATGGCCCGGGCGTACAACGGCTCCGGATCGAGGTTGGCCGCCGGCGGGATCTCGCCCTGCGGGCGCTCGGGCTGCTCGGGAAAGTGCACGCCCAGCGTGTCCAGGGGAAGGATGCGCGAGGCGTCGAAGAGGCCGTAGCGCGTGAGCGTGGCGGCGACCGCCACCACCAGCACCAGCGTAGAGAGCCCGAAGGCAAGCCACAGCCACAGCGGCAGGCGCGACGGGCGCGGCGGGGCGCTCGTCGCGGCGGCCAGCGCGGCCGGCGGTGAATACAGGGGCGGTGCCACCCGGACCTGGGAGGTGGCCGCGGCAGCGCTCTCACGGGCCAGGAAGGCCGCGGCGCCCATCCACTGGTCGCCGCCGGTGCCGACCTGGCAGCTCTCGGTGTCGTCCCGGTCGGCCAGCCAACGCAGCAGCGCGTCCCGGCTGGGGAAATCGTAGAGCAAGCCCTGCTGGGTGCGGACCTTGAACTCGTCGCGCGCGCGCACGACGGGTCTTCCACTCTGCGCGCGAATGGCGGAGACGCCGCGGGCGGTCTGTGCGGGGGCCTCGTCGACGGATCTGATCTCCGCGGTCGAGGCCACGCTGACGAATGCCTCGCCCGCCAGCTTGTCCAGGTTGGGGGTGAGCGAGGCGGGCCGCGAAGAGGACGCCGGGGACGGCGCCGGAGGCGACGACGCCGGGGGGGCCGGCGGCGTCAGGGCGGGTACGCCCTGGCCGGAAAGCGCGTCCAGCGGCGTGGACTGCTCGTGCTGTTCTTTCCCCGGGGCGGCGGCCGCGAGGGCCGCGGACACCGCCGGGGAGGGCGGCAGCGGCCGGGTGATGGCGGGCGCCGGCGGCAGGTTGAGCGGCGAAGGGGAGAGCGGCGGCGGCGCCGGCGGGCGCTGGTACTGGGGCACGGGCGCGGCGGCGGG
>JAAZNF010000036.1 GCA_012798435.1 Myxococcales bacterium | reverse complement strand
TGGATGCCGCAGCAGTTGAGCTCCACCCGCGCGTCGGTGAGGGAGAGCAGCTTCTTTTGCGGATCGTAGGACCAGTGCAGCACCTCGGCGTCGCAGTAGGGCGGCGGATCGGCGCGCAGGCCATGCGTGGCCCGCGGGAATCCGCCGCAGTCGCTCACCTTCTCGTTCTGATCGAAGAACCCCTTGCCGCTGAAGTTGCCGCAGGCGGCCCAGGCCAGCGCCAGCCCGCACGCGCTCGCGAACAGAAACAATCTGCGAATATTCATACTGCACCTCCTTAAAACTGGTACCCGAGACCGATGGACCCCTTCAGGTTGATCCGCTGCCTCGTCTGGCCGTCCATCACGAACATGCTCCCGCCCACCTCCCAGAACACCAAAAGCCCCAGGCCCGCGAGCAGGGGCACGTCCAGCCCCAGCACGCCCCCGTAACCGAACACCGCGCCCTCGAAGGTGCGCCCATCGGGCATGCTCTGGCGGCCGTGACTCAGCGCGAGCTGGACTCCGGCGAACAGGTCCAGCACGTTGTACTCCAGCCGCGCAGGCCAGCCAGCAGGGCGCTGGTGAAGAACGACCCGCGCAGCTCCGCCGACTCCTGGCTGTTCTCCCCGGCCGCGCTGGAGGTGAGAATGGCGGTGCCGTTGACCTGGATGCTCTCGGCCAGCGACAGATCGAACTCGGGCGCCGGTGAGCCGCCCTTGGCAGCGGTGAGCGCGCCGCTCTGGCAAGAGTCGATGAAGGCCAGCTTCACCCCGGCGGGAGCCTCCTCCAGCAAGGAGCGAAACTCCGAGAAGGCGAGCCGCTCCCGCCCCATCTCCAGGTTCACCCCGTCGGCGTGGCCCGAGTAGTACAAGAGCAGCAGGGTCCGGCCGCCCGCGGCCTGGATCTCGCGCATGGCGGCGATGGCCCGGCGGAAGGCGCCGCGCAGGTCGTCCGGAGAGGCGCCCCGCAACAAGGTGACCCGCTCGGGAGAAAAGCCCAGGTCCGAAAGCAGCCGGGCGAACCGCTCGGCGTCGTACTCGGCGAAACGCAACGAACGCTGCCGCTCGGCACCGCGGTTGTTCCCGGCCACGATGGCAAAGCGGCTCTCGTCGGCCAGCGGGGCGCGCGCCGGGGCCAGCAGGGCCAGCCCCACCAGGAGAGCAAAGAATGCCGGCGAGGATCTCACGGCGCCCCGGCCTCCTTGGGAAACTCCATCAGGCGCAGGTAGGTCTCGCTCTCGGCCCCGGTGGAGGAAGCGGGCCCTTCGCCGGCCAGGCGCCGGCGCATCCGGGCCAGCGCCTCCTCGAAGGCGAGCGGCTCGTCCGAGAAGACTATCCACAGGCGCTCCGGCCCGGCCCGCTCGTCGAGTTCGGTGGCGCCGGGCAGCTCCTGGCGGCCCGCGGGCAAGCGGACCGGCGTCGCGCCCGGCGGTGGGTAGTACGACGTCGCGTCATCCCCGTTCAGCGAGAGCACGCGCAGGTAGCCTGGGCGGGGCAGGCTCACCACGAAGCGGATCCGATCCTTTGGCCGCAGCGGTTCGCCCTCCCGAATCTCGAACACCCGCTCGCCGCGTTTGACGAAGACCTGGATCGCGGGCGGGCCCTTGATGCCGTCGAGCCCGGTATGCCCACCGTCGGCATTTGGATCCGGGTGCGGCCAGCCGATCCACAGCCCGACCAGGACGAGCGCCAGCGCCGCCGCGCCGCCGAGGGCCCAGCGAAGAAGCCAGGGCGTCCGTCGAGCGCCCGGCGCCGGCGCGCCGGCGCCCGCCGCCACCACCGCCTCCACCGTGAGCGGATAGACCTCGCGGCGAAAGACCTGGCGAGCCTGGTCCCGTTCTTCCATGCGCTCTTGGCACCGGGGGCAGGCGGCGAGGTGCTGGCGCAGCGGGTGAACGACCGGGCGCCCCTCGAGTTCGAAGGCGTCGAGGGCGAAGTCCGAAGGGCAGCCGCCGCCAACGTCGCCCCTGGGATCGGCGCTCATGCGGATTCTCCCTTCAGCGCTGCGGCCCGGCGCTCCACTTCGGCCAGCCGCTTGCCGATGGTGCGCCGGCTGCGGCCGGTGAGCTCGGCGATCTCGTCCTGGGTCATGCCGTCCATCATGGCGTACACCGCCACCGTCCAGGTCTCCTCGTCGACCTCTTTTTGCAACGCGAGCAAGGTGCTCCGGGCATCGAGCCGATGTTCCAGGGAGCCCCCCGGGGCCGATTCGGGCAGATCCTCGCCGGGCTGGAACTGGAGCGGCCGGGCGTCCCGCAGCCGGTTGAGGCACAGGCGGGTGGCCACCCGGTACAACCAGGGGAGGCACTCCCGGTCCCAGGTCAGCTCGGAGGCGTGGGCCAGCGCGCGCACGAAGACCTCCTGCACGGCATCCCGGGCGCTCTCCGGATTGCGCAACAAGCGCAGGCAGCGCCGGAACACCAGCGGGCCGATGCGGAGGTACAGCTGCTCGATGTCGCGGCGTTCCATGACCTCCGCTTACTATTACACCGCGCAGGCGAAAAATGGGAAATCGCGCGAGGGTCAGGCCGGGGGGGCGGAGGACAACCGGGCCAGGGACTGCTGCAACGAAAGGATGCGGGCCGCCTCGTCGGCCACCGCCTGCTCGCCCCGGGCCCGCAGGTCGCGCGCCCGGGCCAGTGCGTCCTCGGCGGTGGTGAGCACCGAGCGCAGGTTGGCGGCCAGCTCCGCTTGGAGCTTGCGCCGGCTCTCCAGCACCCGGTCATCCAGGTCGTTGGCGATGCGGTTGGCGTTGGCGGTGAGCACCCGCTCCAGGTAGGCCCCCACGTCCTGCTCGATGTCGCGCAGGCGGGCGTTTCGCGAGAGCAGCAGATCGGAAAGGAACGTCAGCACGGTCCGACCGGTGAGCGACATGAGCGAGGTGTAGAAGAGCCCGCTCTTGCGCCGGAAGCACGACTCGGGTGGAACAAGCGGCGGCAGGCTCGACAGCGCCCCGTCCGAGACCGCCAGGCGTTGCACGAAGCCGTTGGCCAGATCGACGAAGCGCCGGCTGGCCTCCAGGTACAGCCGCTCGGCCTCGGGGCCCACCTCGTTCAGGAACCGGTCCAGCCAGACGCGGCCGATCTGCAGCGCGGCCTCGACGGCCTGCTCGCGCAACCGCAGGCGAGGGGCACCGAGCGTGGCCAACCGCTCGGCGAACTCCTTACGACAATGGGGCAGCGCGGCGCTCAAGAAGGCGTCCTTTTTCTCGGCGAAGATCCGGCCCAGGCGCTCCTGCTCGGCCAAAAAGAGGTAGCCCAGGTCGTTCAGCGAACGCTCGGCCTCGGTGACGCAGGACCGCAGCGCCTCCACCCGGCGCGAGGCCTCCTCGACCGGCAGCAGCAGCGCCTGGTGCCCTTCCGCGAGGAAGCGCCGAAGCTGATCCTCGATGCGGCGCCGCCCGCGCTTCCCGGCCGAGCGCACCAGCGCGTCGCCGGAGTCCTGGGCGAGCATCTGCAGGTCCTTCTCGAAGGCCGGCCAGTCGCGCGCGTCTTTCTTTCCCGCGGCGCGCTCGGCGGCGCTCACCAGGTACGGGCCGGCCACCGGACGGCGCAGGCGCTTCTCCAGCGCCTTGCGGGTGAAGGCCGCGGCGGTCTCGCACTCCTGCGGCGGCAGGCGGTCGGCCTTGTTCAGCACGAACAACAGTGCGCGGCAGTGCTGGGACACCTCGAGCACCAGCGAAAGCTCCTCGGCCGAGATGGGCGGATCGGCGCCCAGCACCACAATGGCGGCGTCCAGGTGGGGCACGAAGGCCCGGGTGGCCTCGGTGTTGCCGGTGAAGATCGAGCCGATGCCCGGGGTGTCGACCAGGCACATGCCCTTCTTGAGCAGCGGGGCGGGAACGAACACCTCCGCCGCGGCCACCCCCCGCTGGTTTTCCGGGTTCTCCTCCTCGGTGACGTACTGCGACAGCTCGGCCGGGGCGATCTCCTGCCAGTTCCCCGCAGCGAAGCGCACGCGGGCGGCCCGCGGCCCGTACCGCACCACCGTCACCACCGAGGTCACCGGCACCACGCCGACCGGCAAGATCGGCTCGCCCAGCAGCGCATTCAACAGGGTAGACTTGCCCCGTTTGAACTGCCCCAGGCAGGCCACGTAGTAGAGCCCCTGCCGCATGCGCTCGGCCAGCACCCGGGCCTGGGAGGCGAGCTCCGCGGCCCCGGCGTCGCGGGCGAGACATTCCAACGCCTCGAACCCCTGCGGATCGTTTTCCGAGAGCGCGGTCATGACCTGCATGGGATCGACCTCGCGAGTTGTGGTTGGCGGGACAGGCCGGAAAACAGCCTTCGCTCCCACGGGAACCGTCCCACAGGAGTCATCGGCCACGAGAGGGCGTGGCGGTTGTCGGCGGACTCCACCGCCATCGGAACAGGCCTTGAGTATCCGGTTCGAGCGATGATTTCAAGGGGTTCGCCTTTCGAAAGTGTGTTTTTTCCAAGTTGGGAAAGTGCTAGTATGTGCCGCCCGAAAACCGGGCGTGACCTATCCGGGAGGAGTCGCATGCGTTCTGTTCGCCAGTTTGGAATCCTGCGGGTTCCGGCCCGCGCCATTCTGCTCGGCGTGTTTCTCTCTGCGCTGCTTCTCGCCTGCGGCGGCGGCGGCAACGGCCACGGCGACGGCGGCGATGCCGGCGACGGAGACGGGGGCGGCGGCGACGGCCAGGCCCGCTGGGTGAAGCCGGACGGCTACGCCTCGGTGACCTTCTTCGTCGACGACACCGCCAACCAGACCTACGCCGGCGGGGCGCTGGAGTGGAAGGGCTCGTTCGTGTACGACGACAAGACGAACATCCTCACCTTCGACGCTTCCTGGGGCGCCGAGCAGGGTCCCTATCCGCCGCTATACGACGACGGGCCCATCTCCCAGGGCGGGCACGAGATGCCCGGGGCGGTGGCCGGCGACCACATCTTCTCGGCCGAGGTGTACGTCAAGGCCTCGGGCTCGGGCGACCAGGAGTTCCAGTACGGCGTGATCAACGAGTTCGACAACTGGATCTGGGAGGGCCCCAATGGAAAGTTCGTCCTGCCGCGCGACTCCACCGAGCGCATCGCCGCCCCCGGCTACTTCATCCACGCCTTCGGCACCTACGACCTCATCGTGAAACTGGACACCTCCAAGCTCAACTCGGGCTTTCTGCCCTTCGACCCCGCAGTCGACAAGATCTACCTCAAGGGCACCATGAACTCCTGGGACCGGCGCCAACTGCTGGACAACGGTCAGAAGGGCGACCAGGCGGCAGGTGACGGCATCTATACCTACCACCACGCCGAGAACCTGGGACCCCATGATGGCATGCTCTACGCCGGCCAGCACGTGCAGTTCGTGTTCCTCATCGGCGACCTCGAGTACAAGCGCGGCGACGCCCTCTCCGACGGGGTGAGCGCCTCCACCAACTGCGCCGGCCCGACGGACTTCACCGAGTCTCCGGTGTTCTTGGAGCCGGAGAGCCGCGGCAAGATCAAGAACACCACCGTCATCGTGTGCGAGGGCGGCGGCGCGGTGAGCCTGAGCTCGGTGGTGCCCGGCTCCGGCCCGCCCGAGGGCGGCACGGCGGTGTCGGTGTACGGCAGCGGTTTCGCCGCCGGGGCCCGGGTGAGCTTCGACGGAGTGGAAGCAAGCGGGGTGGTGCTGAAGAGCGCCACCCAGATCGACTGTGTCACCCCGGCGCACGCCGCCGGCCCGGTCACGGTACGCGTCACCAACCTGGACGGCTCGTTCGCCGAGCTGGCCTCCGGCTTCAGCTTCGGCAGCGGCGAGGTCCCCGAGATTCTGTTCGTCGAGCCCGGCATGGGCCCGACCGCCGGTGGGACGCAGGTGCGCCTCACCGGGCGGCGCTTCGCCCAGGGCGCCACGGTGAGTTTCGGCACGGCGGCGGCGACAAACGTCTCCTTCGTCTCGCCGGTGGAGATCACCTGCTCGACCCCGCCTCACGCCGCCGGCAAGGTGGGCGTCACGGTGACCAACCCCGGCAACCTGTCGGCCACCTTCCCGGACGGCTTCGAGTACGTGGAGGGCGGGGTGCTGCGCATCGAGCGGGTGTCCCCTCCCTCGGGCTCCACCAAGGGCGGGGACACCGTGACCGTGCTCGGCAGCGGCTTCGCCTCGGGCGCGCAGGTCGAGTTCGGCGGCAGCCCCGCCACCTCGGTGGTCTTCCAGAACGCCGGCAGCATCCAGTGCGTCACCCCGGCGCACGCCGAGGGACCGGTGGCCGTGCGGGTGGTGAACCCCACCCTGCAGGAGGCCACTTTGCCGAACGGCTTCACTTACCAGAAGCCCCAGGTGGACTGGGCCATCCTGCAGTACCCGCTCACCCTGGCGCTCACCGCCGGGGAGGCCTCGCCGCCCATCTTCTGTCGCGTGTACGAGGCCGGCGTCACCGAGGGCGTGGGCCCGGGCGCGGGTATCCTGGCCCAGGTGGGCTTCGGCCCCGCGGGCAGCGATCCGGCTGGCGGCGCCTGGAGCTTTGGCGACATGAGCTTCAACGGAGGTTGCGGCGACTGCGGCAACAACGACGAGTACCAGGGCAGCATCACCATCGCCAGCGCGGGGCCGTACGACTACGCCTGCCGCTTCTCGCTGGACAACGGCGACACCTGGGTGGTGGCCGACGGCAACGGCACCACCGACGGGTATTCCAGCGCCGACGCCGGCAAGGCCACGGTCGAGGCGGCCGGGGCCTTCCGGGTGCGCTCGGTCCAGCCCGCGGCGGGCTCGATCCTGGGCGGCACGCCGATCACGGTCTCGGGCGACGGCTTCGAAGACGGCGCCGCCGTGCAGCTCGACGGACAGGCGCTCTCGACCACTTTCGTGGACACCCATACCTTGCGGGCCACCACCCCGGCGCACGCCGCCGGGCGGGTGACGGTCAGCGTGAAAAACCCCAATGACGACACGGCCGAGCTCGCCAACGCCTTCTCCTACGTGCTGCGTCTTTCCGCCGGGCGGCCGGTCATCGACGGGGCCATCGATACCGCCGCGGGGACCGACTGGGCCGCGCCGTTCATGGCCAGCGAGAACCCGACCGGCTCCAACTGGGGTGAGAACTTCGCCGACCAGCTCTTCGTGGCCTTCGACGATACCAACCTGTACCTGGGCATCGTGGGCAAGGTCGAGCCCGCCAACGCCCTGATCGCCTACCTGGACGTGGACTACGGCACCCAGAGCGGCGTGCGCGACGCAAACACCCTGTTCGACAACGACGGCGCCCTGGACAACGCCATCTCCTCCATCTGCAACGCGACCGCCCCGGGCTTCGGATCGGAGTTCGTCGCCGGCAGCAAGGGCATGGCCTCGGTGGAGGGCGGCCTGGTGGCGGACGCCGGCCTGCGCCGCATCGCCGCGCCGGCGGCGCCGGGCGACTTCTGGTGGGAGGAGGGGGCTATCGTCAAGGCCGGCAGCGGGGCGGTGGAGATCGCCCTGCCCTGGCAGAAACTGCTCGGCGGCCCGCTACCCGCGGGCGGCCGGCAGCTGGCGCTGTTCGTGCGCCTGCTCAACCAGGACGGCCAGTACCGCTCCAACGACACCCTGCCGCTGGACAGCACCGATACCGGCGGGTCGAGCGGGCAGAGCTGCAGCGTTTCCCAGGTCTTCGTGTTCGAGGCGCGCTAGCGAGGAGAAGCTTCATGCGGACGGCATTCATCCTTTGGTGGTCTGCGGCGCTGGCACTGGCCGCCTGTTCGCACCCCGACCTGCACCCGGACGCGGGGAAGGACGCCGACGGGGACGTCAGTGAGGACCGCGATCGCCCCGACGGCGGCGACATCCTCGGCGACGACGGCGGGCCCGGCACCGATGGCGACCCGGGCGCGGCCGACGACGGCGTCCCCGACACCACCCCGCCCTGCCTGATCAACGCCTTTTCGCCCGGCGAGGGCCTCATCACCGCCCACTTCTCCGAGCCCATGGACCCGGCCAGCGCCGGGACGCTCGCCAACTACTCGGTGCGCGGTTCGAGCGGCGACACCGTCACGCTGGTCGCCGCCAGCGTCTCGGGCCGCTACGTGCGCTTGCAGGTGGCGCCGGGGACCCAGTTCGTCGCCGGCACCGACTACCAGCTGCTGGCGAGCAACGTCACCGATCTGGCCGGCAACCGCATCTCCTCCACCTGCAACCGCGCCGACAAGATCCGCCGCACCCTGTACCTCAACCTCATCTGGCACCAGCACCAGCCGCTGTATCTCGACGCCATGCGCGACCAGCTCATGTCGCCCTGGGTGCGCAAGCACGCCACCAAGGACTACTACGACATGGCGGCCATGCTGGCGGAGTACCCCAAGGTCCACCTCAACGTGAACCTCACCTCGGTGCTGCTCACCCAGCTCAAGACCTACTACCTCGATCGGCTGGGGCCGTTCGTGGACATCGCCCGCAACCGGGTGGACGCCGCGCAGTTCCTGGCCGCCTGGGAGGGCCACACCGATCCCTGGATCGACCTCCTGCTGAAGCCCACCCCTACCCCGGCCAGCGTCAGCGAGGTCCAGCTCGGCCTGCTGCACAAGGACCCCTGGAGCTGCGTGAGCACCTCCGACGTCATGATGCAGCGCTTCCCCGAGTACCGGGCGCTGCGCGACAAGGCGCGCTCGAGCTACACCCAGGAGGACTTCCTCAACCTGAAGGGCTGGTTCGAGATCAGTTGGTTCGATCCCGACTTCCTGCGCTCGGCGGTGCAGCTCCCGAACGGCTGGGTGGTGGACCTCTCCGACGTGGTGGAGGAGCGCGTTGACGGGACCTTCTGGCTCAAACAGCCCATCACCGAGGACCTGTGCAACCGCCTGGTGGCCGAGAACTACAAGGTCATGGCCAACGTCATCCCCGTCCACCAGAAGCTCCTGTACCCGGTCAGCGCCGGCAGCACCGGCCAGATCGAGGTGCTCACCACGCCCTTCTACCACCCCATCCTGCCGCTCCTGCACGACACCGAGGCGGCACGTGAGAACCAGCCCTGGGATCCGCTTCCCGATCCGCCCTACCGCTACCCGCAGGACGCGCGCGACCAGGTGACCAAGGCGGTGAAATTCTTCCGGGGCATCTTCGGGGTGGACCCGCGCGGCATGTGGCCGGGCGAGGGCTCGGTCGCGCAATCGGTGGTGGACGACTTCGTGGATGCGGGCTTGCTGTGGGTGGCCACCGGCCAGGAGGTGCTGGCCGCCTCCACCCCACGCAACCAGCGCCACTGGTTCGCCTACCGGGCGCAGGGGAGCAGCCGCCCGCTGGCCATCGTGTTCCGCGACACCGGGCTCTCCAACGCCATCGGGTTCCGCTACCAGGGCATGACCGGCCCGCAGGCGGCGGCTTCCTTCATGGGCGACGTGCTGGCCCAGGCGCCCTCGCTGGGCGAGCCCGACCGGCTGCTCACCGTCATCATGGACGGCGAGAACGCCTGGGAGAGCTACGCCAAGGACATGGACGGCAAGCGCTTCCTGCACGAGCTGTACCAGGCGCTGGAACGCTCCTACGACGCCGGCGAGGTGATCTCCGTGACGGGCAGCGAATTTTTGGAGGGCAACGCGGCCCGCAACGTGCCGGCCCACCCCGCCGAGTCGCTCACCCTGCTCACCCACCTCTCGGCCGGCTCGTGGATCGACGGCAACTTCGGCATCTGGGTGGGCGAGCCCGAGGAGAACGTGGCCTGGAACTGCCTGCTGCGCACCCGCCAGGACCTGGAGCGCTCGCGTCTGCCGCGCCCCAACCCGCTGGCCGATCCGCCTACCGACACAAGCAGCCGCGAGTTCCAGATCTACAAGGCCTGGGAGGAGCTGTACGCCGCCGAGGGCAGCGACTGGTTCTGGTGGTTCGGGCAGGACATGATCACCCCGGCCAACGACGACACACCCTTCGACCGGGGCTTCCGCGCCCACCTCAACGGGGTGTACGCCTTCATGAACCAGGCGCTGGCCCCCAACACCATCGAGCCCTACCTGTGCCCGGTGATCATCCAGGAGTCGGGCAAGACGCCCAAGGGGCCGTTCACCCGGCCGCCCACCATCGACGGGGTCTTTGTGCCCTCGGAGGCGGAGTGGATCGACGAGGGGGGCTTCTACAACGACTCCGACAGCGGGGCGGTGGCCAACCCCGACGACATCATCAACCGGGTGTACTACGGTTACGACAATCAGAACCTCTACCTGGCGGTGGCCGCCAACATCGATCTGCGCACCCGGCTGAACTCGGGCGGCAACGCCTTCCAGCTCGAGTTCTACTTCAACCACAAGCACATCACCAACCCCGACACCGGGACCTTCGTCACCGACCCGGCCGGCGACGCCACGCGCAACGGCTCGCCGCTGGTCTTCAAGGCCGGCGGCAAGAAGACCGGCGCGCCCGCCCCCGGGCCGGCGCGGATCCTGGTGATGGACTTCGCCGGCGCGCAGCCGGTCAAGCTGAGATTCGCCGCCGACGGCAACGGCGGCTGGGCCGAGCAACCGGGGCTCACCGCCCAGATCGCCGGCCCCAGCGATCAGAGCGCCGGCAAGGTGGTCGAGCTCAAGATCCCGCTCTCCGATCTCAACCTCGCCTTCGGCGACCCGCTGGAGGTGGCGGTGGTGGCGGCCCAGGGCGGCGCCGACATCGACCTGGCGCCGAATATGGGCACCCAGGTGATCTTCGAGGACGCCACCAATGTGGTGAAGGTGGTCTTCGAGGTGGACGTGTCCGGCAGCCGCATCGCGCGCGACACCTACGGCACCTGTTGCACCACCCCGCCTCCGCCCGACGGCAGCGGCATCGTGTACATCGCCGGAAACCTGCCGGCCCTGGGCGCCCAGGGCGACAAGTGGGTGCCCAACGACGTATCGTTGTGCGACGACGGCGACCCGCTGTGCCCCGCCGACGCCGCAGCCGCCGACCGCAAGTGGACCATCGTCATCAACGCCCAGCGCAACGAGTCCATCAAGTACAAGTACACCATCGGCACGCCCTCCGATAAGAACCGCTGGACCGGCACCGAGGAGTTCCCAGTCACCTACCGCGGCATCAGCGTGGTCGGCGACGACCCCGGACGCAAGCTCATCCGTCTCGTCGTCCACGACGTCTTCGCCGACAAGCCGAACGGCGGGCGCGATGGCTACCCCGGCTCCATGACCACCTTCGAGTACGTCTACGAGTGAGCCGTTTACGTACACCACCCGGGCCCGTCGAACCGGCCCGGGGAGACGACGGGGACTTCTCGCGCCGTTTCCCCCGCATCCTGGAGGACGAATCGCGCCTGCGCAAGGCCGAGAAGATCCTGCGGGTGTTGCAGGACGCCCGGGGCGATCTTCTTGCGCTGCGCCTGCTCGACATCGGCTGCGCCGGGGGGCACATCACTCGACACCTGGGAGAACACGTGCGCCAGGCGGTGGGCCTGGACGTGGACGAGCATGCGCTCGAGCTTGCTCGGCGGGAGGCGGCCGGCAACGTCTCCTTCGTCCGCGCCGATGGAACGCATCTACCCTTCGGCGACGGCGAGTTCGACCTGGCGGTATGCAACCACGTCTACGAGCACGTGGACTCGGCCGAGCGGCTGCTCGCCGAGATCCACCGGGTGTTGCGGCCCGGCGGGACGTGCTACTTCTCCGCGGCCAATCGGCTCATGCTGGTCGAGGCCCACTACCGGCTGCCGCTGCTCTCCTGGCTGCCCCGGCCACTGGCCGACCGCTACGTACGCCTGGCCGGCCGCGGCACGGGATACCCGGAGCAACATCGCACCTGGTTCGGCCTGCGCCGGCTGGTCCGGGACTTTTCGGTGATCGATTACACCGGCCGCATCCTGGAGGATCCAGAACGCTTCGCCAGCGAGGATGTGCTGCCGCCGGGGAGCCTGCTGCGACGGTTCGCCCCGCTGGTGTACCGGGCGGCGCCCTGGCTCTCTCCTTCGTATGTGTGGCTGCTGCAAAAGAAGGACTGACAGTTGCGCATCCTGATCGCCACCAGCACCTTTCCACTGCGCCCCGACGACGGGCTGCCGCGTTTCGTCCTCGATCTGGCCATCGCCCTGGCGCAGCGAGACGAGGTCACCGTGCTGGCCCCCGGCGCGCCCGGCGTGCCCGGTCGCGAGCGCTGGGACAAGGTGGAGATCCGGCGTTTCCATTACTTCTGGCCACGGCACTTGCAGCGGCTGGCGTACGGGGACGGCATGCGCGAGAACCTGGCCGCGTCGCGCATCGCGCGCCTGCAACCGCCCGCGTTTCTCATCTCGCAGGTCGCGGCGCTGCGCCGGCTACTGCGGGATGGCGCCTTCGACGCCTTGAACACCCACTGGCTCGTGCCCCAGGGCCTGTCGGCGGCGCTGGCGCTCCGCCTCGGCCCGCGCTGCCGGCATGTGCTGTCGGTCCACGCGGGGGACGTGTTCCTGCTCGAGCGCCTGCCGCTGGCAGGCTTGCTCTCGCGCCTCGTGCTGGATTCTTGCCAGGCGGTCTTCGCCGACGGCAGCGAGGTGCGCGAGCGGCTGTTGCGCCTTGCGGGCCAGCGTCCGAGCGCCGAGGTCCAGGTGCAGCCGATGGGGATCGACCTGGAACGCTTCGGCGCACCGCTGCCGCCGCCGGCAGCCCAGTTTTCGGGCGGGTA
This sequence comes from Myxococcales bacterium, assembly GCA_012798435.1. Taxonomy (GTDB): domain Bacteria; phylum Myxococcota; class B64-G9; order B64-G9; family B64-G9; genus JAAZNF01. Next base: position 11,232 of record JAAZNF010000036.1, on the reverse strand, counting down.
TCTCGTGTTCGTGGGCCGGCTGGTGGAGAAGAAGGGCGCGCGCTTCTTGCTCCAGGCGCTGCCGGCGGTGCTGGAGAGGCACCCGGACCTCGGCCTGGTGGTCATCGGCGCCGGGCCGGAAGAGCAACCGCTGCGGCGCCAGGCGGCCGAGCTGGGGATCGCCGGGCGGGTGCGCTTTCTGGGACGGCTGCCCCACACCGAGGCGCGCCGCTTCTTCCAACACTGCCGGGCGGCGGTGGTGCCCAGCGTGGTCGACTCGCGCGGGGAGGCCGACGGCATGCCCACGGTGGTCCTCGAGGCCATGGCCGCGGGAGCGCGGGTGGTGGGAAGCCGCATCGACGGCATCCCCGACCTCATCACGGACGGGGAAAACGGCTGGCTGGCGGCGCCGGGGGACCCGTCCGACCTGGCGCGCGCCATCCTGGCGGCGCTCGCCGATGCGAACCCATCCCCGCGCGCCGCGGCGGCGCGAGAGAGCGCCGCACGGCACGACTGGCGCGAGGTGGCCGAACGCTATCGGGAGGCCTTGCATGGCTGACGCGGGCGGCATCTTCTCGGATCGCGCCTCGCTCGATGCTTGGCTCGCCGAGCACGGCCAGAGCGCGGCGGTGTCTCTGCAAGTCCACGAGGTCCACCGGCGGGTGGCGGTGGCCATCGAGCGCTACGCCCGCGGGCGCTGCCTGGACGCCGGCTCGGGCCGCGGCCCCTTCGTGCCGCAGCTTCGAAAGACCTGCGCCGAGGTGGTACGGCTGGATCGGGAGAGCCGCGGCGGCGTACCCGACGTGCTGGGCGACGTGCAGGATCTCTCGGCGCTTTCGGACGGCTCCTTCGACACCGTGCTGTGCACCCAGGTGCTGGAGCACGTGCCGCACCCGCGCCGGGCGCTCTCGGAGCTGGCCCGGGTGCTGCGGCCGGGCGGGCACCTCATCCTGTCGGTCCCGCACCTCTCCATGATCCACGAGGCGCCGCACGACTTCTTCCGCTTCACTCGCTTCTCGCTCGAGCACCTCGCGCGGGAGGTGGGCCTTACGGTCCTCGAGCTCGCCGAGGCCGGCGGGCTCATCGCCTTCCTGGCCCACGCGCCGTCGCTGGCCGCGCTGCTCTCGCTGCGCCGGCTCGGCCTGCCCCTGCCGCGCATCCTGCCCTGGCACCGGCGCCTGTGGGTGGACCTTGTGCGCCGGCTCGATGAGCGGCTGGGGATGCCGGCGCGCTTTCCCTGCAACCTGGTCCTGGTGGCCCGTCGCGAGCCGTGAGGAGCCGTGTCATGCACCGTCGCAAGCTCATGGAATACTTGCCCCGCTTGCTGGTCCCCAACCCCGCTCGCAACCTGGCCCTGTCGGCGCGGTTCGCCTGCGTCATCCACCCGCGAGCAGACCTGTTCCACGTCCGACACATCCGTATCGGCGCTGGCACCATTCTGGATGCCTGTCTGATCGACGCCAACACCGAGGACAGAAGCGGCATCTCCATCGGCAAGGACTGCCTGATCCACCGCGACGTGGTGATGCGCGCCATGGAGGGTTCCATCGAGATCGGTGACCGGGTTTCCATCCAGCACTTCTGCGCCATGTACGGGCACGGTCGTCTCGAAATTGGCGCGGACGTGCTGATCGGACCTCACTGCGCCATCGCGGTGGCCCGGCACCGCGTCGAACGCCTCGACATCCCCGTCCGGGAGCAAGGCGTCCTTCGCCTGGATACTCATATCGGCGCCGGAACATGGATCGGCGCCCACGTGACTGTCTTTTCCGGGGTCCGTGTCGGCGCCAACGCCATCATTGGCGCCGGCGCTGTGGTGAACCGGGACATTCCCGATTTGGCGATCGCGGCAGGTGTGCCGGCCCGGGTCATCCGCTATCGAAACGCTTGAGATCGGAGCTTCTCAGGATCTGGTCCGCAGCCACCCCAGGTTGGACATGCCCAGCAGCAGATCCAGCAGCGTGCTCCAGGCGCGCGCGGCCAGGGTGATCACCGCGGCCTGCTCCGGCGGCAGCGCGGGTGCGAGCAACAGCAGCATGGCCCCCTCCTGCACCCCGATCCCTCCCGGTGCGAAGAAGGCCAGAAAGCCCGCCAGCGCCGACAGCAGGAAGCTCGCCGCCACGTGAGCGGCGACCCCCGCGGGCAGATCGAGCAACCCGTGCGCGCACAGCACGAACAAGAAGGCCTTGGCCAGGTTGAGGGCCGCGGCGGCGGCGACGATGAGCAGGTGATGATGCCACGCTAGCCGCAGCGTGAGCCGCTCGAGCCCGAGCCGGCGCAGCACGACATTGAGCGGCCACTCGAACAAGGCCGGGTGCAGGCAGACCAACGCCACCCCCAGCGCCAGAACCAGGGCCAGCCTCCAGCCGACCGGAAGGACGACCCACACCAGCAGAGGCGCCACGGCCAGCAGCACCGCCGCCACCCCTTGCGCCAGCAAGAGCAGCGACACCAGCGCTCCCTTCGCGGCCGGAACGTTCGCGAGCCGGCGCGCCAGCCACACCAGCCCCAGCGCCGCCTGGAAACGCCCCGGCAGGTATTTTCCCATGCGCGGGACATTGGCCAGCACCAGCGCCGTAGGCGCGTCCAGGGTGTGGCCCACGGCCCGAAAATCGAGCCACAGCAAGCCACCGTGGAACGCCGCCACCACGGCCAGGCCGCCCAGCAGACTGAGCGCGAGCAGCGGCAAGGAGGGCCGCAGATCCTCCGCCGACAGGGCGCGAAGTTGCTCCACCAGCACCCAGGCCACCCAAACCACGGTGCCGAAAACAACCGCCGCCTCGAGCAGGCGCGCCCAGCGCGGCAGGCGCAGCGGCGCGGGTTCAGTCATGGTCCGCCCCCGCGGCCCGTCCGCGCCACCACCAGACGATGGCCAGCGCCCACGCCACCAGCATCAGAAGCGCCGGCCAGGCGGGCGGGGAGGCGCACACGCGTACCCGGGCGGGCGAAGGGGCGGGGCGGGCCAGCTCGACCTCGAGCCAGGGGACGTCCACTTCGATGGCGCCCGTCCGATCGCCCTCCAGACGGCAATTTTCGAATCGCACCTGCCCGTCACGCACGGCGTTCAGCCGGCAGGGGATGGCGCGCCCATCGGCCTCGGCGGAACAGGCGAGGAACGGGTAGCGTACCAGGGGGAGGCGGGCCAGCGAAGTGTGCGGCGGGAGCAAAAGCTCCACCTTGCCCGGGGCGAAACCGATCTGGGCATCCCGGATGCCGCTCCCGTCCGGGCCGAGCACCGGGGCTGCGGGGTTGGGGATCTCGTAGCGCCACAAGCCCACCCCGTCCGCGGGAGCGCGGCCGGGAAAGCGCGACTCGAGCGCCCGACGCAGTGCGAGACTGTGGGCCAGCACCGCACCCACACCGAGCCGGCGCAGGCGCTCGAAGGCTTCGGGGTGTTCGGAGAGCTTATCGAAGTCCACGCACAAGAGCTGCCCGCGCGCGCTGTGCTCGAACGGATGGGTCAGGGTGCGCGTGGCCACCGCCCCGCCCAGCACCGGTCGCCCCGCCGCCATCGCCGACAGGTACGGCAGGTGCCCGTTGGGAATTCCCTCGGGCAACGTCGAGCCCGCTGGGTGGTGCAACGTGTCTTCGACCAAGAGCGTCAAGCCCGGCGGCAGCTCGCGGGCCGCGTCGGCAACATCATTCAGAAGCCGCAAAGCGCCCTGCCGGTCGGTGCGGTTCATCCAGCCGAAGAACGCCTGCGCGCCACGATCGGCCTTGGCCAGCGACAGCACCGCGGGCAACACGAGCCCTCCCGCGGCGAGCGCCAGGAGCACCGCCCGTCCCAGGCGCGGCCCGCGGGACAATGCCACAAATGCGTCGAGCGCGACGAGGCCCATCCAGACGACGAAGATGGCCCGCGAGAGAGCGGCCAGCTTGGCGTACCCCACGGCGCTCCCGAACGGCACCAGCCCGGTGAGATCGAGGCCCACCAGGTTCACACCGTCCGGGCCGGACGAGAGCCACATCAAAACGAACCCCAGCGTCGGCAGGGCCTGCCGCGCCGCGAAGCCCCTCTCGAGCCGCGCCGAAAGCAGCGAACCCGCCAGCACCAGTAGAAAGCACCAGCCGGCCGAGGCCGGCCCTGCGCCGAGGGCCAGCACCAGCACGAGCAACGGCAGGACGGCGCGGGAGAGCGCGGCCAGGGTAAAGCTCCCCTGCCACAACAGGCCGACCGCAGGGACGAGCAGGAGCGGCAGGCCACCGAGCAGGACCTCGCGTGCCGTGTCCACCGCCGCCTCGGGCAGCACCCAGCCCAGGATCGGCAGCTCGTGAAAGGCGCGCAGCGAAACGAACGGCACCCAGAAATCCGCCCACAGCAGGGCCAGGCCCGCCCCGACGATCACGGGTAGAAGAAGAAATCCCGGCCGCACCCTTGCGCCTGCCAGGCGGCGGGCCAGCGGGTGCAGCAGCCACAGCGTGGCGCAGGCCGCGGCCGCGCCGTAGCCACTCATGAAGTGAGAAAAAGAGCTGGCACCGAGCAGCGCCGCCGCACCGAGCGCCGCGCGGGCCGCCGCGGGCAAGTCCGAGCCGGCAAGCTCCAACGCGCGCCAGAACCGGGCGAGCGCGCCGAGCGCGAAGAAGATCCCCAGCCGCTGCGCCCACTGTCCGGTGTATAGCGCCTGCACCGGCCCGGCGTCGAGGATGCCGGCGTCGGACGGGTAGACCAGGTAGCTCATACCGGCGCACAGGAGCAGCGCAAACCAACCGCCCCGCTCGCGAGCCTGGATCCAAAAGAAGAACGCCAGCCCGGTTCCCCATACCAGGCACAGCAGAAAGACGCGGTAGGCGCCCTCCCCGCCGCCCAGCAGCCCGGTCACGGCGGCACCCGTGGCGGTGGCCAGCGGGTTGTAGAAGACGTTGGGCATCCAGCCGAGCAGGTGCAGCGGGTCGTAGGCCCACAGGCGCTGCGAGGCCGAGAACGTCTCCTGGGTGAAGCGGATGTTTCCGTAGTCGAACGGGTGGTCGCGCCACAGCGTCGCCGGGAACGAGAGAACGTCGAGGCCGAAGGCGGCGAGCAGGAGAAGGAGCAGCCCGGCCGCCGCCAGCGCCACCGCCGGGCCGAGCCAGCGCCCGGATTCCGGTGTCGCGCTCACGGCTCGCCCCCCGCCAGGACCTCGGCGAACACCAGACCCCGCCGCACCTCGCGGCGCGTCTGGCGTCCACCGATGAGCCGCACCCGCAGCTCGTCGGGCACGCCGTTCTCCAGCACGAACACGCGGCGCAAAGCCAGGGCGCGCTCCACCAGGGCCGGGGCATCCTCGTCGCTCCCGCCCAGCCCGCCGATCCACACGTCCCGGTCAAGCTTCAGTGGCGTGAGCACGTCCTTGCGGCCTTCCCAGGCGAGGACCAACGACCGATCCGGGATGATCGCGCGCGCCTCGTCCTGGATCTTTGCGGCCACGTCCCGCACGGTACGACCGCGTTCGACGTCCACGCCCCACTGCACCAGCGCAGAGTATCCCAGGGCGGCCACGAACAGCGCGCCGGCGAGCTTGTGCGACCGGGCCGACGCCGGCGCCCGCGCCGCCCACACGGCGGTTCCGAGAAGCAGGAGGGCCAGGGCGAGCCCGATGAGGACCGGGGCTCCGGACGCCGGCTCGTCCACCGAGCCCGCGTGATCGATCAGCGGCAGCGAAAGCGCTCCTCCCACCACGACGCCCAGCAGAAGCGCGAGGCGGCCGCGCAGGTTCGGCCAGGCGGCGTCCAGGGCCAGCAGCAGCCACAAGGGCGCAAGCTCCAGCAGGTAGCGCGGGTTGAAGCAGAAGCCGCCCGAGGAGAGCACCAGCGGGAGCGATATTCCACCCGCCAAAGCGAGCGCCGCCAGGAAGGCGGGATACGGGTTCTCCCGACCTCTTCCGAACAGGTACCGCACCGAGAGCAGAACCGCGACGAGGTACGGCGCCGCCTCCAGCAGGCCTTTCTTCACCACGCCACCGTACAGCACCTGGCCCCACTCGTTTCGCGCCGCGCCCCAAAGCGGTGTCCCGGCGGGAAGAAACGACGAGTCCACGAAGTGGAACAAGATCATCCCGATCCAGTTCGCCATCAGCCGCTGGACCGGCGGCCAGAGGAGGAGCACCGCTCCCGATAGCAACGGAAGCCCGAAGGCGAGCATCTCGATCGGCCGCCGCCGGAAGCGCCACAGCATCAGCGAGAGCACGACGAGCAGCAGCAGCGCAACGAACGAGGTGAGCGGCAGCGACGGCTCGGCCAGAGAGAAGCGCGCCGACTCCGCCGCGCCGCCGTAGGTGAAGGGATTGAACACCCCCAGGCGCGCCTGGTTGATGGCGGCCATGCCGAGAACGGGCAGCGCGGCCGCGCCAAGCCAGGGCCAGAGCAGCCGCCGCTGCCTTCGCAGAAACACCGCCGCGGCCGCCGGCAGCAGGGCCAGCCACAGGACGTTCTGGAGCCGCACGCCGGTCGCGACACCGACGAGCAGCCCCGAGAGCGCGGCGCGTACGCTCGCGCGGGGCACACCTTCCGCGGACGGCCAGGCCACCAGCGCCCACAGCGTAAGCGCCTGCGACAGCGCGTGCGGCCAGAGCCCGAGGGCGTACTCGAAGGACATGGAGGCGAAGAGATACGCGCCCGCGGCCAGCGAAGCGAAGGCCTCGCCCGGGCGCAGCCGGCGCGCCAGCATCCGCACCGCCAGCACCGACCCCGCAAACGCCAGCAAGTTGAGCCAGAACAGGCCCCGCAAGCCGAAGACCAGCAGAAACGGTGCCGAGAGCAGCGCGTGGTAGGGCGGCACGGTGGAGACGGTGCCGCGCTCGGCGAGACGCGCCGGAATCACCGTGTAGAAGTAGAGCAGCGGATCGGCGCGCAGCTCCGAGTAGCCGTTGTCGATTTCGAACGATCCCCGCTCGGCCATGGCCTGGGCGGCGAGCAGGTAGTGGCTCTCGTCCACCGAGAACACCCCCGGCCGCAGCAGCAGTCCACCGAGCAGAAGGGCCGCGCCGACCCAGGCCAGATCGAGGAGCCGGGCGCGGCCCGGCGATGCGGGCTCACTCGTCACGGCGTTCCCTGCGGAGCTGGGCGATGCCCTCGGCCAGCAGACCCATCATGAACACGATCACCGCGGTGCACAGCAGGAACACCGACATGTTGGTGAAGCGCTGCTCGGTGGCATAGCGGTACACGTACCAGCCGAGCCCGAGCAGGAAGAAAATCAGGCTCACCGGCAGGAACACCCGGAACGGCGCCACGCTCACCCCCACCTTGAGCAGTATCTGCAGAAATCGCAGCCCGTCGGCGAGCGGGCGGATCTTGCTCTTGCCCGCTCGGGCGTGGGCCAGGATGGGCACGTGGGCGATGGTGAAGCCGCATCGTGCCAGAAGCAGCGTGAGCGTGGATGGATAGGAGAAGGTGTTGGGGAGAAGCTCGACGAAGCGCTTCGCCAGCGGCGCGCGCACCGCCCGGAACCCCGAGGTGAGGTCGGGGATACGCTCGCCGGCCAGGTAGGAGGCGAAGAGCGAAAACAGGCGGTTGGCCACGAAGCGGTGCGGCGCCTGGGCCGAGCCGCGGGCGCGCGCCCCCACGGCCATGTCGTGCGTTTTCACTGCCTCGAGCAGGCGCGGGATGTCGGCCGGGTCGTGCTGGCCATCGGCGTCCATGAGCAGGACGATCTCGCCCTGCGCCTCGCGGATGCCGCGCTTCACCGCGGCGCCGTTTCCCTTGCGGTAGGGCTGGCGCAGCACCCGCGCGCCGAGCCGCCCTGCGAGCGCGGCGGTGTCGTCCGTCGAGCCGTCGTCCACCAGAAGGATCTCGTGGGTCTGGCCGGAAAGCGCCTTTTCGATGGCGGGGAGCAGCGCAGTGAGCGAGGGGGCCTCGTCGTGGGCGGGGAGGACGACGCTGACGAGCGGTTTCCGAGTCTCCTCCATGGGAGAGACGTTACCGGGGCAGACCGTTCGGGTCAAGAATCCAGCCGGAGGCCAACATTTTGTCTTCAATGACGAAACAGCGGACCCCGGGAAGGAAAACCATGGGAGCGGGAACACGTACCCATAGAACCCAACTGGAGGGCCGAGAATTGAAAACCAACGCTCGCCGCCAGGCGATCCTTCGATTGGTGGTCTTGTGGGCGACGCTGGCGCCCCTGGGCTGTTTGCGCTACGGCACACCCGAGGAGCTGCCCGATGCCAGCATCCAGCGGGACGGGGCGGACCAGAAAGATTCCGAAATCTCGGACGCGGGCGTGGATACGTCGGATGCCGATACCGTGCCGGCATCGCTTCGCGACGTCGAGCTGGACCACTGGCGAAGATACGGATTGCTTCGCCTGCGCGCGCAACGCGAGTGCATGGGCGCGTTCGAGCGCTCGCTGGCGTTGCCGCCCGAAGCGGTTCTGTGCATGTGGGAGATGGGCCTGGTCGGACTCTGGCTGACCACCGATCCGGGAGTGGGCGTGGACCTGGCCGCGCTCGAGTCCTGCGAGGCGGCGGCCGAGGACGGGTTGTGCGATGACGACAAGGACCGGTGGTGCGCCTTGCCAGAGAACGTCTTTCGCGGCCGGACCCAGCGGGGAGGAGCCTGCACCCTGAGCATGGCCTGCAAGTCCGGGCTGTGTAGCGTGGACCCCATCAGCGGGATCAACTCCTCGGCGGGCTGCGGGCGATGTCTCGCGCCGGAGGATTTGAAGGGTGCCGGCGAGCCGTGCGACGCCTTCGCGATCTGCCAAGGCGGCTTCTTCTGCCGCGGCGAACCGGCGCGCTGCGTCTCCGGGCTGCTCGGGGAGCCCTGCCTGGGCGACGGGGACTGCCGGGAAGAGCTATTCTGCTCGGCCGGTGTCTGCGCGCTACGGGGTGGCGAAGGCGCCTCTTGCTCGAGCTTTCGGGATTGCGACCCGGCCACGGTCTGCCTGAGGAGCCGCTGCCAGGCACGCGTCGGGCCCGGCGAGCCCTGCCCCACCGGCCAGGAGTGCCAGGTAGGCCTGTGGTGCAGCGACCAGAAGCTGTGCGTGTCCGATCTCGCGGCGGGTGAGCATTGCTGGGCGACGTACGCCTGTCTCCCCGAGCTCTACTGCGATCCCGCGACCTCCACCTGCGTTGCCGATCTGGCCGACGATGAAACCTGCGCCTGGGATCCGTACGGCAATCGATGCCGCGAAGGTTCATTGTGTGCGATTCCCGAACAGGTGTGCGCGCCCAAGAGCCCGACCCCACAGAATGAAGGCGATCCCTGTTTCGGGGTGCCGTGCCCCTACGCCGAGCGGGGGCTCTCCTGTTCCGGCAAAGGGCTTCAGGCCCGCTGCGTCCAGAGCCGGGTGGTCGAACTGGGAGAGGCCTGTGACTTGAGCAGCGTTTATCCGCAACAGCGGCTGTGCCATCCGGCGCTCGCCGTCTGCGTGGCCCGCCCGGATGGGACGGGCGCAACCTGCCAGGCGCTTTCGCAGGCCGGTCAGCCCTGCGGACATGGTTGCCGGCCGCCCTCCTTCTGCGACAGAGAGCACGACACCTGCCGCGACTTGCCACGGGCGGGAGAGCCCTGCCTGCAATTCGATTTCTTCGTCGTTTGCGACTTTGGCTTTGCTTGTGAAAACTCCGTCTGCCGTTCCTGGGCCGAGCTCGCCCCGCGCTGCCCTGAAATGCCGGGGCCAGAGAACCTCGAATGATGCCAGAAAACAGGAAAGCCGATCCCTGGTTTGCGCTGCTCTTGCTTGCACTGGGGTGCGCCTGCTGCCAGGGGACCGGGGAAACCGATCCCTGCCAGCCCGATCCCTGCCACGACCATGGAACCTGCTCCGCGGGAAGCTGCGGCTGCACCCCCGGCTATGCCGGCGACCTCTGCGACACCTGCGCCGCGGGGTACCAAGGATACCCCGAGTGCCAGCCGGTGATCTCCTTTGCAGCGAGCTTCGGAGCCGGTGGCCAGGAATGGGCCTCGAACGTATTGGTGACCGAGAACGGATATCTTCTGGCCGGATTTACCGATTCTTCCGGGGCGGGAAAGTACGACTTTCTGTTTGTGGCCCTCGATGAGCGTGGCGACATCACCTGGCAAAAAACGTACGGGCTTACGAGCGATGAGAAGCTGGCCCGCATCAGGCCGCTCGCCGACGGTTTTCTGGCCGCAGGAGTGACCGCCTCTACCGGCTCCGGCTTGTGGGACATCCTCGTTCTAAGAACCGATCTTGCGGGGAACCTCTTGTGGCAGCGGACCTACGGAGGGCCGCAGAACGATCTGGTCGTCGATGTCCAGCCGGTGGCCGACGGTTTCGTGATGGCCGGATTCAGCTCTTCGTTCGGCGCCGGGCGGTACGACTACTGGCTGCTGAAGATCGACCCGGGCGGCGAGATCGTCTGGCAAAAGGCATTCGGTGGCTCCCTGGACGAGATGGCCTTCTGTCTTACACCAACCGAGGACGGTTTTCTGGTGGGCGGAAGCTCGATGTCCTTTGGAGAAGGCGGCGATGGCTGGCTGGTAAAGGTCGATATCTCTGGGGAGATCGTCTGGCAGAAGGCCTACGGCGGCGCAGGTGGAGAGTCCTTCATGGCCCTGGCCGCGGACGACACGGGTTATCTCGCCGGCGGCCTGAGCGACACCTTCGGGGAAGGACGGGGAAGCATGTGGCTGGTCAAACTGGACCGGTCGGGAGACATGATCTGGCAAAAGGCGTTCTGGGGATCCGGATACGAAAACCTGGCCGCGATTCGACCGCTCGGCTCGGGTTACATCCTGGCCGGCACCAGCAGCTCCGCGAGCGCGGGCCAGGATGATTTTTGGCTGGTTCGTCTCGACGGCAACGGCGAAATCCTGTGGCAGAAGACCTATGGCGGCGCCGGGCGCGATTTCGCCATGGCCATCGAACCGGCAGGCGATGGGTTGGTCCTGGCCGGCTACAGCGAGTCGTTCGGCAAGGGACAGTGGGATCTATGGCTGCTCCGGCTGGACGGAAACGGCGATCTCGCCAGCTGTGCAAATACCGATCTGGGTAGAAGCTCGGCGGTCAATTCAGCAGAAGCCCGTGCCACCGTGCAAGACACCCGTTGCAACGCGCTCTCGACAACTGCCGCCAGCGCGGACGTGACCCTCCAGGAACAGACTGCGCACATCGAATCCGTCTTTCAGTGCGGCGGCAGGTAGGTCAGCTGTCCCCTGATTTCTCCCCTGGGTTCCACCCACCCCGGTTTTACCGTCCGGATTTCGGACACCGTGTTCGAAATCCGGACAGAAGGCCAATTTTCACAGATTGTCTGCTGATTTTGTGTCTTTATAGTTGTTTGTTTTTATTTGTATTTTATTCGAATACAG
>JAAZNF010000006.1 GCA_012798435.1 Myxococcales bacterium | reverse complement strand
CCCCGAGTCCGAGTACACCCCGTAGCCGGTGTTCCAGGCGATGATGCTCCCGGTGAGGCTGGCGGAGGCCCCGCTGGCCACGCTGACGGTGGCGCTCGAGTTCGAGGTCCCGTTGTGGTGCAAGAACAGCGCGTCGCCCGTCAAGGTACCTTGGGCCGCGTACACGCCCACGTTCCGGCTGGAGGAGATCTCCACGTTCGCCAGCACGGCGCCGGTCGAGCGGTTCTCGATGGCCGTGGCCGCCTTTTCGATAACCGCGTGCTGCATGTTGAGCGTGGCTCCGGCGGCCACCACGATGCCCGTCCAGGCCCCGGGCTGGGCGCTGCCGCTCTCGGGGCGGAAGGCGGCCTTGTCGGTCGCCGTGCCCGCGACCGAGAGCGTGCCGTTCACCTGGAGCTTGTAGGCGCCGCGGAACTGCACCACCACCCCGGCGTTGACGGTAAGGGTGATGCCGGGGGCGACGGTGAGATCGCCTACGATGACGACCGAGTCGCCGGCGTTCCAGGTGGTGTTGGAGTTCAGCGTGCCGGAGTACTCGGCCGCGGAGGCGGCGCCGGCGCATACGCCGAGGACGAAAAGCGAAGCCAACAACGCCATCGACATGGGGCGCAGGGGAATCGGGCTCATGACATCTCCCTTCGAGTGATTGACCGGTCCAAAAGACGGAAAGGCGGCGCGGATTTTCGGGTCCATGGCGCGCCATTCTTACCCGATCGTGGCAGGAAAATCTACCGTCAGCGGAACATGACGCGGGGCGAAATTTTCGTTGACAGGCTCCACCGCGGGAGGTAGTTTGCGCGCGCATGGCGGCTCTGTTCCAGGATCGTATTCCCGGAGAATCGCGGTGCGGCGACCGTCTGAACGCCGCCAACAACCCGACAGCGCTTCTTGCCCGGCCCCGAGCCGGGCTTTTTTTTACCCGGGGGCCGTTCGAGGAGGCATTGCCGTGAGCGTCCTCCCTGTCCTGAAGTCTCTTCTCGCGCTGCAGACTGTGGATCTCAAATACCGCGAACTGGACAAGGACCGGCGGCACATCCCGGCCCGCATCCGGGAGATCGACGCGACCCTGGCGCAGGCGCGCAAGGAGCTTGCCGACCTCAAGAACCAGTACGACGAGGCCGAACTGTCGCGCCAGATGTCCGAGAGCGATCTCAAGGCCGAGAAGGAGAAGATCCGCAAGTGGGAGGCCCGCCTCAACGAGATCCGCACCAACCGCGACTACCAGGCCCTGTCGCGGGAGATCGAGGGCGCTCGCAAGGCCAACCTGGGCATCGAGGACGAGATCCTGCGCAAGATGCAGGAGATCGAGGATCTCAAGAAGGTCATCGAGCACAAGCAGGAGGACTTCTCCCGAGCGGAGAAGGAGCTCCTCGCGGAGCGCGCCGAGCTGGAGGCCAAGCTGGCCAACATCAACTCCAGGGTCCAGGAGCAGGAAGCGGCCCGCAAGATCGCCATGCAAGGCATCGACGGCTCCTGGCTGGCCCAGTACGAGGCCATCCGCGGCCGGCGCGACGGCATCGCCATGGCCGCCGTGCTGGACGAGCACTGCCTGGGCTGCCACATGGGCATCCCTCCCCAGCTCTACAACATCGTGCTGCGGGGCCAGGAGATCCGCACCTGCCCCAACTGCGCCCGCATCCTGTACTACGAGGGGGCGCTGAAAGAGAACACGGAGAACCCCGCGGCCTGAGTTCGGATCGGCCGCCACCGGATGCGGCCCGGCGGTCCGGTGGGGTCGGGTGCGTCGCAGAAGGGGTCCGAGCGCGAGGGCATGTCTTTGGACAAGGACGGCGAGAAGCAAGGCGCGCGCGACGAGGTGGGAGGGGCGGACGCGCGGGCGCGGGACGTCCTGTGGTTCATCGCCCGCGAGGAGCCCCTGGCGGCCACGCTGCGGCGTTTTCCCGACCTGTCCCGCCGCGAAATCGGGGCCATGCTGGAGCGCCTGGCGAGCGCGCCCGACGGGGTGAAGAACGAGGTGAAAGCGAGCGCCGGGACCGGCTCGGAACCCGTGCCGCCTGCGGCGAGCGGGGAACTGGTCTTGTTCACCGACGGGGCCTCGCGCGGCAACCCGGGCCTGGCAGGCGCGGGCGTGGTGTTGCAGCGCCCCGACGGAAGCGTCGTGGCGCAGCGGGCGGTATTCCTGGGGACGCGCACCAACAACGAGGCGGAATACGAGGCGCTGCTGATCGGTCTTGCGCTCGCCAGAGAATTCGCCCCGGGTCGCCTCGAGGTGCGCCTCGACTCGGAGCTCGTGGTGCGCCAGCTGAACGGCCAGTACCGGGTCCGCCACCCCGGCCTGATCCCCCTCCATCGCAAGGCGCAGGAGCTGCTGCGGGCCTTCCCGAATCACCGCGTTCTGCACGTCATGCGCGAGCAGAACACGCGCGCCGACGAGCTCTCCAACCGGGCCATCGACGAACGCCGATAGGTCGAAAGGGAAAAATCCGCCAGTGCGGGCCGTAAGCCGGGTTCTGTTCCCCGCCGGAGTTGCCCCCGGCGGGGCGGTGCCCATTCGTCTAGGCCGGACGTTGCCGTCCGGCTCGAGCGATCGACCCGGGCGCCGCGGACGGGCCCTCCGCTCCGGAGCCGCCTCCGGACGCGCCTCTATGCGATCTTGCTCCAGGTGGGGTTTGCCGTGCCCGGGATGTCTCCACCCCGGCGGTGCGCTCTTGCCGCACCGTTTCACCCTTGCCGCCCTCCCGGCCCGCGAGCCGGAGGGGTTGAGAAAGAAAGGCTTGCGCCGTCTTCCCTGCGCCACGCCCTGCCTCGGCAGGGCGGGCGGGCGGTCTGTTCTCTGTGGCACTTTCCTTGGGGTTGCCCCCACTGGCCGTTAGCCAGCACCCTGGCCCTGGGGAGCCCGGACTTTCCTCCCGTCCCTCGGAGGGAACCGGCGGACACCTGGCCCGCACCGGCGGAAAACGAAACTCAAAGAGCGAAAGCGCATTTTCGCAAAAAACGCGCGGCGAAGGAAGCAAAAATGGCGTCGCGGTTTGCGCCGCGGGCGACTTTGGGATAGAGGAGCCCCATGGATTCGCCCCGGGCCGTCCGCCTTCTGCTGCGCGCCGAGTTCTCGGCACTGCTCCGCTCGCCGCAAGGCATCCTGGGGGCTTGCTTTATGTTCGGCGCGGCCGGCTGGGCGCTGTCGAAGCTCGCCGGGAACGCCGAACTCGTCAACCGGCTGGCCTCGGGCGGCCTGGATCCGGAGGAGAGCGTCCTGCTGGCCGTGGTGAAGTGGCTGGCGGGCGGCGACGCCGACTACCTGACGCGCCTGCTCGTGGAGCGCTCTCCGTTCATCTCCATATTCTTCGTCGTCACAGCCTTCGCCATCCCGTTCTCGGCCATGATCACCTCGCTCGACCAGAACGCAACGGACATCGGCAACCGCGGCATCCGCTTCTACCTCGTGCGCGTGCGGCGCGGGCAGCTTTTCTGGGGGCGATTCCTCGGCAACGTGCTGTTTGTCGGCTCGACCTGCCTGGCCGTTGCCGTCGCGGGCACCATCTTCGCACTGGTCCTGGACGCGCACCACGACGCGCTCGAGATCATGACCACCGGCGTCTGGGCCTTCGGGGCGCTGTGGCTCGCGGCCATTCCCTGGATCGCGCTCATGGCCCTGTGCGGAAACCTCACCGGGAACCCGTTGCTCGCGGCCACCCTGGGTTTCGGCACCTATCTGGGCATCGCCCTGATCGGCGGGTTCGGCGGCTGGCTCGTCGAGGGGCTGAAGGCCCTGCGCTACCTCCTCCCCGCGCCGCTGCGCTATCAGTTGCTCACCGGCGACCTGGGCGGAATTCTCCTGGCCGCGGCCGCCACCCTGGGGTACGCCACGGTCTTCGCCTGGGCGGGGTGGTTTTCCCTGCGACGGAGGGACCTGTGAGCGGGGCGGTGGAAATCCGCGGCCTGCGTCGGTCCTTCGGGCCGGTGCAAGCGCTGTGTGGCGTGGACCTCGATGTTCCGGAGGGGTGCACCTTCGGCCTGGTGGGCCCGAACGGCGCCGGCAAGACCACGCTCTTCTCCATCCTGGCCGGGTTCATCCGCCCGAGCGGAGGGCAGGTCCGCGTCCTCGGCCGCCCACCGGATGAACTGCCGCCGGGGACGCTGGCCGTCCTTCCGCAAGACGCCTCGTTCCGCCGCCAGGTGCCGGTACGCTCACAGCTCGAGCTGTTCGCGAAACTACAGGGCCTGGCGCCGGAGGCCGCCCGCCGGGACGTCGAGCGGGTGCTCGAACTGTGCGACCTTCGGGAGATTGCGAACCGCGCCCCGGACGTCCTATCCCACGGAATGCGAAAGCGCGTGGCTATCGCCCAGGCCTTCCTCGGGGAGCCGCGCATGGTAATCCTGGACGAGCCCATCGCCGGCCTGGACCCGGCCCAGGCGCGCCGCATCCGAACCCTGATCCAGGCCGAGGCCGGCAAGCGGACCTTCGTGATCTCCTCTCACGTCATGGCCGACATCGAGACCCTGTGCAGCCGGGTGGCCATCATCGACAAGGGGCGCATCACCGCCCAACCCGAGGTCGCCGATCTCACCCGCCGCGGCGGGGTGGTGGTGTTCACGCTGGAGGCGGCGCCGCCACCCGAGCTGGCGGCGGCGTTTCAGGCGCTCCCGGCGGTGGCCGAGGTCGAGGCGAAGTCGGTCGAGCGCAAGCTCCAGATTAGCGTCCGGGCCGGTACCGACCTGGACGCGGCGTGCGGAGATTTCTTGCGCGTGCTCGTCGAGCGGCGGGTGGCGTTTGTGGCCATGCAGAAGGGCACCTCGCTCGAGGACGCGGTCATCGAGGCCACCGAGAAGCCCGCGAAATAGCCTCCTGCAACAAGCCGAAAAGCAAGGAGATCCACTGGGGACAGGCCCCGTGCCTATGGGGACAGGCCCCGTGCAAACGCCAGGGTATGACAGGGAAAAATACACGCCCCCGAGGGCCGGGGGCGTGTGTGCACCTCGACGATAGCGAGAGGGATCAGGCGGCCGGGGCGGCGGGCGCGGCCGGGGCCGCGGCCTTGCCGATGCCCATGGCGCCGATGATGGCCAGCAGTCCGCCGAGCAACCCGAAGATGTTGGTCCAGCCGAAGGCGATGAGAATGATCCCGACGATCTCGGCCACGATGCTGAGCGCGCCCACTAGCATGATGAACCCCTTGGCCTTGGCCAGGAAGCAGAACACCGCGCACACGATCTGCAGGATGAACATGAGCCACAGGAACAGGCCGAAACCCATCAGGCCCATGCCCGCGGCGCCCGCCTTGTCGGTGGCCTCCTTGAGCTCCTGGCTGGCCTTGGCGGCGTCCTCGGCGGCGCCCTCCTTGATGGCCTCATCGCCGACAGCCTTGACGGCGTCGCTGGTGAGCTTGGCCGCACCGCCGCCCAGCACGTAGCCGGCGCCGGCGATGACGTTGATGATGGCCGCGATGATCAGAATGATACCTGCCGCAATCCTCATGGATTCCTCCTTTTTCGGGGCTTGGGTTTCAACGGTTTTTTTCTTTCCGCGAGAGACGGGGAACCGTATATTCGATAAAGACTTTCATGTCAAAGGTCTTTTTGCCCGGCTGACAGACTGGGACGGAGGAGCCGGTGGTTTTCCACCAGGGACTGTCGAATAGTTGACAGGTTTTCTAGCGCGCGTCTATCTTGGGCTTGAAGCCCCGCCGCGTTCTTGACGTCTGCTTCCCTGGGGCGGGGACGGATTCGAGCCATGGAGGTGCCCGATGAGAGCAAGGCTCATGATGACGATGTTGCTGTCTTTGGGCCTGGTCCTGATGGCCTCGCGCGGTTCGGCGCAGACCTTCCCGGCGGCGCTCAAGGGCAAGATCATCACCAGCACCAAGGAGATCGAGGTGCCGACGGCCCCCAAGGATTTCGTGGCCAAGGTGAAAAAGCAGGACAAGTCGGTGTTCAAGAAGGGCGAGAGCGGCGGCTACACCATCTACTTCGTGGCCTTCTTCAACAAGGCGGTGCCGGTGGACAGCATCGGCATCGTGGTGCTCGACGACAAGAAGGAGGCCATCGCCGTGGCCGACGTGCCCGAGCAGAAGGGCAACTGGTCGCTCTCCTCTCAGATCACCGTCGATGACACGGAGTCCCCCGGGAAGAAACACATCCTGCAGGTGTACTACGCGACCGGGAAGAACCCGGTGATCCTGGCCAAGAAGGAGATCGTCCTCAAGTGAGCGGCCGCGCCCCGCGTCACTTCATCAAACCGGGGGCGGCGTTCACACGACCAGCTCGGCGGGGTTGCGGTAGAGGCGTTCGCAGTAGGCGCAGCGCACCGCGAAGGTCCGGCCCTCGCCCTCGCGCAAGAATCGGGTGCGGGCGGCCTCGGCGTTGGTCACGCACTTGGGGTTCGGGCAGCGCAGGATGCCGACGAACTCGCGCGGGAGGTGGATGGGGCGCTTCTCCACCACCTTCCAGCCCTCGATGATGTTGATGGTGGCGGTGGGCGCCACCAGCGAGAGCCGGTCGGTGACCTCGGCGGTCAGCTCGAGGTTCTCGACCTTGACGATGTCCTTGTGGCCGAGTTTCTCGGATGGGAAATTGATCCCCACCGACAGGATGCCCTGCTGGGTCACGCCGAGGATGTTGATGACCTTGAGCGCCATGGGGCTGGGGATGTGGTCGATGACGGTCCCCCGCTCGATGGCGTACACCTTGTGGGCGCGCTTGGGCTCGTTCATGAGATCACCCCCGTGACCAGCCCCAGCAGGGCCTGGCGGGTGGGAACTCCGTTGTGGGCCTGGCGAAAGTACACCGCGTTGGGGAGAGAATCCATCTCCGGGGCGATCTCGTCGACGCGGGGCAGCGGGTGCATGATGCGCACCTTCTCGCCCGCCTGCGAAAGCACCGCCGGGGTGAGCCGGTAGCTGCCGGCGACCTTCTGGTATTCCTGAAAGTCCTCGAAGCGCTCCTTCTGGATGCGGGTGACGTAGAGGACGTCCAGCGGCTTTCCGATGTCCGAAAGCTCGCGCACCTCGGTGAACTTCAACCCGGCGCTGGCCAGTTGCGCGGTGAGATCCTCGGGCATGCTGAGCGACTCCGGCGAGATGAACACGAACTCGGCGCCGAACAGCGAAAGCGCCATGGCCAGCGAGTGCACCGTGCGGCCGTGCTTGAGGTCGCCCAGCATGCCGATGCGGATGTTGGTGAGCCGACCGACCTCTTCCTGGATGGTGACGAGGTCCAGGAAGGTCTGGGTGGGGTGCTGGTTGGCCCCGTCGCCGGCGTTGATGACCGGCACCAGCGAGACCTCGGAGGCCAGCCGGGCCGCCCCCTCGATGCGGTGGCGCATGGCGATGACGTGGCAGTATCCGCACACGGTGCGGATGGTGTCGGAGAGCGTCTCTCCCTTGGTAGCGGAGCTCACGTTGGGGTCGGCGAAGCCGAACACCTGGCCGCCCATGCGCACCATGGCAGCCTCGAACGACAGCCGGGTGCGGGTGGAGGGCTCGAAGAAGAGCGTGGCCAGCACCTTGCCGCGAAGGCAATCGGCGTACGCGCCCTTCTTGACTTCCAGCGCGCGGCGCACCACGTGCTGGATGTCTTCCCTGGTGAAATCCCGCATGGAGACGATCGAGCGTCCCGAAAAATCCACGTCAGCCTCCTTGGTCGAGGAAAGGGTCTCGGGTTGGCTCAGAGTATAGAAAAGCAATCGGACAACGCAAGTGAAAAAATAGCTTCACAAGGCATGGCGAACATAAAAAAGCCCGGGCCTGTCCCCAAATAAAATACTTCAATAACAATGTGTTACTTGCATGCGGACCACTTTTCTGAAAAAAAATTGACACCGCACTGTGTGTGGCTTATGGTATTACAAGGTATACAAAGGAGGGATTTACATGGTTCTTCCAGTCGCACGACGCGAAAGGCGAAGCCAGATCAGGGACTTCCGGCCCCTCACCGGAACGATGAAATACCAGGGGACGTTTTATCCCTTGGTCTTTCGCAACATCGGCCTCGGCGGGGCGCTGGTGAGCGTGGACTCACCTTCGTGCGTTCCCACGGTCTCAGACGGCGTCAACCTGACAGTGGACCTCGGCCCCCTGCGTGGCTCGCTCATGTTGGGCGCCCGGGTGCGGAGTGTTTCCCGCTCGGGAATCGGCCTCGAGTTCGTTCGCTTCTACTCCCGACCGGGCCGCGAGAACCTCGCGCGGCATCTCGGCTGCTGACTAGGCGAACTCCTGGTCGAGTTTTTGCCTCACCGCTTCCTCGACCTTGCCCTTGAGGGGCGAAAGCACAAACGACAGATCGACCTCGACCGACACTTTCTTTTCTTCGAGCTTCACGAAACCCGTAACGCCGGTGCGCTTGAACTCGTAGCGGTTGCCGGCCCAGCTCCCCGAGAGCCCGTACTTGTCCTTGAGCGAGGCGGCGAGCTGATTCACTTTTTCGCGGGCCTGATCGGTGGTGAGGCTGTGCGTCTTTTGCATGTTGATCTTGGGCATGGAGGACTCCCTTTCTATTCCTTGAGCGCGTCGCGGAACGCCCGGTACTGGCGCATGAAGCGGTACGCGCCTGCCGGGGTAAGGAACAAGAAGCTCATCTTCCCGAACGACACCACGTCTCCATCCTGGAGGATCACCGGCTCGCCGGCCTTCAGGGTACGCGTCCCCACGAAGGTCCCGTTGGTGGAGCCGGAGTCCACCAGCTTCCAGCAGGCGTCCACCTCGTCGAAGAACAGGCAGGCGTGGCGGCTGGACACGGTGGTGTGCGACACCACCAGATCGCGTTTGGGATCGCGGCCGATGAAGATCTTCTTGGGGAACTCGCGCTGAGTCTTCACGCTCGGCAGCAGCGGCAGAAAGTCCAGCACCTGCTCGCTGAAACGATCGATGGGGCCGCTCGGCCCGGCGTTGTCCACCAGGCGGGTATGGCCCATGTCGGCCAGCGGCGCGCCCCGCTCGGAGTAGAACAGGAACGGGTGGGGGAACTGCTCGACGAACTCGTCCTGGGTCAGGGTGAAGACCACCTTCATGAAGTCGCGAAATCGTTCGGCCATGGCTTTCCTCAGCGGGGAGGATTGTAGATCCAGACCTCGTCCGACGCCAGCAAGCGATCCTGTTCCCGCACCTGCCCGCCGCAGAACAGCAGCATGCCGCCGGGCAGCGTGACGGCCGGTGAGAAGGCGAGGCCACGGGGGAGCGCGCCGCCGCCGGAGAATCGTCCCGCCATCTCCGTCTCAGAAAACTCGAAGCTCTCGGCCGAGTCCAGGAACGTCTCGGTGAAGCCGTCGCTGTGCACACCGCCGGCAAACAACACCGCGCCCTGGGCCAGCTTGCCCTGGAGCGCCCCCGAGCGCGGGCGGTGCCACTCGGCCGGCGTGTCGACGCGGACATCGAACACGCCCCGCCCCGCCCCACTCTCCCAGGTGAACCACTCCGGGTCATCCAGGCTGAGCAGTCCATCCTCGCCGCCCAGGATCAGCACGCCCCCGCCGAGCGGGATGGCCACGTGGCGGGTTCGCGGACGCCGCAGGCCGTTCCTCGCTCCTTCGCCCACCGGCACGGCGCCGGCGAAGGAGGTGCCCTCGAAGATCTCGACCTCCGCGAGGAGACCCGTGACGCCGATACCGCCGGCGGCCAGCGCGCGGGCGCCGAAGGCCGTCAGGGTATGATCCTTTCTGGCCTGCGCCAGGTCGGCTCCGGTAAGGACAAACGTCTCGGTCTGGGTGTCGAACAAGAGCCCGCTCGCGGTGAGCTGCCGCCGCCCGTCGAGGTCGATCTCGCCTCCGGCGACCAGGACGCGCTCGCGCTCCGGGCCCTGCGCCGGGAGCAACGCCGTGGCGTGGTGCGCCCGCGGCCGGACACGGGAGAGGTCCAGACCGACAAGCTCTCGAAACTGGCCGCTGGGTGCGTCGAAGACGAGCGCCGGGGGGGAGATGATGCCGCCGGGGCCCTCGCCACCGAAGATGAGCACCCGGCCGTTCTGCATGGGGGTGGCGGTGTGGCCGATGCGAAGGTCCGAGGCCGGAAAGGACGGGCAGGGATTGTCGGCGCCGCCGCAGCGGGCTCCCACGCGCGGGTCGTAGATCTCCGGGGGAGCCCACGAGGGGTCCTCCCCTTCGGCCCCGCCCACGCCTCCGAAGATCAAGACCCGCCCATCGGGGAGCGGCGCCGCGGCGTGACCCGAGCGCGCCCGGGCCAGCGGGCCCAGGCGGGCAAACTCCCCGGTGCGGGCGAACAGCACGTCGAGGGAAACCTGTTGCCCCTCGGCGAGGTCGAAGGGCGCGCTCGCGCCGGAGGCGACCGGGCGCGCGCGGACGTCCAGGCCCAGGATCTCGAGCGAAAGACCGTCGCCCAACGACGCCGGAATGTCGATGTCGGCCTGCGCCACGTCCGCCTCGAAGGTCACCGATTCTCCGTCCGAGCCACGCACGATGAATTGCAACACCGCCACGTCGCGGAAGGGGTCCTGCTCCGGCGGGGTGTGCAGGCGCAGGGCGATCGAGCCCGTCCTGCCGGGGAGGTGGCGCACCTCCTCGCCGCAAGCGCCGGTGAGGAGCAGAAGCACCGCGAAGAATGACATGGGGCGCTTCATGGGTTTCTTTGCACCGTGATGCGGATGGTGTCGGGATCTTGGACCGTCCGCGAGTCCCCCGACAAGCCGATCGCCAGGCTCACGGCCAGCGTCACCGCGACCGCGCCGCCGGTGGCCGACCAGAACCACCAGGTCTTCCACCACGGGGCGGGAGGCGGCGTCGGCCCGGGGATGGGGGCGGGATGCGGCTCCCGGGGCGCCGGGAAATCGATCGGCGGGGGTGTCACGAGCACCACCGTGACTGGTGGGGCGGACACTCTTCCCAGGTAGCTCGCCGAGAAGTCCAGAGCGGTTTCGTTCTGGGGCGCCGGGGGCGCGCCGTTCAGGTTCTCGACCACCCGGCTGGCGACGCTCTTGGCCGCCTCCCCGCCGGGCGCCCAGTCGAAGATCATGCGCTCGCTGCCAGAGGCCGAGATGACGGCCAACACCAGGCGGCGCTCGCCCGAGGGAAGCTGAAGGAGCTGCCCGATCACCACCCGGTCGCAGAGCGTAAGGAGCTCCCCGGCCGCGGCATGGGGATCCTCCGGCCTCGTGCGCAGGGCGTGTTCGAGCTTCGCGATCGCGGCCTTCACCGCGAGGGGCTTCATCTGGATGGAAAGAGCGGTCTCCGCACCGGCGGCGATCTCCATCACCTGGCGCGTCTCGACGTGATCCGGCGCCTCGAGCCGGAGGGCGTGCAAGCCGACGGGGAACTCCCGGCGCAGGGGCGTCTCGCCGACGCGAAACCCGTCCACCTCCACCCGGGCGCCGCTGGGGGTGGACTCGAGCCGCAGCCAGCCCCCGGGCTGGCCGGCCGTCGCCTCGCGCACGGATTCGAACACCTTGCGCGAGCGCTCCGAAAGCTCGCTCGGTTCTGGTTCGTACCCCGGCGCCAGTGAGAGCGCCTGTTGAAACGCCTCGCGGGCATCCGGGAGGCGTTTTTGCATCAGCAGCGCCTCGCCCAACCCCAGCCAGGCCTGGATGAGCGGGCCGCTGTCGTCGAGAAAAGCCTGCTTCTCGCGCAGCAGCACCAGCGCGCTCTGGAAATCATCGGCAGCGCGCTCGAGGTTCGGCTTCTTCAGCGCCTCCCTCCCCTGCGCCACCAGCGAGAGCGCGCGCTCCATGGTGCCGGCCAGGCCCGCCGGGCGAAGGCGGGAGAGCTCACGGGCCAGGACCTCCGCCGTCCAGCTCTCGATCTCGGAGCGCTCCCCCAGCGCCTCCCACAGCCGGGCCGAGGCGGCGCGGACCTCCTCGGGCACCGGGCCGCCCTCGCCGGGGAGGAGATCCAGCACCAGCAGGCGCGGGTTCTCGCGGGCGATGCTGGCGGGACCGATGCACAGCAGGGCGATGGCCGTGACCTGTCCGGCAAGCTTCATGTGGGTCTCCTGGGTCGGCAAGAAGCTAGCATGGCGCCGATCTCGGGGTCAATTGGGCTGCCGGTCATTTTCTTGCCAATCCCGCACGCCTTGGCTACCATCGAACACGCGAACGCGATCCGTACTCCCGCGGAGGTCCTCATGCGCCGACGTGCCGTATTCTTCGTGCTTCTGGGCTCGTTGTGGAGCCAACCGGCCTGGTCCCAGTGGTACGACAAGCCGCTGCCGCCCCCTCCGGAGAAGCTGCTGGTCAACCCGCTTTCGCTGAATGGGATGGACATCGGGAGCGGGGGCTCTCTGCAGGCGTGGCTGGCGCCCGGGACGGACCCCAAGCAGACCGAGCTGGGGCTGGCCGTATCCGGCGGGTACAAGTTCGCCTCGGCGCCCGTGTACCTCGGAGTGGAGGTCCCCTTCGGCATGGCGCAGTGCTGCGGAGACGGCGCCAAGTCCAAGTTCGTCTTCGGCAACGTGGGACTGGGAATCCATGGCCGGCTGGACCCGGACGTGCCCGGGGTGGACGTGTTCACGGGGTGGGGGCTCGACGTGTATCTCCCCACCGCCTGGATCCCGGACAACGCCACGGACGGCCCCCTCGTCTCCATGGCGCTCTCGCAGCTCTCGGGGACCAGCTTGCAGCCGCAATGGTTCGCGCCGGAGGCCCTGAGCGTGGCCATGAACTTCGACGTGGGGCTTCCCTTCGAGTACTTGTACTTCCAGTTCTCGCTGCGCGGCATCTCGGTGTTCCCGGTGACGGACACCGAGATCCGCGATGCTTATGGCTTTTTGGTGTGGGGGATGGAGATCGGGGGGCGGATCGCGAAGCCACTCATCGTGCTGGCGGAGTTGAAGGGCATCTCGCCCTTCAACATCAAGGACGCGGACGGCTCGCCCGCACCCAGCCAGGCGCAGGCCGCGCTCGGCGTCCGGCTGCACCTGGGGGCCTTCAAGCCGGCCCTGTTCGTGGCGTTCCCCCTGACCAAGGAGCTGCGCCAGGCGGTCCCCGACGCCATCATCGGGCTCAACCTGGCCGCCTGGTTCTAGCGCGCGCTCGGTCCTCCCGGGCCTTCGAGAACGCTCCCATGAAAACGACTCGCACCTCGCTGCGCGACCGGCTGCGGCTCCCCGCCTCCCGCCTGCGCCGGCGCGTCGCGGCCGCCTCGCTGCCGCCGTCCCGTGTGTATTTGCGGCACCGCACCCACATCATCGGCCAGGACCGCGCCATCCAAGCCATGGAGCTCGGCCTCAAGCTGGAAGGCCCCGGCTTCAACATCTTCCTGTCCGGGCCCAGCGGCACCGGCCGCATGACCACCGCGCGCCACATCCTGGGCAGCTTCAAGCAGCCCCGCAAGCCGCTTCGGGATTTCGCCTACGTGCACAACTTCCTGGATCCGGAGCGGCCCCGCCTGCTCGAGCTTTCGCCCGGCCAGGGGGTGCGTCTCAAGCGGGCCATGGACAACCTCATCGCGAGCGCCAAGCGCGAGCTGCCCCGCGCCCTGGCCACCGAGCGCTACCGCCGCGAGCACGAGCGCATCGTGGGCGAGTTCCAACGCAAGGAGCACGAGCTGGTGTCGGCCTTCCAGGAGGAGGTGCGCCGGGCGCGCTTCACCCTGGTGGAGATGCAGAGCGCGGGCACGGTGGAGCACGACGTGGTCCCGGTGATCAACAAGGAACCGAAGACCATGGCCGAGGTGGAGGACCTGGCCCGCAACGGCAAGATCTCGCTGCGCCGCTTCCGCCGCATCGAGCACCGGCACCGCGTGCTACGCAACCGCTTCGAAGGCGTGCAGCGGCAGACCCGGGCCCTGGCCCGCGAGATGAACGATCAGTTGGGGGTGCTGGACCGGCAGACCGCCAGCGCCATCGTGGACCGGCAGCTCGCCGACCTGCGGGATCAGTTCCCCAAGGAGTCGGTGCAGGATTACCTGGATGACGTGCGGGAGGCGCTGCTGGAGCGCACCGCCCTGCTGGTCCGGCCCAAGGAAGAGGCGCCCGCGCCGCAAGAGGCAGGGCCGCCGGACGCCACCCCCGACCCCTTCGCGGTGTTTCGCGTCAACGTCATCCTCAACAACGCCCACCAGAAGGGTTGCCCGGTGATCACCGAGAACAACCCCACCCCGGTGCGCCTGTTCGGCACGGTGGAGCGCGGCACCGACGAGAACGGCCGCACCGAGGCCGACTTCATGAACATCCGCGCCGGCTCGCTGCTGCGGGCCGACGGCGGGTTCTTGGTGGTCAACGCCGAGGACCTCCTGGTGGAGCCGATGGCCTGGAAGGCGCTGAAGCGAGCGCTGTCGACCGGCTTCACCGAGATCCGCATGCCCGAGGGGCCGATGGCCCTGATGAGCTCGGCGCTGAAACCCGAGCCCATCCCCCTCTCGGTCAAGGCCATCCTGCTCGGAGACGAGGACATCTACCGGGCCCTGTACCTGACCGAGGACGAGTTCCGCAAGACCTTCAAGATCAAGGCCGAGTTCGACGTAGAGATGGAGTTCTCCGGGCTCAACCTGGAGAAGTTCATGGCCTTCGTGCACCGCGTGATCAGCGAGGAGGATCTCCTGCCGCTCACCCGGCCCGCCGCGGCGGTCCTGGTCGAGGAGGCGGTGCGCGACGTCGAGGATCAGCAGCGCATCACCACGCGGTTCCGGGTGGTGGCCGACCTGCTGCGCGAGGCCGCCTTCTGCGCCCGCCAGGAGCGCCGGCGCCGCATCCTGCCGCAGGACATGTGCCGGGCCATCGAGCAGCGCCGGCAGCGGGTGAACCTGGCCGAGGAGAAGTACCGCCAGAGCATCGAGGACAACGTGGTGATGGTGGAGACCCGCGGCGCGCGGGTGGGGCAGGTGAACGGGCTGGCGGTGTTCGACCTGGGCGACTACTCGTTCGGCAAACCGTGCCGCATCACCGCCTCGGTGGCGGTGGGCCGGGACGGGTTCGTCAACATCGAGCGCGAGTCCGGCCTCTCCGGGGCCATCCACGACAAGGGCGTGTACATCCTGTCGGGGTTCCTCAAGGACCGTTTCGGCCAGCACTACCCGCTGGCCCTCGACGCCAGCGTGTGCTTCGAGCAGAGCTACGGCGAGATCGACGGCGACAGCGCCTCCTCCACCGAGGCCTACGCCATCCTGAGCGCGCTCTCGGGCGTCCCCCTCTCCCAGGAGATCGCGGTCACCGGTTCGATCAGCCAGCGCGGGGACATCCAGCCCATCGGCGGGGTCAACCACAAGATCGAGGGCTTCTTCGAGATCTGCAAGAGCCGCGGCCTGACCGGCTCCCAGGGCGTGCTCATCCCGCGAGGCAACCTGCGCCATCTCATGCTGCGGGAGGACGTGGTCGAAGCGGTGCGGCGGGGGCAGTTCTCTATCTGGGCGGTCTCCAGCGTCGACCAGGGCATCGAGATCCTCACCGGCGTCCCCGCGGGAAGCCCCGACGCGGAGGGGCACTACCCGGCGGAATCGATCAACGGCCGTGTGGAGGCGCGCCTGCGGCAGATGGCCGAGACCTGGAAGCGCTTCTCGGGCAACTGAGCCCCATGTCCCCGCGTCCCGCGTCCGTCTTCCGGCAGGACTGGCCCCCATCCCTGGTGGCCGGGATCTTCATGCTGGCCACCTCGGCCACGGGGTTTTTCCTCACCCTCTTCTTTCGCGACCGGCTGCACCTCTCCGGCGCCGAGATCGGCGTCCTGGTGGCGGTGCAGGCGCTCACCGGCCTGCTCTCGGCGTTGCCGGCCGGGTGGTTCAACGACCGCTTCACCAGCCGGGCCCTGCTGGCCCTGGGCCTGGCGGGCCAGGGCATGGGGCTGGTGCTCATGGCCCTGGCGGGCGGGTTCTGGCTGGAGCTGGTCGGGGTGTTCTGGTGGAGCCTGTGCAACTACCTGTGCCGGCTGAGCCTGGACGTGCAGATCCTCAAGAGCCCGTCCGGCTCGCCCATCTTCGGACGGCTGGCGCGCTACCAGGGGGCGCGTTTCCTGGGGATCGCCCTGGGCACCGTGCTGGCCGGAGCGGTGCTGCTGCGCTTTCCGTTCGAGCTCGTGCTGCTGGCCTCCGCCGGCGTCCTGCTGCTCCTCGTGCCGATGGCCCGGCTGCTTTCGCCCACGCCGGCCGGCAGGGTCCGCCTGGCCGAATACCGGGCCGATCTGAAGGACTCGCGCGTGCTGTTCTTCGCCGCCTTCGTGTTTCTCTTCTGCTCCCACTGGGGCGCCGAGGGCACCGCCTACCCGCTATACCTCGAGGACGGGCTGCGCCTCGATCTTCTGGACATCGGTCTGTACATGGCCGCCGAGTACGCCTGCGTGCTTTTGGCCGTCGTGCTGGCCGCGCCCCTGTTCGCGCGGCGGCCCATGGTGCTGCCGTTGCTCGGGGCCGGGGTGGTGCTGTCGGGCCTGGGCCAGGCGGGCCTGGCCGCCGTGGGCATGCCGGCCTCGCTCCTGTTCCGCATGGTGCACGGCCTGGGCGACGGGATCATGCTGCTGTTCTTCTACCTCGGCATCCACGCCCTGTTCCCGAAGACCCGGCTGGGGGGACACACCGGTTTCATCACAGCGGTCACCATGGCCGGCTATATCGCGGGGGCGGTGATCTACGGGCCGCTGGGCGAGCACTGCGGCTACCCGGTCCCCCTGTGGGTGAGCGGCGGGGTCAACCTGCTGCTGGCGATTCCCCTCTTGTGGAAGCGGCGCCTGTTCGACGCCGTCGCCACTTGAACCCCGGCCGCCCGCCGACTAGGATAAGCGCATGCCCAATCGCCGTTCGCTGGCTGCGCGCTACGTCCGCCGGGAAGCCCTGCTGGAGGCGTTCTCCCGCCGCGGCCCGCGCGGGGTGTTGTTCGTGGAGACCGGCCGCCGCTTCGAGCTGGCCGAGCCGGTCCTGCTCACGGTGGAGTTCCCCGCCGAGCGGCGCTCGTTTCGGCTCCAGGGCAAGGTGATCTCCCGCCGGCGCGGCTCGCAGGAGCCGCCGTTGCCGCCCGGCGTGGAGGTGGAGTTCTACTCGGAGGAGAACCGAACCCTGCAGCTGGTGCTCGACCACGCCGCCGGAAAGGCGGTGGACTTCGTGGACCGGCGCAGCCATCGCATGCCCTGCTCCTTCGTGGTGACGTACGGGCGCGACGACCAGTTCGTGCGCGAGTTCGCCGAGGACATCAGCGAGGGCGGCAGCTTCATCCGCACCGATCGCCTGTTCCCGGTCGGGACGGTGGTCGAGTGCAAGCTGAAACCACCCGGCTACCTGCTGGGGTTGAAGCTGTGGGCGCGGGTGGCCTGGGTCAAGGCGACCGGACAGCCGCGCGGCATGGGGCTGGAGTTCCTGTTCGAGACAGAGCGCCAGCGCAAGAAGGTGCGCGACATCGTGCAGAAGCTTCAGCGGCAACACGCCGAGCAGCTGGATCGCACCGTGCGCGGGTTCAAGGAAGTCAGCGGTTTCCGTTTGCCCGGCCGGAAATGAAGCGGCCCAGGCTCTGGCTCGGGCCTTCCCCGAGAGCGAGGAAGCTCACCCCCATCCCGGTCGGGGAGAAATCGCCGCTTCGCTCGGTCCGCCAGCTCACCACCGCCTCGACCTGGAGCGGCTCGTCCGTGCCAGGCAGGTCGAAGCGCACCGTAAGGCGGGTGCCCTCGCTCTCCGGCCGCTCGCACTGGATGAAGGCGCCCTCCTGGCTGATGTTGTACACCTCGCCGCGCCCGGAGGCCTTGTCGGACTTGAAATCCACCGGGAACCCTCCGAACACGCGGGTGTAACGCCGCAGCTCGCGGATCTTGGGGAACAAGATGCGGTTGATGGCGAAGACCAGCTCCAGGAAGGGCGCCTCCAGCGAGAGGACGTCGGCGCAGCCGAGCGCCAGCAGCTTGTCTTTCGCCTCGAGCGAAAGGTGGAGCGCGCAAAGCAGCAAGAGGGGCGGCTCGCGGCAGGCCTTCAGCAGGCGGGCCAGCTTCTCCTGGACCTCGCGGTAGCCGGGACCGAACAGGGCGCTGTCGCACAGCACCAGATCCCCCGGGGCCGGCCTAGAGAGCAGCCGTTCCAGGTCCTCGAAGCGGTGGCTCGTGTACACCTGGTACCCGAGGCGGCCGAGAAGATCGGACAGCTTCTTTTCGGCGCCGCGGTCGGGCGTAAAAAGCGCCAGTTTCTTCTTTTCGGCCTCCGGGCTCATCTTGCCCTCGTTTGCCTCGGCGTTAGCTCTTTTCCTTTTCCAGGTAACGGCTCTCGGACTGGGCCGGCTTGCAGGTGGGATCGCACTCCAGCGCCTTGCGGAAGTGCGCCAGCGCGCGATCGAAGGCACGGTTGCGCTTGAAGAAGTAGCCCAGCTGAAGGTGCGCCGGGGAGAAACGCGGATCGATGGTCAGCGCCTTCAACAGCGGTTCGATCACCGATTCCGGCAAGGGCTGATCGGCGGGGACCGCGGCCGATTCCCGGTGGTACAGGCCGAGCCCCAGACGATAGTGATACCCCGGGTCTTCCGGGTACATCGCGATGGCTTGTTGGAAGGCGTCGATGGCCGCGTCGAAGCGCTTCGCCGCGAGGAACAGCTCGCCCTTCTGCGCCTCCACGTCCGCGCGCACCCGCACCGGGACCGCCGCCTCGGAGCGCGCGGTGCGCGAGGCCAGGCTGGCCAGGTACGCCTCGCGGCTCTGGGCGTCGTCGAGCTCGCGGTAGGCCAGCGTGGCCCGGTCCAGCAGCTGGTGGGCCATCTCCCGCTCCTTGATGGTCTGGTAGTACCGGTCGATGTCCTGCAGGTGGTAGGTGCGCAGCAGGCGGAAGTAGGCCGCGCGCAGGCCCTGGCCCCTCTCCTGGCGCGAGACCCCGAGCAGCGCGAAGTGGTCCTCGCGGCCCATGACCAGGCACTTCTCGGCCAGGAGCGGGTTGACCTTGAGGAAGCGCTCCATGTCGACCAAGG
Organism: Myxococcales bacterium; assembly: GCA_012798435.1. GTDB lineage: Bacteria > Myxococcota > B64-G9 > B64-G9 > B64-G9 > JAAZNF01. Next base: position 6,047 of record JAAZNF010000006.1, on the reverse strand, counting down.
TGGGGGCCGAGAAGTCCTCCGCCGCCGGTTCGACGGCCGGGGGCTCGGAGTCGGGCCCGGCGGCGGCCTGCTCCGCGGACGGGATCGTCACGGGCGCGTCATCCTCCAGGCCGGGGAGCTCGAGGTCGCGGACGCTGGGGCGGGCGATCCCGCTGGCCTCGATGAGCCGGAGCGCGTGCAGCGCGTACAGGGTCGTGACCAGCGCCTTGATGTCCGGCTGAAGCTTCATCAGGCGGCTCAAGGCGGTCCCGCTCTTGACGGCGCGGTACACGCGCTCGTCCTTGGGGCCGAGCGGCGGAAGCGTGCGGTCCTGCGGCGCCATGAACACCGTGTCCTCGTCCACGGGAAACTCCGACAGCAAGCGGTCCAGCGAGTACGCGACGCGGATGCCAGAGAAGATCACCTCGGCGATGTTGAGGTGGACGATGAGGTGCTCCGGCGGGACGGGTTTCGCCTCCAGCGAAAAACCGAAGTCCTTCATCTTGAAGCAGTTGTTGAGCCGTTTGCGCGCCTGGAATTCGAGCGCGGCGAACACGTCCTGCGGCCCCATCACGCCCATGGCGATCAGGATCTCGCCGGCCGGGCGTCGGGTCTGGATGATGCGCTGCAGCATCTCCTGGTACTGCTCCGGCGTGATTTTCTTCTCGTCCAGCAGCACCCGGCCCAGGGTTTCTTCCTGGAGGCGGGACTGTACCTGGACGGGCTGGCCTTCGTGCAGAAAGACCACCCGCTCGATCTGCCCCTCCTGGAGCTTCAGCGTCCCGGCAAATCGGGCCCGGTGGAGCGCATCGAAAAGGTAGGGGAGATACAGCTTGATCTCGTGCTGATCGGGCATGGGGAAAACGTAGCAGATGCAATCTTTTCCGGTCAAGTGCGCCAATGAAGGACAGGCGTTTGCCATCCGCGAGGCTTCGTGACATCTTGCTGTGGCGGGCTCGCGACGCGGCGCCATCATGCTCTCACCGGTGCTCGTCGAGGAGGATTTTCATGGTCCAGTCGCCATTTCGCAGCCTTCAGGATCCCGAGACGCTGCGAATGTTGATGGCCAACCTGCCGGTGGGGATCTATATCTCTTCTCTGAGCGGCGAGGTGCTGGAAGCCAACGCGGCCTGCCTGGAGATCCTCGGCGTGGCATCGCTCGAGGAGCTTCGCTCCCTCAAGGCGCAGGATCTGTACGAGGACCCCTCCGTGCGTGAACGGGAGATCCAGCGGCTCCGCAGCTTCGGCACGGTCCGAAACTTCGAGCTGCGCCTGCGCCGGCGGGCGGATGGCCGGATCCGGGTGGTGCTCGACACCTGCTACCAGGTGAAGGACTTCGGGGCCGACCAGATCTTCTACCATGGCGTGCTGGTGGACATCACGGAGTACCTCGCCCTGAAGGACGGCGCAGCGAATTACCCGTGAAGGTAAGGCAGTCGGAGCGTGTTCTTTCCACCGTTGCCCCTTGTGGAAAGTCCTAGCGTAAGCTCAAGACGTCCGCGCGGCCGTCACCGTTGACATCGGCGAACCCGAGCGCGTCCAGCACATCGGGGCTCTCCTGCAACGTCTGCCAGGCCGATCTCCCTCCCCAGGACACCCGCCAGACTCCGCCGCTCGCCGAGAACACGTCCGCGCGCCCGTCGCCGTCCAGGTCCGCTACCGAAATCGCCGTGATGGCCGAGGTGTTGATCGGCTCCCAGTCCGTACCCCCGCCCCAGGACACCTTCCACTGGGCCCCGTCCGCGAGCATCACGTCCGCGCGCCCGTCCCCGTCGAAGTCTCCAAAATGCAGCGCCGCCAGCGGCTCGGTCCGGGTGTTCAGCGTCTGCCACGCCGAGCGGGCTGCCCAGGAGACCTGCCAGGCGGTGCCGCTCGCCCGGAAAACGTCCGCGCGCCCGTCGCCGTCGAAGTCGGCCAGGTGCAACGAAACCCGCCGCACCCCGGAGGTGTTCAGCCGCTCCGGGTCTGCCGTGCCCGAGCGGAAGACCCACCAGGCCGTTCCGTCGGCATGGAACACGTCGGCCGTGCCATCCCCGTCGAGGTCGGCGATGGCCAGGTCCGCATGGGGGATGCTCGAATTTCGCAGCGTGCGCGGCTCTTCCCGGAGGGATGGGAACATCTGCCAGGCGCTCCCGGTGGCGTGAAAGCCGTCGGCCGTCCCGTCGCCGTCGAGGTCGCCGAAGGCGAGCTCCGCGATCGGCAGACTGGCGAAGCGGCGGAAGCTCCAGTAGCTCTGGCCGCCGAACGACGCGAAGTACGCCGTGCGGTGAGGCAGGCCGAAGCTGTTGCCGCTCATGGTGATGCGCTCCAGCGTGGCCGGGTCGCGCCGCTTCAGGTTGGGCTCGCAGGCCGTCCGGCACAACGTGGCGTCGTTCATGCGCTGGTAGCCCGGGAAGTCGGGCCAGGGCGTCAGCACGCAGCCGCCGGTGGAGAGGCAGGCCGGGGCGGCCGGGTAGAAACGCTGCCACACCGCCGAGGGGAAGTCCGCGTGCGTTCCCGAGTGCACAAACTGGTTGTCGTCGATGCGGCCCTGGTCGATGGGCACCCCGCGGATCCCGATCCCGTCCACCCCGGCGGCCAGAAACAGGTTGTGGTGGATGGAGAAGGCGGTGCCGGCCGTGTCGGGCCAGAAGCCCTTGTCGAAACCGCCGTGCATGTCGAAGCTGGTGCTGGTGGCGCCGGGCAAAATCAGGTTGTGGCAAGCCTCGTAGCTGGTGGTGGGGTAGCCGGTGGCGGCGATGCCGTGCCGGTTGTGGTCGAAGACGTTGGCGCCGATCACCGGGAAGGCGTAGTTGACCACCACCCCATAGCCGTACCCGGCCCGGCGGTTGTGGTGAAAGAAGTTGTGGTGGACCATGGCGCGGTCGGTGCGGTAGACCGACACGGCCGCGTTGGGCCAGCCCCACAGCTCGCAGTTGTCCACCTCCACCTCCCGCGGCTCGATGGGCGCCGGGAAGCTGGTGCGCACGGCCACGGCCATGGGTGACTGGCCAGTGGTGCCGACCTCGGTGTCCGGCCCGCGCAGCCGCAGCCCGGTGATGCGCACCCGAGGCCCGGTGATCACGAACACGGAGATGGCGGCGTAGGTGAGCTGGTCATGCTGGTTGGTGAAAAGGAGTGCGCCCAGCGAGCCGTTCCGTCCGCGGCCCGAGGCCAGGGTGACTCCCTCGGGGATGGCGATCTCCCGGTCCCGCTCCGGCCCCAGGTCGATGACCGCGTCGTCGGCCACGTACACGATGTCGCCAAAGCGAGCCGCTGCCAGCGCCGCCAGAAGCTCTTCGCGGGTGGACACCACCGTGGCGCAGGGATCCTGCGGGTCGATCCAGCTCGCGTAGCCCTCGCCGCCGCCCAGCGGCCGCCCGGCCAAGCCCTGGGAGCAGGCGTACCCCAGGATGCGGGGCGAACACGTCGGAGCGTTGTCGCCGTTCTCGTCTCCGCCGTCGCTCCCGGTATCCCCACCGCCATCGCCGCCGCCATCCTGGCCGTCGAGGCCGGCATCCGCTGTGGCATCCGGGCTGGTATCCGCGCCGCCATCCTCGGACCCGTCCGGGACGGCATCCGTCCCGTCTGTCGCGTCATCGACGTCGAGGCCGCCGTCGCCCGGAGCACCGCCGTCCCCGCACCCGGGCCCAAGGCTCCCAAGGAGCAGAAAGAGCGCGAGCCGTCGAACGAGGCGCATCGGGTCAGCCATTGAGAGCGCGGTCTAGGACGAAGGGGGAATGCAGAGCTTCTGCTCGGTGTTCTCGACGGTCTTGATGGAGCTCGAGCAGTTGGCCTCGTTGTCGACCGAGCGGTTCTGGTTGCAGTCGGGTTTGTCGGTGCAGACCAGGAAGCAATAGAACGTGCCGTCGAGGTTGGCGCAGGCGGACTTCTCCGGGCATTCGCTGCTGTGTGCGCAGCCGGTCTTGCCGCAGTACCCGCCCTTGAAGGTGGCCAGGCACTCGAGCGGAGGAACCTCGCCGTCCTTGGGTTCCACCCCGCAGTCCTGGAGGCTGGTGCACTGGGCGCCGACCTTGAGGTCGTTGGCGTCCTTGCTGCCGCAGCCGAGCATCGAGGCGAGTAGAAGAGGAGAAAGTAAAGCGAAAGTTGTCCGCATGTTGCACCTCCATTTGATTGAAAGCCTGGGTGATCTATACCACGAGGGGCGCGGATCGTCGAGTCGCAACCCGAAAGCGCCCGAGCGCGTCGGCGCAGGACGGGTCACGCTCGTTGCGTCTTGCCGCGTGTTGCCCCGGCGGAAAACCGCCGGAACCCGAGCAGGAACCCGACGGCGAGCGGCACCCAACTCTCGTCTCGGCCTCCTGCCGTGGCGCAGCCACCGGTGATGACACTCTCGCCTTCGAGGCCGTTCCCGGCATCGGTGCCGGTGCGGTCCCCGGGGCCAGCCGCGTCGGATGCGTCCGATTCGGCACCGCCGTCCGGGGAGAGGTCCGTCTCGTGCCCGGCGTCGGGCGCGAGGCACGACGCGGCCGAGGCGCACTCCGGATCGGCGCAGTCGGTGTCACCGTCCCCGTCGTCGTCGACGGCGTTATCGCACAGCTCCGGGGTGCTCGGGCGCGCGCAGCGCCCGTCCTGACACGTCTCGCCCGTTTCACACGACGTCTCGCTGTACTGGCCCATGGCGCAGGTGGCGAGCCGCCGATCGTCCAGGCACCAGGTGGCGTTGCCGCCATGGGTGCAGAAGGGATGGACGCAGTAGGCGGTGCCGTTGCTCTCCTCGCACGTCGCGCCGTAGTAGGCGCAGTCCCCTTCGCTCGGTCGCCCTGCCTCGCAGGTGACGAGGACGGTGCTGGTGCGGCAGGCGGAGGCGTTGCCACCGTTCTTGCAATACGGATGGACGCAGTAGGCGGTTCCCAGGCCCTCTTCGCAGGTGCAGCCGAAGTACCCGCAGTCGCCTTCGGAGAAGTTTCCGCCCTGGCAGGTCGCGATCCAGGTGCGGTCCTTGCAGTACCGACCGTTCGGTCGCGCCGCGCAGCGCGCGTCCATGGCCCCGGCGACGACGGCCAGGTGGTTCACCACCACTCGTTCGCCGTCCTGGTCGGCGGGGAGCGCGTTCACGCGGTTGCCGCCGAGGACCAGGGCGGTGGAGCCCCCGCCGTCGAGCATCATGGCGTCGTGCGCGCCCAGCTCCACCATCAGATCGGCGACTTCGTTGAAGGTCATGCCCGCGCTTCCGGCTCGTCTTCCCTCGACGGCCAAGAGGATGAGGAGCGTCTGCTCGGCGTTGTAGCCCACCGCGGAGCGGGGGTGGCGATCGGCGCTGTAGAAGGCGTCCGGGTAGTGCTGGGGTGCGCCACCGACGACCAGCACCGCGCCGTTGCCGCCCACCACGTTGTGCCAGCTCCAGTGCAGCGGCCGCTCGCTGTAGCTTGTGTCGATCTCGCAGCGCCGCTCGACGGAGCAGGCCAGGAAGGACCAGTTGAAGGCGTCGCGGGTTCCCTCCCAGAACCACCCGTCGCCCACCGCCAGGCCGACGGGCAGCGCGCCGTTGTCGAGGTTCAGCCAGTCGCCGTTGATGGCCGCAACCGCCCCGACGCTTCGGGCAAAACCGGTAGTGGTCTGGAACTTCTCGTCCGCCCGTGTCACCCGCAAGAAGAACTCCGGCCGGGTCATGTCCACGAACGCGGCATGGATCTTCTGGGTGGGAAGTGTGCGGAGAAGGTAAGCCACGCCTGTTACCGGGGTGGACCAGACGTCATCCCCTCGAGATGGTGCCGGGAACGCGCACAACAAAAGAAAGACGATTCGAGCATTCTTCGGTCCGGTATTCATTCCGGTTGTCCGAAAGCAAGAGCCGTGCCGAATCGCGAAGTGCCGATTGATCGTAACGGCATGAAATAAATAGATAAAATTAATTTGCCGTGTTCTTTGTGTTTTTGCGCTGCGCCAACCCGTCACAGGTCTTTCCACTCAACGAGTTGTTTTTATTCGGCATATTTGCAATGGGCTGTTTTTGCGATGGATGGCTTGACCGCTTACCACCTGAAAATACAGCATAATATTTGGGAATATTTGGGGACAGGCCCCTGGGTTAGCAATCCACCCACGTTGGGGACAGGCCCTTTGGT
>JAAZNF010000035.1 GCA_012798435.1 Myxococcales bacterium | reverse complement strand
TCCGGTGGGATGCCCGGGCCCTGGTCTTCGACCTGGAGGAAGAATTCGTCTCCGTTCTTTCCTGTGGAGAGCCGGATTCCGGGCCGGTCGTTCATGGCGCGGCGAGCGTTGTCGAGCAAGGGGTCGAGGATGCGCTCCAGCAGGATGGGGTCGCTCAGCGCCGAGAGGGTCTGCGGCGCGACGACCTCGATGTCTCGGAGATCCGGGCGTTGCCGGATCCAGGTGGCCACCTCCAGCGGTTGCACCCGCGGCAAGTACTCCAGCTGGCGCAGCTTTTTCACCACCGTCTCCATGCGCCGGAGCGCGGACTGCGCGTCCCGCATGAGCTCGTGCATCTCGGCGGAATTCTGTGGGCTGGGTCGCTCGGATGCTTCCCGGCAGATGTCTTGCGCCGCCGAGAAATTGGCCAGAGCGGCCGACAGAGGGTTGTTGAGCTCGTGCGACAGGCCGGCGGTGAAGATGTACAAGAGGTTGCTACGCTTTTGCTCCTCGGACGCCAGGCGGTCCTGGATGCGCTCGGCCGCCGCCTTGCGCGCCTGTTGCTGCACCTCGCGCAGCCTTTGCGCCAGCTCGAACCGTTCGCTCACGTCGGTCAGGCGTACCAAGACCGGATCGTGTTCGGTCGCGCCGATGCGAGTGATCCACGCCGCGCACACCCGCGTCGTCCCCTCAGCGTTGGCGACGGCCATCTCCGCCCATTGACCGGGTTGGACGAGGTGCGCCGGGCCCAGCACGGCCAGCCGGGCGGGAGGCTGACGCGGACGCAAGGCCTGGAGCGGCAGGCCGACCATGTGGCAGGCCGGTCGCCCCAGGAGGCGCTCCGTCGGGCCGCGCGCCGCGAGGATGGCCAGGCGGGTCGGATCCACCAGCAAGTAGACATCTGGCGAGCGGTCCAGCAGCAGCGGCGCCAGTTGTTGCGCGAGATGGTCGAACTCGTCGCTCATGCTAGTCGTTTCCCTCTTCCTGTTCGTCTGCGCTGAGTTCCCGCTGGACCAAGTCTTGAAGGGCGTCCAACTGGTCCTCGGGCAGCCCGAGCCCGTGGAGCCAGGAACGCTCCGGGCCTACAGCCACTCCAGGAATTTCCTGCTCGTTCGTCGCATGCGCGCAGCCATCGCTGAAGGCGACGACCAAGCGCATGGCGTCTTCCTCCGGGGATACCGTGGGACCGGTGCCGGGAGACGCATGGAGGCCGCTGATGACCTGTGCCAACGGAGATGGATATCGCCAGCGCTGGGCCAGGTGCAGGGCGGCCTGCTGGTGGTCCATGCCGAACAACGCGTGTTCCTCCACGAGACGCTCCAGGGGACTCCGGCTGGCGGGCCTCCAGGCGCCGGCGTGCTCGGGAAACAAGACAAACAGCGCCACCCGGCCCAGGTCGTGGAGCAGCCCGGCAGTGAAGAATCGTCCGGTCATGGGCAGGCCGAGCCGGGCGGCCAGGGTGCGAGACGCCTTGGCCACCCGGTGGGCGTGATGCCACAATGGCGCTGGCGGACGGGCGCCCGCTTCGTCCAGGATCTGGCGCGAGTGAAAATAGAGAGCGATCTGTTGGATGGTCGTGAACCCGAGAAAGCAGACGGCGCGCTCCAGGCTGTCCACTCCACCCGCAACCCCATAGAAGGCGCTGTTGGCCAGATGGAGCACCCGGGCCGCGAGCGCCACGTCCTGTTCGATGAGCCGGGCCAGCGCGAGTGGCGTAGCGCTGGGATCTTCGATGAGCTCGACGAGTTGCAGGGCGCTCGTGGGCAGCGGTGGGATCTCGTCGATCTTCTCGATGATCTGGTGCTCAGGCAGGGGGCCGTTGCTGGAACGCGTCATCGAAACAGAAGGCATTCTTTCAATATAGGTGCATCGGAAGAAGCGTTCAAGATACTCGGTGTCGTTTGCGGGATGGAGCTTCGGACGGACAGGTTGTCGAGGGGGAAGTATGGCACAGGATCGCTCGAGCAGCACGCCGGGGGGCTCGCGCTCGTGGCCGTGCCGGCAAACTTCGGGAATGTTCCACTGGCTGACGTCCGGCCTTCTGACGGCGGCTTGCGGGAGCGACTGCGCAGGTGTAGGCTGGCTCCGCCCGGCGCGGGAGGCCGGACGCTATGCCGCAAGAGAGCGCCATCCGACCGCCGGCTGGACGCCTGGATGGGAAGTCCCTGCTGTGGTTGCTGCTCATATTCTCTGGCGTGTTCGCCCTGTGGAACACCCCGGTGGTGTGGCCGCTCAAGATCATGGTGGTGTTCTTCCATGAATTCTCTCATGCGCTCGCCACCTGGCTCTCCGGTGGCTCGGTCGAGGCCATCCAGCTCTCGGCCGACGAGGGCGGGCTGTGCCTCACCCGCGGCGGCTGGCCCTTCCTGGTGCTCTCGGCCGGTTACCTGGGCAGCATGCTGCTCGGTGCCCTGCTTCTCGTTGTCGCCTCGCGCAGCCGGCGCGACCGATTGGTGGTGGCGGTGCTGGGCGGTGCGCTGCTGTGCATCACCCTGGTGTGGGTCCCGTTCGCCAACCCTTTCGGGTTCTTCTTCGGCCTGGCGACGGGGGCAGCCATGCTGCTCACCGCCCGCTTCTTGCCGGGCGCGGTGTCCGACGGCCTGCTCAAGCTGATCGGGCTCACCTCGCTGGCCTACGCGCCGCTCGACATCTGGAGCGATCTCATCGCCCGCGACATTCCGCAGTCGGACGCCAACGCCCTGGGAAAGCTGACCGGGATCCCGGGCGTGGTGTTCGGGGTCTTGTGGGGGCTCCTGGCGCTGGCCGGCGCCATCTGGGCGTTGTGGCGCTCGGCGAGGCGCGGCCCATCGTCGGACACTGGCCCGGCTGCCGGTCCTGTCGCCTCGCCTTGATCCCGGCGGTGGTCGTCATGGATTCCTCTCCCGGCCGCGAGCAGGCGCTTCTGTTGCGGGACCTGGCCTGGCCTTTCGACCAGGAAGAAGACCCGCGCCACGCCGCGGCCCGCCTCCTTGGCATCCCTCGGGCAGACGTGCTGTCGGTCACGGAGGAGCGCCGTTCCCTCGATGCCAGACGGGGAAAGCCGCGCTGGATCGTCACCCTGCGCGTGTGCTTGCGGCGTCCGGTACCGGCGCTGCCTCGGAACGCCGTGCCGGCTTCCAGGGAGACGGAGCTGCCGCCCCCTGCGCCCGCGCGCAAGCCCGCCAGGGTGGCCGTGGTCGGCGCGGGGCCGGCGGGCCTGTTCGCCGCCGAGCGCCTGCTCGAATCCGGCTTGCGCGTGACCCTGCTCGAGCGCGGGCAGGACCTTTCGGGGCGTAGTCGGGCGGTGGCCGAACTGCTGGCCGCGGGCCGGCTCGATCCCGAGAGCAACCTGCACTTCGGTCTGGGCGGGGCGGGGGCCTACTCGGACGGAAAGCTGTTCACCCGCCTCGATCACGCCCGGGTGCGCGCGGTGCTCGCGCGCTTGCAAGCATTGGGTGCGGGGTCGCGTTCGGAGATCCTGGTCTCGGCCCAGCCCCACGTCGGCACCGATCGCTGGCCGGCGGTGCTTGAGCGCTTTCGCGACGAGCTTTTGTCCCGCGGCTGTGAGATCCATTTCGGCGCCCGGGTGATCGGAGCGCGCCTCGAGAACGGCCGCCTGCGGTCGCTGAGCCTCAGCAACGGGGAGATCGAGTGCGCCGCGGCGGTCATCGCGCCTGGCAACAGCGCGCGCGAGCTGTTCGCCTCCTTGCTGGAGGGTGGCGTGACCGTCCAGGCCAAGCCCATCGCGGTGGGCGTGCGCGTCACGCATCCCCAGGCGCTCATCGACCGCATCCAGTACGGCCGCTTCGCCGGCGATCCGCGCTTGCCCCCTGCCAGCTACCGCCTGACGGGAACCTTCGGCGGCCGCGGAGTGTACAGCTTCTGCATGTGTCCCGGCGGCCAGGTGCTGCCCACCCCGACCGAGCCGGAGCTGCTGTGCACGAACGGCATGAGCAACGCGTTGCGAGATTCGCCCGAGGCCAACGCCGCCTTCGTGGTGGCGGTCATGCCCGGAGACTGCGGCTCTCATCCGCTCTCGGTGCTCGAGTTCCAGCGGCGGCTGGAGCGGGAGGCGTTCCGGGCCGGCGGCGGCGGCTATCGCGCTCCGGCGCAGCGGCTGCTCGACTTTTTGGAAGGGCGCGCCTCCAACGGCGAGATACAAAGCCGGTACCGGCCGAGCGTGACCCCAGCGCGGGTGGACGCGCTGCTCCCACCGTTTTTGCTCGAACCCCTGCGCCAGGGTCTGCGGGCTTTCGGCAAGCGCCTGCGGGGCTTCCTCTCGCCGGAGGCGCTGGTCTTCGGGCTCGAGACCCGCACCTCGAGCCCGGTACGGATCGTGCGCGACGGTTCCGGCTCCTGTCCTACGGCCCGGGGGTTGTTTCCGGCTGGGGAGGGGGCGGGTTACGCCGGCGGCATCACCTCGTCGGCGGTGGACGGGATCGGCGCTGCCGATGCGCTCATCGCCTGGCTCAACCAGGACGGCTAGGTCTTCTCGTCACGCGAACGCAGGGCCGTCAGTGCCCGCGCGTTCGCGCGCGGTGGGGGGGGTGAGCCAACGAGGCGATTCACTCGATGGCCGTCGGAGTGATGGACTTGACCAACTCCTGTGCCAGCGCCGCGAAGTCCACCTTGACCATGACCCCGGTGATGGTGCCCTGGCATGGGGTGTCGTCGTCCCAGAACACGATTTGCAGGTCGCCGTTCTTCACCGCGGCGCGGCCGAGGCCCTCGACGCGCTCGTACTTCATGGTCTTCATGCTCTCGAACTGGCGCAGCGTCTCGTCGATGATCTCCTTCTTCGCCAGGTTCTTGTCGCACACCAGCATGATCTCGAACTCGCCGCCGATGCTGTCGCCCTTGTAGCGGCAGGAGACGCCGCGGCCGTCCGGGGCTGGTTTTTCGCGCAGGGCGCAGCCGGCGCAGTGCTTGTCCATGACCGTCTTGGGTGCCACGCGCTCGCACTGGGGCGCCTTGCGCGCGGGCGCGGCAGGTGCCTCGGGCGAGGGGCCGGCCGGGCTCGGGGCCGCGGCCGGGCCCTGCGGCGTCGCAGGGGCCTGGGCCTCGTCGCTGGACTTCGAGCAGGCGGCGAAAGCCAGCAGGGCGGCCAGTAGCGCACTCGCGGCGGTTGCGAGGAGCAAGGCACGGCCGGCCACGCGCGAAGGCCTTGGCCCTGGCGGCCATGCGTTCGCGCATGCAATAGGCGCAGGTCGCGGCCGCCCGCGCCAGGAATGGGATTCGCTACCCGAACAGGTCGTGGGAAAAGAGTCCAGTGGGGACCGCTTCATCATGGAAAGACCTCCAGCGTTTGGGTTCAGGCGAGCCCGGCTTGTGCGACGACCTTCTCGAAGTACTCCATGCACCTTCGCACGTACTCGCGCTTCTGCGCGTAGGCGCCGGGGAAGAAGCTGCGCTTGAAGCCGTACACGATGATGTTCTTGAGATCCTTCATGCCGATGCCGAAGGTCTGGACGGCCTTGGCGATCTCGTCGGTGACCGTGGTGCGGGAGACGGTGCGGTTGTCGGTGCACAGCGTGACCGACAGCCGCCGGGCCAGCATCTCGCCGAGCGGATGACGGGCCAGGTTGCGGTAGGCGGGGTTCGTCTGCTGGTTCGAGGTGAGGCACACCTCCAGGGTGATGCGCCGGTCGGCGATGAACTGGGTGAGCTCGCGCACGTACCGCTCGCGATCGCGGATGGCCGGATCCTGGATGGCCGCCGGGTTGAGCAGCGAGGTGCCGTGGCCGATGCGATCGGCGTGCAGCTCGGTGATGGCCTGGAAGATGCTCTCCGGGCCGTAGTCCTCGCCAGCGTGGACCGTCTTTTTGAGGAAGTGCCGGTGGGCGAAGTCGTAGGCCTCGCGGTGGTCCATGGGTGGGTAGCCCTTCTCGGGGCCGGCCAGGTCGAAGCCCACCACCGGCAGGCCGTGCTCCTGGCGCGCCCGGGCGGCGGCGCGCGCCATCTCCAGCGAGGCCAGCGCGTACACCTGGTCGGGCTCGGAGTAGCGGTGCAGCTCCAGGAATGCCTTGTGGTAGTCCGAGAAGTGCTCGTCGAAGTAGCGCATGGCGCAGGCGATGATGCCGAACTCGAAGGGTGGCTCGGCGCCGGACTGGACCTCGGGGCGGCGGTTGAACTCCAGCTTGGCGCGCTCTAGACCGGCGCTCACCGCCCGCAGGGCGTCCAGGGCGTCGAAGCCGGGCCGGGCGTGGAGCTGTGGGGCGAAGCGCACCTCGATGTAGCGCACCCCCTCCGCCTGGTTGTCGAGCGCGAGTTCGTAGGAGACGCGCTCGATGGCCTCGCGGCCCTGGAGCACGGCGCAGGTGAGCCCGAAGCCGCGCAGGTAGTCAGGCAGGCTCTGGTAGCTTTCGCGAAAGACCGTCTCCAGCAGGCCCTGCTCGGTCTGGGAGGGGAGGGGAACGTTGGCGTCGCGGGCCAGTTCGATGAGCGTGGGGATGCGGATGGAGCCGTCGAGGTGGAGGTGGAGGTCGGTCTTGGGCAGCGCCCGGATCACGTCGCGGGAGAGTGTGGGAGTCATGCCGGCTATATTAATGATGGCCCGAGGATTCGCAAACTTTCTTTCTCGGGCGTGAAGCTGGCTTCGCGCACATGGCCAGAGCCGAAGGTTGTTTTCGCACACAGGGTGCGAATGTGCACGGTTTTTTTCGCTATCTGACTAACCGGTTGGTCAGCGTGACTATTGAATTTATTTGATTTTTTGTTCAATCAATACAAATCTGTAATTGTCTTGTTTTGGCCTGCAATTTGCTTGAATACCGTGCCAAACGCCGCCGTCTGTGGCGGCGTTGGCAAACCTTCTTTCCAAAGGAGACAGAATCATGAAGAAGCTCATCCTCGTTGCTCTGTGCTTGATGATGGTCCCGGCGATCGGCCTGGCCCAGGAACCGCAGCTCAACCTCAAGGCCGGGACGATGCAGCTCGGTGGGACGCTGGCCTTCAGCATCGACATGGCCATCCCGGAGGAGGGTGACAGCACCACCGGCTTCAAGTTGAATGTCGCCCCCACCGTCGGCTACTTCCTGATGGACAACCTGGAACTCGAGGGCGGCCTGCTGTTCGCCATGGGGTTCGGAGATCTCTATGAGAACGCCGGCAAGGATCTCGGCTTCGGCGTGGGCGCCAAGTACTACATCCCGATGGGCCGCATGGCGGTCTACGTGGGCGCCGACATCGGCATGAACTTCACCATGCCCGACGAGGGTGACACGACGAAGACCCTCGCCATCATGGTCCCGGCGGGCATCGTGTATGCCATGAACGCCAACGTGGCCCTCGACCTCGGCCTGCGTTTCATCTACAACATGGGCCTCGACGATCAGGGCAGCTTCATGACCATCCCCATCGGCTACTTCGGCGTCCAGGCGTTCTTCTAGACCGACCGATTGTCACGACAGTGACCCGGCGCTCGAGAGGGCGCCGGGTTTTTTCTTGTCAAGGGTAGGTGAAGGTGGCCGCTACCGGCCGGTGGTCCGAGATGTTGCTTCGGTAGTCGTAGCCCAGCGACTGCTGGTCGAGTTCCAGGATGTCGATCTCGGTCGAGGTGGAGCGCAGGGCGCAGCCGCTCACGATGTGGTCGAGCAGAGATCGGGAGGGGATGTAGGAGTATTCTCCGTTCTCGGCCAGCGGGAGCGTCAGCACCGTATAGTGCTCCGGGTCGTCCAGCAGGGCCGGAAAGACGTTGTCCACCAGCGGATCGGCCGGATCGTCGTTCATGTCCCCGAGCAGCAAGACACCTGTCGCCGGAGAAAGCGCGCACAGCCGGTCCATCTCGGCCTTCAGCTTGTCGATGGCGTTCTTGCGCCGCGCCGCGTCCTCGCTGGCGGCGCCGGCCTTGAGGTGGACCGCGATGGCGATGAGGGTCCGGGCGGGTTTCCCGGGCAGGGTGAGCTCGAACTCCCCCTGGAAGGCGGGCCGCGGAAAGTCGTTGTCCCAGGTGAAGATCATCTTGCTCGAGAGGAGCCGCAGAACGTCCTCGCGCCACACGAACCCCACCTTCTGGTAGGTCCCGTCGGAGTAGGCGTGCGGCGAGAGCTCTCCGCGATAGCCCGGCAGCAGGCACAGCAGGCGCTGAAATTCAGTCACGTCCCCGATCTCCTGGACCGTGACGAGATCGGCGTCGACCTGCCAGACGAGGTCAGCGACGCGCTGGTAGGTCTGGGCGTTCACCGGGAAGTTGAGCAGGTTCCAGGTGAGCGATTCGAAGGTGTCCGCCGTGCCGACCGTCCATGGCTTCGGGTCCGGTGTCCGCGGTGGGTAGTCGCAGGCGGGCCCAGGGTCCGCGCCCGGATCGCCGCCGTCGTCCAGGTCCGCGCCATCGTCTGCCCCCGGGCCGCCGTCGTCGGCGGGCGGCGGGCCGTCGCGGACGTCCGGGCCGGCGTCCGGCTCCTGGTAGGTGGTGGTGCAGGCAAAGAGCAGGGTGAAAAGCAGCGTGCAGGTCGACAAGCGCATGACCCATACTAGGCAAGACCCCTTCCCTTGCGCAAGGCCGCCTGCTAGGCTCGCCGCCGATGAGGGCTCCGATCCGTACGAGAACGCTGCGGGCGCTCTTTTGGATCTCTCTTTCGCTACTGGCGTTGCTCCTGGGAGGTGTCCTCTTGCTCCTCGCCATCGAATGGCGTCCCGCCCAGGTCGAGAACACGCCGCTCTTTGGGCAAGCCCGGAAGCGCGAGCGTCCCTCGTCGCTGCGCCTGCTCACCTGGAACATCGGCTACGCCGGCCTGGACGCCGATGCGGACTTCTTCATGGACGGCGGGCGCATGGTGCGCGCTCCGAGCCCGGAGCGGGTGCGTCAGAACCTGGCCGGCATCCGGGAGGTCCTGCGCCAGCACGAGGACGCCGACCTCTTGCTGCTTCAGGAGGTGGATCGAGACTCGTCGCGCACCTTCGGCATCGATGAGGCGCAGGAGATCGTTGCCGACCTCCCCGGCTACGCCTGGAGCTTCGCGCCCAACTACCGGTCCCGCTGGGTGCCGTGGCCGCTCCTCGACCCCATCGGCCGGGTGGAGAGCGGTCTGGTGTCGCTCTCCCGTCACCGGCCGCACACGGCGCGCCGGCTGCAACTGCCGGGAGCCTTCCCCTGGCCGGTGCGGGTGTTCCACCTCAAGCGCTGCCTGCACGAGCTGAGGTTTCCCGGGAGCGACGGCCGTGACTGGGTCGTCATCAACTTGCATCTTTCCACGTTCGACCGGGACGGCCGGCTGCGTCGCCCGGAGATGGCCTTTCTGCGCGAGCACCTTACCCACCTGGCGCAAGAAGGCGCGCACGTGATCGCCGGCGGCGACTTCAACCAGGTGTTTCCGGGCGTGGAGGAGGCGAGCTTCGGTCACAGCGATCCCGTTCCGGACTGGCGCATGGACGTCGAACCCGGCTGGTTGCCGCCGGGCTTCCGCTGGGCCTTCGACGGCGCGCGCCCGTCGCTGCGGGCGGTGAACCGTCCCTGGCAGCCGGGGGTCAACTTCACTACCGTGATCGACGGCTTCTTGCTGGGGCCGGGGGTGGAGGCGGGGGAGGTGCGCACGCTGGACCTCGGATTTCGCCATAGCGATCACCACCCGGTCCTGCTCGAGGCGCACCTGGCTTCCCCGGACCGCGAGGAGTGAAGGCCTCGGTGGTGGTTGCGGCTCGGCGGGGCGTGTGATAGGCCATCTCCAAAAGCCGGCGGCGCGGCTGGCGAGCGCATCCGGCGGAGGCGCGAGTGGCCCGAGACGAACACGAAGCCGAGGACGCGCTGGACGACGGCACCGAGATCTTCCGCGGCGTGGCGGATCTCCTGCTCCGGCGGCGTGCCACCCCGGGCAGCGGCGGGCTCGATCCCGAGCTGGAGGCGGCGCAAAAGAGGCTGGAGGGGTACTATCGCGAGCACCTGGAATCGGTGCCGGCGCTACGCCTGCTCGCCGAGCTGGCACAGCTTCGCGGTGACCGGGAGGCGGCTCGGACCTTCATCGGCCGGGCCGAGGCACTGGACCCCTGGAACCTGGAGATCCTGATCATCTCCGAGTCGATCCACGAGTCGGCTCGTCCCGGAGCCGGCGGCATCCCGCTGGCGGCCGAGGGCGAGCCCCAGACGGTGGATCCCGAGAAGATCATGGAGCGGGCGATGAGTTTCTTCCGGTTGGGTGAGCTGGAGCGCGCCTACTCGCTCGCCCGGCTGGCTTACCTGCTGGCCCCGGCGCAGGGGTTCTTGCTGCTCGACGTTTGGGCGGTGGGGGCGGCGCTGGATCCGAAGCGGGCCTTGCAGGATCTCACCCGTCTGCACGAGCAGGTGGGGGACGCGCCCTATTTGCTGCTGGCCATCGGCTCGGTGTGCAACGTGATGGGCCTGTACCCGGAGGCGGTGGCCTGGCTCGAGCGCGGCCTGCGCCCCACCGAGGATCCCTTCGTGGCGGCCATGCTGCTCAACGAGCTCTCGTACGTGGAGGCCAAGATCGGCCACCACCTGGAGCGCTGTGTGCAGATGGCCCGTCACGCCCTGGAGATCTTCCCCAACCCCGCAGCCAACGGCTTCATCCGCGACACCCTGGGGGTGGCCTACCTCAAGAAGGGCGACCTGGAGAAGGCCCTGGCCAATCTGCGCGAGGCGGTGGCCAAGGATCCCACCGCCATTCCCCGCTTCCACCTGGCGCTGGCCCTGCTGGCGCAGCAAGACGCGCCGGGCGCCCTGAGCGAGCTGCGCATCATCGCCGCCGCCCGGCCGTCGCTGGAGTGCCCACACGTCGAGGAGATGGCCATCCTGGAGCGGGTGCAGCGGGTTTTGCCCAAGCTCGACGAGCTGCTCAACCTGGGTGGCCCGGAGAACATCGCCGCCGCCCGCGAACTTTTAGACGGCCTGGTATGAATCGCGCACCCGCCCGGTCGGCGGGTGAGAGAAAGAGGAGACGACATGGCAACGGAAAAAACCAGGAAGACCTCCAAGACAACGGCCAAGAAGCCCGCCCCCCGCGCAAGAAAGCAGAAGAGCGCTCCGGAGAAGGCCGCCGCGCCACAGGCCGAGCCGCCCGCGCCGCTCCCGCAAGCCCCGGCGCCCAAGCCATCGCCCGTCGGCGCCGAGGTCCCGCTGGTGGGACTGGAGGACGTGGCCAAGATGCTTCGCATCAGCCCGCTGCAGGTGCGCCAGATGGTCCAGTCCGGCCGCATCCCCGGCGTCAAGGTGGAGGGGGAGTGGCGCTTCAACAAGGACCTGGTGTTCGAGGCCTTCCACCGCCGCTCGCGCGGTTTCTAGTCGCCGCGCCTCACTCCGGGTAGCTCTCGAACAGCTTCCCCCAGGGATCCTCGCGCCGGATGCGCGCGGCGATGCGCTTGCCGCGCGTGGGCCACCAGTACAGATCGTGGTACACGTACGATGCCCCGATGAAGGCGTACACCAGCGGGGTGTGGAACAAGAGGCGCTGGACCGCCTTGAGCGGCGAGAACCAGAACAGGTCCCCGCCCCGGCTGGCCAGGTTGTCGCCGACGGTGAACTTCAAATCCATCCCGCGCACGTCCTCGCCCACCACCTCGATCTCCTGAGGCCGCGCCACCCCCAGGCCGGCCTCGTGGGCCAGGCGCAGGTAGGGGATGCTCATGGGATCGAAGCCCATGATGCGCGCGGCGATGGCGTCGATGGCCACCGAGTCGGCGGAGGCCAGCATGAGGTCGGTGCGCACCGGCGTCATGGTGCGCGGGCCGGGGCCGCATCCGGCGATGGTCCCATCCATCAGGGCGAAGATGCCGGCGTGGATCTCCTGCTGGATGGAGAGCAGGTCCACCAGCGTCTCGTGGATCACGCTGTGGGTGTAGTGGCGGCGGGTGTTGAGCAACCCGCCGAAGGCGTTCTTCATGGCGCCGGTGGTGGTGGTGTAGATGTGGGTCTTCATGGTGGGCAGGTGCAGGATGTTCTTGCCGTGGAAGAAGTCCGGGATGCGGATGCCCTCGGGGTACACCCGGTGCAGCACCCGCAGCGGCCGGCGCGGCGTGTAGACGCTCCAGCGGATGTCCTGCGGCCGGAAGTTGTAGCGCACCGGGATGTGGTGGCGTTCGAGCACCCCGCGCAGGCGGTTCAGCCGTTCGCCTTTGAACGGATCGGTGACCACCGTGTTATTCCCCACGCACACCAGATCGCGGTATCCGAGTTTTTGCAGGGCGCGGATGGCGCCGTCCAGTTGCCAGGGCGTGGTGTTGGCCCCCGGGAAGGGGTAGTGCCAGGAGATGTTCTCCTTGAGGATGGTGGTGGCGGCTGCATCGAAGGCGCGCGCCGCGCCGGCGGCGGCGAAGAGTTTCTCGATGTCCTCGAGCACTCGCTCGGGGGCGGTGCGCACCACCGCTACCACCGGCCGGTTGGCCATGGACAGCTCCCGCGGAATCAGCGGCTGCGGTAGACGATGCGGCCCCGCTGCGGGCCGTAGGGAGAGAAGGCCACCCGCACCCGGTCTCCCATCACGATGCGGATGTAGTTCTTGCGCATACGCCCGCACACGTAGGCGATCACCGAGGGCCCACCTTCCAGCTCGACCCGGTACATGCCCCCGGGCAGGATCTCCTTGACGATCCCCTCGACTTCGAACCCTTCGCACTCTTTGGCTTCTTTGGCGTCCTTGACGTCCTTGGTATCGTTGGCCTCTGGCATATCCTCCTCGATCACCACCCCTGGGGTATCTTCCCCGCCGCGACAGGCACCCGATACTACATGCGCCGGGCCGCCTGTCAAGCCCATCCCGCACTCCCGGGACGCATTCAATCCACGAGTCTGAAGCGGCGGCGCGGTCGATCAGGGGCCAAACGCCTTCTGGTACCGCTCCCAGACTTCGCTGAGGCGCCGGGGCTCGTCGCCCTTGCCGGGCACGAACTCGACGCCCATGCCCCGTAGGTCGCCCGCCTGGATGCGGACCACGGTGCCTCGCAAGCGCAGCACGCCGAGCGGGCCCGGCAGATCGATGATCATCGACAGCCCCGAGCCCACCGTGGCCAGGCGCTGGCAGATGAGGAAGACGCCGCTCTCGCTGATGTCGCGCGACAGACAAGCGCCCATCCAGGCGTCGGACTCGGCGGCGACATTCAGGCACAGCGGCGCCCGTGGGGCGCGGCGACGCTCGGTCTTCTTGCGCGATGGAATCTGGATCATGTTCCCTCCCGGACCAGACCGGCTTCCTCGGCCAGGTGCCGCACCAGGTAGCGGGCGAACTGACGGGCCGATTCGCGGACCAGCGCCTGACGCTGTTCTTCCGGCAGGCGGGCGAAGTCCTCGACGCCGCCGAAGTCCGCCGGCTGGCGCCACTCGAAGCAGTTCCGCCAAGCGTCGCGGTCGCCATCCTCCAGGCGCGCGTGTCCCGTCCACACCCAGGTCACCGGGGAGATGGCGTCCAGCGCCACCATCTGCACGTCGCGCACCACGATGTCGAGGCGGGTGCGGGCCGCGCCCTCGGTCACCGGTGCGCGCCCCAGGATGGCGGTCATGGCCCGCGGCATCTCCTCGATCACGCCCTGGGTCAGATCGGCCGGCGAGATGCCGCGGATGGCGTCGTCGAAGCGCGAGGCCGAGATGTTGGCCTCGGCGATCCCGCCGCGGGCGCGCCGCTGGTAGTGGGAGCGGGAGCGGGTGAACACCGGCCGCGGGGAGGCCTCCACCATCACGTCGACGGTGACGTTATGCAAGAGGTCGGCCCGGCCGGGCAAACGGTTCACGTGGCAGCAGGCGGGAGCCAACCAGGACAGGGCCAGCAACAGGAGCGGCGAACGGCGCATGAACCAGATGCTAGCCGGTACCAGAACTCGTTTCAAGCATCCGGCCCCTCCGGCGTTCTCGGCGCCGTGGCGAGAGATGAAAATGTTCGGGGCCGGAGGTGACACGAAGAGCTTGCAGGCATGCGCTTCAGGCGAAAAGAGGATGTGGGGATGGGCTCGAGTCGGCGAGCCGCGCCTGTCAGGGCGCGATGTTCACGGTGTAGTCCTCCACCTCGCCGTAGGAGAACGACCCGCACGAGGACGGCACCGAGTTGTACTTCATGGCGATGCGCATGCGGGTCGGGCCGGGGATGGCCGTGGTCGGGATGGTGATGGTCCCGCTCACCGCGGACTTGCCGGACTTGGAGAAGAGCTGCTCGCCCACGCCGGCGAAGTCGCCGTTGCCGTCCAGGTCGATCCACACGCGGTAGTATTCGGTGTAGGAGGAGCCGGAGAAGGCCGGCGTGAGCTGGATGGTGTGGCTGCCGGTCGACAGCGGAATGACCGTGCCAGTGAAGTCCGAATAGCCGGCCGCGCCCGAGGACTTGCTGAAGGTGTCGAGCTGAACCTTGGCGAGCCACTCGTAGCTCGCGTTGTTGCCCTGGGCAGCGCAGTAGCTGGTTACCGGCTCGGATACGGTGACGGTCTGAGAGGCGCTGGCGGATTGTCCGGCGCCGTCCGTGACCGTGAGGGTCACGGTGTAGCTGCCGCCCTGGCTGTAGCTGTGGTTGGGGTTCTGGGCGGTGGAGGTGGTCCCGTCGCCGAAGCTCCAGCTCCAGGCCGCGATGGCGCTGCCTCCGGGAGTGGAGGTGTCGCTGAAGGACACCGTCAGGCCCTGCGCCGCGTAGCTGAACGACGCCGTGGGTGCCCCGCCGCCGGGGGCGACGGCCACGGTGTAGTCCTCCACTTCGCCGTAGTCGAAGCTGCCGCAGGCGGAGGGCGCGACGTTGTAGCGCATGGCCACCCGCATGCGGGTCTGACCTTGGGGGGCCGAGGCGGGAACGGTGAGGGTGCCGCTCACCGCGGCGGTGCCGTTGGCCGCAAACACCTGCTCGCCGCTGTCGGTGAAGTCCTTGTCGCCGTTCCAGTCGATCCAGATAGCCCAGTATTCCTTGTAGGCGCTGCCGGAGAAGCCGGGGGTCAGCGCCACGGAGAATGTTCCCGGCACCAGGGAGATCACCTTGGAGGTGAAGTCGGTGTACCCGGCCGCGCTCGAGGTGTTGGTGAAGGAGCCGACGGCCACCTTGGCGATCCACTCGTCGCTGATGTCGTTACCCTGGGCGGCGCAGTAGCTCGCGCTGGGAGCGGTGACCGTCACGCTCTGGCTGGCGCTGCTCGTCTTGCCGGCGCTGTCGCCCACCGTGAGCGTCACGCTGTAGGTCCCCGCGGCGGCATAGGTGTGGCTCGGGTTCTGCGCGCTCGAGGTGCCGCCGTCACCGAAGCTCCAGCTCCAGGAGGTGATGGTACCGCCGCTGTGGGTGGAGGTGTCGGTAAAGGCGACTGCGAGGCCGGTGGCCGCGTAGGTGAAGCTCGCGCTGGGCTCGCCGGCGGCGGCGGTGACGTTCAGGGTGTAGTCCTCGACCTCGCCGTAGGAGAAGGTCTCGCAGTTTGTCGGCGCGGCGTTGTACTTCATGGCCACGCGCAGGCGGGTCTGGCCCTGGGGCGCCGAGGTCGGAACCGTGAAGGTTCCCGTCACCGCGGCGGTGCCGTTCGCCGCGAACACCTGCTCGCCGCTGTCGGCGAAGTCCTTGTCGCCATTCCAGTCGATCCACACCGCCCAGTACTCCTTGTAGGCGCTCCCGGAGAATCCGGGCGTCAGGGTGAGGGTGTGAGTGCCCGGTGCCAGGTTGATTTCACTGCTCGTGAAATCGCTGTAGGTCTGTCCCGAGGAGGTCTTGGCGAAGCCGTCCACCTGCACCTTGGCGATCCATTCCTCGGAGCAGTTGTTGCTCTTGGAGGCGCAGTAGGCGGCCACCGGCTGGCTCACCGTGACGGCCTTGGTGGCGCTGCTGGTCTTGCCGGCGCTGTCTCCCACCGTCAGCGTCACGTTGTAGGTGCCGGCGGCGGCATAGGTGTGGCTCGGATTCTGCACGCTCGAGGTGCCGCCGTCCCCGAAGTTCCAGCTCCAGGAGTTGATGGTCCCGCTGCCGGCGGTCGAGGTGTCGGTGAAGGAGGCGGAGAGGCCGCTCGTGGTGACGGAGAAGTTCGCGGTGGGGGTCGTCCCACTCCCGCCCTGATACACGACATAGGAAGCGGCATAGCCGATCTGGCACACACCGTACTTGATGCGCATGTAGCCGTTCTCACCCCAGCTCGGGCCCCAGGAGTTGCGCATGATCCAGGCGCCGTCACCGTCGTCCCAGCCGACCAGGATGACGGCGTGGTTGACGCCGGTGCAGCTCGGGCCGGCGAACACGCCGCCGCTGTAGTTCTCGAAGTAGGTGTTGACGCACACCGCCACCGCCAAGGGCCCGTTGTTGTAGATGGCGGTCTTGAGCTGATCGGTGGAGGGGACGGAGCTGTCGTTACCGACGTAGGCCCAACTCTGGAGCTTCGCCACCTTGGCGTGGGGCGGGTTGCAGCTGCTGTCGGTGGCCGTGTAGGGGAAGGAGCTCTCGTTCACGCCGCCGGCTTCCGTCTCTCCGGAGACCTTCGTGGAGATGTGATAGTCGTGGGCCCACCAGCCGCCGTTGCACCCGAACCCTTCGTTGTTGCAGGAGATGAGGTATTGCTCGGAGAGGTTCGGGGAGGACGTTCCGGCCCGCATCAGCGCGCTCTCGAACACGCCCACCGTGCCGAAGGACCAGCAGCCGCCGCAGTCTCCCTGGTCGCGCACGGGCGGGCAGGCGCCCTGCTCGCACCACGAGAAGTGAGTCGGCAGGCTGGCGCGCAGCACGGTCGGGTTGTCGATCGGAACCTCCGGCGCCTCGCGCGGAATGTAACGGAAGTTGCCGGTGTATTTCGACATCACCTGGAAGTCGAAGCGGGCGGAGCGCAGGTAGTTGTGTCGCTCCAGCGGTCGGGCATAGGTCAGCCGCAGGCCGGCCTTGCCGGGCTCGTTGCCCACCACGTAGAAGATCTGCCGGCCGCTGGCGCCCAGGAGGCCGGAGGTGTCCTGGACGTATTCGGATCCGACTACCGAGAGCCGCGGATCGATCTCTTCCACTTCCCAGGAGAACCCGGTCGAGATGTTGGCGGGGACTTCGATGGCGGCCACCTGGAAAGGAGCCAGGTCGGCCACCTTTCCGATGTCGCGCTCGCCGAGCGAGAGGCGATTCTCCGGCGAAAGTTCGGTGGTGAAGTCGTCGTTTTCGATGAATCCGGCGTCGCAACCTGCGAGGAGCAGGAATGAAAGAAGGGCCGTCAGGCCAATCTTCTGCGCGAAGGAAATACGGATTCTGATTTTCATGGAAGCGTCTCCTGTGTTCGCTTTTAGGTGGGCTATTGGAAGGTAACGATCTTCACGCGGCCGTATTTAGCAAAAATTGTTCCATACTGTCATATTTTTCTTGTATTGATTTTAGCATATTAAACAATAAGTTGTGACTATGTGCCGTTTTTTCAATTGTCTGTTATTGATAAAGTGAGACATTTTGTCGCGCATATTTCTTGGCATCTTTTTGTATCTACATTGAAATTACTTTGGAATTTTGGCAATTTTATGAGACAACTGGTTACATGCTCTTGTAAATATACCTGCTGGTTTTTTAATATAATCATATATATCATATGGTTGCATGTGGGACTATTTGTCTCGGTGTAGGCGATGCTGGTGTTGCGATGTGGTTACATCTGAGCTTTTTGATCTGGTTATATTAATGATGCCCGATATTGAATCGAGGGAATTTTCGTCTTGACTGTTGCTCGAGTTTGCCGGTATTTGTTTTTCCATGTTTCAGCTATTCGACGAGAAGAACAACCGCCGGCATTCCCTGACCGGGCTCATCAAGGAGATCGGCCGCACCAGCGAGTGCGACATCTGCCTGCCGGACGACTCCAAGGTCTCGCGCCGCCACGCCCGACTGGAGTGGAACGGTCAGGCCTGGGTGGTGCTGGACGAGGGCAGCACCAACGGCACCTTCGTCAACGGCGAGCGCGTCACGGAGCGTGAACTCCGGGCGGGGGACGTGCTGGAAATCGGCGACTACCGGCTGCGGTTCTTGCCCCTGCCGGTCGCCGACGTGGCGGCCATCAAGAAGACCACCGAGGTGATGACCGCCCCCTCGGTAGAGGAGATCCGACGGCGCAGCAAACACCGGGGGTTCACCGAGGGCAGCACCATCCCCGATCGGCGCGATCGCAAGGGCTGAACCGGCGCACCGGGAAGAGCGACGCGGGGCACACGGAAAACGACATGAGGGCCGATTCCGCCATCCGCTGGATCCTGCTCGAGTACGGCAGCCACGATCTGTTGCGTCAGGCCATCTGGGATCGCGACCAGCGGGTGCTGGTGTTCCCCGCGGTGGGTCGGATGCAAGCCGGCCAGAACGTCGACATCCAGGTGGTGGTGGAGGGGAGCAACGTGCTCTTCCCGCTCAAGGCGCGGGTGGTCGAAGTCAACGAGCGCCCGGAGGGAAAGCAGCGCCCCCGCGGGGTGTGGCTGCAGATCATCCCCGAGGACAGGGAGCGCTTCGCCCTCATGTGCGCCTTCGCCGACCGCACCTGGGAGCCAGCCGCCCGGCGCAGCGTTCCCCGCTACCCGGCCCAGTACCGCGCCGCCTTCGTGCTCGACGGCGTGGAGCACCCCGCCGAGACCGCCGACGTGAGCGTGCGGGGGGTCTTCCTGCGGACCGCCGCCCCGCTGCTGGAGCCGACCCGGGCCATCTTCATCAAGCTGTGGTCCTCGCGCCTACGGCCGGCCATCGAGCTCCACGGGCAGGTGCGCTGGGTGGACCCGGTAGAGGGCCGGCGCGGCATGGGCGTCATGTGCCTGGGCCCGGAGGAGAGCCTGCAGCGCCTGCGGCGCCTGGTCGAGTCGATCCGGCGCCGGGCGCGGGGCTGAGCGTTGAATCCCGACTCTCTTTCGGCGGCGGGCGCGCTGCCCATCGACGAGCTCGAGGCGGAGTTTGCGCGGCGCATCGAGCGGGAGCGCGTGCTGATCCTGTGCGCCCCGCCCGGCTCGGGCAAGACCACCCGGGTGCCGCTGTGGCTGCTGCGCTCCCCCGCCGTCCGCGGCTCCATCCTGGTGCTCGAGCCGCGGCGCCTGGCGGCCCGGGCCTGCGCCGCCCAGCTGGCCCGTGCGCTGGGAGAGCCCCTGGGCCAGCGGGTGGGGTTTGCGGTCCGCTATACCCGCGTGGGTGGCGCGAGCACCCGGGTATGGGTCATCACCGAGGGGATTCTGCCGCGGCGCATGCTGGAGGACCCGCTGCTCGATGGTGTGGGGGCGGTGGTGCTCGACGAGTTCCACGAGCGCAGCATCCACACCGACCTGGCGGCGGCCTTCCTGCGCGAGACGCTGGAGGCCCGGCCCGAGCTGCGCCTGGTCGTCATGTCGGCCACCATCGAGCCGGAGGCGGTGGCCCGGTTCTTCGGCGGCGCCGGCTTGCTGCGGGGCGGGTCCGCGCCGTATCCGCTCGAGATCGAGTACCTGCCGCAGCCCGATGCGCGCCCCCTGCCCGAGCGGGCCGAGGCCGGCGTGCGCCGGCTGTGGCCCGCCGCCGGTGACGCCCAGGGCGACGCGCTGGTGTTTCTTCCCGGCGCCCGCGACATCCACCGCTGCGCCCGGCGGCTCCAGGAACGCCCGCTGCCGGGCCACCCGGAGATCGCCGTGTTGTACGGGGCCATGCCAGCCGATGAGCAAGACCGGGTGTTGCGGGGAGGCGCGGGCCGGCGGGTGGTGCTGGCCACCAACCTGGCCGAGACCTCGCTCACCGTGCCCGGCGTGCGCGCGGTGGTGGACAGCGGGTACGAGAAGAGGCTGCGCCACGATCCGCGCTCGGGCCTGGATCGCCTGTCTGTGGGCAAGATCAGCCGCGCCAGCGCAGAGCAACGCGCGGGCCGGGCGGCGCGTCTGGGGCCGGGGCGAGCGCTGCGCTTGTGGACCGCCGCCGAACACGCCGGGCTCCCATCCGCCGAGATCCCCGAGATGTGCCGGCTGGATCTCTCCGCGGTGCTCCTTGCGGTGCTCGAGTTCCACCCCGGGGATCCGGCGCGCTTTCCCTTCCTCGATCCTCCCTCGCCGCCGTGGCGCGAAGCCGCGCTGGATCTTCTGCGCCGGCTGGAAGCCGTCGAGAAGCGGACCTTCGCGCTCACGCCGCTGGGCCGCCGTCTGGCGCGCCTTCCCGTTCACCCGCGGCTGGGACGCATGATGCACCAGGCCGCTCGCTGGGGTTGTCTCGACCTGGCCGCCCTGGCCGCGGCCATCATCGAGGAGGGCGAGGTGCTGACCGATCCGCCCCGGCGCGCCGCGGAGACCGACTCCGACTTGGGGGAACGCCTGGAGCGCGTGGTTCGCTTTGAGGATCTGGGGGCGGACCGGCAGGCCGCCGAGGCCCTGGGCCTGGACCCGGTGGCGGCCCGTCGGGCGCTGCGCGCCCGCGATCAGCTGCGCCGCCGCTGGGACGGCGCAAAAAGCCGCGGCCAGACCGGGCGGCTCGACACGCGCGCCCTGTCCCGCTTGCTGCTGGCGGCGTATCCCGACCGGGTGTGCCGGCGGCGAGCGCCGGGGAGCGGGTCCGCGCTGCGCGTGGGAGGGCAGGGCATCGAGCTTGGCGAGGAGTCCGGGGTGCGCCAGGGCGAGCTGTTTTTGGCCCTCGAGGCCGAGGCCCCCGAGGCCGGCCCTCACGCCGTGGCCCGGGTGCGGAGCGCACAACGGCTCTCTCCGGACGATCTGGAAATGGTCTTTCCGGCGCACCTCTCCACCCAGGAGCTGGTCCGGTTCGACGATGCGCGGGAGGCGGTGATCGGCGTACAGCAACACACCTACCTCGACCTGGTGTTGTGGGAGAGAGAAGGGCGGCCGACGGACCCGGAGCGGGTGGCCGAGGTCTTGGCGGAGGCGGCGGCCGCCGCCTTCGAACGCGTGTTTTGCCCCAGCGCGGAGGCGCAGCAGTTGCGGGCCCGACTGGAACTGGCGCGCCGCTGGCTTCCGGATGCGGACTGGCCGGACGCCTCTATCGAAGGACTGCGCCGGCGGCTTCCCGAGCTGTGCCGGGGTCTCCAGCGCTTCCAGGAGGTGCGGCGGATCGACTGGAGAAAGGCGCTGCACTCGAAAATCCCGGCCCGCCTGCGGGCGCGGTTGGAGCGCGAGCTGCCGGAGCGCCTCGCCCTGCCGTCAGGCAAGAGCGCCCGCCTCGACTACCGGCCTGCCCTGGAACCCGGCGGCCTGCCGGTGCTGGCGGTGCGCTTGCAGGAGGTCTTCGGCTGGGCGGCCGCGCCCCGGCTCGCCGGTGGGAAACTCGCCGTGCTGCTGCACCTGCTGGCGCCGAACGGCCGGCCGGCCCAGGTCACCACCGATCTGGCGTCGTTCTGGAACGAGGGATACCGCGAGGTGCGCAAGGAACTGCGCGCCCGCTACCCGCGCCACGCCTGGCCCGAGGATCCCCGGGCGGCCGGCGCCACGGCCGGACCGAAGAAATCGCACTGATTTTCCTTGATCCCGCGGGCGCTTTTCTGTAGCTAATGCGCGCCCTCGCGGGAGGATGGCGTGAAAGTCGACCCTCATCGTCTTCGCAACATCGGCATCTTCGCTCACATCGACAGCGGCAAGACCACGCTGACCGAGAGGGTGCTGTTCTACACCCGGCGCATCCGCCAGATGCACGAAGTGAAGGGCAGCGACGGGGTGGGCGCCACCATGGACTCCATGGAGCTGGAGCGCGAGCGCGGCATCACCATCGCCTCGGCCGCCACCTACTGCCGCTGGCTGGACCACCACCTGAACATCATCGACACCCCCGGACACGTGGACTTCACCATGGAGGTGGAGCGCAGCCTGCGCGTGCTGGACGGGGCGGTGCTGGTGCTGTGCGCGGTGGGAGGAGTGCAGTCCCAGTCCTTCACCGTGGATCGGCAGATGCGCCGCTACCGCGTGCCGCGGGTGGTGTTCATCAACAAGTGCGACCGCATCGGGGCCAACCCGCTCCGCGTGTGTGACGAGGTTCACGATCGCCTGGGGCTGAACCCGGTGCTGTTGCAGCTCCCGGTGGGGCTGGAGGATCGGCACGAGGGCGTGATCGACCTGGTGGAGATGCGCTCGCTGATCTTCGAGGGCGAGAACGGCGAACGGGTGGTTGCGGGGCCCATTCCGCCCGAGCTGGCGGAGGCGGCCCGGCAGGCCCGGGAGCGACTGCTGGACGCGGTCTCCATGATCTCGGAGGAGTTGACCCAGGCCATCCTGGAGGAGCGGGTCACCCCGGCGCTCATCCGCGCCGCCCTGCGGCGCGGCACCCTGGACCTGCAGCTCACCCCGGTGCTGCTCGGCTCGGCCTACCGCAACCGCGGGGTGCAGCCCTTGCTGGACGCGGTGGTCCATTACCTGCCCGCGCCCAGCGACCTCTGTCCCGAGGCCCTGGACCTGGAACACGAGGACCAGCGCCACCTGCTGCGCCCGGATCCGGAGGCGCCCACGGTGGCCCTGGCCTTCAAGCTGGAGGACGGGCGTTACGGACAGCTGACGTACCTGCGCCTGTACCAGGGGCGGCTGCGACGCGACGACACCCTGGTCAACATGCGCACCGGTGACAGGCACCGGGTGGGCCGACTGGTGCGCATGCACGCCGACGAGATGGAAGAAATCACCGAGGCCGCGGGCGGCGACATCGTGGCCATGTTCGGGGTGGAATGCGGGAGCGGCGACACCTTCACCGACGGCCGCATCCAGGCGGCGCTCACGCCCATGCACGTCCCAGAGCCGGTGGTGTCGCTATCGGTGCGCCCGGCCGACGCGGGCTCCGAGGCCGGCCTGCACAAGGCGTTGCGGCGGTTCGCCCGGGAGGACCCCACCTTCCGGGTGGAGACCGATCCGGACTCCGGCGAGACCGTGGTACGGGGCATGGGCGAGCTGCACCTGGAGGTGTACCTGGAGCGGGTCCGGCGCGAGTATCGGGCCCAGGTGGTCACCTCGGCGCCCCAGGTAGCCTACCGCGAGACCATCACCCGGCGCGTCGACTTCGACTACATTCACAAGAAGCAGACCGGCGGCGCCGGCCAGTACGCCCGGGTGTGCGGCTACCTCGAGCCGGCCCCCGAGGTGGAGTTCGTCGACGCCACGCGCGGTGGCAGCGTACCGCGCCAGTTCATCCCCTCGGTGGAGAAGGGCTTCCGCTCCATGTTGGCGCGCGGCCCGTGCATCGGCTTCCCGGTGGTCAACCTGCGCCTCGTGCTCAACGACGGCGCGGCCCACGCGGTGGACTCCTCGGACCTGGCCTTCCAGGAGGCCACCCGCGGCGCCTTCCGCGAGGCCTACCCGGCCGCCCAACCCCAGGTGCTGGAGCCGATCATGCGGGTGGTGGTGGAAGGGCCGGCCGAGCACGCCGGGGTGATCATGGGTGGCCTGCAGAAGCGCCGCGGCGCGGTGGTGGGCGCCCAGGAGGACGGCCGCAACGCTCGGGTGGAGGCCGAGGTGCCGCTGGAGGAGATGTTCGGCTACGCGGGCGCGCTGCGCTCGTCCACCCAGGGGAAGGCCGAGTTCACCATGGAGTTCGCCCGCTACCTGCCGGTGCCGGCCCAGAAGGCCGAGGAATTGATCGAGCGCTACCGCCGGCGCCGGGGGGGAGACGATGGCGCCTGACGCGAGGAGGGGACGATGATGCCGGAGACTCCCGCCCGTTCGCCGCTGCCCGCGCTGCGCCAGCAGCTCATTCCCGAGGCGCTCACGGGGGCGCTGGCGGTGGTGCAGGCGCGGGTGGGCGTGGGCAAGAGCGCCTTCCTGGTCCAGGCGGCGCTGGAGGCCTTGCTGAACGGCCGATCGGTGTTGCACCTCTCACTGGAGGGCCACACCCTGGAACACCTGCAGTCCTGGTACGACGCGCTGCTACAGGATCTGTTGCCGCAGCGGCCACCCGCTGCGCTGGCCGAGCTCTGGCGGCAACGCGTCATCCACGCCCTGCCGGGACGCGTGCTGGACGTGCGCAGCCTGGAACGGGTGCTGGGCGATCTGCGTCAACACCTGGACTTCTCGCCCCGGCTGATCCTGGTGGATGGCCTGGACTGGTCCCGACCGGCGCCGGTGTTGCGGGCCGAGCTGGCCGCGCTCTCAAAAGGGGTCGCCGGCATGAGCGCGGAGTGTTGGTTGAGCGCTCCGTGTAGCGGCGACGAATCCGCGCCGCAGAAGTCGCGGCTGCTGCCGCCGCTCGACGCCGTGGCCGACGCCATCGCCGCGGTGGTGCTGCTGCAGCCCGAGGGGGACGCTGTCACTGCGCGACTTACCCACGGTCGGCGGCGCGACGGGCCGCTCCCCGTCTTGCGGTTGCACGCGGACACCCTGCGGCTCCTGCAGGGCGAGAGTGAGGGCGAGGGCCAGCTGCGCCTTCCGGCCAGCGCCTTCTGCCTGCTCTCCGGGGGGGCCTCCGGGGCCGAGGAGGCCTTCGGGGAGTGCGCCGAGGCCTTCGGGCTCGAGGAGATCAACTTCTCCTTCGAGGGTCACCGCTGCCAGCGCAACCGCGGTCGGGTGTTGCTCTCCGAGGCCGAGCTGCGCCAGGGGGACATCAGCTGGACCTACCTCACCCGCCGCATGCAGCGCAGCTATCCGGAGAGCGACGAGCTGCGGCGGGTGCTCCAGTCCATCTGGCACCAGGTGCACACCGCCGCCGAGGTGTTCGTGGTGGGACGCCTGCAGGCGGACGGCACGGTGCGAGGCGGTACCGGCTGGGCGGCCGAGCTGGCCCGCCACTGGAAGAAACCGCTGCACGTCTTCGATCAGGAGGCGAACGCCTGGTTCTCCTGGGGCGCGGGCGGCTGGCAGCGCCAGGCCCCGCCGCGGATCGGCCGGACGCGCTTCGTGGGCACGGGCACCCGACACCTGGAGGAGAGCGGCCGACGCGCCATCCGCGAGCTCTTCGAGCGCAGCTTCGGCGCGCGCGCCCGCTGAGCCTTCCTACTCTCGCGGTTTGAAGATCCCCAGGAGGCGGCGCAATAGCCCCTTGCACTGGCTCTTGTCTTGCTTCGCCACCAGGCGGGGAGGGGACGCCGTGCTGGCGTGCGGTTGCGCGGACGGTGTCGCCACGCGCGCCGGCGTCGCCGCAGACGGGCGTGGCGGCGGGCACTCCGGCGCACACGCGGGCGCCGCCCCCGGCACTTCCGGAGGCGACGCGGGCGGCTTCGGCGCGGAGGGTGGTTCGATCAGACCCAGCCGGCTGCGAAGCTCGGTCGGGGTCTCCTTCGTCGACATGATCACCTCGCACAACGCCGCGCCCTCGCGATCGCGGGCCGCGACGGTGAGCAGGCACTCCGGGCTGAGGCCGAAGGTCACCTCGATCATGCGCTTGCCGGCCGGCCCGGGCGGGATGCCCGTCATGTGCACCGCGCCCAGAAACTCGTTGTCGTCGACCTTGGCGTTCTCCCCCTGGAACACTGGCAGCACCATCTCGCGCTGGTCGTCCTGGTAGGTGAACAGGCCGAAGGTCCGGCTGGCCGGCAGCGGCGTGCCCGCCTCCAGGATGCGGCGGAACGAGCCGCCCGGCACCCCGACGCCGATGGACATGGGCAGCACGTCGATCAGCACCACCGCGTCCAATTTGTCGAGCGACTCGGCCAGCAGCGCCGCGCCCAGCGCCACCGACTCGTCCGGGTGCACGCCCTTGAGCGGCTCCTTGCCGAAGTGCTCGTGGATCATGCGCCACACCAGGGGCATGCGGGTCTGGGCGCCCACCAGCAGGATCTGGTCGATGCTGGCGGCGTTCAGGTGGGCCCGGGCCAGCACCTGATCGCATACCTTGAGCGTGCGCGCGATGAGCGGCCGGCTCAGCTCCTCCAGCGTCTCCCGGTTCACCGTCTGTTCCAGAGACACCGGCTTTCCGTCCACGGTGCCGATGAAGGGGAGGCTGATGCGGGCGGTGCTGGCGTCGGAGAGCGCGATCTTGGCGAACTCGGCGCCCTGGAGCACCCGCAAGAAAGCCACCCGCTCCATGTGCGGGAGCTTCCCCAGCGAGCGCTGGAACTCCATCAGCACGTGGTCCGCCAGTTGGGTGTCGAAGTCGAGCCCGCCCAGGAAGGTATCGCCGCCGGTGGCCACCACCTCGTACACGTTGCCGTACAGGTTGAGCACCGAGGCGTCGAAGGTCCCGCCGCCCAGGTCGTAGATGAGAACCTTCTGGTCGATCTGCCGGTTGTAGCCGTAGGCCAGGGCGGCGGCGGTGGGCTCGTTGATGATGCGCTCCACCTGGAGACCGGCCAGCTCTCCGGCGCGGCACACCGCCTGGCGCTGGTTCTCGTTGTAGTTGGCCGGGACGGTGATCACCGCCCGTTGCACCAGGGTCCCCAGGTAGTCCTGGGCGATGGCGCGGATCTCTTCCAGGATCTTGGAGGCCACCTCCTCCAGGCTGAACTGCCGCTCGCCGATCTGGACCGCGGCCTCGCGCCGGGGCCCCTCCACAATGCGGTAGTGGAAACGGTCCCGTACCTGGCGCACCACCGGCGAGGCGAAGGGCCGGCCGATCAGGCGCTTGGAGCCGTAGATGGTGCGCTCGGGGTTGATCTCCATCTGGGAGCGGGCGGCGTGGCCCACCAGCACCTCGCCCACCGGGTTCACCGCCACCACCGAGGGCACGGTGTTGTGGCCCCGCCGCGAGGGGATGACCAGCGGGCGGCCGTTCTTCACCACGGCGCAGCAGGTGTTGGTGGTGCCGAGATCGATGCCGATGATGGGGCCGGCGTGGCCCTTGCCGCGACGGGCCATCGGCGGCCGGATGGCGCTGTCGCCGGCCACCAGCACCATGCGGCGCAGGCTGCGTTCCAGACCCGCGTCCGCGACGGCGTTGGATTCCGTGCCGGCCGACTTGTGCCGGGCCAGCATGGCCTCCAGCAGGGTCCGGGTCTTCGCGCTCATGGAGCGGAAACGGACCGCGAAACCGAGCTCCGAGCCCTCCGGGGCCGAGGCCACGACGCCGCGCCCGCTGATGGCGGTCTGGCCGTCGGCGAGCTGGACGAACAGCCGTACCTCGGTGCCGGGCGGGTAGTCCTTCGGGTTCTCGAACAAGAAACCGCGTTCGAGCGCGCGCCGGTAATAGCGCTCCACCAACTCCTCCGGCGTGGCGCAGCGGGTGCGCAGTACCACCTGGCGCGGGGCGATCGTCCCGACGGGGGTTTTTTCTTTCGGCTCGCTCACTGCAATTTCTGAAATTCCGCGATGACCTCTCCGCCGCCACAGGCCTGCAACACCACCTGGCTCGCCTTCACCTGCTCGCCGCTTCGCATCTCGACGCGGCAGGTAGCGCCGGCGCAGCCGGAGTCCACCTCGTAGACCGTCTCGCAGAAGCCGCCCTTCGAAAGGAGCTCCGGTAAAAAGTCCGAGTAGGCCGCCAGCGGGAAGGAGAACGCCCGGGTCAGCTTCTCGTAGGCTTGCACCGCCTGCGCGGCCTCTCCCGCGCGCAGGGCGTCGCGGAAGGCGCAGCCCTGGGTGCGCAGGTGCGCCGACAGCTCGGCGCGCGGGACGCCGCAGGGCCGGATCAGGCGCTGCTTGTCGGCGCCGCCGAGGGCCTCGGCCAGCCTGGCCGGACCGTCCTTTCCGGACATCAGTAAGTTCCCCGCCTGGAGCGTCCAGGGCCCGTCACCCTGCCGCGAGAACACGAAGGCCACCAGGTCGTCGTCCAGGATCTTCTGGTCCCGGATGGCCGGCCACACGATGACGGCGCGCCGATCCTCGCGCGCCACCTCGGCCACGACTCCGAAGGCTGTGCCCGGGGCGAGCTTCTCCAACTCGGCCGCCGCCGCCTGGCGCAGCAGCAGCGCCTCCTCTCCGGCCGCCGCCCGCGCCGCCGCCGCTTCGGGCTTCTTGGGGGGCTCGAGCGACTCCAGCGCGCGCCGGGCCGCCTCGCGCACCTCCTCCTCGCGATCCCGCAGCCGCTTGTTGAACTCCTGGCGCACTTCGGCGGCGCCGGGATCGATGGCGGAGAGCGCCTCCAGGATGCGGGCCCGGATCGGCGCCACCTCCTCGCGGGCGATGCGCCGCAGCAGCGGATCGCGCGCGGGGGCGGCGTGCGGGCCGATGCGGCCCAGGGCGGTCACCGCCCCGCGCCGTACCGAGGGATCGCGGCTCTGCAGCGCCTCCACCAGGAAGGGCACGGCCGCACTGTCCAGGCGCACCAGCACCGAGATGGCCTGGCCCTGCACCGACCAGTCGTCGTGCCGCAGCAAGGAGATCCACTCGGACACCGGGCGGCCGTCGAGCTCCGGCTCCTTGTTGCAGGCACAGAGCAGCACCAAGGCGGCAAAGAAAGCCTTGCGAATCATCGGGTCTCCTTCCTCCCGGGATCTTACGCGCAAGCCGCGACGTCCCGGCGCGCTTCGTTCCCCGGCGAGGTCGCTTCTTGCACCCGCGGCGCGGCCGCCTCTCAGGCGTTCTTGTCGCGAATGATCTTCTTGGATAGCTTCTCCGCGCGCTTGCGCTTGCGGAGCTTGCTCTTGGGGCGGCTCTTTCCGAACGAGTGCCGGAAACGCTTTCCCTTGGCCGTCTTGCGATCGCCTTTTCCCATGATTGCCTCCGGTTCCCAAAGGTTCGCCGGATCATCTCAAAGTGCCGCCCAATTGCAAGAAAATCCCCACCGGCGCTCGAGGCGTTTCTTCCTTGCGGAACAGACCCGTGCTATCCTGCGCGGGTATTCCCCCGGGAGGCTCCCCATGGTGCCCAGGCTGGTCTTGTGCGGCGTCCTGCTGGCCGCGCTGTCCGCGCGGGCGGAGGACATGGTGGCGGTGGCGGTGCTGGACTTCTCGGTGCAGACCGGTGTGAGCGGAAAGCAGGCCGGCCTGCTCGCCGACGTGATGGCCAACGAGATCCGCTCCTACGGGGGCTTCCGGGTGATCACCCGCGAGGACATCCGCAACCTGCTCAACTTCCAGGAGCAAAAGCAACTATTGGGTTGCGACGATACCGAGTGCTTGCAGGAGATGGCCGGGGCCATGGGCGCGCGCTACCTGGCCACCGGGAGGGTGGGGCGGATCGGCTCGCTCCTGGTGGTCTCGCTCACGGTGCTGGACGCGGGACGGGCCCAGGCGGTGCACGGCGTGTCGCTCAAGGTCCAGGGCGGCGAGGAAAAGCTGGTGGACGCGGTGATCCTGGGCAGCCGCAAGGTCTTCGCCAAGGTGCTGCCGGGCAAGTCGGTGCTCACCGGGGACGTGCCGCTGCCGCCGGAGGGGATCGACTTCGTCAAGGACGGCGAGACGTTCAGCCAGATGGAGGTCAGTGTTCCCCGCGCGGGAACCGAGCCCGCCGCCTGGGGGCACATGGCCTTCTGGAGCGGCGCGGGCCTGACGGTGTTGGGTGCGGTAGCGGCGTTCGTCTCCCATGCCGCGGCCGAGGATTACCGGGGTGGTGATCTGGGGGCGGAGAGTCGCAGTCGGACCTGGGCCGGGGTGATGTGGGGCGGTTTCGCGGGCGGGGCGGCGCTCATGGGCACCGGGGTCGTGCTGTGGCTGCTCGAACCCAAAGAGAAGTCCGAGCCCACCGGGGTGATCGTCGGGCCGACGGACGGAGGCGCGCTGCTCCTGTGGGGAGGACGGTTCTGATGCTGCGTGCCGCCGCCGGGCTGGCGCTGATCCTCTACTGCGCCGCAATCACCGGGTGCGAGGTGTTCCTGCCGGCGGTGGGTGGCGAGGGGCAGAGCTGCTTCGACAACCTCACCTGCAAGCAAGACCTCATGTGTGTCGACGGGGTGTGCCGGGCGCGGTTCGAGCCCGACGGCGGGGACGGGGGCGATGGAGCGGACGATGGCGATGCGGCGGCGGGTGACGATGGCGGGCCTGGCGACGCCGGGGTCGAGCCGGACGGCGACGGGTTCATCCCCGCTTGCGCCGTCGGCGAGACTCGCTGCCAGGAGCGGGTGCTGCAGCGCTGCGTCGAGCCGGGAGAATGGCAGGACGACCACCGCTGCAATGTCGGTTGCAACGCGGCGCAAAACGAGTGCCTCAAGGTGGTAGACATCGCCGCCGGCCACTCCCACACCTGCGCAGTGATTTCCGACGGCCGGGTGCTGTGCTGGGGCAATAACGGTGAGGGCCAGCTCGGGATCGGAACCTTCGGCAACGGCACCATCCCGCCCGCGCAGGTGTTCAACCTGGCGGGCGCGCCGCTCGCGGGTGCGCGCCGCGTGGCGCTCTCCAGCAAGAACTCGTGCGCCCTGCACCAGGACAACTCCGTGTCCTGCTGGGGCAGTAATGTCAAGGGCGAGTGTGCCATCTCTCCGGCTGGCGGCATCCTCTTCTCCGCGCAGAAAGTGTCGGGTCTGGTGATGGAGGAGTTGGTGGGCGGGACCTGGGTTTCCATGGGCGCCATCGCTGCGGACCTGCACGGCTCCTATTGGGGATGCGCGTTGCTGGGAGAGAGCTGTTGGGACAACCAGAATTACTACACCTCACCGCACTCCATCCCTGGCCTAGAGAACCTCCGCTCGCTGTGTCTGGGCGGAGACCACGCCTGCGGTCTCGTGGACGTCAACGGCAGCACCGAGGTGCGCTGCTTCGGGCGGAACGCCGAGGGTCAGCTCGGGAACGCCTCCCTCAACTGGCAGAGTTCCCAGACCCCGGTCAAGGTGGACAACTCTGATGGTTGGAGCGGGTTGGGTTGCTCCAACGGGGCGACGTTCGCCTGGGGGCCTTCCGGCGCGTACTCGTGGGGGAACAACTCCGCGGGCGGCGTGCTCGGCAACGCCTCGGTGGAGGATTACAAGCAACAGAGCCCCGGCCCGCTGCTGCTGCGGGACGAGTTCGACCATCCGCTACCGGTCCGCTCGATTCGGGGCGGCATGCGTCACGCCTGCGCCGAGGTCGAGGCGGGAGGCGGGCTGGTGAGCATCTACTGCTGGGGCTACAGCCTGCACGGCCAGGTCGGCGCCTCGGTGTTGGGGGAGATGGCCAAATATGCTCGGCCGCAGCTCGTGCTGAACCTTCCCCCGGTGCGTAAGCTCGGCGTGGGCTGGGAGCACAACTGCGTCATCCTGGAGGACGACGAAACCGTGAAGTGCTGGGGATACAACAACCTGGGAGCGGTGAACGGCCTGAGTTTGCCAGAAAACACCTCACTGCCCCTCCCGGTCACCTTTCCCTGAACTTTCTCTTTCTGGCCCGTCCGTAGTACAATCCCACCCATGCGCTTTCTGTACGGTGATCTCTCCGAGTTCCCCCAGCAGGAGAACGTGCTGGAGACCTTCCAGCGCTTCTTCGACATGGCGGTGGAGGTGCTGCGGCTGGATCACGAGGTGGGGAAAAAGATCTATGCCATCGAGGAGGACCGGGCCTGGGTGGGCGAGGTGCTCGACGAGGTGGGCGCCTTCGCCGCCAAGGTGGAGCAGGCCATCCGCGCCGCCTCCGCCGACCGGCCGGCCGACGACGTGGTGGCGGTGGTGGCCGAGGGGCTCATCGCCAACCAGGCGCAGTTCATCGACGAGGCGCGCCGCCGGGTGGTGGCCCGGGTGGAGGCGCGCATCCGCGACACCCAGATCGAGATCGGCAAGCTGCGCAAGGACATCTTCGGCTGGCTCAAGGCCTTCTTCGCGCAGAGCGGCCTTCCGCTCCAGCGCCACGCGCTGGTGGTGGAGCTGGCCGAGTCCGGCTACGGCGCCCGGGCCGAGGTGGTGGACCTGGTCGGCTTCGAGTGCCGCTACCGGCAGAACACCGCCGCCTCGCCCTTCTTCAACGCCGTCCGGCGCTTCGGCGATCTCGTCCCGGGCAAGCAGGAGTTTCCGGTGGGGACGCGGCGCGGCTGGCTCAAGCGCGAGCCAGTGCCCGAGAAGATGCGCCTCGACGACGCCACTATCACCCGCGTCGAGGACGGCGAGGTCGGCACCCGGGTGCAACTTTCGCGCAAGGCCGGGGAGGACGGGCTGCTCCTGTCCCTGGCCCACTCCCAGCCGCCGGCCCTGGGGTTCTTTCGCCTCTCCCCGGGGAGCGAGCCGACCCCCATCCCCGAGGAGCTGCTGGGGCCGGCCGAGCACGAGCTGATCTCCCAGTTCTTCTCCCAGCTCACCCCGCATCTGCGCGAGCTGTACCAGCTGCGCGGGGAGTTGGACGAGCTGCGTCTGGAGGGGCGCGACGTGGTCGCCGAGCGGATGTTGAGCGAGGTGGTGTTGCGCCTGGTGCGTTTCTGGACGCCTACCATCCGCGAGATCGACCGGCGCAGCAGCTCCGACGCCGAGTGGAACCTCAAGGTCGAGCATGAGGGCGGGCGGCGCGAGGAGATTTACATCCAGAAGCGCCCGCTGGCCGACCGCATCCGCGCCCTGCCGAAGGCGCTCCAGGCGCTCTTCGAGCCGCTGGGCCTCGAGGCCCACCGCACCCCGCCGCCCCGGCCGTTGGAGAAGTCGCTCGACGGCGAGACCACCGACAAGGTGAAGAACCCTCTCCCCGAGCCGCCGCAGAAGTGATCGACGGCTGGCGATCGGTCGAGAGCGAATTCATCGTTCTCGATAAGCTACTTCGCAAGCCCGGCTGCCGTCAGACGCGATCCAGCTCCAGGGCGGCCAGCCGGTCCCGCTCGATCAGGCCGCGCGCCAGCGCGTCCTCGACCAGGCGGGGCACGTCATTGTACCGATGGCGCGACTGTCGCACCGCACGGCAGGCGGCCCGCACACACTCGCCGTCCACCCGGCTTTCGGCGAAGAGGGCCAGCGCGAGCTGGCAGGCCCCGCGCACCGCGCGCACCCGCGGGCCGAAGCGCGCGTAGCGTTCCGGCGGGGTGTCGCGCTCCAGGTGGATGTAGATGCGCTCGACCGTCCCGCGCGGGGAGGGGATCTCGTCCAGCGCCGCCCGCACGAAACGCCGGTCGGCGCGCCGCACCCCGTGGCGCTTCATCTCGGCCTCGGCCTCGCCGGCTCCGATCTCCCCCGAGAGCATGCGGGCGTACAGGTCGAAGGCCTCGACGTCGCGCTCCACGTCGTCGCCGAACAGCGCCTCGCGGGCGTGGCGGCGGCGGCGGCGGCCGTGCAGCAAGGCTGCCAGCTTGAAGCCCACCTGCTCGCGCAGCCGGTAGGGGGAGAGCTGCAGCAGGGTGCCCAACCAGTCCTTGAAGATGATGCCGTCGAACTCCACCCCGTCCAGCAGCATCTTCTGGGCCACCACGCCGCGCAGCTGCGGCGGGCTGGCCGACACGAAGTACAGCGGCGCGCACAAGAACTCCGGCCCCGGGCCGCGGCGCAGGCCGCGCAGCACCTCGGGCATGCCGGGAATGGCCCGCTTGTCCACCGCGAACTCCAGTGGCACGCGCAGCAGGCCGCGCAGCGAGGAGAAGGCGGTGGCCAGGTAGGTCTTGTCGATGTCCCACACGTACACCCAGCCGGCGAAGTCCTGTGGCAGGGTGCGTTCGTCGCTCATGCTGAGCGGGTAGCTTTTCTTCATGCGGCACCTCAGCGGTAGCGCAGCGCGGCCAGCTCCTCGCCCACCGGCAGGCGCAGCAGCTCCGCCAGCGCTTGCTGCGCGCTCCATCCCTCGTACAGCATGCCGTGGACCGCGCGCACGATGGGGAGGTCGAGCCGGAGATCGCGCGCCCGGGTGTGCACCGCGGCCGTGGTGGGGACGCCCTCGGCCACCTGGGTCATGCCCGCCAGGATGGCCGGGAGCTTCTCGCCGCGGGCGAGTTTCACCCCCACCTGATGGTTGCGCGACAGCGGCGAGGCACAGGTGGCCATGAGGTCGCCGATGCCGGCCAGGCCGCCGAAGGTGAACACGTCGGCCCCGTGGGCCACCCCGAAGCGGGCCATCTCCGACAGACCGCGGGTGACCAGCAGCGACTTGGCGTTGTCGCCCAGGCCCAGGCCACTCGCCACCCCGGCCGCCAGCGCGATGATGTTCTTGAAGGCCCCGGCGATCTCGGTGCCGATGACGTCGCGCCCGCCGTAGAGCCGCAGCCGGCTGCCGGAGAAGAGCGCCTGGGCCGCGTTGACGCACTCCTGGAAATGCGAGGCCAGCAGCGCCCCCGCCGGATGCCCGGCCATGAGCTCGCCGGCCAGGTTGGGCCCCGACAGCACGCCGATCTTGAGGGCGCAGGTCTCCTCGCGCAGGATCTGCGACATTCGCAGGTGGGTGCCCTTCTCCAGCCCCTTGGTGGCGTGGATGAGGATCTGGTCGCCGGTGAGGTGATCGCCCAGGGCGCGGGCCGCCTCGCGGAAGGCCTTGGTGGGGACCACCATGAGCAGCACCGGGGCGCGCACCACCGCCCCCGCCAGGTCGGCGGTGGCCACCAGATCCGGCCGGAGCTGGACCCCGGGGAGGTAACGGCTGTTCTGGTGGCGGGTGTTGATCTCCTCGGCCTGGTCCGGCCGGCGCACCCACAGCAAGACCCTCTTTCCGTTCTCCAGCAGGATGGTGCACAGGGCGGTGCCGAAGTTTCCGCCGCCGAGCACCAGCACGTCCAGATCGCGCAGGGAGTTCATGCGCTCGCCTCCCGCGCCCAGAAGATGCCCTCCAGCCGGTTCTGGTAGTACAAAATCAGGTTGCGGTCCTCGTGGAACAGCCGATCTCCGCGGCGCACCAGGGCCGCCCGGCGGTGGTAGCCGCCCAGGTGGGCCAGCGCATCGCTCATCACCGCCACCACGTCGCGCTCCTTGAGGGTGTGCTCCAGCCGGAGTCGGCCCTCGGCCTCCATGTGGCGCAGGGTCTTCAAGGTGTGCTCCAGGCGGGCGTAGGCCTGCGGCAGCGCCAGGCTGCTCTCCTTGCCGCCGGTGCGTAGCAGGCGGTACAAGTCCAGCTCGGGGTTCGTCTCGCGCAACCAGTCGAACACCACCCGCGACACCACCTGGGTGCTCTGCAGCACGGTGTGACGACGGAAGGACTCCACCAGGGTGCTGGCCAGCTCGCGGGTGTATTCCTCGTCGCGCTGGGCGTCGAAGGTCACCGCGCCGTCGCGCTGCACGTAGCGACGCCGATCCACCACCCGCCCGCGCCGGTCGTGCGAGAGGCCCTCGTCGTCCACGACGTTTCCGAAGACGTCCAGCGGGCGACCCACCACCATGGTGATGCGGCTGTTGAGCGAGAACAGGCGCTGCACGAAGTCCAGCACGCGGCGTGGCTTGGAGAACTCGTCGTCCTCGATGATGAAGCGGCTCTTGCCGGCCTCCTTGAGGTGGTCCTCGATCAGGGTCTCGGCCTCCAGCACCAGCTGGTAGTTGAGCGTGGCCGGCACGATGAACACGTCGGGCCGGGACCGGTTCGCCTGGAGGTTGCGGATGTAGGCGTCGAGCCCCATGCCCAGCAGGCCCAGCTTGAGCCGGCTCTCGACCGCGCCGCTACGGCTACGCGTGCCGCCGGGGAAGAACATGTTGTGGTACCCGGCCTCGATGGTGCAACCGGCGTAGGTCTTCAGCACCTCCTTGTACAGCCAGGCCTTCTTGCGTCGATCCACCCGGTACGCTCCCAGGTGGTGCATGAAGAATCCGATCAGGGGATTGGAGAACAGGTTGAGACCGGCCCCGTAGACGTAGGGCGGCAGGCCCAGGCGGTGCAGCGCGTAGCCGAGCAACACCGAGTCCAGGTTGCTGGCGTGGGTGGAAACCAGGATGGTGGTGCCGCGCTCCACCATGCGCCGGAAGGCCTCGGTCTCGCCGGCGATGGTGAGCTGGTCCTCGAGGCGGGACACGCCGCCGGGCAGCAGGCCGGCCAGGCGCAGCGGGCTGAGCGAGTTGAGCAGCACGTTGAGCCCCACCGGCACCACGCGGGTGGCCAGGGCGTACACCCGCGGATCGAAATGTCCCACCACCTCGTCGGCGAATCGCCCGATGAGTTCGCGCAGCAGCTCTCGCCTCCGCTCTGGCGCGGCGGCCGCGGCCTCGGCGTATACACGGTCATAGTAGGCGCTCTGCGCGGCGGCGTGCTTGCTCTTGCGCTCCGTTTCCAGGCGGCGCCGTTCCTCGTAGAGGGTGTCGAAGATGGCACGCTCGAGCCGCTGCGGATCGTGGGCGTGCCGCTCGAACACTCGCTGGGCACACTCCGCCAGAACCCGCTCTCGATCCTGTGGCCGCATGACAGGCTCCCGGTACGAAAAAGGGCGCCCGGCCCGGCGGGCGCCCGGAGTTTTTGGCGGAAGTGCATGGGAATCGAACCCACCCGGCCCGCTGTTCGCAAGCCGCTCCGGGTTTGAAGCCCGGGAGGCCCACCAGTGGCCCTGGCACTTCCGTCGGCAAGATAGAACCAGGCGCCGGGCGTTGTCAAAACCCGCATCAGATGGCGGTACGCCCGCTGCGCTCCGGCAGCGGATCGCCGAGCCGCCGCGCCAGCCGTCGCATGTCGCGCAGGTACGACTCGTTGCGGTCGAGGTAGAATGCCAGCGGCGCGGCGAAGTTCTTCCCCACCAGATCGGAGAGGATCATCTCGCTCACCGCCCGCCGGCGCTCGAGCAGCCGCTGGCTGTGCAACACGATGCGACGCTCCTCGGGCGACATCTCCGAGAGCATCCGCGCCAGCACCGGCCGGGCGCGCGGCTGAAGCATCCAGAAGTACATCAGGTCGAGCAGGTGGATCACCTGGTTCTTGGCCAGGTCGCCCGCCTCGCGCCCCACGGTCTGGATGAAGGTCTTGGGGTGATCCAGCAGCGCCAGCACGTCCTGATCGGGGTAGAGCGCCTCCAGCCGACCGTGCCCGTCGATGAGCTGGTCCAGTTTGGCCCGGTAGTCGCGCAGCCGGGTGCGCACGTTGAGGTTGCGATCGGCGGTGCCTTCGATGAACCCCGCCACCAGATCGGAGGACGCCTTGACGATGACCGCGGCCCACTTCTGCAACCAGAGGTCGGCCTCGGCGTGGGGCATCCCCGCCGCCACCAGCAGCCAGTGCAGGCCCAGGTTGAGGCCGAAGGCCAGCGGGATGGCGAACACCGAGCGGAACAGGTTGGCCACCGCCGCCGCTCGCGGCAGCCCGCGCAGGGTGTTGTGGGTGTAGAGGTAGACGCCGTTGGTCAGGGCCATCACGGTGTACATCAACAGCGGGGCGCTGGCGGTGTTGACGCCCAGCGCGCCGTCGAGGATCTGTCCCTTCATCAGCCAGTCGAGCAACGGTACCGAAAAACCGGTGAACAGCAGCGAGTCGGCCACCCGCTCCCAGCTCACCAGCTCGCGCCAGCCGATGAGCTTGGAGCGGCGCAGACCGCCGCCGCCCACCACGGCCTGCAGCACGTTGCGCAGCCCGGTGATGCCGAACCAGATGGGCGCGCCTAGCCAGGCCAGCAGCCACCAATCCTGGGTGAGGAAGAAGGTGAGGAAGGCGGGGACGAAGCCGATCATCACCTTGGCCAGGATGCGCGGTCCCGCGCGCAATAGGCGCAGGGTCGACCGCGATGTGTGCGGCGATTGTGGTTCGAGGCGGAGGTGGTTGCTGGGTCGTTCCTCGATGCCCCCCAACGTGATGACGTTGCCCGGGCTGGAGAGGCGCACCGAATCGGGGCGGATCTCGACGCTGTCGCGGCGAACGTACCCCAGCCGGTGCAGGCCGGGGATCCAGCGCAGCGCGGAGAACACGGCGTTGAGCGAGCGCATGGGGCTCTCGCGACGCTCCCAGCGCGAGAGCGCCACCGTGTCCATGCGCAGCGGCAGCGCCTCCCGCGTCCCGCGGTGGCGGTGGAACTCCCGGCGGGCGCGTATCGGCAGCGTGTCCTCCACCGCCAGCCCCATGCCGAACAGGGGGTGAGCCCGTCCGATGGAGTCGCTGCCGATGAGGGATTCCAGCGGTGAACGGGCGTACAGGTTGGCGAAGTCGGCGACCTCGGTGAGGGCCCGGCGCAGCACCACGGCCCGTTCCTCCCGGTCGGGCAATTCGGACCTCGAGAGCTGCTCCAGGGTGTCGCGGATCAGGTGCTTGAGCAGGATGGGGCTGCGCTGGTTGAGCACCGTGCGGATGCGGTCGACCTCCCGCAGGTGAGGGTTCTTCTTGAGGCGGTAGTCCTTCAGGTTGAACAGCTCTAGGTGGGTGACCGCCCCGCGGGCCAGGTAGAGGATTTCCAGCACGTCGGCGGGCAGCAGGTTGCTCAGGTTGAGCGTCACCCGCGAGCCGGCGCGCAGCGAGTGCAGGCGCTCGAGCAGCTCGCCGGGCGCAAGGCGCAGAAGCTCCGGCGCCGCGGAATCGTCGCGCGGCAATTTGGGGTCGGGGAGTT
Organism: Myxococcales bacterium; assembly: GCA_012798435.1. GTDB lineage: Bacteria > Myxococcota > B64-G9 > B64-G9 > B64-G9 > JAAZNF01. The sequence continues at coordinate 22,096 of JAAZNF010000035.1, read as the reverse complement.
CGGGGTGCAGCTCGTGCCGCAGGCACATGTCCACCAGATCCTCGGAGCCCAGATCGTCGAGCTTGCGCACGATGAGCTCGATGGCCCGGCGCTCGTCGCCGGAGGCGGTCTGGTGCCTGCGGCGAAGCTCCGGTAGCAGCTCGCGTGCCCGTTCCATGATGCGATGATGCAGAAAGTCCGCCAGGTGGGTCACCGAGGGCTGGCCCACCCCGACGAACTCCAGAAAGTCCTTCTCGGTCAACGGGGGCAGGTCCAGTCCGAAGCGCTGGTTGAGCAGCGGCAGCTGCTTCTTGTTCACGCAGGCGAGCAGGTCCAGCACGTAGCGTTGCTGGTAGCGGGACACCTCGCGCCCGCGTTGGAAGAACTCGGCCACCGGCTTCTCCTGCAAGAAGGCCGCATAATCCCGCACCGTGCGCAGCCCCTCCGGCGACCACAAGAACTGCACGTACTTGCCGCGGAAACAAGCCGCGAACTCGACGGTGGGGCGCACCCGGATGCCCATGATGTCGGCCGCCTCGATGAGCTCCTCCAGGGCCTCGATGGTGAAGAAGTTGTAGTACACCACCGTGAGCTCGCGGATGCCCTTGATCCAGGCGTCCATGATCAGGTGGGTGGGCGCCTTGCGCCCCTTGGTGTTGGCGTCGTGCACGTGGTGATCGAAGGCCACCTGGCTCCAATCCTCGGGCATCTCGGCCAAGAAGTAGCGGCGCAACATGCGGCGGATGAAGCGAGGTCGCGCCGAGGTGGCAGTGAAGAAGTCGTGCGCCAGCTCGAGCTGGCGCCGCATGTTGCCCTGCTCGCGCACCAGGTCCTTGAGGATGGACAGCAGCACCCGCGCGGTGTTCAGCGGTAGCCAGCCGCGCGCGCCGAAGAACAGCTCGTCGTGCAGCGCCCGCAGCGAGATGAGCCGGTCCCGGGCGTCGCCGCTGTCGAGCGAATCCAGCAGCCGGATCATGGCGTAGGCGATGCGCCGGGCCGGCGAGGCGGACAGCTCCTTGATGCCGCGCGGGTGCAGGTTGGGGTTGAACAGGCTGCGCACGCGGTGGGGGTTCTGCTGCCGGCCGCTCTGCCGAAACTCGTTGACCAGAGAGACGAGCTCGAAGTCCCGCTCGTCGAAGATCAGGCCCCGGCGGCGGATGGGCCCCGCGCCGTTTTCGCTGCGTTCTGGTTCCGGCATTTCGATCGGTGGGCGCATGGGCTCGGCTGCGCCTGGGCGCAACAGGGACATATTATTTCAGCCGCCGCGACTTCACAATTTTTTGTCCGGGCGAGTCCGGCGGGGCGGGCCGGTTCACTTGAGCGGCAGGGTGGGTTGGCGGGGGAGCTGGCCGGCCAGCGTTTTCGCGCCGGCCCCGGCCAGCCGCAGGTACCAGTCGTTCGGGACTTCGACGCCGTCCTGATCGAGCGCCAGGAAGCGCCCCTGCGCCGGGAGATCGGCCTGGGAGGCGGCCGCCTTGAGGATGGCCGTGCCCTCGTCCACCTCGTCGAACATGGCCAGAAACAGCATGCGGCACCCCGAGCCCAAGAACTCGTAGAACTGTTTCCAGTAGAAACTCCCGCCCCGGCGCGGGATCAGGTTGAAGGTGCCGGCGTCGCCGGTGAGGTTGGCCCAGGAGAACCCCGGGAACAACACCGGCAGGTAATCCCGGCCGAGGCGCTGGCACTCGGCCAGGTCCGGTTCGATGAAGTCGCGATCGAACGCCGCCACGCCCGCCTCGTCGGCGTAGCGCCCCACCAGCCAGGGGTTGATGACGTCGTACAGCCGGTAGGCGTCGGCGAAGCCGGGGCGCGAACTGCCGCTCGAGGTGCGCCACCCCTCGGGCACGCCGCCCAGCACGGTGGCCCGGTAGCGCTCCTCGGGCGCGTTGTGGAAGAAGTCCAGAAGGTCGGCGATGTCCGCGGCCGTGCCGGCGCGGTCGGAGAAGCCGATGCCCCAGATGCCCACCAGCGGCCGGCCGCGGTGGCGCAGGTAGCGGCCGCTGCGGGTGAGGCCGAGGTCGTCCACCAGGTGCTTCCAGTCGTCGATGAGCCGCTCCGGGATCATGTCCTCGCTGGCGCCGGAGATGTCGTACTCGATGGCGAACACGCGCTGGTAGGCCTCGGCGGCGGCCATGACGTTTCGCGCCACCTGGTCGCGGAAGGCCCCCGGCGCCGGCAGCAGCGCCTCGTGCAGGAAGCGCTGCAGAAACACCCCGTCGATGCCGTACTCGGCCATCCAACGGAAGTGCCGGCGCACGGTCTTCTCGCGGTAGGCCGAGAACAGCCCCGCCGTCTCCCCGCCGGGATAGCTCATGGCGCTGGGACAGAGCTCGTCGGCGTCGTACTCCGAAAGGTCCGGCCACAGATCGAAGGTGGCGTTGCCGGCCTCCGGGGTCTGGGAGCGGAACCAGTGCACCCAGGCGTTCCAGGCCGAGCCGTCGCCGGGGGTGGCGAACCAGCCCTGGTAGCCGGCCAGGGTCTTGCCCTCCAGCGTGGAGGCCTCCACGGGCGGGAAGCGCGCCGAGTCCACACACAGATTCATCCAGCCGGTTTCGAAGGACGCGCCCGAGTCGCCCACCCCGGTGGCGCCCTGCCCGCAGGCGGCGGGCGAGGTGTGGAAGGCTCCGACGCTGCGCCGCGCGCCGCAACCCGGTCCCGCCGCGCCGCAGTCGTTGCCGGCGATTTCGGCGAAGGCCTCGGTTCCCGGCGCCACGCACAGCCGCAGCCAGCCGGCCATGAGCGCCACCCCGTCCCCGTCCACCGCCGTCTGGGCGCCGCAGCCCGCGCCGACGTGCCAGGCGCCGCGCGCCGCTCCCGCGCAGGCGCCGACGGCGCCGCCGCAGTCGTTCACCCCGGCCACCGTCTTGACCCGTTGGGGATCGGCGGAGCACAGCCACATCCAGCCGGCGTCGACGCGGTAGCGGTGGAAGTCGATGCCCTCCATGCCGCCGTCGGCCGCGAACGGGCCGGTGCGCCAGCGGCCGGCCAGGGCGTACCCCGGCGGACAGTATCCGGACGGAGCGTCGCCTTCCGCCGCCAGCAGCAGCGCCACCGGGGCGCAGGCGCCGAGCACGCAGGCCTCGCCGGCGCTGCAGCCGGCGCAGCCCCCGACGCAGCGGCCGTCCTGGCAGGTCTCGTTGCCGGCGCAGTCGCCGCACGAACCGCCGCACCCGTCGGTACCGCACTGGCGGCCCTGGCAGCTGGGCCGGCAGCAGGTGCCCTGGTGGCAGATCTCGCCTTCCGCGCATCCCGTGGGCGGCAGGCTGCAAGCGGCCTGCCGCTGGTTGCCGCAGCCGTCGTCCTGGAGCTTCTGTCCGTCGCAGCCGAGGCACGGCCCGGGCGTGCAGTCGCAGACCGAAAGGTCCTTCCACTCCGGCTGGCAGCCGAGGCAGGCGCCGTCGCGGCAGCCCTGCTCGCACAGGTAGTCGTCGAACCCGTAGCGGCACTCCCCGCCCTGGCAGGTGCCGGCGCTGCGGTAGCGCCGCAGGTGATCCGGATCCAGGCATTCATCCGGGGGTGGCGCGTCGCAGGTCTTCGGCTGCCCCCGGCACAGGCCGGTGTCTTGGCAGGCATCGTTTTCGGTGCAACCGTCCCGGTCGTCGCAGCGTGCGCCGATCTTTGGAGCGTACTGGCACGCCCCCTGGAGGCAGGGCGCCGGGAGGTCGTAGCAGGCCGCGTCTCCGTCGGGGTGGATGCATTCGACGCCGGCGCAGGGCTCGACGGTCGTGCAGCGGTTCGAGAGGCAGCGCTTTCCATCCGGGCAGTCGGTGTCGGTGAGACAGGGCCTCTCCCCGCCATCGCCCGAGGAACAACCGTAGAAGAGACAGAGCATAAGACCGCACACCGGAAACGCATGCTTCATGAGACCTCCTCGGCTCCGACCTGAAACGAGGTCATTATGAGATGGAATACCCGCTACCGACAACCCCGGCGTGTCTCGCCCCCTGCGCCACGGTCGCTCGAAAAAAGCTTGAAACTCCGGGGCAGCGGTGCTAGGAAGCTCCCCTCGCATGCGGCGGCCAGAGCCGCCAAGGAGTCGTACCATGTCCCAGCGATGCGAAATCTGCGGCAAGGGCCCCAAGAGCGGCAACATCGTGTCCCACGCCAACAACCGAACCCGCACCCGGCAGCGTCCCAACCTGCAACGGGTGCACATCGTGGAGAACGGCCGCCGGCTCACCCGCCGGGTATGCACTCAGTGCATCAAGGCCGGCCGGGTGACCAAGGTGGCCTGACGAAGATCTCACCAGGTTTCTGAGTCCTCCCGCTCCCTACCAAACCCGCTCGGTTGAAAACGGCGGGCCGCATCTTTCTCATCGCTGCATCCGTCTGCTGATCTGCGCTCCCGCGCTGGCTGTGTGGGCCCCGCGGCCGGCCGCGCTCAGAAACATCTGTCTCCAATGCGTGCGTCGTACGCTCATAGAATCTACGCTCGCTTTGGGATTTTCGCCGCTCATCCTCGACAATGGGCGGGCTCACTCGCTGGTCAGCGGCGTGCCGGACTCCACGGCCGGCGGGGGCGCGGTGGGTTCTTCCCGGGGCGAGGCCGCGGCGCCGGCGTACAGCCGCACCACCGCGGCGCCGTTGTAGTAGTGGGCCAGGATCTCGCGGTAGGTGTGCCCGCTCTCGGCCATACCGATGGCGCCGAGCTGACACATGCCGCTGCCGTGGCCCCAGCCGCCGCCCGTGAACACGAACGCCGCCGGCAGTTGCTCGGCGTCGAGCTCGCTGCGTACCTCGAACATGCCGCTCTTGAGGTTTCCGAAGATCTGGCGGATCGGCCACTCCCGCTGGACGATGAGCTCGCCCGCGGTGCCGACGATGCGCACCACCTTGACCCGGCCCGAGACGCCGCGCTCCAGCACCTGGATGGAGACCACCCGGCCGATGGGTTTCGTTCGCGCCACCAGCTTGTCCAGCTCGGCGGAGGTTAGCCGTTTCTCCCAGCGGAAGATCCCCGGGCGGTTGAAGGTGGAGAGCGCGCAGTAGGCCGGCGGCCGTTCGGCCAACCAGGCGCCGAGTTGGCGGGAGGGCAGGGGGATGTCGGCGGCGCGAGGCGCGTCCATGTCCGGCCGGCCACGCAGGGCCTTCGCCGGCGGCTGCGCCCACACCGCGTCGTTGTCCTCGGTGTGGCCGCCGCAGCAGGCGCTGTACACCGAGTCGACCAAGTCGGCGCCGAGGAACAGAAGCTCGCCGCGGGTGGCCGCCACGGCCCGGCTGGCGCGGACGTTCTCCGCCTGTACCCCGGCGTACACCTGGCAGTGGGTCTGGGCGCACAGCTGGTAGGGATCCAGGAAGTGGCGCGAGCCGATCTTGGCCAGCACCTCGCCCCGGGCCACCACCGCCTGCGCCTTCAGGGCCTCCATGGGCGCCGAGGGGAACATCTCCGCCGGGAGCAGGCCCTGGAGCAGCCGATCCACGGGGAGACGGTTGACCACCACCAGCCGGCCGCCTCGATCGATGGTGACGAGCACCTGATCCGGGAAGCGGCGGTCCTCGAAACCGTGCCAGCCGTAGCCCTGGCCGAACTCGACCCGGTGCACGGTCACCGGCTCATTGGCCAGCCCGCGCAGGCGCACCAGGTCCTGGCTCTCCCCGCCCAGGCCGCGGGGCCCCTCGATGTGCAGCGTCCCGGCGGGGCGACGCACCAGCTGAGGATGGACGAAGGTGCGGCTGCCGTAGCGCGCGAACACCTGTTGCGCGAAGACCTCGGCCTCGGCCTCGCCCGGGAAGGCGCGGATGCCCAGGATGTAGCTGCGGTTGTCGATGACGTGGCCCTGGATGCCAAACACGGAGCCCATCTCGAAGACCTGGACGCTCTCGCCACGCTCGCGCCAGCGGGCCGTGGCCGCTTCCAGGAGATCGCGCCGCGCAAAGGGGATGTTCTCCACCGCGCACCAGTAGGCCAGCACGGCGGGGACGATCGAACCCGCGGTGATTTGAATCCTTTCGCCGGGGCGGGTGATGATGTGGCGCTCGCCGCCCGGCGCGCGCAAGGTGACCTCGAGGCCGCGCTCTCCAGAGACGGTGACGGACGCCTGCCCCTCCATCAACCCCACGCTGACCACCGGGCCGCCCTCCGGATCGAACTGGAGCTGCGAGGAGTACAGCAGCCCCACCTCGTCCTCGACCACGGGGGCGGCCACCAGCAGCGGCGAAAGAGCGAACAGCCACAGGCCGATCACGGCGACGCCTCACCCTTCGGCAGCCGCTCCGGGTACGTCGCCACCCCGCGCGCCGCGCGGAGTTCGTCCAGCGCCTGCCGCAGCGCGGCGGCGCGCCGCTGGTGGCGGAGTTTTTGTAGCAAATGTTCTCGGGCCGTCTCCACCGTCTCGTGGTGGCCGGCGCGGAAGGCTCCGCGGCGGATTACCGCGAAACCGCCCTCGAAGGCGACCACCGGGCTCACCGCGCCGTTCCCATCCAGGCCGATCAGGACGCGGTGCAGCTCCGGATGCAGCTTGCCCGCCAGAAGCGGGTCCACGCCGATCAGGGGGAACTCCTCCAGGCGCACGGTGGGGTGGTCGGAGGCGGCCGCGCGCGCCAGCGAAAGGAACCGATCCAGGTCGAGAACGCGCTCGCCACAGCGCCTGCGGAAGTCCTCGGCCACGGCCCGGGCGTCCTCGGGCGTCAGGCGGGCCGCGCGTTTGCCCGACGGCGCCAAAAGGTCGGGGCGCAGCCCCACGAACAGCACGGCCGCGCAGACCAGGCTGGGTTCGAAGAAATCCGAGGACGCGCTCGCCGCGTAGCGCCGGATCTCGGCGTCCAGCACGCCGGCCAGGTCCTCCGGCGTCGCGGGCCGGTCGGCGCGGGGTTCGATCACTCGCGTCAGAAACAACCGCGCCAGCAGACGGCGGGCCTGTTCTCGCACCGCTGGATCGTCAACGAGGTCCGCGCCCGTCGCCGCGAGGACCACCGGCTCGAGCGCCAGCGCCAGCGCCTCCCCGGCCGACGTCGGCGCGTTGGCGGACAGACCGAGTTCCCGGCGCAGCTCGAGCGCCACGGCGGCGAGCGGCCCGATCTCGTCGGCATGAATCTCGCGCGCGCCGATCCGGGCCACGATCGGGCCGTCGGGCTCCGCCGCGTGAAGGATCTCGTTCGTCGAAACGGTCCCGACGCCGGGGCGGCAGGCGGCCGGAGCGGCCAGCACGACGAGGCACAGCACGCCGGCACGCAGGGTGTGTGGGCGGGAGCGAATCACGCCGCGGATTGTAGCCGGATGAACTGCTTCGAGCAATGCTTGCGCGCGTTGACCTGGGCGGGTCCTGCGCCTATCCTGTTCTCGATGCTCTCCCAGGCGACCTCCGAGCGACGGCTGGTGCGCGCCCTCCAGCGCGGCGACGAGGCGGCCTTCGACGAGCTGGTCCGCCTCCACCAGCACAAGGTGTTCGGGCTGTGCGTGCGGCTGCTCGGCGACCGGGCCGAGGCCGAGGACGTGGCGCAGGAGGTGTTTCTGTCGGTCTTCGTGTCCATCCGCACCTTCCGCGGGGAGTCGCTGCTGTCCACCTGGCTGTACCGCATCACCCGCAACCACTGCCTCAACCGACTGAAGTTTTTAAAGAGGCGGGCCTTCGATCGGCAGAAGCCGCTGGCCGAGGAGGGCGAGCCGAGCCCGGTCGGCACCGTGCTGGCCTCGGCCTCTCCGCGCCCCGACCAGATGGCCGAGGGTCGGCAGATGGAGGTCCTGCTGGAGCGAGCCATCGGAGAGCTCTCCGACGAGCACCGGGAACTGGTGGTGCTGCGCGACCTCGAAAACCTGAGCTACGAGGAGATCGAAGTCATCACCGGGCTGGCCGAAGGGACGGTGAAGAGCCGGCTGCACCGCGCCCGCATGGAGCTGGCCCGGAAGTTGTCACCGTACCTGTGAGGAACGCCGCCATGGAGCACGAGCGGATGTCGGAGCGTCTGTCGGAGTTCGTGGAGGGAACGCTGGCCGCCCAGGAGCGGCAGGAGATCGAGACGCACCTCGCATCCTGCGTCGAGTGCCGCCGCGACGTGGAGCTGCTGCGGCGTACCCTGTCTCTGGTGCGGGGGATGCCGCGGCCGTCCGCTCCAGCGAACTTTTCGCAGGCGCTGCGGCGCCGGGCCCGCAAGGGCGCGCTGGCGCGAGCGTCCATCACCCGTTGGATTCGCCTCATGGTGCCCTGGGAGGCCGCGCTGGTCGTGCTGCTGGTGGCGGTGGGGGGGCTGTGCGTGTTCCAGTTGCTCACCCACCAGATCCGGCCGGTGGAGCGGGCGGCGCCGGTGTTGTGGGTGCAGGACGGGGAGGGGTTGCGCGCCGTGGCGCGGGCCGCCTGGGAGGCGGGCGCCGAGGTGCGCCTGCTGGGCCGGCGCGTCCCGCCGGACAGCTTCCTCTCGGCCACCGAGCTGGAGATCCTGCTGGACGGGCCCGCCTGGGAGCGCCTGCGCGAGCGGCTTCTCCCCCTGGGCCACCCGTTGCCGCCGCGGCCGGCGGGGGAGGGGCTCTTCGTCATCGAGGTGAAGCCCCGCGCCGTTGCGGCGCGCCCGGACGGCGGCGTCGACTAGCGAGCCCGTGTTTCGCTGGCGAGCTTCATGGAGATGCGGTGGACGATGTCCCGGCCGGCGTCGCTGGTGCCGAGCTCGCCGGAGAGGGAGAGCTCGGTGCGGCTCGAAACGAGGCGCCCGGTGTCGGGGCGGAAACGGAACTCACCCGTCCCCGCGGCCTGGATCTTCGCCGACAGCAGCGAGCCCTCCTTGCCGCGCCGTTCGTCCAGGGAGGCGCGGGCCTGGGCGCTGATTCTCGCCTCGGCCCGTCCCCCCGCGGGGAGCTCTTCCAGGCGGAAGGTGATATCCATCTCGACCCGCAGATCGGATCCGCCGGGAAACGAGAGCGGCACCTCCCGCTGGACGCTCCAGGTATCGCCCGGGGCCAGGGCCCGCTCGGGGAACACCAGGGCCGGACGCGAAAGCGAGTTTGCGAACTCCTGCGCCAGGAACCGGGCGGCGGGCTCCAGGGTCTCGGGCTCGAGCAGCCGCGCCTCGGCGAACTCGCCCCGCTCGTCCTGGCGCAGCACGAGACGGGCCGCGGTCAGCGCGGCGAGCTGCGGCACGGGCCGCTCCCGCCCGTCCGATTCCAGCGTGCCCTCCGCCTCCGGAAAAGAGAGCTCGATGGTGGCGCCGGCTGCATCGACCGCGGTGATTCGGCGCAGCAGCGCCATCCGGCTGCGCAGGCGGACGCGGTGGCTCGCGTTCGGGAAGATGTTGCTGGACATCTCCAGCTCCTCGCTGCTCGACACCCAGAAGGATTCGGCGGCGCCCGCGGCGAACCGGTAGCGGAGAGGCAACGGTTCCGCCGGGAGGGCGGGCGGGGCCGCGGTCAGCGCCAACAGGGTGCCCAACAGCCAGGCGGGACCGCGTGATGAACACGCCGCCTTCATCGGCCCAACACCGCCTGGTCGAACACCTGCTTGAGATCGAGGATGGTGCGTAGATCGAAGGATACCGGGATGCGGCTACCCTTGGCCGAGACCAGCGTGCCGGAGAACACCGTTCCCGTGCGCTGTTCCACGTAGAAGGTGTACGAGCCCTGCATCGACTTCATGGGGATGACCAGGCGCAGCCGGCCGCCCTGCGCGGAGATCTCGGCCTCCAGCCCCAGGCGCTCGACGATCTCCTGGAGTTTCAAGGCACCCGCCGACTCCACCGGGGCCGCTGGGGCGGCGCCTGCCGCCGGGGAAGGAGCGGAGTGCGTGGCCGCCTGGAGAGCCGTGGGCGGGGACTCGATGCGGGCGGGCTCCTCCACGGTCTCGACCAGTTCCACCACCTCCTCGGCGGCAGGTGGGGGGGGAGGCGGCAAGGGGGCGGGCGCCGGCCGATCGAGCGATCCGGCCAAAGACTCGGCCAGCGAGGCCAGGGCCTGCAGGTCGTCGGCCACCGAGCCGCACAGGTGCAAGGTCCGTTCCCCGCGCGGGATCCGGCCCCACAGCGGGCTATCGCCGATCGCCACCACCTGGAGCTCGCCGGCATGCGCGGTGGCGAGGTCCAGCTCCCTCTCGCCCAGCAGCACTCGGCAGCGCAGCCGCAGCACGTCGGTCTCGAGGTCCAGGGGGATCCCCAAGGGCAGCACCGCGTCGCGGATCCGGCCCAGCTCCTGGAGCGCCAGGCCCAACGAGCGGGCCAGCAGGGCGAAGAAGTCCGAGCGCGTGCGCGCCCCGGAGATCTCCAGCGGCGGGAGCGAGGCCAGGATTCGCGGCGTGAGGATCTTGACGCGCTCGCCGAAGGCCCCGTAAGCGGTCACGGCGGCGATGGGCGCGCGGGTCACCGGGTGCAACAGCACGCCGCCCTCCACCGGGATCTCGACGAGCAACCCCACGCCGGGGTGGTCGGTCAGCACGCGCCCGGCCAGCGCGCGCAGCGCCACAAAGGCGGGCCAGGGGACGATTGGGGAGGAAGAGCCGTTCATGCCGCGCTCTCTTTGCGGATCCGCTCGCTGCGGCTGAGCGCGCAGCCGCAGTAGTTCTGGCGGTAGAAGCCCCGCTCACGCGAGCGGGCCACGGCCAGGTCCGCCCCGCCGCCTTTCTTCCAGTCATCGTCGACGAAGCGCACGCCCGCCAGCTCGGCGCAGGCGTGGCCGATCTGATTCACCAGGCGCGAATTCTTCTGCCGGGCCACGCTCAGGGTGGCGGCAAAGGCCGCGAATCCGAGCTGGCGGGCCCGGCGGGCCGCCTCGCCGAGGCGCAGCCGGAAACAGGCCTGGCAGCGCTCGCTGCCCTCGGGCAGGTGCCGATACGGCCGCACCGCGCGCCCCCACTCGGCGGGGCGGTAGGGGCCCTCGCTGAACTCCACGCCCTCCTCCCGGCACAGGCGCGCCACCTCGTCGCGCCGCCGGCGGTACTCGCCGGCGGGGTGGATGTTGGGCGCGAAGAAGAAGACCTGGACCGAGAACCGTTCCCGCAGCCGGGCCAGCGGGACGATGGCGCAGGGGGCGCAGCAGGCGTAGAGCAGGACCTCGGGCATGGGGCTACGGTTTTTTCTCCGGCGCGGGAGACGCCGCTCGCGCCATCTTGCCGAAGCGCTCCCAGGCTTTGAGGTAGGTCAGGGCGGTCTTGAGCTGGTGGTCCTGGATGCGCTCAAGGCGCTCCCGGTCGGGATCGGGCGCCGTCTCCGCCTTGAGATGGCGGGCCAGGTCCTCCTCGCGGGTGAAGTGGCCGTCGCCCTGCGGCGGGGCCTCCTCGGGCACCACCACGTCGGGGATGATCCCCTGCTCCTGGATGGAGCGCAGCTTGGGGGTGTAGTAGCGGGCGATGGTCATCTTGAGCCCCGAGCCGTCCTTCAGCGGCAGCACGGTCTGCACCGAGCCCTTGCCGAACGAGCGCGTGCCCAGCACCAGGGCCCGGCCGTGGTCCTGCAGCGCCCCGGCCACGATCTCGGCGGCCGAGGCCGAGCCGCCGTTGATGAGGCAGATCATGGGGTAGGCCGGCTCGGTGCCCCGCTCGTGGGCGAACTCCCGGTCGGGCCGGGCCGAGCGCCCGCGGGTTTCCACGATGAGCCCGTCAGCCAGGAAGCGATCCGCCACCCGCACCGCCTGTTGCAGCAGGCCGCCCGGGTTGTTGCGCAGGTCGAGGATGAGGCCCTTGAGCTGCCCGCCGCTCTGGGCCTTGAGGGCAGTGATGGCGTCCATCATGAAACGCTCGGTGCGCTCCTGGAAGGAGCGGATGCGGATCACGGCGTACCCCGGCAGCGGCAGCAGCATCTCCACCGGGTTCATGTGCAGGCGCTGGCGGATGAGCACGAAGTCCTTGGGCTCGTCGAAGCCGTCCCGGTCGATGGTCAGCACCACCTTGGTGCCCGGGGTGCCCTTGATGCGGCGGCTGGCCTCGCCGAAGTCCATGTCCTCGACCGCGGCGCCGTCGATACGCGTCACGCGATCGCCGGCGCGGATGCCGGCCACTGCCGCCGGCGAGCCGTCCAGCGGCGCCACCACCGTCAGCTGCCCGTCCTTCATCTCCAGCTCGACGCCCACCCCGCCGAAGTTGCCCGAGGTGTCCTCCTGCAGCGACTTGAACTCCTCCGGCGTCATGAACGAGGTGTGGGGGTCGAGCGAGCGCAGCATGCCGCGGATGGCGCCGTACACCAGCCGCTTGCCGTCCACCTTCTCGACGTAGCCGTTCTGGACGTACTGCAGCACCTGGGCGAACACGTCGAGCTTCTCGTAGGTCGGGTCCGGCTCGGCTCCCACCGCCGCCGGGGCCAGCAACGGAAGCGTCATCAGTGAGAGCCACAGCGCCGCGTATCGCATGAGCGTCTCCTTGGGAAGAACGCGAGGCAGCGCATGATACCACACTGGCCGGCGGGCGCCACACAACAATTTCAGCGGGGGGCGACGCCGGGGCACTCCGGCAACAGGTCCACGCCGGCGAAGAACTCGTCGACGATGAGCTTCCAGGCGCGCGCGTTCTCCTCGGGACCGCACTTGAAGGGCTTCTTGAGCTTGCGCCCGGCCAGCACCTCGCGCTGCTCGCGCAGGTACTGGATGGAGAGCTCGGCGGCGTACTCCCAAACCCCATTGCCCGGCACGAAGGCGTAGTACGTCCCGCCCACCACCTTGACGAAGCCCTGGGCGTAGGGCGCGAGGCACGGGATCTTGGTGCCGCACTTCTTCTGGATGCGCGAGTAGATGTCAACGAGCGCGGTGTGCGACCAGTCGTCGTGGGCGTGGTCGTTGAGGTGGAAGATCTCGTGGAACAAGAGCTCGCGCACCACGTCTGTCGAGTGGTTGAGCGAACCGTTGGTGTTGTAACCCACCGACCAGCCGTGGGCGAAGGCCGCCGGGGTGCGTTTTTTCTGTGAGCGGAAGAAGAAGAACGCCAGATCGCGTGCACGGTAGGCGATCTTCTTACCCGAGCGCTTCTCGAGCTCGGCGAACAGCTCCTGGTAGGAGAAGATAGACTCGGCCACGAACTTGAGGTGACGCCGCTCCTTGCCCGCGGGAAGCTGGGGCGCAAGGTGGATGACGCCGCGATATCCCCCGTCGAAGTCCTCCTCGGGCAAGAGGCCGGGCACGCAGCCAGTGCGCCGGTAGAGATCGAGGGCCAGCGCCTGGGCCTCGGGGTCGGTCTGGTAGCGGAGCCGGATCAGGCACTCGATCTCGGCCGCCGGCTCCTCCCCGACGGGGCAGGCGCCCTCGGCAAGCTCGCCCGGCGTGGCCGCGAACAGGATCTCCCGGGCGCTGGCCGGATCGATGGGCGCGGCGAACAGGTCGGCCGGCGAGAGCCAGACCAACGGGAAAAAGAACATTCTAATCAATGTATTGTGTTGCATGCTCGACCTATAACCATACTAGTCGGTATGCCGCCAATCCGCCAGGCCTCCGGCAGGCCCCCGGTGCCAGCCACCCCGGATTCGCCCCGGATTCCCCTTGAGGAATCGCATCACCTTCGCCCCAGGCGCCCGCATAACAGATTGTAATCGCGAGATAAAAAAAGATCAGATTTCCCGTGTCTGAATGCCTGGTATTGATTTTCAGCGAAAGTCTGGCATATGTGGCGGAGCTTTTCAGGAGGTGACGAAGGATGTTTCGTCTGAGCACTGGGACCAAGTTGAGCGGAGCGGTACTATGCTCGCTCGCGTGGGCAGCGTGCGGATCTGGCGGAGGCGGCAGCGACGGAGGCAACGACGGAGGCACGAGCGGTTGGGCCCCGGTCGGCGAGAAATATTTCACCAACCGGGTCCAGAACAACTATTCCATCGGAATCAACGAAGGAGTGGTGTACGTCGGCTTCTGGGACATCGATCAGAACCGCCCGGCAGTCATGCGGCACGATGTCTCGGGAGGCGAATGGGAATATGCCTGCGGCGGGCCGGTGCCACTCGACGGCGTGAATGCCGACGAGTCCGCGAACGCTTCCTTTTTGTTCCGGCAGGACCAGACGCGCTCGGTGATCGGGTTCAACGCTTCGCTACTCCCTCCGGAAGAGCTGGTCATGTTTGTCTGTGACGGAGGGGCGTGGCAGCGGCTGCCCTCGGTGCCGCTGCAACGGTTGCCCGGCTTCACCGCCGGCTTCACCTCTTTGGCGGAGCAAAACTTCACCTTCACGGCCCGCGACGGCCACATCTATGCCGTCACCAACAGCGAGGAAGGCCCCTCCCCGGACGACAACACTTGCCTTTCGGTCTTCGTCCACGATGGCACGAGCTGGGGCCTCGCGCCGCAACGCATGTGCTACCCGGCGGTGGGGTTCGGTTACCAGAAGCACCATTCCGAGGTGACGGTGGTGCCGTCCCCGAGCGGCGCACTCTACGTCGGCTCGTTCCTGTACGACTGGGACAGCGGTGAGAACGCATCCAACGTGTACCGGAAGGATGCGGCGGGTTGGACCCGCCTGACCGACGATGCGTTCGCCCCGGTCACCGGTGCGGCAACCACGGAATTCTCTCTCGCCGTCACGCAGGACGGAGAAGGGGAACGAGTGGTCGCTGCCATCGGTGGTCTCGACAACCGGGCCCACGTGTTCACCCACGCCGCGAGCCAGTGGACCGAACTCCCCTCTCCCGGGGTCCGTGGCAGCCCGAACCAGATTCTTCCGTTGAATGTGGCTCGCTGGCCCGACCGCGCATTCCTCGCCTGCTGGGACGGTGGCCTGTTTGTGAAACGCTTCGACGGGCAGCAATGGCAGAACCTGGGCGAGCCCGATTTTTACGACGACGTGGACTCGATTTTCATCGACAACATCCTGGCCGCCGACGACCAGAACCTGTACCTGGTGTACCGCACCAAACACTCCTACCCGGGAAAGCAGGTCGCGAGCCTGTCCGTGTATCGGCATCCCCTCCCCTGACCCTGCGGCGCCGGGCCTCTTCTGCCCGCCGACGCTTCCTGATTCATTTCGGTTCGGTCTTCGCGGGAGCGAGCAACTTCTCGCGGTCGGCCAGCAGCTCCAGAAAGTACGGATGTCCGACCTTCTCCGTTCCGTCGCGATCCTTGTACTTGGCAGCTTTCACCTTGCCGAAGAACTCCCGCGCCCGCGTCTCGTCGCCGAGCCGCCGTGAGTACTCGCCGATGAGGTACAGCGTCTCCAGGAGTTCCGCGTCCTTGGGATTGGCGGCGAACTTCTTCTCGAGCAGCGGCATGGCGCGCCGGACGTAGGACAGGCTCTTTTCCGGGTCGGCCTGGCAGATGTAGGCCATCAGGCGGTAGAAGCGCGACCAGAAGCCGTCGTCCATCTTGCGCTGCGCGTAGACCTTCTCGAGCCACAGCAGTTTTTCGAGGTGGGTGCGCGGTGGCGCCTTGGGGTCCCAGTGGGCGGCCAGCCACTTCTTGAGCGCGTCCTTCTCCGCCTCGGGGAGTTTTTCGAAGTCGGGGTTGAAGGCGGCGTAGCCGGTCTTTCCGTTGAGGCAGATGAAGTTCTCATCGGTGAGCGGCCAGAACACCAGGTCGAACTTCGAGGGCCAGTTGTAGATGTAGCCCCCGTAGCTCATGATCTCCTGGGCCGGGACCTTCTCCCCGGTCAGCGGGTCGATGAGCTCGGTTTTCGACCAGGTGGTGGCGCGGGCCATCCCCGCAAGGCACAGCATCGACAGGAAGGCGGCGAGCGTTTTCACGGCGGCTCCTTTCGGTGAACATCTTTATCATACGGATCTTCCGCGCAAGGTACAGACGCCGGGGTTGACTCGGAGGTCTGGGGCCGCTTGGGGGTTGAAGAAATCCTCGCGTGCGCTAGTCTGCCACTGCCAATGAAGACACGTGCGCGCTTTCTGAGCCTGCTGATCTTCCTTTCGCTTGTCGCCTGCGCGGTGCCGCTCAACCATCCCCTGCGCGTCGCGGACGGATGGGTGGCCGAGGCCTCCATCAGCTTCCAGGGCGGTGCCGGCCGCGAGGGGAGCTGCGACAACTTCCAGGGATGCAAGGACAGCGGGGCGGGGGACTTCCACACCTTCGGCATCAACCTGTTCCAGCTCTCCGGCGGCTATGGCAAGGTGCTCGACGGCTGGATCGGGGTCATGGGCGGCCTGTACTTCCCCGCCTGGGAGAACCTCAAGGAGGGCGACTGGTACAACACCTTCGGCGCCTGGTCGTTCTTCACCGCCCAGAACGCCTACCTCTCGATCGGCGTCGGGCCGGAGATCGGGGGCACGGGCTGGGCCATCCTGGCCGGGGGCGAGATCCAGCCCTGGGGACCGCGCACCTGGATGCCGGCCCTGGGCGTGTACGGGCGCATCTTCTGGCCCTTCCGCTACACGAACGAGGAGCGCGACAACCGCACCCGCACCTGGGAGCTGGGGGCGCGCCTGCGAGTGGGGATGTTCTTCCTCCAGTACACCTACTACACCCAGGTGAACGGGGTGATGTACTGGACCATCTGGGAAACCGCCGCCTATGCCCAGGGGGCCCACATCTTCTGTTTCGGCGGCTCGCTCGACGGGGACACCGGCATCCTGGTGTCGCGCTAGGTGGCGGACGAGGAGGGACGGTATCCATGCTGCCTGGACCTGGGAGGCCCGCGGCAAGCTTGCCGCGCCGTGTTCTTCGTGGTAGATAGCGCTCCCCCGGAACGGACCGGGGTCTTCGGAGGAATTCATGCCCGATACGCCCAACGAACGCCCCCCGCGGCCCGAGCGCCGCAACCAACCCCGCAACGCGCCCCGCAACCGCCCGCCCCGTGAGCGCCGCCCGGAGCGCTCCGAGGGCGAGTCCGCGCGCAAGGCCGCCCCGCCGGTCCAGGCGCCGCGCCTCGACATCCCGCGGCCGCCGGATCCCTTCAAGCGGCCGGGCTGGGCCCAGCGCGAGAAGGCCGACAACGACGCCGATCGGGCGGAGTTCTTGGCGGCGCTGGAGCAGCCGGTCAAGGCCAAGCGCGCCGAGCGCGGCGAGATGGTCAAGGGCACCATCGTCTCCCTGGGCGCCGAGTACGCCTTCGTGGATCTGGGCGGCAAGAGCGAGGGCGTCATCTCCATCCAGGAGCTCAGCGAGGACGGCAAGACCCCGCAGATCGGCGACACCGTGGAGGCCTGCGTGCTGCAGCAGGGCCCGGACGGCTTGATGCTGTCGCGCAAGTTGGCCAAGGGCATCCGCTCGCGCGAGTTCCTGGAGGAGGCCGCGCGCATGAAGATCCCGGTGGAGGGCCGGGTGGTAGGGCGCAACAAGGGCGGCTTCGACGTGGAGCTGGCCGGCGAGCGGGCCTTCTGCCCCATCGGCCAGATCGAGCTGCGCTTCTGCGAGGACCCCGACGCCCACCTGAATCAGCGTTACATGTTCCAGATCACCAAGTTCGACGACAGCGGGCGCCGGCCGGACATCGTGCTGTCGCGAAAGGCGCTGCTTCAGGCCGAGGCCGAGGCCAAGGCCAGCGAGCTTCGCAAGACCCTCAAGGTCGGCGACGTGCTGGACGGCGTGGTGCGCAACGTCAAGGAGTTCGGGGCCTTCGTGGACCTGGGCGGCCTGGACGGGTTCCTGCCGGTGTCGGAGATGTCCTGGGGGCGGATCGGCAACCCGCGCGATTTCATCCACGAGCGCGAGGAGGTACACGTGGAGGTGATCGCCATCGAGCAGGGCGGGGAGCGCATCACCCTGTCGCTGAAGAAGCTCGAGGCGGACCCCTGGGGCGAGGTGGAGGACGCCTACCCGGTGGGCACGCGGCACAAGGGCAAGGTGACCCGGCTGCAGCCCTTCGGGGCCTTCGTGGAGCTGGCTCCCGGCATCGAGGGGCTCGTCCACATCTCGCAGTTCTCCACGCCCGAGCGCATCAACCACCCCTCCCAGGTGGTGAAGGAGGGCCAGGAGATCGAGGTCGAGATCCTAGCGGTGGATCGTTCGGCGCGGCGCATCGGGCTGATGCGCATCCCCGGCGAGGGCGAGTGGGGGGCGCTGCCGGTGGTGGGCAACATCATGGAAGGCAAGGTCGACCGGGTGGAGCCCTTCGGGGTGTTCGTGTCGCTGGGGCCGGGCCGCAAGGGCCTGATCCCCAACGCCGAGATGGGCACCGCCAAGGGGACCGATCACCGCAAAGACTTCCCGGCCGGCACCCCCATCAAGGTGCAGGTGTTGGAAGTGAGCGAGGGCGGCAAGCGCATCCGCCTGAGCCGCCAGGCGGTGCTCAACGCCGAGGAGCGCGCCGACTTCGAGGGCTACCTGGACCGGGGCCAGGAGAAGAGCTCCCAGGGCTTCGGGACCTTCGCCGATCTGTTCAAGAACCAGAAGCGGCAGTGACGGCCGCAAGGAGGAGCGCATGCGCAGCTTTCTGGCCGGGATGGCACTTGTGCTGGTGGGTGCGGTGGGGACACTGACGGCGGCCGAACCGGCCGCGCAAAAAGGAGGGAATCCGGTGATCGAGATCAAGACCAACCTGGGGACGATCGAGGCCGAACTGTTCGCCGACAAGGCCCCCATCACGGTGGAGAACTTCCTGACCTACGTCAAGGCCAAGCACTACGACGGGACCATCTTCCACCGCTGCATCCCCAACTTCATGATCCAAGGCGGCGGCTTCGACGCCAAGTTCAAGCAGAAGCCCACCCGTGCCCCGATCAAGAACGAGGCCGACAACGGGCTGAAGAACCAGCGCGGCACGCTGGCCATGGCCCGCACCTCCGAGGTGAACTCGGCCACCGCCCAGTTCTTCATCAACCTCAAGGACAACGGCTTCCTGGACCACGGCGCGCGCGACTTCGGCTACGCGGTATTCGGCAAGGTGACGAAGGGCATGGAGGTGGTGGACAAGATCGCCAAGCAGCCCACCGGGGCCAAGGGCGACTTTCAGAAGGACGTTCCGCTCCAGGACATCGTCATCGAGTCCATCAAGGTGAAGTAAGCCCCGCTCCCGACTCACCCCCCTGATGATTCTTCGCGACCCGCTGCGCGCGCCAGGGCACACGAACGTGTGCCGCATCGGAAAACGAGCGAATCATTCTCGTTTTCCGGAGCGAGGCGCGGACATGCGCCGCGCCGGAGCGAATGCAATAACCAGCGGTCGGGCTTCGGCTGTCCCGGCATCTATGAAGGGAATGCAGGCATTCCCTTCATCTTCGATGAAGAGGGCATGTGGTTTTTTCTGCGATTTTCCTCAGTAGAAGGTTTTCTCGGGAGGGTTCTCATAGCTTTTCCTTATTAGTAGGTTTTTTCGGGATTTCTTTTTTTGCCTTACCCCCTGCCCCCCCTCTCCGCAGCACCTCACCCCCCGGCCCCCTCTCTCCAGCGGAGAGGGGGAATGACAGCCAAAGAGGAAGATTTCGGGGTGGGTATCGGGGGTTCACGGGGACAGAGCCCCCGTGCAAGGATTTTTCCTTGTTGCACCTCGCCCCCGAGGTGGGGCGGGTCAGCGCAGGAACTTGCCTTCGCCCCCGAGCGCCCCGTCGGCGCGGGCCTCCTCGAGGAGCTTCTTGGCGGCGGCCTCCTGCGCCGCGGGGACGGCGATCACGAACTCCGCCCGCCAGTCGGGGAGCACCGGGAAGATGCGGGTGTCGCGCACCAGCACGGGCAGCTTCTCTTCCTCCAGGATGCCACGGATGACGTCCGCCTCCAGGCGGGTGCCGGTGGCGTAGACCTCCACGAAGTCCTCGTCGGTCGGAACGACGTCGTCGAGCTTCTCGACCAGATCGATCTTGCACTCGGGGCAAGCCTTGACCGAGGCCTCGTATTCGTAATGGCAGTTCGGGCAGAACGGCATGGGGCACCTCCAGAGGGGGAGCGCGCCTGCACGGTAGCCCCGCCGGCCCGAGGGTGTCAAGCGCGGCGGCGCGGCGTCCGAGCCGAAATGGCTTGACTTTCGCGCCGACACCCAAGAGATGATCGGGCGGACAACCAACCGCCGGAGGTCATTCGATGAGCGAGACGCTGCAACTCGGGCCGCGCCAGGGCTACGCCACCAGCGCTGCTTCCATTCCTTCCAACGAGCGGTTCAACGCCGATCCGGATTTTCTGGCCGCGCTCGCGGACCTCAACCTCGCCTACCGCACCCTGGTCAGCATCATGTTCAACTGCGTGCCGACCTCGGGCCACCCGGGCGGTAGCATCTCCTCGAGCCGCTTCGTGGAGGCGCTGCTCTACCACTCGATGGACTACGACTTTCTGGACCCGGAGAAACCGGAGTCCGACATCATCTCCTACGCCGCGGGTCACAAGGCGCTCGGGCTCTACGCCATGCTGGCGCTGCGGGACGAGATCATGGCCCAGACCCATCCTGAACTGCTCCCCGATCCGGCCCGCCGCCTGCGGCTGGAGGACCTGCTGGGCTTCCGGCGCAACCCGACCCAGCACACGGAGCTCTTCAAGAAGTTCAAGGCCAAGGCCCTGGACGGCCACCCGACCCCCGCCACTCCGTTCGTGAAACTCTCCACCGGCGCCTCGGGCGTCGGGGTGGCGGCCTCGGTCGGGCTGGCCTTCTCCGCCATGGATCTCTTCCCGCAGGACCCGCCCCGCGTCCACATCGTCGAGGGGGAGGGCGGGCTCACCCCGGGCCGGGTCCAGGAGGCCATGGCCGCGGCGGCCACCCTGGGCCTCTCCAACCTTGTGCTGCACATCGATTGGAACCAGGCCTCCATCGATTCCAACCGCGTGTGCCGCGACGGTCAGAACCCCGGTGACTACGTCCAGTGGGATCCCGTGGAGCTGGCGCGCTTCCACGACTTCAACGTGATCCGGGTGGACCAGGGTCTGGAGCACGCGGACATCCTGGCGGCCCAGGCCTACGCGCTCTCCCACCAGAACCACCAGCCCACTGCCATCGTGTACCGCACCGTCAAGGGCTGGAAGTACGGCATCGAGGGCCGGGCCTCGCACGGGGCGGGCCACAAGGTCTGCTCGGACGGCTTCTACCATTCGCTGGCCGAGTTCGAGCAGTGCTTCGACGCCAAGCTGCCGCGCTTCTCTGGTGAGCCGACCGACCAGGCCATGGAGAACTACTACTGGGAGCTGCTCCAGGTCATCCGCGAGCGCCTGCGCGCCAACCTGGGGCGCATGAAGATCCTCGGTGACCGCGTGGCCGAGGCCGCCGCGCGCCTTTCGCGCCGCGGCCGGGTGCTTCGCGCCGACGCCCCGGATCTTGCAAAGCTCTACGACGGCAAGAGCATGCGCCCGGAAGCGCCGCCGGCAGCGGTCGTCACCAAGCCTGGCGACAAGATCACGCTACGCGAGGCGCTGGGCGCGGTGCTCTCGTACATCAACCAGCAGAGCGGCGGCGGCGTGATCGCCGCGGCGGCGGACCTGCTGGGCTCGACCAGCATCAACAAGGTCAACCAGGGCTTCCCCGAGGGGTTCTACCACTCCGCGCGCAACCCCCGCTCGCGCCTGCTCTCGATCGGCGGCATCTGCGAGGACGCCATGGGCGCCCTGCTGGCCGCGGCCGGGGTGGCCGGACACCACCTGGGGGCCGGCGCCTCCTACGGGGCCTTCATCGCGCCCTTGCAGCACGTGGCGGCGCGCCTGCACTGCATCGGCCAGCAGGCCCGGCGCGAGTACGACGGCACGCCGTGCGCTCCCTACGTGATGGTGTGCGCCCACGCCGGGCTCAAGACCGGAGAGGACGGGCCCACCCACGCCGATCCCCAGTGCCTGCAACTGCTCCAGGAGAACTTCCCCCGCGGCCTGGCCATCACCCTCACCCCGTGGGACCCCAACGAGATGTGGCCGCTGGTGATCGCGGCCTTGCAGAAGCGCCCGGCCCTGGTGGCGCCCTTCGTGACCAGGCCGCCCGAGACCGTGCTCGACCGCGCCGCCCTGGGGCTGCCGCCGCCCGCGGCCGCGGTCAGCGGCGTGTACGCCTTGCGCCGCGCCGATCCGAAGAAACCGCGCCACGGCACCCTGGTCCTCTTGGGGAGCGGCGAGACGCTGGAGTTCCTGCAGAAGGTCCTGCCGCGGCTGGACAAAGAAGGCTTCAACTTCAACATCTACTCCGTCGCCTCGACCGAGCTCTTCGATCTGTTGCCCCCGGCCGAGCGGGAGAAGATCTTCCCCGAGACGCACGCCCGCGAGGCCATGGGCATCACCGGCTTCACCCTGCCCACCCTGTACCGCTTTGTGACCTCCGAGGCGGGGCGGCGCATGAGCCTGCACGCCTTCTCGCGCGGGCACTACCTGGGCTCGGGCCAGGCGCACAAGGTGCTGGAGGAGGCCGGCCTGGACGCCGCGGGCCAGTACCGGGCCGTGGTGGCCTACGCCCGCGCCTTC
>JAAZNF010000034.1 GCA_012798435.1 Myxococcales bacterium | reverse complement strand
GGGCCGGATTTCAGCGAAGATTGCCCCCTTGTTGCCTTCATCTGCCGTCTGTCCTCCAAGTAGGCACTATACCGCCTGGGAATGCGGCCCTTGCGCGGCCTCGGCATCCCGGAGCTGTACAAGTTTGGCTATGCGCTTGATGTTGACGGTGATCGCCGTGAACCCCAGTTGTATCCGGTACCTGTCCAGCCCCCGGTAGCGGCAGTGCCGCAGCCCATGCACTCTGAGCATCTCCGCCAGCTTGCGCTCCACGGCGAGGCGCCCCTTCATCGCCGTCTGGTGCTCCTCGCCCTTCTGCGCTTCCCGCGCCTGGTCCGTCAGTTCGCGCTGTGGCGCGATGTAGACGGTGCGCCCCCGCGTCTCTCCCGGAGCGATGCACTTGTCTCGCAGGGGGCAAGCGTCGCAGATTGCCTTGCGGAAGTAGTAGTTGAAGCCGCCGCGTGTCTTCTGGGGGGTGCCCTTGCAGCACACCGCGCCGTTGGGGCAGGTGACGGTCTGGTCCGCCGCGTTGTAGGTGAAGTCGGTGGCGATGAACAGCCCCTTCTTGCTCTTCTTCGGCTTGGGCTGCTGGATGTGAGCCGTGATCCCGTTGTCCTTCAGGAACTGGCGGTTCTCCCCGTCGGCGTAGGCCCCGTCGGCGTCGCAGTTCTCGGGCTTGTGGCCTTGTTCCATGGCCTGCTTGACCAGGTCCGGCAGGACCGGGCCGTCTTCCACGTTGGCCGGGGCGCCCTCGATGGCCATCACCAGTTGCGACCCGGCGTCCATCTCGATGTGGCTGCGGTAACCGCTCTTGACCTTGTCGTTGCTGCGGCAGGACCGCCGTGCATCCGGATCCGTAGGACTGGCCATCTTGTCCTTCTTCTTGGTCTTCTGCTTCTCTTGTCGGTCCTGCAGATGGTGTCGAGCGATGTCCAACTGCCGGCGCAGCCTCTTGGCATGCCGCTCCCAGTCGGCCAGTTCGCCCACAGCGCCCGGCTCGGCCAACAGCCTCTCCGCCTGCTCCACCAGCTCGGCGCAGAACGCCCCCCACTGTGCCAGGTGCCCCGCCTTTGCCTCATCCGACAGATACCACGACGTGTCCTCACGCAGCGTCTTGTGGCGCCCGCACAGCTCCTCGTGCCTGCCCTCGGCGATCACCGGCTTCATCGCCCCGATCAGCTTCTCACACACCGTCAGGATGAACTTGCGCGCACTCATCAACGCCGCGTTGGCGATGGAAGCCCCGCTGTCCACCAGATGGGTCCGGTCATCCACCAGTCCCAACTCCGTAGCCTGTCGGTTGACGGCATGCAGCAGCTTCAGCACCCCCTCCTCCCCCCAGCGCTTCCGTATCTTGCTCAGCGCCGAAGCGGTGAACGGGGCCGGTGCGTCCACATCGAGCCCGAGGAACCACTTCCAGCGCAGGTCGCTGGCACAGCGCGCCATGGTCTCCTCGTCCGACACGTCATCGCGGTACTGCAGGAAACACACCCGGGCGAACAGCTCCGGCTCCACGCCGTACCGGCCCCGGCATTCGTCGTACAGCTTCAAATCCTGCGCCACCTCACGAGCACAGGAGAAGTCCACATGCGCGTTGATCTGGCGCAGGGGCTCGTCCGGAGCGATCAGCAGACTGTAGATGTACGGCGAATCCACCGCCAGACGGGACGCAGGGACTGGAGTACGAGGGGAAGGATCAAGCACTGTGGGACCTCCGTGACCGGCAACCACTCCGGCTGCTGACCCACAGTGTAGCACATCGCGCGAAAAGAAAGGAGTACCAAACTTTCGTTCGAACGGGGACCAGCTAGAAAGTCAGGAGGCTCAT
>JAAZNF010000005.1 GCA_012798435.1 Myxococcales bacterium | reverse complement strand
CGCGGTGGGCGGCGGGGCGGCCGGACGGATGGCGCTCGCGGGTCTTGCCTGGGCGCCGGTGGCCGGACGGGAAGGCCGCGGGGCCGGAGCGGGCTGCTCAGCCGGGGACGGCGGCGGCCCGGCCGGCGCGGGTTTCTCCGAAGTCGCGCCGGGGCGCAGCACGTTGCCGCAGTCGAGGCAGAAGCGGAACGAATCGTCGTTTTCCCTGCCGCAGTTCGGGCACTTGACCATGGAGGCTCTCCCTGTCGTGCCGGACGGGCGCCGGCCGGATCCTATGACGGCGGATTGAACCATCCGGCGCGCGACACTGTCAAGCGCCGCGCCGCCGCTGAATGCTCAACACCGAGAAAACCTTCTTCCCAGGAAAAGCCCGGAGCAAACCCTCTGTTCGTGTGTTGCCCAGGTTCGGCCTGTCAAGATGACGATGCTGAACATCCTGGGTTCCACTCGTTTGTCTCCCTTGCCACACCTGGCGAGACGGCGTAGCATTCGCCTCGTCGAACCCACCGCGCGGGAGGACGCATGGACTTCGAGGAACTCACGGCGGGGAACTTGTTGTTCCGCATGCTGGACGAGGAGGCGCGGCGGCGCGTGGCGGCCCTGGGCCGGATCGAGGCCTTCCGCGCCGGCCAGGTGATCATCGCCCAGGGAGACAGCGACACCGACATCTTCCTGGTGCGCAAGGGCACGGTGGACGTACAGACCCAGCAGGAGGGCTTCATCGTGGAGCTGAATACGCTGGGCCCGGGCTCGCTGTTCGGCGAGGTGGCCGGGGTGAGCGGGGTGCGTCGCACCGCTACCGTGACGGCGCGCGAGCAGGCAGAGGTGCTGCGCTTTGCTGGCAAGGAGCTGGTCGAGGAGCTGCGCCGCCACCCCACCGCCAGCCGCCTGCTGGACGCCATCGTGCTCCACCGCGCCAAGGACACCATTGACAAGACCTTCGGGGAGTAAGACTCACCGATTGGATGGCTCTAGACCTGATTTCAACGAATTCCCAGTGACTCCAGTGCACGCTTCTGTTGTACTTGTTTCTGGAGGCGAACGATCTCGAGGTGCTGTGAAACCAGCGTGGGCAGGTGCATGCGTGTCGCAACCGGAGGCCGTGTCAGAGAGAGCGGGTGAATCCATGAAAGCGTTCAAAGAGCTTTTAGGGAAAGAGCTGCTTCTGGCCTTGATCGCAGTTTTTGCTGGTTGTAGCGGTTCTTCTTCTCATCCCGATGGCGCGGACGTTCTCAGCGATGCCGGTCCGGACGGGGGCGAGAGCGACCTGGCGACCGACGGAGAAAACATGCCCGCCGACGACGGTCATGATGGTGGAGGGGGGGAATTCAACGACCCACAGGATGGCGGCGGAGACAGAACTTACGACGGTGGTTTCGACGCGGGTGCGGACGACTTTTGTGATGCCGACGCAGGTGATGATGGTGACGCGAGCTCAGACGGCGGAGCCGATGGGGATGTGGTGGATGGAGATGGAAATGGAGATGGAGACGGAGATGGAGACGGCCTGCTTCCCCTTCCGCGCGTGCAACTCGTTGAGGTCCCGGGTGGCAACGGTTATTTGCGACAACAAGGCCAGAGCGCGCCCTTCGTCCCGAGGGGCGCAAACTACGTGCGCCTCGTGTACGATCATTCATACGCCGTCGTGCCCTATCATTCGACCTTTTCTCCCGCACTATACGACCCACAGGCGGCGGAGTCCGCCCTGCGGCAGATGCACCGGGACGGCTACAATGTCGTGCGCGTCTTCATCGACTCCGGCGACTGGGATCGGACGAACGGCATCAACGGCACCTGGGACGCGGCAGGGCTGGACGGGGCCTACCTGGATGCCTTCGCCGATTTCGTGCGCCGGGCTACGGAGCAGCGCGTGTATGTGCTGCCGATCGTGGGACGAACGCCGATCAACGCCCACTATCGCTCTCTGGCCGCACCCGCCGATCCCAACCTGGTGGGCTGGAACGCCATGTACCTGCACGCCGGAGAGCGGACCGCCAAGATCGCGTACGTCACGGACTTCATCAATGCACTCCGCGCGCGCATTGGCCAGGCGTTGCTCAGCACCATCATCGCCTACGAGTTGGAGAACGAGATGCATGCCAACGGCGACTACCCGCCGTTCTGTTGCGACCCCGCGCCCCCGTATACCTGCGCGAACAATCCGGCCTTTGCCTGCACGGACAAGGTGGTGCGCACCGCCGACGGACTAAGCTACGACATGTCCGATCCGGCGCAGCGACAGCAAGCCTGGGACGCCAACGCCGTCTCCTACGCCAACCAGTTGACCGCTGCCATCCAGTCGGTCGATCCCGAAGCCCTGGTCACCGTGGGGATGTTCACCTACCGTGCCGTGGGCCGGTCGGGTCCCCAGGGATTGCTGCCGATACCCGGACCAGGAGAAGAGCCGCGCTTCCCGCCGCGGCCTTCCTCTTTGAGCCGGTATTCCAACCTGTCCTTCATGGATATCCACATTTACGATGCTGACGCCAACTGGACCCTCGATGGCGATCTGGCCAGCATCGAATGGAACTCCGTGGACCCGAAGAGACCTCTCTGGATGGGTGAGTTCGGCGCTTTCAAGAATCGCTATCCGGCGCTGACAGATGCGGCCTGGGCCATGCGCGACTTGCAGGTGAGCAGCTGTGCCCGAGGGTTCTCGGCCTGGTTGTTCTGGACCTACGACACTGCGGAGCAGCCGGAGTTGTGGACCCTGGTGGACTCCAACGGGGTCATCAACGGCGTCCTGGCGCCCGTGGCCCGGCCCGACCCTTGTACGCCCTAGGCGAACCCCGCCGAAAAACCGCTCAGCGGAACTCGTACGCACCCACGTCCAGTGGGGGAGAGGCGGGCCGGGGCTCCTCGGCGCAGGGGTGGAGGTATTCGCTGCGCGGGACGAGATCGAAGCCCGCCGCCGAGCCCGGGTCGGCGCCGGCGTCGATGGCCGGACAGCCGGCCACGAGGTGGTAGTCGAAGCCGGCCCGGTCGGAAAGGCAAGCCCCGTTGGCGTCGGAGAGGTCGTTGGTCTCCTGCGCGGTGCCCGAGACGCGCGTGCCCGAGCCCACGAAGAGGTTGTTGGTGAGCGTCGCCGTGGCGCCTGCGGCGATGCGCACGAACGTCCCGCCGTCGTAGTCGTTGACCAGGGTGTTGTTGACCATGAAGAGCTGCGGCGTGGGATTGGTGAGTCCCTCGTCACCATAGGAGAACAGGGTGTGGTTGGGGCTGTCCGGGCCTTGCTCTAGCAGGTTGCCGATCACGATGCTCAGGCCGCCGTTCGGAAGCTGCACGGTGTAGCTGGGATCGCCGGCCTCGTCGCTGATGCGGTTGTAGAGGATGACGTTCTCGTAGGCCCGGCTCTTGAGCTCGTGGCCCTGGTGGGCGGCGTGGGAGTAGTTGAAGCGGAAGGTGAACCGGCGCACGTGGTTGATGTACAGGTTGTGGGACTGCCCGTCGCCGTAGCCGTTGCGGGCGAACTCGGAGTATTCGATCAGGATGTCGCTCTCGGGATCGTCGCCCGCCAGGATGCCGTCCTCGTTGTCGTGGAAGGAGCAGTGGCGCACGGTAAGACCGGTGCCCTCCTGGCGGATGCCGGCGCCGTTCTGGTCCGGGACGGTGCAGCCGGAGAACTCGATCCATTCCACCGTGGTGTGATCCCCCTGGATGACCCAGATGGCCTTGCCGCCGTAGGCCGCCCCGTTCGCGCGCAGGTGCGCCATCCCGCCCACGCCGCGGATGGTAAGGTCGTTTCGGGTCCAGGCGCACACGTCGCCGAGGTATTCCCCGGCGTCGATCTCGATGGTGTCTCCGTCACGCGCGGCGGCCGCCGCCTGGCAGGGCGTCTTGTAAGTGCGCGTCGGGCCGACCTGGAGCACCCGGCCCGGCGAGCCGTCACCATCGCCGGTTCCGGCATCGCTCCCGGCGTCGGTACTCGCATCGCCGCCGTCGTCCTGCCCGGCGTCGGGCCCCGGATCCGCGCCGGCGTCGGCGCCGGCGTCCTGTCCCGCGTCTGTGACACTGCCGTCGTCACCCATCGTGCCCGCGTCGCCGCCGGTGCCATCTGTCCCGTCCAATAAAATCGGCGCGTCCTCGTCCCCGTCGGGCCGGCCGGAAGATCCGATCGAACCGGTGCAGGCGGAGCACACGCCGAGCAAACTCAAGAGAAGGCAAATCCAAGAACAGAAGCGCATGGGATTCTCCCTCGGTGGCGATGTCGCTCTAGGGCGAGGCCCAGATCGGCGCGGCCACCAGGGATCCGCCGTCCTGCATGGTGGCCCGGGCCACGACGTCGGTGGAGCCGATCACCGGGACCGAGAGCTCTGCGACGCAGGGGTTGGTCCCGGCGCAGTCGAACGTCGACAGGAGAGTCTTCTGAGGTCCGTAGAACTCGATGGCGAGGAAGGCGTCGTCCGGATCGGGATCCGACGCGGTCACTCTCAAGTTCAGGTAGGTGGCTCCTCGCAAGATCGAGCCCATCCAGCACTCGCCCTGGGCCATCATCACGATCGTGGCGTTCTTGTCGGTGGTGGCGAAGGAACGCCGCTCGAACATGGCCTGGAACAGCGCCTCGCGCGTGAGCTCGGGCAGGAAGAACCCGCTGCGGTTGTCGTTCTTGGTGCCCCAGTCGCAGCCGTGGTTGTCCTGGTTGTAGGTGGCGAGAGGTGCCAGCCCTTGCAGGGTCTGAAAATAGAGATCCCGCAACAACGTTCGCATGGGTGCTCCCGTGGAAATACCAGTCCGGGTCCAGTCTAGCAGATCAGGGCGTCTTTTTCTGGCGTCTTTCGTCGCCGGAGGAAGAACAACCCCGCGATGCCTAGCGCGGCCGGAGCGGGTGCCGAGGCGCAGCCACAACCACCCGACATCCGCTCGCCCAAGCCGTCTCCCGGCGCCAGCCCGTCTCCGCCGTCCGCGGGTGGAAGGCCATCGTCCGCCGCTCCCGTGTCGGTGCCGGCGTCGGCGGTTGGGTCCCCGGGCGAGGCATCGCCGGCATCGCCTTGTTGGGAACCGTCGGATGCGTCCACCCCCGCATCGCCGCTCCCGGCGTCCCCGTCGCCGCCGTCCTCCTCGATGGGTTGCCCGGTCTCGCAGCCGAACGGCTCGCTCCGCTCGTCCACGCCCTCGGGCCGGATGCCGAAGATGGGGGAGGGACAGCCGCGTTCGAGCGCGCCCAGATCGGGGCCGCTTCCTCGGAAGGCGTCATTGATGCCGGGGAGCAGGAGGCCCCGGTCCAGCGCCGGGGTGGTCGCGGAGAGGATGGCCTCGGGTGGGGAGAGGGTCTCGGTGTAGCTCGTGGGCGGCTCGAGCCCGCTCTCGAACGGCGACGCCGCGAGCAGCAGGCCGTGGCTCTCGACGCCGGCGCCTTGCAGAGCGGCGAAGCTCGACACCGACACCGCCCCCGACTCGAAGCGGATGCGAAAGCCCCCGTCCGGGCGGTAGGCGTTGTAGTCGAACAGGCCGTCTCGAACCGTGCCGCTCCAGTCCACGGTGCGCGCGCCGCCGAGAGCGGCCGGGCCCAGGAAGATGTTGTTCTGGATAGCGAAGTGGGAGCTGGTCGTGTCGTCCCACACCACCAGCGGCGCGCCGGGGCTCACGAAGGTGTTGTGCAGGACCAAGACACCCGAGGTGCTGTTGTGGAACTTGAGGGGCTCCGAGGTGTAGTTGACCACCACGTTGCGTAGAAAATACACCGGCCCCCCGAACACCGGCTGGAAGGAGGCCGGCATGAAGGCGTTGGTGAAGCGGTTGAAGACCGCCCGGCCGTTCCCGGCCAGCGTGTCGAGCTCGATCGCGTTGTCGTAGGCGCTGACCACCTCGTTCCCGTAGAAGTCCACCGCCCGGCTCCCGTCCTGCTCGATCTTGAGCGCGTCGCCGAAGCCTTGCAGGCGATTGTGGCACACCACGTGGCCGTCCCCGGCCAGGTTGATGCCGTCGTCGTTGGCGTGCGTCCCGCCGTCGTCGGTGTAGATCGTCGGCCACTGGAGCAGCCCTTGCAGGTCGTTGTCGCAGATGTAGAAGTCCTTCTGGTTCTCGCGGCTGCCGATGCCCAGGCGCACGTCGCGGATGCGCAGCCGCCGGGCCACGTTTCCCTCGGTGCCGGCGCCCTGGAAGCGCAGCGCTCGGTTGGCGTTCCGCAGGGTGAGGTTCTCGAGGTGCACGAAACTTCCGTAGATTTCGAAGACGTTTCCGGTGCTGCCACCGCCATCCAGGATCGCCCCGTCACGGTGTTGTCCGCGGATGACGATGGGGTTCTCGGCCGTCCCGCTCTGGTTGATGGAGAACGTGCCGGAATAGGTGCCGTCGGCCAGGACGATGATCGTTCCGGCGCGGGCGGCGGAGAGAGCGGAGCGCAGCCCGGTGGCATCGGAGACATTGACCGTGTCCGGTTGCGCCGGATCGCCTGGCACGCCGCGAGTCCGCGCGGTCAGTGTCCGGACCAGCTCCGAGCCGTTGTCGGGATCGCGGACGACAAGCTCGATCTCGTATTCGGTGCCAGGGCGCAGGTAGAACAGGCTTCCGGCGAACTGCTCGGGCACCGAAAGCCCGGCCACGTCCTCGGGCCGCACCCGGAAGAGCGGCGGGCCATCCCGCCAGGCGCTCTGCCCCACCGCGCGATAGCGGACCGATACCGTGGCGTCGTGGTCGTCATCGCCCTGGATGAGGAGCTGTACGCCGAGGTGGATCAGCGTGGGACGGTCCACCCGCACCGGATCGAGCAGGGTCAGGCGATCCTCGGCCCGCGAGCGGCCGCACCAGAGCAGCGCCGCGATGGACCCCCACAACCAGAGCTTTCGGGACATGGTCACCTCCACTCTCCTGCGCACGACGATTGCCATTGTGCGGTAAAACATGGTAAGGCATCAACCGAAAACTCGGGGGCAGGGGACAACCCATGGCAGAAGAAGAGAAATTTGTGCGCCGCGTCCGGCTGGAGAAATACCTCGAGGATTACCGGTTCACCGATTCGAGCCGCATCCGCAGGAAGGACGGCAAGGCATACCTTCCCGCGGTGTACTGCCACAACGGCCACAACCTGATGGTGCGGGCGGTGACCTTCGACGGGCTCCCCGCCATCCACGTGCGGGGTCTGGTGGGTGGCGAGGGCGGCCCCGCCGAAGACTTCTACCTCTCGCCCATCATCAACGATGCCCGCAAGGAGGGGCCCGACCTTCCGCCGGGCACGCGGCTGCAGCTCGTCTGCCCCATCTGCGAAGAGCCGTTACGGACGCTCGTTCCGTGCACCTGTCGGGTCGGCGCCTACCGCAGGGCCCTGTACCTCACCCCGCGCCCCGATGATCTGGGGACCGTCGGCCTGTGCGAGATCTTCGGCTGCCCCCAGTCCTTCGTCTCTGACGACGGGGAGCTGGTGTTCGAGGTGGTGGCGGAGAAATAGCCGGATCAGGGCGGATCCCAACAGCAGCGGAAGCCCATGGTGGCGTTGGCGGTCAGGGGCGAGTCGCAGTAGTCGGTGTAGGTCATGGGGTACTGGCACTGGTGGCGCTGCTCGATGTCCGTGCGCCGCTGGTCCGGGTCGTCGAAGTCGCACGCCTCCCAGCCGGAGGTCGTCTGGGTCCAGCACTCGTAGGCGCCGCCCTGCACCGAGCGCTTGGCGGCGTCTTTCTCGCAGGGCGAATCCGTCCATTCCCACAGGTTGCCGCTCTGGTCATAGCTGCCGATCCGCGAGCGGCAGGTGTCCAGGGATCCGCTCGCCACCGTGTCGCCGACGAGACGGGTGAAGGTGTTGCAGGCGGTGGGACTGTAGACCCGGTCGGCGTATGGATACTGGAAGTTGCTGCCGTCCCAGTCGGCGCCGCAGGCCATGGACCAGTCCCGCTTGGTGCACAGGCGCTTGCCCGAAGCCTGGCAGGCCCGGCGCGCCTGGTACCAGGTCAAGTTGCGCGAGGGGCGAAGGCCCGGCAGGGAGCAGGCGTACAGGGTCACGGTGACGCTGGTGTCGTTGGGCGGCCAGCCGGCGGGGTAGTCGTAGCTGGACTTCTCCTCGCCGAAGCGCTGTCCGGTGCAGTCGGCGTTTTCGAAGACGGTGGCCTCGTACTTGTCGATCAGCACGACGAACCCTTCCAGGGTGTAGGGCACCCGCACCATGCAGCCGGGCTCGTCGGGCACGCCGTTGCAGTTGTTGTCCTTGCCGTCGTGGGCGGCGGCCCCCAGCTCGCACTCGTCCAGCGGCGGGATGTCCTCGTCGGTCTCGCCGTCGCAGTCGTTGTCCACACCGTCGCAGACCTCCGCGCTGGAGCGGTCGTCCGAGCCGCCCGGCAGGGTGCTGCAGCGCTGCCCGGTGGAGTCCACGCACTCCCACACGCCGTCCGGGCAGGCGCCCTCTCCGGAACAGGGTTGCCCCGAGTTGAACCCCTCGTCGGTCTGCCCGTCGCAGTTGTTGTCCACTCCGTCGCAGATCTCGCGCGCCGGGACAAGCGCGTCGCACTGCCAGGCGGTGGACACGCACGTTTCGGTGCCCGTGCAGGTGCCGTAGCTGTTCGTGCGCTCGCAGGAACGCGGCGAGAGATCCTCGTCGGTGTCGCCGTCGCAGTCGTTGTCCACCCCGTCACAGTCCTCGACGCCGCCGTGGGTGATGGAGCAGCCGAGCTCGCACCGGCCCCGGCCGGTGCAGCGGTACCGCTCGGGACAGTCCGACGCCAGCACACAGTCGTACACGCAATCCCCGGACAGGATGGCGCAGTACCGGCCCGAGGGGCAGTCGGTGTCGACGCGGCAGCCGGCCTCCCCTCCGGAGGAGCACGCGGCCAGGCTGAGGGAAAGCGCAAGCACCATGAGGCAAATCGTTATTTTCATGAGGCTCCTCGCAACCAGCTCCATTATAGTCGAGACCGCTCGAAAGGCCAATGCAACCCGGCGATTCGTTTGACTCT
Organism: Myxococcales bacterium; assembly: GCA_012798435.1. Lineage (GTDB taxonomy): Bacteria > Myxococcota > B64-G9 > B64-G9 > B64-G9 > JAAZNF01. The sequence goes on along the minus strand of JAAZNF010000005.1, from coordinate 23,273 downwards.
TCGATACTTCAAGGTACAATGGGCCCGTTCGTTCGAGGGACACCAGGTGAACGAAACCGACCGTTCTCGCCACGTTTCACCCATCCGGACGGCCGGCCTGTTGGTCGGTTTGTGGGGCCTGGTGGTATTGGTCAGCAACCTGTTCATCATCTGGTTCTTTCCCCCGCCGAAGGGTCACTGGCTCCTGTTCGAGATCGTGCTGTGGGCCGGCGCCGTGCTGATAGGCTGGTGCACCGTCTTTCTGGTGTTGCGCTTCTACCAGCCGCTCATGGATTTCTACGAGGCCCACCTGACCGGCAAGAAACTGGAGGACGCCATCATCGACAGGGCCCGACGGGCAGCCGGCAGTCTGTACCTCAAGCTGGCCATCACCGGCGGCGTCTGTCCCGTGCTGCTCATGAACGGGGTGGGCCTGTTCATGATCTGGGAGGCCGACCTCCCGGTTCAGTACCTGGGTTACTTCCTGCTGCTGGGGTTGTTCGGGGCGCAGGCGATGGGCATGGTGTTCTTCTTCTCCCCTGGCGCTCGTTCCGGAGAGGCGCTGGAGGCGGCGTCAAGTTACGGCAGGGGCGGACCGCGGCGGCGCGGGTTGTCCCTCGGAAGCAAGACCATCATGCTGGGGTTCGGCCTGGCCTGCATGCCAGCCCTGCTGGTGGGAGCCTTCAGCAACTTCCACGCCAACCGGCTCATGGCCGAGGAACTGGGCCGGCGCATGGAGAGCGGCCTGGTGCTGGTGGAGCGCGGGGCGCGTATCCTGGAGCAAGATGGTGCCGGACGGAGCGAGATCGACAAGTACCTCACCACCGAATCCCGCAAGCTCGGGGAGGGCGTCTTCCTGCACCTGGTGAACCAGAACGGGGCGGCCTTTCGCAGCCAGGACGCCGAGCCCCTCTCTGGCGAACTGTACCGGACCATCGTCGCCCTGCGCGGCCCCGGGGTCTCGGGCACCGTGACGGATCCCGCGGGCTCCGGCAGCTACGCCTTCGCCTTCAGCGCGGACTCGTCGAGGGTGCTCATCGCGCCGGTGCGGGCCGCGGCCTTGTTCAGCACGCAGCGCACCCTGCTGGGGCTGACGCTGGGCATCCTGCTGTGCTCGCTGGTCGTGGCGGCCGGCCTGGGATGGCTGTTCGCGGCGTACCTGGGTGGCACCATCCGGCGCATGGTGATGTTCACCGGCGAGGTGGCCCGCGGCGAGCTGCGCCGGGATCTGACCGTGGTGGGAGACGACGAGATCGGCGAGCTGGGGGACGCGCTGCATGCCATGGCGGATAACCTGCGGCGGATGGTGCGCGACGTCTCCACCCTGGCCAACCAGATCGCCAGCACCTGCGACCGGCTATTGCTCAAGGCCTCGGCCATCGCCACCGGGGCCGATGTGCAGGCTCAGTCGGTGCTCGAAACCAGCAACGCCGTCCACAGCCTCAACCAGACCATCGGTAGCGGCACCGAGGCGCTCAAAAAACTGGCCCTCTCCGCCCGCGAGACCGCCGAGGTCGCCGACAAGGTGAGCCAGGGTTTCTCGCTCATGTTGAAGGAATGCGATTCGTTGCAGGGGACAGTCGATCGCACCGGTCAGATCGTGGAGCGCATGACCCGGGCCGTGCAGGAGGTGGCCCAGGTCATCCACGAGCTCAGCGCCGGCGCCGTACGCTCCGCCCAGTCGATGTCGGAGGTCGATCGCTCCGTGGCCGAGGTGACCAACCGGGCGGCGGAGACCGCCCAGATGACCCGCCGGGCCATCGACGTGGCCCAGGAAGGCGCGGTGGCCGTGCGGCGCACCATCGAGGGCATGGATCGGATCGTAGAGTCCACCCGGCAGGCCTCCAGCGTCATTCTGGGGCTCGGCAACCGCATCGAGGCCATCGGCTCCATCCTGGGAGTGATCGAGGAGATCGCCGATCAGACCAACCTGCTAGCCCTCAACGCGGCCATCATCGCCGCCCAGGCCGGCGAGCACGGCCGGGGATTCGCGGTGGTGGCCGACGAGATCCGCTCCCTGGCCGAGCGTACCGGGTCTTCCACTCGGGAGATTGGGCAGATGATCACCGACATCCAGGAAGCCTCCGGCGAGGCCATCCGCGTCATGCGCGGCGGCGGCGCCACGGTCAACGAGGGCGTGAACCTGGCCCAACAGGCGGGGGAATCGCTCAACCAGATCCTGGTCAACGTCCAGCGCGCGGCCGAGAACGTGGAGATAATCGCCAAGTTCACGGAGACTCAGGCTCGCTCCAGCGCGGTGGTCACCCGCGAGATCAACCAGGTAGCCGAGCTGGCCGGCCGGATCTCGGAGACCGCCTCCGGGCAGACCCGCAGCGGCGAGGAGCTGCTGGCCGCCTTCCGCGATACCTTGCAGAGCACGCAGGCCATCGGCAAGCTGGTGAACCAGCAGGCCCAGGAGAACCGCCTGGCGCTGGCCACGGTGGGGGACATGCGAGACTCGGCGGAGCGGACCCGCACGACCCTGTCGGAACAGATGGTGGTTTCGGACAATATCCTGCGGGTCATCGAGCAGGTGCGGGAGATCGCCAAGAACCACGCCAAGGCCGCGCAGGAGATGGGCGAGGCCACGCAGTCCTTGGCCGAGAAAAGTGCGCGTCTCAAGCAGGAAATCGACGTCTTCCACGTGTAGGGCCACGGGCGGAGGTCGTGCCTTCGCGGCCTTGCTGCTGGTCTTCTCCGGCGGGTGCGCCGCGGGTCGGCACGCCATCGAGGGGCCGACCGAAGACGTTGTCTCTTTTGAGTCGCGCCAGGTCACCCGCGGGTTGGAAGACGAACTCTCCCCGGTCGTCGACATCGTCCGACGCCGGCTTTTCTACGTGTCCAACCAGGGACAGGACCGGGAGATCTGGGTGCGGCCGCTCTCCGGGGGAACGCCCCGGCGCGTCACCAGCGATCCCGCCGACGATTTCGATCCGGCCCTCTCCTCCGACGGAAAGAAGCTGGCCTTCGTCTCCCAGCGTCTCGACGCCAAGGGGGACATCTTCCTGCTGGATCTGGCGAGCGGCAGGCTCGACCGGCTCACCGATCGCAACACCGCGGAGCGACAGCCGGCATTTCTCCCGGATGGCCGGTTGGCCTTCACGCGGCTCCAGCCCGACAGCGACAGCGAGGGCATCTACCTCCTGGACGCCGCCAGTCGCAGCGTCTCGCGGCTGACCCGCCGCGACGGGTTCGACCCCGCGGTCTCGCCGGACGGGCGCTACCTGGCCTTCACCTCGCCGAATCGCGAGGGGCCTCCCTGCATCTGGCTGCACGATCTTGCCGATGGCGGCGAGCGGCCACTCACCGCTTGCGATCGCCCCGAGGCGTTCCCCGCCTTTGGCGGCGAGGTCGCGCCGTGGCGGGTGGTGTTCTCCCGCTTCCAGGACGACACCAATGGCGACGGTCGCATCGACACCGCCGATCGCCCCTCCTTGTGGCGGGTGGAGATCGCCTCGGACGGCCGCGCCTCGGAGCCATTCCCGCTGACGACCGGACTCTCGTCCGACATCCAGCCCCGGATCATGGGCAACGATGTGTACTACGCCAGCCGCAGTGAAGGCGGGTTGGACATCTGGCGGACTTCCATCACCGGGCTGGGCGCTCCCGTCGGCAGTCGCAAGGACATGTTGGCGCGTGCCAACGGCGCGCCCGACCTGCAGCAATCCCTGTACTGGCTGCGCCGGGCCGAGCGCGAGCTCGGGGCATTCGGCGAGGTGGAGCTTTCGCGGGTGCTTCAGGGAGAGCGTTTGCTCGAGGCGGGCCGGCTGCAAGAGGCGGTCGAGATGTTCTCGGCTCTGTCGGAGAAGGCGCGCCTGGCCTCCATCCGGAACCGGGCTCGATGGGGCTTGCTGGCGGCGCGCGTCCAGCGCGAGCTGCCCGCGGGGCTGTCCGGGGCGCAGCTTCTGGAACGGCGCGCGCGTATCGAGGAGTTCCTCGGTGAGGTCGAGTCGTTGCCGGTATCCGAAACGCGGCGCGCCTTGTTGCGCGCCCAGATCCTGGATCGGGCCGGTCGTCCCGACGAGGCGCTCGAGGCGCTTGCGCAGCCCCTCGAAGCGCAGAAGAGCCAGAGCCGGTTGGCGGTGAAGGCCCTGCTGCAGCGCGCGGAGCTGTGGAACCGCACCGGCAATCCGGAAGGCGCCCGAGGCGATGCGCTGGCCGTGCTGAAGGCCTTGCGGGCCACCCCGGCCGAAAGACGCCGGGCCGCGGAATTCCTGGTGGGGCTTTCGTTGTCACTGCCCGAGGCGGCCGACGCGCGCCCGGCGCTGGAGCGCCTGCAAGAGCTGATACAGGAGGGCGAACACCTGCCGGATCTCCGCAGCCTGGCCGGCCTGGCCCTCGGCGAGTGGTACCTGGGCCAGCACCAGCAGGGCCGGGCGCGGGCGGCCCTCACGGCTGTGTTCGAAAGCAAGGACACGCCTCCGGATCTGGCCGGTCGGGCGCTGCTGGCACTCTCCCGGCTGGACCGCGGCGCTGGCGATACCGGCGCGGCCCTGGATCGAGCGGTGGACCTGCTGCGGCGGTTCCCGGATCATCCGGCCGCGGCGGTGCCGGCGCGGCGCGAACTGGAGGAGCTCGGGCGGCGCACCTTGGACGAACTCACCTCGCGCGGTGAGATCGCGGGCGCGCTGCGCGTAGCGCAGCGCATGTTGGAGCAATACGACGACGATCCGGTGTTGTGGCGGCGCTGGCTGGATCTCATGGCGCGCTCGGGCCAGATCGCGCCCGCGCTCCAGCGCTGCCGCGATCTCCTGGCGGCGCGCCCGAACGAACTCTCGCACTACCTGGTCGGGCTGGCGTTGACCTACCACGAGCCGCCCCGGCACTTCTCGGAGGCGGAGCGCCACCTGCGCGAGGCGTTGGCGCTCGACGAGCGGCTGCCGTACGCCCACCAGACCCTGGGCTGGATCGAGGAGCAGCGCGGAAGACAAGACGGAGATGGCGAAGCGCTGAGCCGCGCGGCGGCGGCCTACGATACGGCGCTCACGTTGCTCGACGCGCGCACCCAACCGGAGACCGAAGCAGACCTGCTGCAGAACCTGGGCAACGTGCATTTCTTGCTTGGCAACCACCGCCAGGCCCATCAGTTCCTCAAGAGGCGCGAAGCCGCGGGATTCCCGTTCCGCCACCCGGTGACCCGGCAGGTGTTCCTCGAGCAGTTCGGGCGGGCCGCCTTCCTGGCGGGAGAACATGAAGACGCTCGGCGGAGCTTCGCCGCCGCCATCGAGCACGCGGAGCGCGAGCCGGCCCGGCGCGCTCGCCTCGGCTGGCTGTGGAGCGCGCTGGGGGCAGCGCACCAGATGGCGGAAGACCACCTGGCGGCGATCGAGGCCTTCCGCCGCTCTTGCCGGATCTACCGGGAGGAGAAGCAGGTGGCGCGGGAGGAGATCTGCCAGCGCAACCTGGCCAACAACCTGATGCTGGCGAACAGGCTCGAGGAGGCCGCCGGAGCCTTCGCCGAGGCCGAGAGGCTCCTTGCCCGGCTCGGCGAGGCGGAAGACGCCGGCGGCGGGGTGTCGGTAGCGGTCAGCGGGCGCGGGTCGCGGGCGGCCTTCGGATTCAGCCGGGCACAAGAGCGGTACCTGCTGGCGATGCTGCAGAGCCGGCTCTTCTGGCGAATGGGAGATCCATGGTTGGCGCTGGCAGCCGGCGCGCGCGCCCTCGAGCTTCTTTCCGTCGAGATGCAACGGGAAGGGGTGGAAGCCCTGGCCCCGGATTTCGCTCGAGCGGCCAGCCAGCAGGCCGATCGGCTGGCCCGCGCCGGCGAGCTTTCGCAGGCCGCCCGCCAGGTGCGCGAGTCGCTGTCGTATGCCGACGCCGCTCAGGAGGCAGAGGGGCTGGCTGCCGGAGGTGCCAACCTGGCGAGCCTTGCCGCGGCCGACGAGAGCGGCGTGAGCTGGCTGGAGGTGGACCAGCGCCTGTCCGCCATCCAGGGCCGGGTGGAGCGGGCCGGCGATCTCGTAGACCCCGCTCTGCTCCGTCGTTTTGCCAGCGCCCGGGGCGTCGCTGGATTCCGGGCGGCGCTCTCGCAACCCCTCCTCGCGGCCCAATCGGATCCCGAGCGCCAGCTCATGCAATCTTTCGCGTTTCTGGATCACGCGGTCCGGCGTCTGGAGCAGGCGGGCGAAGATCTGGCGCGCGCCTGTCCGGCGGAGGATCCGCGGAACCGCGAGGAGCTGATTGCGGCGACGCTGGCCTGTGACAACCTGGCCGTCTTGCGCGAGTTCGAGGGCGACACACAGGCGGCGGACGCGCTGCGGCGCGAGAACCAACGCCGCAGCGAGGAATTTGGGCTGGTGCCCGTGGCCTGGCGGCTCTCCGGCGCCCCTGCGCTGGACAGGGCCAAGGCGCTGCTGTCGTTGCCGAGCGAACTCGCCGGGACACGGCACGACCGTGCCGCCCGGCTGGCCCGGGACGAGCTGTTGCGATCGCTGGGAGAAGAGGCGCTGGCCCGGGAGGATACCGCCGCGGCCCTGGAATGGTTCGAAAACGCCCGCTTGCGAGACCGACAGGATCGGCTGCAGACCGACGACATGGAGCTGCTCGTCCCCGAGGAGGCGGAGTCGCTCCAGCGGTTTCGACAGATCGTCATCCGCGTGCAAGCGGCCCTGGCGCGGCTCGAGCCTGCGGCGACGGAGGAGGAGCGGGCCCGCTCGAAGCGCGAGGTCGAGTCCGGGCTTGCGGAGTTCGCTGAGCTACGCGCCCGGACAGCCGCTTCCAATGCCCTGTGGCTGCTCTGGGGCCAGGCCGCCTCGGCCGCCGAGATCCGCGCGGCGCTCTTGCCTGGCGAAGGCATGCTCGTCTACGTCCCGACCCCCCGGCGGCTGATCAGCTTCTGGATCACGGGCGATGGGATGAGAGAGGTGACGTTGCCGGTGCCGGCCACGGCGCTGCGGCAGACGGTGGAGGAGTTGCGCGGCGGCGATCCCGAGCGCTCCCGGCTCGCCAGGCGCCGGCTGACGGAGTGGCTGGCGGAACCCTGGCGCAAGGAACTCGCGGGTCGGCGCACCGTCCTGCTGGCCGCGGGAACGAGCGAGATCCCGCTGGAGGAGCTCGAGCTGGATGGGGTTCCGTTGCGGGCGCGGCTTTCGGTGAGCCGCCTTTCGACCGCCTCGGACCTGGTCCGCCTGCGCCGGAGCCCGCGCTTCAACTATCGCATCGGGCTGTGGCGCGGCGGGGCGCCCGGGGCGACGTTCGCGTGGGCGTTGAAGGAGCGCCTGGGCGAACTGAACGTCCGCCCGACCGAAGGGAGTGCCGCGGCGCGCGCGTTGGCCGGGGAGGAGGCGGGCGTGGTGTTCTTGGAGGAGTTGCTCCGGGGCAACCCGTTGCGCCTGCTCCGTCCCTGGGTGCGAGGAGGGCGTGAGGGCCTCGTGCTGGACGAGCAGACCGCGCGCGCCAGTCTGTGGGTCGCTCTTCTCGAGCCACGCGATGTCCCAGCGCGGGAGGCGTTGCTGGCGGCCATGATCGCCGCCGGGGTCCCCAGCGTCGTGGTGCCCGGCGATCGGCTGTCGGATCTGGTCCAGGCCGCCCTGCCGGAACTTTTATCCCTCCTGGAGCGTGCCGGTCCGGCGGCGGCCGTATCTGCGCTGAACGGGCGCGGGCCCAGGCCGCAGGCCGCCGTGCCTTCCTGGCAGGTCCTCGGTGATCCGGGGCTCGACGCCACCGAGCGGCGCGCACGCGCCGAAGCCGCGCTGCCCGCGGATGTCCAGCGCGCCATGTCGGCATACAGCGCCAAGCGCTGGAAGGAGGCGCAGGAGGCGTTCTTGCGGACGCGCTTCTGGGCGCGCTTCTTGGGACGCGAGGAGCTGCTGCCCCGCATCGAACAGGGATTGGTCCAGTGCTCCTTCCACCTGGAGGATTTCTCGCGGGCGCGGTTCCACCAGACCCAGATCGTGGACATCGCCCGGCGGGCGGGAGACGCCGTGGCCGTGGCGCGCGCGCAGGCGCTGCTGGGTGTGCTGGAGGCTCGCCTGCAAAACCACCGCGCGGCCGAGGAACTGCTACGCGACGCGGCCGAGGCGTTGGAGAGAAGCGGCAACCCGGCCGAGTCTGCCGGTGCCTGGACCAACCTGGCGCTGGCCCTGGACGCCGCCTCGCGCTATCCGGAAGCGCTGGCGGCCCTGCGCAAGGCCAGCTCCATCTACGAGTCGTTGGGAGATCAAAAGAGCCGCCTCAAGCTCGAGCAGAACGCGGGGACGATCTACCTGCGGCGCCTCAACGACGTCGCCGTGGCGCGCGAGCGTTTCCTGGCGGCCATGGGGATCGCGCGGGCCCTCAAGGAACGCGCGCAAGAGGCCGCTATCGGGTTGGACCTGGCGCGCTGCGATCTGGCCGCCGGCGACTATTCCGCGGCGCTGCAGCAGGCCGAGCGAGCGCTGGGGATTTCGCGGGAGCTCATGGACGCGGCCGGACAGGCCGCGGGGTTCATCGAGCAGGCGCACGCGCACTGGTACCACGGGGACTACCCGGAAGCCTGGGCCGCCCAGGGCCGCGCCCTGGAGCTGGCAAAGCAGGCGGGGGATCGCCGCCTGGCCGTGATGGCCCGGAGCCTGGGAGGGTTGATCGCCCTCAACCTGGGGGACCTGAAGGAGGCGGAGCAGCGTCTGGGCCAGGCGCTGGAGGAGGCGCGCCAGGCCCGATTGGCGGACGAAGAGGCCACTCAGCTCAACAACCTCGGAGCGGTGGCCCGCGAGGCCGGGGACACCGCCCTGGCCCGCCAGCGCTTCGAGGAGGCCCTGCGCCTGGACGAGGCGCGCAAGAACGAGCTGGGTCGGGCGTACGATCTTCGCAACCTGGGCCTGTTGGAGCTCGCCGCCGGGAACCGGGCCGCCGCCAAGCGCAACCTCGACGAGGCCCTGAGGCTCAGCCGCGCGGCGCAGGATCGGTTCAACCAGGCGAAGGTGCTGCTGGGCCTGGCGGACGCGGAACGCGCCCTGGAGGGCGGGGGCGAGGCGGCGCAAGACCATGCCCTGGAGGCGGAGCGGATCGCCACCGAGCTCGGGCTGAAGGAGGTCGCCTGGCGGGCACAGCGCGTGCTCGGCGACTTGCGGGCGGGCAGGGGAGAGCTGGAGCCGGCCCTGGCCCATTACCGGGAAGCGCTGCGGCTGGTCGAGAGCATGCGGGTGGTCGCGGGTAGCGATCTGCAGGCGGGGCTGTCCGACGACAAGTATGAACTCTACGAGTCCGCCGTGCGGATGCTGTGGAGACTCGGGCGGGACGACGACGCCCTGGTCATGGTCGAACGCTCGCGTTCGCGCCGCCTGCTGGATCTGCTGGCCGGGCGCGACATCCGCGCGGGAGGGCGGGCCAACGAGTGCCTTGCGGCCATCCAGGACGCGGATCGCATCTTGGCCGGAAAGGCCCGGCTTCAAGACCCGACCGGAGACGAGGCCCGGCGGGTTCAGGAGGCGATGGAGCGCAAGAACGCGGCGCTGCTCGAGCTGCGCCGCATCCAACCGGAGCTGGCCGAGCGGATCGAGATGCAGGAGATCCGCTTGCAGGATCTGGAGGGCAGGATCCCGCCGGATACCGTGCTGCTCGACTACTTCGTCGCCCGCGAGCAGGTCATGGTGTGGGCGCTGAGAGGCGATCGGCGCCTGCTGCGCGTCGTGCCGGTGGCTCGCGCGGAGCTCGAGCGGCGCGTCAAGGAGCTGCGTGAGGACATGCAGCATTTCGAACCCGTGGACGGGGAGCTCGCCCTCCTGTACCGGGATCTGCTGGAGCCCGTCGAGGATCAACTGGCAGGGGCAGAGCGCCTGGGGATCGTGCCCCACGGCATCCTGGCCCGCGTTCCGTTCGCCGCGCTGCGCGACAGCAGTGGGCGAATCCTGGGGGAGCGTTTCGATCTTTTCTGGTTGCATTCGGCGCTGATGCTGGACCAGCTACGGCGGCGCGACGAGCAGCGGCTGGGGCCGAGCGGGGAGGCCCTGGTGGTGGGCAACCCGACCGTGGAGGGCCGGCCGGCGCTGCCGCTTTCGGAGCTGGAGGCGGTGGAGGTGTCGCGAGAGCTCCCCGGCGCCGAACGCTGGCTCCGGGGGAACGCCCGCAAGGACCGCGTCATCGAACGCTTGCCGAACGCCGAGTTCGTTCACCTGGCCTGCCACGGCACCTTCGACGCGCGCAACCCCTTGCGCAGCCGGCTGCTGCTCTCACCGGGGCCCAACGGGGATGGAGACCTCAGCGCGCAGGAGGTGTTCGACCTGTTCCTGTCGGCTCGCCTGGTGACGTTGTCGGCCTGCGACTCCGCGCTCACGGGCGGCGTGGCGGGAGACGAGTTGGCGGGTCTGCCCCGCGCCTTCCTGTCCGCGGGCGCCCAAAACGTCATCGCCAGCTTGTGGCGCGTCGCCGATCCGGCGACGGCCATGCTCATGAAGAGGCTCTATCGCGAGCTGTCCCACCACCCACCCGCCCGGGCGCTGCGCCTGGCCCAGCAGGTGGTGCGGCGGTATTTCCCGCACCCGGGCCACTGGGCCGGATTCGTGCTGTTTGGCCTGGGCGAGTAGGTTCCGGCGCCGGCTAGTTCCGCGGCAGGAAACGGCGGATGCGCTGGCACAGCTCCTCGCGCCGAGCGGCGTCCTTCCCCAGTGGGGTCAGGCCGAGGCGGCTGTCCTTGCGCCCGGCAGAGGAGAGTTCCAGAAGGCCCATCTCGGTGTAACGCTGGATGGCGTTGCGGAACAGATCTCTCGATAGCGCCTCGGGCCAGCGCAGCTCCCCCTGGGCGAATTCGTGCTCGCCGAGCTTCAGCAGGCGGTTCTGGAACTCGCGCTCGGGCAACGGCTGGGGCTCGAGCAGCGAAAGGCCCCGGGCGCACAACAGGTACGACTCCAGGAAGTGCTCCAGGGCGCCGCAGAACACCTGGCCCAGCTCTCCGGTCGCCTCGCTCTTGACCACGAAGTCGCCCTCCGAGCGCAGCAGGCCCAGGCGGCCCAGGTCCGTCAGGGCCTCCTGCAGCTCGGAGTCGAACTCGCGTCGGCTGCGGAACAGAAACTCCTGTTTGAGGAGCTGGGACAGGTCCTGGATGCGTTCGGCGAGAGGGCCCCGCGGCACTGCCTCCACCGTGAAGGACTGGAGCGCCAGCATCACGATCGAGGCCGGCACGAAGTGGTGGATCACGTTGTTGCGATAGTAATCCAACGCCAGGCGACGGTGCTCGACCGGCGAGAGCACCACGTCCAGCCCCGTGTCCTGCAGGGTGATCAGCCCATCCCGGGCAAAGCGGGAGGCGGCCTCGGCCAGCGCTCGCGGGAAGTCGGACAGGGTCTGAGAGAACCGCGCCGGCCGCCGGCGGGAGATCCACTCGGCCGCCCAGCGGGCCCGCTCCAGCAGTTTCTTCTCGCTCATGCCCCGCCGCCGGTGGGTGAGCAGGCAGAACGCCAGCAGGCCGGAAGGAGTGACCGTGGCCACCTGATTGATACGGAAGAGGATGTCGTGGGCCAGGGCCGAGATCAGCTGACGGCGCGACTCCTCGTCGGGCGCGGCGGAGTAGCCGCGCTGCAGGAGGTACTCGCGCAGCGACACGATCTTGCCCACCTGCAGGTAGATCTTGCCGTAGCGGCTGCGCAGCGCCTCCCCGGCCTTCACCAGGGCCACCACGTTCTCCTTCTCTTTCTCGCCCCCGGAGAGCTCCCGCACGTAACTCCGCGCTTCCACGATCTTTTCGTAGTCGATGGACAGCGGCACGAAGTGGATGTCGCCGTCGGATTCGTCCAGGCAGGCCTGCACCAGCCAGGAGAGGATGCCGAACTTGGGCGGCAGGAGCTTTCCGGTCCGGGAGCGGGTGCCCTCGATGAAGAACTCGATGGGAAACCCTTCCCGCATGACGTGGCGCAGGTAGGTGCGGAACACCGCCGGGTACAGATCATCGCCCTTGAACGAGCGGCGCATGAAGAAGGCGCCCGAGTGGCGGAAGATGGGCCCCATGGGCCAGAAGGACAGGTTGATGCCCGCCGCGATGTGGGGCAGCGGCAGCGCCTCCTGCAGGCACATCTGGCTCAAGATGAGGTAGTCCACGTGCGAGCGGTGCGCCGGGCAGAACACCACCGGGGACTTGCGCAGGGCGGCTCGGATGCGCTCGAAGCCTTCCTGATCCACCACCACGCCCTCGTACATGCGTCTCCAGAAGACGTTGAGCACGGCGTTGAGGAACAGCGGCCAGCGGATGCGCGGCTCGGCGGCGATCTCGTCCAATAGGTCGTTGGCGCGCTGGCGCAGGGCCTCGGTGCGGGTGTTGTCGCCGGCCGCCTGGGAGGCGATGTGCTCCAGGAGGTGGGGATCCGAGAGGATGTCGCGGATGAACTCCTGGTGCGGCCGGAGCCGCGGCCCGGTGACTCCGTAGGTTTCCAGCGAGAACCGCTGCGTCAGCGCCTCGAAAAGCCGCGGCGCTTGTTGTGCCGCGTCCGGCGGGCCCTCCTGCTCGAGGAACGCCTTGAGATCCAGCGGTTCGCCGACCTTCAGGAAGGCGTTGCGGTAGCGGCGCCACAGCACCCACAGCGAGCGCAGCAGGCCGGGGGCCTCGGGTTGCCCGAAGACCGCGTCGGTGAGGCTCTTCGATTCCCGCTCGGGGTGGCGATCCCACACGAACATGTGGGGTACCAGGTGGATGGGGCGATCCATGCGCCGCTGCACCTCGATCAGGGTCTCGAGCAGGCGCGTGCCGTCTCCGCCGCCCACGCTGGTCAGGGTGGCGGGGCGATCCAAAAACAGCAGCGCGGAGCGGTTCGCCTGGAGCATGGCAGCGAGCTGGACCGTCTCGGGATGGATGGTGGTGTCCGGTGGCTCGTTCGAATCGTCCCGGGCCAGGTCGCGCATGTGCCCGAGCAGGAGCCCGACCGGCTCGAACAGGATCGGGTCCACCTCATTGACGAAGGCCGCTAGCGGGAGCCGGTGTTTCAGACACATGTGGTTGAGGTACAAGAAGTGCACCGGGTTGGCGGAACGCCCCACGTACACCACCGGCCCGCGCTCGGCGATCTCCCGGATGCGCGCGGCGGCCTCGGGCGGGAAGCGGATGGGATCGAAGTAGCGGGAGAAGAAGGCTCGCAGCAGCGGGCCGTAGCCGTCGTGCATGGCGAGCGGCGGAACGACGGGTTGGGGGGGGACGGTGATCTCGGTCATGGGCGAACCTGCCGGGCGGGCCTCCGCTGTATGGTGGGCCGAAGGTAGCAGACCGCCCTCGATGGCGCAAGCTGCCCCGTGGGCATCACCCGCGCGAGCGCCTCTTGCGATGGGCGGCCGCGCGGGCCCGGCCCTCGGCGTGCAGCCACTCGTTCTTCGCCCCGGCGATGTCGCCGAAGCGGGTGAGTGCCGCCTTGGCCTTCTTTTGCATGAGCCGCTGGTGCTCCTCCTCGGGCACGAAGGCCAGGATACGGCAGATGCAGCTCTCGCCGTCCACCAGCCGCCAGGGGAATGCGCCGATCACGGCCCGGCGGTTGAGCAGCAGGTCGATGTCCCCGCCCAGGCACTCGGCGTGGATGATGCCGTGGTCGAACATCTCGATGTGCATGAGCTGGTACTTGGAGTCGTCGAAGAATTTCGCCAGCGGCCGCTTGTATTTCTTGCGGAAGTGCAGCTCGGCCTGGCGGGCCTCGCGCGGCATCCAGTTGCGGATGATGGTGTTCATGGGGTGGTCGGCGCTGCCGCAATCCACGCCGATCCAGCGCAACTGTTTGCGCTTGGCCCAGCGGGCGAACTCCCGGTCCGGACCGGGGTGCTTCACCATGTAGCTCACCTCGTTGGCGGTCGGCTGATCCCAGCCGAAGTGGTGGAAGCCGGTGTGGATGATGAGGATGTCGCCCGGGCGGACCTCGACCCGCTCCTCGACCATCTTCGAGGTGTATACGTCGTACTCGCCGGCGGCGTCCGACAGGTCCACGATGGCGCCGGCGTGCATCAGGTAGTCGAGCGGGAGCTGGGCGATGTCGCGGCCCGGGGTGAAGAAGTGGATCTCGCCGTCCAGGTGCGTGCCCACGTGGTTGGAGTGGGTGAGGAGCTGGCCGTTGGCGCCGTTGGGGGCCAGCCTCTTGAAGTATTTCATCTGCAACGGCTCGTAGGTCGGCCAGGCCGGGGTGCCGATGCCCAGCGGGATGCTCAACTCGATCGGAAGCATGTTCTCCTCCTTGTCACGCCTCGCGGGCGTGAGCGACGAAGGCCTCGAAGGCCTGATGGAAGCATTCCCAGGGGGGGGTCACCAGCCCGGCCCCGACCTGGCCCACCCCCGGCTCGCGGTGCGCGATGCCGGTGTTGATGGTCGGCAGGCGGCCGAGCTCGATCACCTTGCGTAGGTCGATCAAGGTGGGGGCGCCGCTGAAGCCCAGCGACGGGATGGCGAAGCTTGGGTTGGCGCCGAGGGTGATGCCGGCCATGCGGCGGGTGGTGTTCAGGGCGTCCTCGGGGGTTCCCCCCACGAATTGCACGATGGCCGGGGCCGCGGCCATGGCGAAGCCGCCGAAGCCGGCCGTCTCGGTGATGGCGCTGTCGCCGATGTCGGGGTTGGCGTCCTTCTCGGAGAAGCCGGGGAAGTACAAACCGCGCACCACCTGCGCCGGGCCCACGAACCAGCGCCCTGGCAGGGCCGAAAGCTGGATGCCGAAGTCCGTGCCGTTGCGGGCCATGATGGACACGCAGGAGGCCAGCGGGATGCCCTCGGTGGCCATGAGCAACAGCTTGGCCATGGGCATGGTCAGATTGAGGAAGAAGTGATCGTTCTTGTGGATGAACTCCAGCACCCGGGCGGCGGTCTCACCGTCCCGGGCGGTGCGTGCCAGGGCGGGGGCCAGCTCGCGAAACAAGAGCGAGGTGCCGGCCCGGTTGCGGTTGTGGCCCTCGTCGCCCATCTGCAACGCCTGGGCGAACAGCGTTTTCAGATCGATCGGACCGCGGGCTTCGAGGGCGGCTTGCAGAGTCGGCGCCAGCGTTTCGGCCATGAAGCGGAGCCGCTCGATCACCTCGGACGAGAAGGCCCCGTAGCGCAGCACCTTGCCCAGGCCCTCGTTCAAGGTGCAGAAGGCGCGGCGCGGCCGGCCGTCCGCTCCGTTCGGGCCGCGATCCTCGAGGATCCACACCGGCATGGACGGCGTCACCAGCCCCGCCATGGGGCCCACCGCCTGGTGGGCGTGGCAGGGCTCGAAACGCACGGCGCCGGCGGCGGCCAGGCGGGCGGCCTCCTGGGGATCCTTGGCCCGGCCCTCCAGGAGCAACCCACCCATCACCGCACCGCGCAGCGGGCCGGACATGCGCTCCCAGGAGATGGGCGGGCCGGCGTGCAGGAACAGATCGTCGCGCATGCCGGGCACCACCTCGCGGGCCCGGCCGATGCCCACCAGGTGGGGTTGTGCCGTGAGGAGTCTCTTCAGCGCCTGCTGGTTGGCCTCCTCGATGCGCGCGGCCAGGGCCGGGCGCGAAAGCTCGTCGAGCAGCGCCATCCGGCGGGGATCTCCGCCGCAGGGGGGCACGAAGTCCACCTCCACCACCGGCACCCCGGCGCCGCGGGCGCCCTGGGCCACCTCGGCCAGGCCCAGGTGCAAGACCGTTTGGGGGATCTTCAGCGGGTTGCGATTTTCGGGCGGCAGGTTTTTCATGCGTCTTTACCTCTCACGCCGAGCAGCTCGTCGGCGGCCCCCACGGCGGCGCGCCAGGCGGACGGGAAACAGCGCGCTCCCGCCCGCTCGAGCACGCCGCGCTGGCGGTTGGCGTCCTGGGGATCCAGTTCGGTGCCGGTGACCGAGGCGAACACGCGCAGGGGCCGCCGGCCGCGCGCCGCGCGTGCCGCCTCCAGGGCCTGTGCCAACTCGGGCGCGGGATCGGGGTGGGCGCCGTCGCCCAACACCAGATCGAAAAGCAGCACCCCGACGGCGGGATCGGCCCCCAGCCGGCGGATCAGCTCGCAGCGCACGGTCTGGTCCACCATGGGGTGGGGCTTGCCGCGGGTGTAGAACTCCTCGCCGCAATCCACCACCAGGTGCGCCGCACCGGGGAGCGGCTGGCCGGGGAGCAGCGGCTCACCCGGTTCCTCGACCGGAAGGCCTCGGCTGCGGAGCGTGAGCGCGGCCTCGGAGGCCAGGGAACCTCCTCCGAACAGGCCCACCAGGCGCCCGGGCGCGCTCGCCTCCGGTTCAACTGGGGATTCGGCACCGGACGAGGCGGCGTCCTCCAGCCGGTCGCGGGGCGCGCCTGAAAGCCGGGCGGCCAGGCAGGCCGCCTCTTCGAGCGAATCGGCGTACTTCACCCCGGCCGAGGAAGAACGGGCGGGTTGCCCCAGGAAGCGCACCACCACGGGCTTGCCGAACCCCGCCAGGAGCCGGTGCAATCGCTCCGCCACCTCCTGCGCGGGGTGCTTGGCGATGAGCCCGATCACCCGGGTGTCGGGATCGGCGGCCAGCAGGCGCAGGCCGGCCTCGGTCATCATGGCGCCGACCTCGGCGGACAGATCGCGGCTGCCCGTGCCGATGGCATGGGAGACACCCGAGCCGAGCTGGTGCAACAGGCTGGACACCTCTTGCAGGCCGGTGCCCGAGGCACCGACCAGGCCGACCGGGCCGCGGCGCACCCGGTTGGCGAAGCCGAGCCCCACGCCGCCCAGGATGGCCGTGCCGCAGTCCGGGCCCATGAGCAGAAGATCGCGCGCGCGCGCCTCGCGCTTGAGCGCGATCTCCTGCTCGAGCGGCACGTTGTTGGAAAACAAGAACACGTGCCGCCCCGCTTCGATGGCCTGTCGGGCCACGTGGCCGGCGTACTCGCCCGGCACCGCCACGCTGACCAGCTCCGCCTGGGGGTGCTCCCGCAGCGCCTCGCGCAGACTGGCGGGGCGGGCGGCGGCGCCGGACGCGGCTGGGCGATCGTCCTGGGACAGCAGCCGCTCGCACTCGGCGCCGGCGCGCTCGAGCGCCGCCAGGTCTTTCCCACGCAGCGCGACCACCAGGTCCAGGGGCCGGGCCGAATCTAGCTCGGCGGAGCGAAAGCCCACGCTCGCTAGCAAGGCCCGGTTCATCTCCGTCGCCATGACCACCACGGCTTCCGAGATGCCCTCGCTCTGCGCGAGGCGCCGGGACAGCCGCATGAGATAAGCCGAGTCATGGTACTGGGCGCGGTGGATCAGAATGCGTTCAGGCATATAGAGCCTCCGTCTGCGCCAAGAAGCCAGCCAGCATGTCGGCGCCGCTCGAAGCGCCGACTCCGATGAGCGCCTCGATCGTCGAGCGCCCGGCGGCCGGCCAGGCGCCTGCCAGGGTAGAGAGCGGCAACACGAAAAACCCCGCGGCCGCCTCGCGCAACATGGCCCGGCCGGCCGCGGTGGTCGCGTCGGGCGAAAGATCCGTCAACGCCTCACCCAGGCGCCGGGCACCGGGCAGGCCCAGCGTCCGGGCCGCCGCCGCGGCGCCCGCCAGGACGTCGTCTCCGCTGGGCGTCGAGCCGCTGCCGAGGCCCAGGAGCCCGTCGACGGCCTCCTCCAGGCAGACCTCGTGGCCATGCGTGAGGCCGCGCAGGCCAGCGGTGAGTTCTTCGAGCAGGGCGCGCAACCGGTCGAGCTCGAGCTCAGCGAAGGTCGGTCGGGCCTCGATGTCTGGGCAAAGCCGCGCTTCCGGTGCCACGCCGAGGAGCGCTCGTGTGCGCGCGGGCAGCGCATCCATGACCAGCGCGGGACGGGGCGCGGCCGGTTGCTGTCCTCGCACGGGCACGAAGAGATCCTGGCCCGGGCCATCGAGGAACCATCGCTCCCGGCTCCCGTCGGGGTGCGAAAGCTCGAAACAGGCGCAGTCGATGCGAACGGCGGCGCCGGGATCCGGAAGGCGCGCGCCCTCGGGGAGCCTCAACCCGCGGGGGACCAGTGTCCGGTCGTGCGTAAGAAGCACGATTTCCTCGCCGTCGTCACCAGATACGAGCGCGCTGTGGGTGCTCCGGCTCGCCACCCGGCCCGAAAAAGCCGCAAGCCGTGAGCGAAACCGCCCGTCGAAGGTCCGGCAGCAGGGGTGAGAGAGCCTCAAGGACTACCCCTTGGCGCGCTTTTCTCGGAGGGCCGCGCGCACCTTCTCGGCGGTCAGCGGCATCTCCTGGATGCGGATGCCGCACGCCGCGTACAGCGCGTTGGCCAGCGCGGCCGGAGTGGGGATCATGGTGTGCTCGCCGATGCCGCGGGCGCCCATGGGGCCATCCTTCTGCGGCGTCTCCACGAAGCTCGCCTCCAGCGCCGCCGGGACGTCCAGGGCGGTGGGGATCTTGTAGTCCACCAGGTTGGCGTTTTGGGCCTTGCCGGTCAAAAGGTCGAGCTTGAGCTCTTCCATCAGGCCGGTGCCCAGCCCCTGGACCACCCCGCCGTAGGTCTGGCCCAGGATCAACCCCTGGTTGACCACCTGGCCCACGTCGTAGCAGGCCACCACCCGATCCACCTGGATGTGGCCGGTGTCCGGGTCCACGCTGATCTCCACGCCCTGGGCGCCGAAGGTCCACTTGGCCACCGGCTTCGCGCTCTGGCTGGTCTGGGGGTCGAGGAACAAGAGCCCCTCGGGGACATGGTGGGCGGCGGCCGCCACCGGCCCGCCGATGACGTGGCCGTCGGGGAACTGGTATCCCATCACCAGCCGCGTGATGGGCACCCGCCCCGCGCCGCCGGTGTCCACCACCTGTCCATCCCGAAGCGCAAGCCGCTCGACCGGCGCGCCCAGCACCTGAGATGCCGTCTCGAAGAGCTGGGCCTTGCACTTCTCGGCCGCCCTGAGGATGGCGTTGCCGGTAGCCCAGGTCTGGCGCGAGGCTACCGTCTGCCAGTCGTAGGGCGACAGGTCCGTGTCGGGCAGGTTGCGCACCCGGACCTGCTCGATGGGGAGGTTCAAGGCCTCGGCCGCGAACTGGGCCGCCACCGTGCGCAGGCCCTGCCCGTAGTCGATGCCCGAGACCAGGACCTCCAGCACCCCGTCCTCGCAGAACTTGAGGAGCACCGAGCTGGCCGCGTCGTTCGGCATGGCGGGGGCCTTGACCGCGCAGGCCAGGCCGCGGCCGCGCAACCGGCCCGGGCGCGTCGCGAGCGGCTCGGAGAAGGCCTGGGCCACCCGCTGGATGCACTGGTCCACCCGGCCGGAGTGTTCGTCGAGGAGCTGGCCGGTCACGGTGCGCTTGCCGGGGCCCAGGCAGTTCTTCAGGCGGAAGGCGATGGGGTCCTCGCCGATCTCGTGGGCCACCATGTCCATCTGCTGCTCCAGCGCCCAGTGGATCTCCTGCATGCCGAAGCCGCGGTAGGCCGAGCCCACCGGCCGGTTGGTGTACACCCCGATGGAGTCGCCCCACACGTTGGGGAACTCGTAGGCCCCGCCGCAGGTGTACCCCGCCGCGCGCACCACGTTCACGCCGTAGCCGCCGTAGGCCCCGCAGTCCCACAGGTAGTGCATGCGCTGGGCCACCACCTTGCCCGATCGGTCCACCCCGGTGGTGAGCGTCGCCACCAGCCCCTGGCGCACCACCGCGGCGTAGAACTCCTCCGCCCGGGTGAGCACCAGCCGCACCCAGCGCCCCGGGACGCGCATGGCCAGCGCGGTCACGATCGGCTCCAGGTTGATGCCCGCCTTGCCGCCGAAACCGCCGCCGACCTGGGGCACCATCACCCGCACGTCGCCGTGGCTCAGGCCGAAGCAGGCGCACAGCAGGTGGCGCACGGTGAACGGGCTCTGGGCCGAGGTGAGCACCTCCAGCTTGCCCGAGAGATCCATGCGCGCGGCGCTGCCGTGGACCTCCATGGGGACGTGCTGCACCTGCGGTACCACGAAGGTGTTCTCCACCACATGGGCCGCCGTCTTCAGGGCCGCGTGGTAGTCGCCCTTGCGGACCTTGAGGTGGTTGCAGATGTTGGTGCCGGCCTGCGGCGTGATCCACGGCACCACCTGGTACTTGCCCAGGTCCGGGTGGACCAGCGGCGCGTCGGGCAGGATGCCCTGACGCACGTCGAACAGGGCCGGCAACGGTTCGTACTCCACCCGCACCAGCGCGGCGGCCTCCCGGGCCGCCTCCGGGCTCTCGGCCGCCACCGCCGCCACCGGATCGCCCACGAAGCGGACCCGGTCGGTGGCGAAGACGGTCTGGTCCTTGAGGTAGATGCCCACGTGGAAGGGGAAGTCGCGGCCCGTGGCCACCGCCCGCACCCCGGCCACGCTCAGGGCACGGGAGACATCCACCTCGCGCACGCGGGCGTGGGGATGGGGCGAGCGCACCACCTGGGCGTACAGCATGCGCGGCAGTTTCACGTCGGCGAGGTAGCGGGCGGCGCCGGTGACCTTCTCCAGCCCGTCCACCCGCAAAACGTCCCGACCCACCCAGCGTCCCTGGCTCATGGCCGCCTCCCCTGGGCGCCGGCCCGCATCTCCTGGGCGGCTGCCTGGACGGCGTCCAGGATCTGGCGGTAGCCGGTGCAGCGGCACAGGTTCCCGGAGATCGCCGTGCGCACCTCTTCTTCTGTCGGGGCGGGATTCTCCAAGAGCAGCGACAGCGCCGTCATGATCATGCCCGGGGTGCAGAACCCGCACTGCACCGCCTGGTGGGCCAGGAAGGCCTTCTGCAACGGGTGCAGGGCGCCGGGACGCCCCAGCCCCTCGATGGTGGTCACCTCGTGCCCGTCGGCCTCGGCCGCCAGCACCAGGCAGGCGTTGACCGCCTTGCCGTCGAGCAGCACCACGCAGGCGCCGCACTCACCCTCGTTGCAACCCTCCTTGGCGCCTGTCAGATCGAGCCGCTCGCGCAGCATCGAAAGCAGGCTCTCGTCCGGCGCCACCTCCAGTGCTTCCACTTGACCGTTCACCTTGACCCGGATGGGGATCGCCATGGCCATTCCTCCGTTCAGGCCGCGCCCAGGGCCCGCACCGCGCGGGTGAGCAGCACCCCGACCATCTCGCGCCGGTAGGCCGCCGTCCCGCGCACGTCGTCGATGGG
Organism: Myxococcales bacterium; assembly: GCA_012798435.1. Lineage (GTDB taxonomy): Bacteria > Myxococcota > B64-G9 > B64-G9 > B64-G9 > JAAZNF01. Next base: position 2,387 of record JAAZNF010000005.1, on the reverse strand, counting down.
CCGGGCCGCCGCCATGGCCGCCTCGGCGGCAGCGTTCGCCGCGGACGGCCCGCGCTGATCGAGGAGAGTTTCCGCCTCGGACGCCCGCCGCGGGGTGGGGGCCACGCTGAGCAGCGCCACCCGGTGCCGGGGGCTGCGCTGCGGTAGCACCGAGAGCAGCACCGCCACCGTGGCGATGTCCACGCCCTGCCTGCGGCTGAGCCGGCCCAGCTCGGCGCGGCCTCCGGCCGAGGCCGCCGGGATCTCCACGGCCAGCGCGAGCTCGCCGCTCGCGAGCGAGGTCTGGCCGGGCCCGACGAAAAACTCGTGGATGGGGATCCGGCGTGGTCCGGCCGGCCCGACGCACAGCACCGTCGCGTCCAGGCACAAGAGCGCCGCGGCGGTGTCCGCGCAGGGAGAGGCGTTGCAGATGTTGCCCACCACGGTGGCCCGGTTGCGAAGCGGGTACGAGCCCAGGGCCGAGGCGCACAGTGAAAGCGCCGAAAAACGCTGGCGCACGGTAGGGTGCGCCGCCACCGCCGCCACGCTCACGGCGGCGCCGATCCGGAGATCGCCCGAGGGAAGCTCCTCGATGCGCGAAAGCTCCGGGATGCCCTTGATGTCCACCAGCCGGCTCGGGGCCTGGCCGCTTCCGCGCGCGCGGGGCAGCAGATCGGTGCCCCCGGCCATGTAACGACTTCTGGGGAGATCCTGAAAGAGCGTCAGTGCTTCTTCCACACTGTGGGCCTTGCGGTAGTCCAGGCGTTCTTGCATGAGCATGCTCCTCCTGGGTGGTTTCAAGCTACCAGAATGGAGCAGGGGAGAAAAGAGAATCCGGACGCAACGTGCTTTGTGGGCGGACCGAGGTCTGATAGACTCCTCGAAGCATGAGTCTTTCGGCCTTGCCGCTTCCCCAGATCGTCGACGTGCTAGCGCGTGGCGAGCAGACTTCCTTGCAGCATGTTCGCCTCTGTCTGGAGCATATCGAGCGTTCTGGGCTCAACGCCTTCGTCGCCGTCCACCGCGGACAAGCGCTCGAGCGGGCGGCGGCGCTGGACGAGGCGCGGAGTGCGGGACGGGCACCGGGCCCGTTGTTTGGCCTGGCGCTGGCCATCAAGGACAATTTCGACGAAGCCGGGATCCCCAGCGCGGCCGGTTGCCGCGCCTACCGGAACCGCATCCCCGAAAAAGACGCCGAGGCGGTGCGAAGGTTGCGCGACGCCGGCGCCGTGATCGTGGGCCGCACCAACATGCACGAGCTGGCCGACGGCGTGACCTCCGAGAACCCCTGGACCGGCCCGGTGCACAACCCCTGGCGAGAAGGCTTTCACCCAGGCGGTTCCAGTGGCGGCTCGGCGGCGGCGGTGGCGGCGGGCCTGGTCCCGGGAGCCCTGGGCACCGACACGGGCGGCTCGGTGCGCATCCCCGCCAGTCTGTGCGGGGTGGTGGGGATGAAGCCGTCGGCGGGTCTCGTGCCCACCGCCGGCGTGGTGCCGCTGTCTTTGAGCCTGGACCACGTCGGCCCGATCGCCGCCAGCGTAGCCGGAGTGGGCATGTTGCTCGAGGCGCTGGCCGGCGCCGCGGGGCAGGGGATGGCCCGGGCCGCGCGTGAGCCCGCCGAATCGGCTCGCCTGGGGGTGCTCGAACCGATGTCCGAGAGCGATCCCGGCGTGGCGGCGCTGTTCGATTCATCGTGTCAGGCGCTGCGCCGGGCGGGATTTGGAATCACCCGCCTGCGGGTCGAGGGCTTCGAGAAGGCGCTTTCGATCATGGCATCCATCTACGGACCGGAGATGGCCGCCTCCCACGCTGCGCTGCTCTCGGCACCGGCGGAGGACATCTCGCCTGCGCTGCGGGCGGATCTTGAGCGTGGGCGGGCGCTGCCACCGGAGAAGCATGCCCAGGCCCGCGCGCGCGCTCAGGCGCTGGCGGCTGCCCTGGACGCCGTGTTCGACGAGGTGGACGCGCTCGTGCTGCCGACCACTTCTTACCCGGCGCGGCCGTTCGGTAGCCAAGGCTCGCACGTCTATCTGCAGAACACCTGCGCCTTCAACCTCTCGGGCCAGCCCGCCATCAGCATCCCCATGGGATGCGTGCAGGGGCTCCCGGTCGGCCTGCAACTCGTCTCTCGCCGAAACTGCGACGCAAAGTTGCTGCGCCTCAGTGCCGCCGTCGAGGCGGTCGTTGTTCCGGGCTCAGTAGTTTAGTTCGTCTTGACATCCTCCGGCTTGCTCAGGAAGATAGTCACCATAAGCAAGCAGGAGAAAAAAGCGGGAAGGCACGCGGAGGCACGGATGTTGCGCAGGCAGGCCTCTCTATCTGCTCTTTGAATCACTGAAGTTCCCCTTATCCAGCGGGGCCGGCTTCGCCGGTCCCGGGCGGGTCGTTGAGACGTTCAACCCGAACCT
>JAAZNF010000033.1 GCA_012798435.1 Myxococcales bacterium | reverse complement strand
GCCGGCCGGTTCCTCTTCTTCCGGACGCTGGCGTCCGATGTCCCACCGGAGCCTGTCTTTTTGGGTGCGGGAAGCGAGGAACGGGTCCTCTTTTTTCAAGGCGGGATAGGCTCCGGCACGGGGGACCTTCCGACCCGCGTCGGAACCTCCGCGTGGGTCATCGTCGCGCTGATCGACCGGAATGGTGTGCTCCCCGCGAACCTCACAGGGAAGCTGGCCTGGCTTCGCGCGTTGTAACCCATTGAAATAGAACAATAAAAAAAATGGCCCCAAATGGGGGGGTCGACCCCTCTATAGAACGGAAAGTAGGGGTGTGTCCCCGTCTTTCCAGGATATGTCGGCGGGGGAGAAAGGTGTCTCGTATGTCATTGTTTATTAGATGCTTTGTGCTAGTTGGCCCGGTGCTTTTGGCAACGCTTCCGGGGTGCCTGGCACCCGTGTCGTTGCCGGACGGTTCGGGCACGAACCCGGAGCCGGCCTACGACGCCTGGGCCGTCCACGACGAGGGCGGTGTTGTCGTTACGGAGGGCCGGCGCGATCTCGGCCCACCGGAGCCGCTCGTGCTCTCGGCCGAGGAGCAGTGGCGAATCGCCGAGGAGACCGCCCGCCTCGTCCTGGAGTCCGCTCCCGCCATCCATCCAGAGATCGAACGGCTGCTCACCGATGGCGATGAGGGGTCGGAAATTTCGGTCCTGGTGGCCATCCGGGCCAGCAAGCCGCTGCGGCTCCTGCCACGGTTCCGGGAGGGGAGCGACCGCTTCTCGCCGGAGAACGTCGAGGTCCTCGCTGAACGCGCGCGCATCTTGAATGAAGACGCCGCGTTGCGGCGGGAGGACCGGGCCGCCTTCGTCGAGCGCGCCCGAGAACTCGGCGCGGCGGTCTTCGGGGAGTACGCCGCGGGGAACATCGTCTCGCTCCGGCTCCGTGCCGGCGCGCTCAAGACGCTCCTTGCCGAGCACGAAGAGATCGCGGCGGTGTCGCCCGCCGAGCTCGAGTCGCGGCCGGCCGGTTTCGCCACCATCCTCACCGCGCGCACCCGCGCCCAGACCGACTACCTGGTGAGCGCGGGGTACAATGGCGCCGGCCGCTACATCGGCCTGCTCGACACCGGGACCAAGCAGACCCATCGCACGCTGGCCGAGCCTGACAAGATCCTCTTCTGGCGCGACTGCGCCAGCACCATCCTGGCGGACTGCACCGCCACTCCGCTCCTGCCCTACAACCCCGATGACGCCTACGCACCCGGCACCGGGCACGGCACGGCCATGGCCAACATCCTGGTCGGCGGCTCGGCCATCGGCGACGCCTACCGCGGCGTGGCGCCGGGCGCGGGCCTGGACTCCGCCAACGTCTACTCGGGGACCAGCCACGACACCGTGTCGAGCGCGGCCGTGGTCCGCGCCCTCAACTGGCTCGATTTCTACGACGACGTCATCGTGGCCAACGTGGACGCCGACGAGCAACCGAACGGCCCGATATCGCTGGCGGCAGACGATCTCTACGCTCAGGGTGTCATCGTGGTGGCCCCGGTCGGAAACTGTGCGGTCTGCTATTCGGGAGCCCCGGCGAACGCGCACAAGGTCCTCGGCGTGAGTGGCTACTATTCCGAGAACGGTAACGAGGACTATGGCCATAGCAACGGCATGTACGGCGACGACCGTCTAAAGCCCGATCTGGCGGCTCCCACGCTGATGTGGGCCGCGGCGACGTACAACATCGGCGGGGTGGCCGAGTTCGGCGGCACCTGCACCGCGGCAGCCTCCGCCGGCGGCGCCGCCACCATCCTCAGGCACTACTACGACTACCGCGGCTGGTCAGCGGACCCAGGGGCGATCTACGCCGCCATGATCAACTTCGGCGACGACGATAACCCGGACAACACCGACGGGGCCGGAAACCTCGCCATCGGCCCGCTCTCGAACACGGTGTGGATGAGCGGAGTGCGCTACCTGAGCCCCAACCAGAGCACGGACGTCCCGCTCGCCATCCCCTCCGGCGCCTGCAACCTCCGGGCCGCCATCTGGTGGGCGGAGGACTACACCACCTTGCACGACATAATGATTCTTCAACTTTATGAGGGCTCAACCAAGAGAGAAAGCTCTTTGCTGCGAAACGGAAGCGTATTTCAGAAGATCGTCTATCCCTATTCGCTCTCGGCGGGTTCTTGGACTGTCCGAATCACTTCCTACGTCGGCAACCACCAGCAGAACCTCAAGGTGCACTATGCCATCCACTACCGGACCAACTGCTGAGACAGGGCGGGAGGAAGCCGGGATCCCCGCTCAAACGAGGAGGTGCGAGGTGATCGAGATGCAACCCGATGGCGGCCTGGCGCGTCTGCCGGTGCTCCTGGTGGTGGACGACGAAAAGCTCCTCCACCGCGGTTACGCGCGCT
>JAAZNF010000004.1 GCA_012798435.1 Myxococcales bacterium | reverse complement strand
GAGAGTTATCACTGGATGGCATTTGACCCAGTGGCCTGCGTCGCACCCGACGCGCTCGTCGCCGACGGGAGCAACTTCTTTGCGTACTGCGGGTACGATCCGGTGAACTGCACAGACCCGATGGGCGGCTTCAAGGTGCCGCGGCCGATACCGTTGCCGGATGACGGGAAGGAGAAGGACGCAGAAGAGTGGGAAATGCCGGTTGAAGCGGTCACCGTACATCGACCGTCCGACTCGGCCAGCACCCAGACAAGCGCCGATGACATCCTCGACGAGGTTCCCGTCAGCAGTTGGGCGCCCAAGCCGCCGACACTTCCCGATATGAGAGAGGCGGATTGCTCGGGCAACGGGCCGCAGGAACGGGTGGTATCGCCGGGGCCGGATGTGGCGACTAGGCATGATATTGGAATGGTTCAGGTTGCAGAGGTTTTTATTCCTGGACGATTACCTCCGATCTTTCGATGGTTTGGAGGGCCGAAGTCTAGCAGAATTCCAAGAGGTGCTCCCGTGATCCAGCGCATGTACCGCAATCCAGGTCCGCCGCCAATAAAGAATGCTCCAAGGACCATGAGTCCGAATCTCAACATCCCGAAGTCGACGCCAGGATTTCAGTTGTTGAGATTGATTGACCAGGTATTGCGCTTTTTAAACAACCTGCCTCAGCCTCCTCCGGGAACCAACATGATTCCGGCAATACACACCTTGCCAGATGTCGACAAATGTGGTCCTGGAGAATGCATCATTGGATCTTATCCGGCAAAAGTTTCAGATATCGTGGTATAGGGGATGCGATAGATGCTCGGCGAGCTTTCGTACCTTCGGCACGTCATCCTCCACGCACTGAGGCGGTTGCTCTTGGCGCTCTGGCCGCAGCCCAGACAGTGGGAGAACACCGTTGTCGGCAAGCATCAGTACTGGGGGGAGGTGCGAGGAAAGTACTTTGACGGATTCGGGGTTCTGACCCGGGATGATGGGTTTATGTACATCGGGCAGTTCTCGGTGGGGTACTATCACGGCCAGGGCACGATGGTCGATGAACAGGGAAACGAGTACCAGGGCGATTTCCGATACAACGCGTACCACGGCCGCGGCAAGCTGACCGCCACAGACGGCACGCGATACGAGGGCGAGTTCCGATTCGACTCGATGAAAGGCTGGGGTACGATAGAAGACCCGAAGGGTGATAGCTTCCAGGGAGGGATCCGGAACTACTTTCCGTTCGGGCTTGGAATCTACAAGAACAGGAAGGGGGAACTCTACGTGGGTCAAATGAAGTACTGGAGGATGCACGGATTTGGGAAATATAGGTTTCTGCCAGCGGAGGATGATGATAGCAGCTCGTCCTCAGAAACACCCCAACAGAAGGAAAGCCCGGTGGAGTGGGGGCACTACGTCGGAACATTTTCTAGAGGCGAGTTCCATGGTCGTGGGATCTTCTACTGGCCCAACAGGATCCGGATGGTCGGACGATTCTTCCGTGGGGTGCCGCACGGTCGGACCATGCTGTTTGTTCCGGACGGGAGAAAGGTCCGTTTGCGGATCTTCCATGGATCTCCGACCGGGAAGTGCAAAGTGATCGACACCAGGGGCGACGTGCAAAAGAGGGATGCAGTGCTGGTTTTCAAGGAACTGTTCGGGGACTGAACGCGAGCCTCCTCCGCCGGTGCCTGGGCTCAGATGCCAGGGCTTTGATTCGACAGGCAGCGTCCGCTACTATCACCCCGACGAGCGAGGCAGCGTGCGCTACATCACCGACGCGCAGGGGAACGTGCTGGAGACACACTTGTACAAGCCCTACGGGCAAGAGTACTCGCAGTCGGGCTCGACGGCCTTCCTCAAGTACCGGTTCAACGACCGGCGCGACGAAGGCTCGGGGCTGCTGCGCTGGCCGCTGCGCAACTTCAAAAAGGAGAGCTATCACTGGACGGCCTTCGACCCGGTGGCCCGCGTCGCCCCCGACGCGCTGGTCGCCGACGGGAGCAACTTCTTTGCGTACTGCGGGTACGATCCGGTGAACTGCGTGGATCCGGTCGGCGGGTTCAAGATCCCGCGCCCGTTCCCGCTCCCGGTCGTGACCGCGGAGGAGAGGCAAGCCGCCTGCGGGAGTGACCCAAACTGCGACGTTGAAATTTGGGAAGTGTATGGCATTTCCAACTATCGATCTGGAGAATCGGAGTCCCCGGGAGTGGAAGCAATCTGCGGCTTCCATTGCCATGGTGGTGAGGCAACTGCCAATGAACAGAATCGAAGCGAACGAAACAATTGAGGCCGAGCTCGAGATACTGCGACAAAAACCACATCAAGAGCTTCTGAAATACCTGACACGGGATGGCATTGAAGTAAAAAAGGTCATAGGAAAGAGCGGTACTTGTTATCAAGTTGTGCCTCCAGCTGGCGCTTCGGGACGCAACACACGAACACATTCATCTTGAAGATTGCTATTTTCTTACACCGAAATCACTGATGGGTACAATCGGAGATCCTCAAGATTGCGGCCGATCATTTCTCGCACCTAAAAGTCGTGGCCACCGGTTCCTCCACGCTCGCCGCGAAGCGAAAGTTCCGGGACACCTTGACCGGGAGGAAGCACGAGCTGTGGCTGGTGCCGGCCACCCTGGCTGATCTCGGCTCCTTTGGCGCTCTTGACCTGGACCGGCGCATGCTCCGGGGCGGACTGCCGCCGTTCCTCCTGGGCGAAGGCCTCGACGACGATGGCTACCGGGAGTGGATCGACTCGTTCTGGGCCAAGGATCTCCAGGAGCTCTTCGTCATCGACAAGAAGGCCTCGTTTGTGAAGTTCATGGAACTCTTGTTCCGGCAGAGCGGCGGGTTGTTCGAGGCCACCGCCTTCGCGGCCGAGTGTGAGGTCTCGCGCCAGACCATCCAGAACTACCTGCAAATCCTCGAGACCACGCTGGTGGCCGTCGTGCTGCGGCCGTTCGCCGGGAAGGGCGCGGCAGAGATCAAGGCGCAACCCAAGGTCTATGCCTTCGACACCGGCTTCGTCTGCTATCTGCGGGGGTGGGCTTCCTTGCGGCCCGACGACCGCGGGCCCTTGCTCGAGCATTGGGTCCAGAACGAGCTGCACGCTCGCTTTCCCCGCGAGCAGGTGTTCTTCTGGCGGGACAAGCGCAAGCACGAAGTGGACTTCGTGGTCCAGGCCGGGAGGCAGACGGCCCCGCTGGCCATCGAGTGCCGGGCGACGTCCACCCGCTTCGACCCAAATGGCCTGCGGGCGTTTCGCGCCATCTACCCTGAGGGCAAGAACCCCGTCGTCTGCCTGGACACGTTTGAGCCGTACTCGGCGCGCGCCGGCGGTCTGGCTGTCCGCTTCATTCCTTTGCTGCGCCTGGTCGAGGAACTCGAGAAGGGACTGCGAGAATAGTCGGGATGCCCCCGCCAATGGTGCACTCACCACGGAAGTAGAGATGATTCCCCTTCATTGGGTTCCACCTGACCCCACCAAGGTACCGCCCGACCCGCCCCGTCTGGGCGGGCATATCCGGCCGGCACATGATGATGCGCGCAGAGCAGCCGTGACCCGTGGTTTCCGTCACTTCTTGCAGTACGAGGCGAAGCCGAGGAGATCCTGGCAGGTCGAGCCCTGCGGGCACAGGTTCGGGTTCTCGGTGCAGCCCAGCACCGAGCAGTATTTCAGCATCGGCAGGCACACCGGGAAGTCCGTCCCGCAGTCCATCTGGCAGGCGCAAGTCTCGCCGAAGCCGCGCGGGTCGCCTCCCAGGCACTGGACGCACTTCTTGGGGTCCTGGGACATGAGGTCCTTGCTGCACTCGGCCCCGATCGGGCAGTCCTTGGTGCAGCCGCACTCGGCGCCGATGCTCAAGCTGTGGTCGCCCGGCGCGCACGGCTTGCAGAAGTAGGTGATGGGGTTCTGCTGGTTGGCCATGTCGAAGGAGGCGCTGCACTCGAACGTCCCCGGGCAGTTGTCCGCGGCGCCCGCGGTGCAGCCGGTGATGGTGCAGATGGCCGGGGCATCCTCGGCCGCGGTGAGATCGCGGAAGCAGTCCGGCGCCTCCGGAGCGCAGTCCTCGTCGCACAGGCAGCGCTCGCCCAGCGCGTGCGCGCCGCCCAGGCACTTCTGGCAGAAGGGCGGCTGGGGCGGGTCGGCGTTGGTGTAGAAGTCGTTGCACTTCATGCCCACCGGGCAGTTGTCCGGGGACATGGTGCAGTCCTTGATGGTGCAGTAGGTCGGGCCGGGATCGTTGAGCACGTCGGCGAAGCAGAAGGGCGCCTCGCTCACGCACTCGCCGTCGCACTGGCAGTCCTGTCCCAGCGTCTTGTCGTGGGTCTGGGGGCAGTCGTTGTCCGTCGCGGCGTCCTGCCCGGCGTCCTGGCCCGCGTCCTGCCCGGCGTCCTGCCCGGCGTCTTGGCCCGCATCCTGGCCGGCGTCTTGCCCGGCGTCCTGCCCGCCGTCGCCCGAGAAGCAGGTGTGGGTGCCGAGGTCGCAGGTGCCGCCCGGACAGTCGTTGTCCGAGGCGCAGCCGGGCCGGCAGCACCCCTGGTCGCAGAAGGAATCGCGCGGGCAGTCGGGATGATCGGTGCAGGTGCGGAGGCAGCCGCCGTCGCCGCCGTCGTCACCACCGCCCGAGCCCGAGCAACCCGCGGCGAGCACCAGCGCGAGCAGACCGAGACGTATGGTCTTCATGGGGCCTCCTTCGTTCCTGGCCAGGTGGCAGTTTCGCGCAAAGCGTGCCGGGGCGCAAGATGGGGGCGAGAAACCTTTGGACCTGCCCGCCGGCCTCGGCTAACATCCTCCGGCATGGACTCGGAGGGGTTGCCGCTTTCCGATGACGCCCTGGATCCCGCCGCCCGGCTGCGCCAGGCGCTGCTGGTGGGGAATCCACCCGAGGTGTTGAGCGCCTTTCGCCTCCTGGCCGCTCAAGGGCGCCTTCCCGACCTCGAGGCCGATCTGGAGTACGAGCTGGCCGACATGCTGACCCCGGCGGACCCGCTGGAGGCGGCGCGGGCCTACCGCCGGGCCGCGGAGAAGGACCTTGCCGGCAAGCGCGCCCCGGTGGCGCTGCTCCAGGCCGGGCGGCTGCTCATCAACGCCGCTGGCCTGCCCGAGCCGGGCCGAAAGATGCTGCTGTACCTCTTGGAGAAGTTCCCCGCGCACCCGGTGGCCGAGGAGGCCCGCTCCCTGCTCGAATCCACGGCGGCCGCCACGGCCCCGGTGGCGGCGGCGGCAGGCTACTCGCCGCAGCGCGCAAGGCTTGCGGCGGAAACCCGTGGCGGCCTCGAGCCGACCGAGGGCCAGGCGCCGGCGCCCCGGCGGAGCCCGCGGCAAGTGCTGGCGAGCGTCTTCCAGGTGTTCTCGGGGCGATTCGGCAGCGGGCGCTACCGCGCCACCGCCCGCGTGGCGGCCGTGCTGTTCGTGGTCGCGCTCGGGGCCTGGGTGGCGACCTTTTTCACCCCGCCGGCGTTCCAGCGCGTGCGCGAGATCGATCCGGCGGTGCTGGCCGAGCCCGTCCAGCAACCCACCCGGGCCGGGCCAGTGCTGATTTCGCGCGGCAACGACAACTATCGTCTGGAGCCGACCGCCGACTACGAGATCAACGGGCTGGTGGTGAGCGTGCGCGAGTTGTCCTACGCCAGCGAGGGGCTCTCGCAGGAGGTGTTCCCGCTCGATCTGTGCGTCATCTGGGGGCCGAACATCCGCCGCGGCGTCTTCCGCAGCCCCGATCTCGAGGTCGTCCAGGCCGGCCGGGTGTGCTATTTCCGCTGGCAGGGCTCCCTGCCGGTGGAGGAGCGGGCCATCTCCAACAACCACCTGATCCCGGCCGACGAGGCCATGGCGAAGCGGTTCGGCGAGCTTCGAGCCGGGCAGCAGGTGCGCCTGCGGGGGCAACTCGTCGACGTGCACATGTTGCGAGGTGGGCGGCCGGGCACGGTGCGCTCCAGCCGCACGCGGGAAGACGGGGGCTACGGGGCCTGTGAGATCCTGTACGTGACCGGCCTCGAGATCCTCAAGGAGGCGCCGCTCTCCTTCGACGACCTCCACCGGGCGGCCTTCTGGGCCACGGTGGCGTTGCTTCTGTTGTTCGTGCTGCGATTTCTACTGCTGCCGGTTTCGGTGACGCGCTCTCCGGCGACCGAGTGAGCGCCGGCCGCAGCGGCGTGGGAGGATGGCATGAGGCACCACGGGTTGGTGATGCTGGGGTTCGGGCTCTCCCTGCTGGGAGGATGCGCCTACACCGCGGGTACCCCGCTCGACGTGAGCGAGCTGGGGTACACTCCCTGCGACGGGCCGTACGCCTGCGGTGCCGGGCGCTACTGCAACGAGCAGGGGTACTGCGCCGCGGACTGCCGCTCCAGCGCCGACTGCGCTCTGCTGGGCGAGGGGATGGTGTGTACCCTCTATGGCCAGTGCCGCCAGCCCGACGGCGCGCACGCCTGCACTTCGCACGCCGATTGCGGCGAGAACCGCTACTGCAACGGCGCTTGCCGGCGCAGCGGCTCCGCCTGCGGCTCGACCGTGGACTGCCCGTGGCACGAGCTCGATCCCGAGGACGTGTGCGAGGGGTTCTGCGGCGCTTTCTGCGGCAAGGACGACGACTGCCGCGCCTTCGGCGACAACCTGGAGTGCACCCCGGCGGCCCAGTGCCTGAAGCCCGGCTGGGAGAAATGGATCCCGGCCGGGGAGCTACCGCCCACCGAGTGCGTGTGGGACCCCCAGTGCAAGACGCTGGGCTGGGCCTTCGTCTGCGATTGTCCCAAGGAGACCGACCCGCGCACCGGACGACCGGTGTGCCAGGGCGGCGCGCGCAGCCGCTGTGTGAAGGACGATGCCCCGCTCGACTTCGGTGCAGGGCCGGCGGCCAGCCCGGCGCACGCCTTCCGCGGGGTGTGGGGCATGCGCATGGAGATCGGCGTGGTCAGCGTGGGCGTGCCGCTGGTGAACCGTCAGAACACCTACTCCTCCAACCTGTTCTTGGTGCGCATCGATCACCGCGCCGGCGACACCCTGGAGATCACCGAGACGCTGTGCCAGCTCAACCTGATCAACTTCGCCGAGGACGACCGGCCCTTCACCGATCTGGCCTGGATGGTGATCCCCTACCGATACCTGCGGGCGCTACCGTTGCTCTCGCGGCAGGTGACGCTGTCGTCGAGCGCCGCCGGCGCGCCCTGGGAGACCACCCGCTCGCTGGAGGTGCGCGGCGCTCTGCTTTCGAATCCCGAGAGCGATCCGCTTCCCACCCGCCACGACTACGCCCGAGATCCGGCGGATGCGCGCATCTGGGACCAGGACGGCGATGGCCACCCGGGCATGACCACGCTGATGGACGGGGTGCTACGCGGCGAGATCTACAACGACCAGCGCTGGGCCGCCACCTACCACGGCCAGATCCTCGACACCGACCACGTGCGGGGGCTGGCGGAGATCCAGAACGAGCAGCTCATCCTGTCGGCCGGCTCGCCCAACCTGATCTACGACACCAGCACCGAGATCCACGCCCAGGCCGATCGCACCTACTTCCGCCTGATGCGACTCGCGGACGACGCCTCCTGCGCGACACTCATCCGCGAGGCCGCGCGCGAGTCGTCCTGGCTGCGCCACACCCCCCACCTGATGGACGTGCCGGATCCCTGATAGCGGTCAGCCGGGTTGAGCGAAGGAGAAGGACACCGTGGCCGCGGCCAGGATCTTGGCGTAGGTCGAGTACAGGGCGGTGGGCGCCGAGCCGGCCATGACGAACATGCGGTTCCCGCGCAAAAAGAATGTGAGCCGCACCCGGTAACCGCCGGTGGCCTGCACCAGCGCGTCGAACACCGTGCGCCCGGTGAACTTCCCCGTCTGGAACAGGAGGAGCTGGAGCTCGTTTCGCTGGATGTACCCCCGGGCCCAGTCCTCGAGGACCGTGCCCTGGGGCACCCGCAGGAAAGCCACCTCGATGGTGGCGGTCTTGTCGGGGGAGCGGGCCAGGGCCACCGGCACCGGCACCTTGTCGTCGTTCTTGAGGTGGGTGGGCGTCAGCGTGATGGGCTCGCTCACCCACTCGCGGGGCGTAAGGAAGTAGAAGGCGAGGTCGGGTTGGCCCAACGGCAAGAACTCGAGGCGCACGAAGTCGCGCTTTATCTCCTCGGGCGTGACCACGTCGTAGGTCGGGAGATCGCGGAAGGGGTCCTCGGCCCCGGGGCCGGCGCCGCCGTCGCCCGCAGCGAAGCACACCACGCTGGACAAAAGGATGGACATCGTCGCCGGGTGCATGCTCAGGGGACCAGGGGGGCCTCGCGCCTCACGCAGCGGGCCAGGATGTCGGCCGCGGCGAGCTCGAACACCCGCCAGGTGGTCATCCAGGCCAGGGGGTTGCCCTTGCGGTCCGGCATGAGCGCCCCCAGCGCGTAGTAGGCGGTGGCGTTCTGGTACACCAGCACGGCCAGCTCGCCTGGCACCCCGCCCTGGCTGGCGCGGAACACCTCGATCTTGGCCAGCGGCGCGTCCTGCTTGGGGTCGAGATCGGCGGAGCGGATGTGCTCGCCGACGTTCACGCCAGCCTTCTCGAAGTCGCCGCGCAGCTTCTTTTGTACGATGGCGGGATCCTCGGTCGGGCTTTTCAGCGTCGCCTTGACATGGAGGAACCCCACCGTCTTTTCCTCGGCGATGAGCAAGACGTCCACGCCCACCTTGCCGGGTGGCAGCTCCGCGGGTTCCTTCTTGTCCCACGACTCCGGGTAGCGGAACTCCAGGTGCGGGGGCCCCGGGTTCACGAACAGCGTCATGGGCTCGGCGAACTCCTCCGCGGGCCCCTTAGGGGTGAAGGACACCGCCGCCAGCCCGAAGATACGGGCGTTCTCGTTGTAGAAGTCGGCCAGTGCCGAACCCACCACCAGGAAGATCTTGTCGCCATGCCGGGAGAAGGTGAAGCGGGCCACGTAGTCGTCCTTTCCCATCTGCAGCACCCGCACCACCGCCTCGTCCACCGGGCGGCCGTTGTACACGCCGGGCCGGCGCAGCAAGGGTTTCAGCGAGGCGCCCTCCAGGTAGAAGGTCACCCAGTCGGAGAGATCGACCTCGATGGGCACCTTGATGTAACGCACCTCGATGGAGGCGTAGCCGTCGCGGCCCTCCGGCGCCTGCTGGCGGGTGAGCGGCACGAAGTCGGCTTCCGGGTTCTCGGCCAGCGCCCGGGGCACCTTGACCGGGATATCGCGCCAGTCGTTGGGCACGAGCAGGGACAGCGCCAGGTCCTCCCGCCCGAAGGGGGTGGTGGAGAGGTTGGAGAAGCCCTTCTTGATCTCCCCGGGGGTGTAGAGCTTGTCGAACGGCGCCAGGTTGTCCATGTCGAGCGGCGTTCCTTTCTTGCAGCCGGGCAAGGCCAGCACGAGGCATACGCCGAGGAGCATCACGGTTCGAAAGCAGCGAACGAGCCTCGGAACCGCCGCCTCGTGTCGAGAGCTGGATCGTGGAGTCATCGTCCCTCCTTGGAGATACCGTACGGCCCCGCCACGTTGTCACTTCACGAATCCAAAATCAAGTCACTCCTCTCCGCACCTGCCAACAACAGGCGTCGTGAAACCAGTCTTCCTTGCACGAAGCGATGGATGGAGGTGGGGAGAAAGGCCGGGGCTGGCCCGGCCTAGTCGAAGCTGATGCCGATGTTCAGCTTGAAGCCGGCGCCCAGGCCGAGCGTGCCCTTGGCCCCGGCGCTGAACTTGATGCCCTTCGAATTCGCCTGCGCGGTGAGGTTGCCCTTGATGCCGGCGCCTACCTGGCCCGAGGCTTCGCCGCCGAGCGAGACCTTCCAGCCCAGGCCGGGGATGCGGAAGCCTACCTCGCCGCCGACCTTGCCCTCCACCAGGTTGGCCTCGGCGCCGCCTTCGACCTTGGCGTTGACGCCAGTCTTGCCGACGGTGACGGAGGCATCCACGTTGGCCCCGGCGGTGAGCACCCGCCCCTGGGCTTCCCCCTTGCCGTAGGCGCCGTTCTTCTCGTCGCCGATGGTCCCCGAGAGGTTGCCCTCCACCGCCGTCACGCGCGCGTTGGCGCTGAAGTTGCCGGACACCTCGCCCTTCTTGGGGTCGTACTTGCCGGCCACGGTGGCGCCGTAGTCCAGCGCTCCGAAACGGATGTTGTTGTCGTCGTTCCCGATGCGCGCCAACTGCTCCTTGCCTTTCAGCAGGTCCTTGCTCACCGAGAGCTCGACGTCCGGGCCCTTCTTGGGCGCCTCGCCGGGCTCGGGGTTCTCGTTACCCCAGGTCTTTTCCTTGCGCAGGCCCTTGTCCTTCAATGCCGAATCGTATTTCCAGGCGACCTCGCCGGAACCCTTCCAGGAATTGCTGTCCCCCTTCTGGTCACCCTGCCCGCCGCTCGAGCTGATGGCCGAGCTGCTGGAGCCCAGGCCGCTGCCGGAACCGCTGCCGGAGCCACTGCCGGAACCGCTGCCCGAGCCGGAGCCCGAGCCGGAGCCCGAGCCGCTCCCTGAGCCGGAGGAGGCCACCCCGCCGCCGGCCCCGCCCGCGCCGGTGCAGTCCACGCCGCCTTTCAGGTTGTAGTGGCAGGGGATCTTG
>JAAZNF010000032.1 GCA_012798435.1 Myxococcales bacterium | reverse complement strand
TCCTCGCCGCAGTGCCAGAGCGATCGCGACTGCCCGCCGGGATACCGCTGCGTCAACGGCCAGTGCGTCTATACGCCCGAGTGCAGCACAGATCGCGACTGCCCGGCCGGGTACACCTGCCAGAACGGCGTGTGCGTGTACCAGGACCCCTGCGCCGGGGTGAGCTGCCCGCCGGGCTTCGTGTGCCAGGCCGGCCAGTGCATCTACAGCCCGCAGTGCCGCGTCGACCAGGATTGCCCGGGCAGCTACTACCGCTGCCTGAACGGCGTGTGCGTCTATCGGGATCCCTGCGCCGGGGTGAGCTGTCCCGCGGGCTACCACTGCGAGAACGGCCAGTGCGCCCACGACGGCTGCGCCACCTACGCCGATTGCCCCGCCGGCCAGATCTGCGTCATGGGCGTGTGCCAGGGCCAGACCTGCCAGGACAGCTCGCAGTGCCCGGTCGGCCAGTGGTGCATCTTCGGCATGTGCGTGCAGCTGTGCCTGGACAGCTCACAGTGCCCCGCCGGCTACCAGTGCCAGGACAACACCTGCGTCTTCGACCCCTGCGCCAACGTCTCCTGCCCGCCCGCGAGCTACTGCGAGAACGGTCAGTGCGTGTACGCCCCGGAGTGCTACTCCGACGGGGACTGCGGCCCGGGGTACTCTTGCCAGGCGGGACAGTGCGTGGCCCTGTTCTGCCAGAGCGACACCGACTGCCCGGCCGGCGCGGTGTGCATGTGGAACCAGTGCCTGCCGCCCATCCCTTGTCAGACCGGCCGCGACTGCCCGCAGGGCTTCCGCTGCATCGACGGAACCTGCCGCCAGCTCGGATGATGCCGGATCAGCTCGGGCGCAGGGAGCCCTCGCCCATGCGCACGACGGTGGCAAAGAGCCGCACCGACTCGACGCCGCTGCCGTGCCGCACTTCGAGGCGGGCCGCCGCCGGTCGCCCCTCCGCCGCGCCCGCGCTGGCCTCGACGATCGAGAGCGGCGGGGTGAGGCGCAGCGAGTTCTCGCGGGCGAGCAGCGCGGCGCAGGCGGCGAACCCCGCGCCGGACGCCGCGCACTCGAAGACCCCGCTGGCGGGGGACAGGGCCCGGCCGTGGAAGGCCGACGGGCCGCTGAACGTATAGAGCTGGGTGAGGCTCACCCCGATCTTGCGGTTGAGCTCGGCGAGCGAGGCGAAGTCCGGCCGGGCCGCCTCCAGGGTGGCGCGGCTGTCCACCGGCACCACCAGGGCCCAGCGCCCGGCGCAGGCCATGGCCAGCGGCCAGCCGGGCGGGAGCTGTGTCGCCTCCAGCCCCAGGCAGCCAGCCAGGAGCTCGCGCCGGTGGCGGTAGGGCGCGAAGCGGA
The DNA here is from genome assembly GCA_012798435.1 of Myxococcales bacterium. Classification (GTDB taxonomy): domain Bacteria; phylum Myxococcota; class B64-G9; order B64-G9; family B64-G9; genus JAAZNF01. Next base: position 32,188 of record JAAZNF010000032.1, on the reverse strand, counting down.
TGCCGGAAAATTCGATGGAGACCCGCGTCTCGGCCACCGGGTGGAGCTCCACCGAGAGCGAGAACTCCCCGGCGCGGCAGAAGAGCCGGGTCGTGCCCTTCCCATCGGCGAGGGTCAGTTTTCCTTGCCGGGCCAGCTCCGCCACCGCCGAAAGCGCCGCGCCGGCCGAGAACTCCAGCTCGCCCAAAGGGCCGAAGAAGCGCGCGTCCAGGCGGCTCGCGGCGCAGTTCGTCACGAAGGCCGTCGCCGGCGCGCCCAGCTCGCGGGCGAGGTGCTCCATCTCCTCCGGCGCGAGCCGGGTGGCCTCGCTGAACACGGCCACCCGCTCGCCCGAGAACGGCCGTTCGGCGAACACGTCGTACAGGCAGCAGGGGATGGTGTCGCTCATGGGATCTTTCGCCTTTCGTCGAGGGCGCGGCCGGCGCGCACGAGGTCATTGAGGTCGGCCGAGGACAGCGTGTGCCAGTAGAGGAGCGGGCCGCGCGTCCGCCGCGCGTGCGCCAGGAAGGCCGCCGCGGTCTTGGCCGTGTAGGTCGGCTCCAGGCGCAGGCCCTCCTCGCCGGAAAAGAGCCGCATGGCCGCCTCGCCTTGCGGGGTGGGCGCGCCGTAGCCGCCGCCGATGAAGCCGTGCTCGATCTCCAGGTTGTCGCCCAGCCGGGCCGGCGGCGGCCGGCCATCGCGGGAATGGCACAGGCGGGCGATCTCGCCCAGGCGGTGGAGCAGGCGGGGGCGGTTCGCGAGCAGCGCGTCGATGACTCGCACCGCCACCACCCGCGAGCGCAACCCGCCGAGGCGCAGGCCCAGCGCCAATCCCGCCGCCGTCCCGCCCGTCCCCAGCGCCACGAAGATCGCCTCGGGCTCGGGGAGCTCGCCCGCGGCCACCTGCGCCGCGAGCTCCAGGCCGGCGTTCACGAAGCCCAGTGAGCCCAGCGCGCTCGAGCCGCCGCCCGGGACGAGCGCGGGGGCGCGGCCCTCGGCGAGCCGCAGGCGCAGCAGTGTCCGGGCCACCGCCACGGGGAGCAGGTACTTGGAGCGGGTGCGGACCAGCTCGGCGCCCACCGCCCGGTCGGCCCACAGGTTGTGTTGCACGTGTTCGGTCAGGGGCTGCGGGAACACCACGCCCACCGTGCGCAACCCCACCTCGCGCCCGTGGATGGCGGTGGCCAGCAGGTGGTTGGAGCCGAGCGCGCCCATGGTGACGACGGTGCGGGCCCCGCGCCGCAGGGCCTCGGCCAGCAAAAACTCGAGCTTGCGCGGCTTGTTGCCCCCGTACAGCGGCGAGGTGAGATCGTCGCGCTTGACGTACAGCCGCTCGTGCCCCAGCGCGCGGCCGAGCCGTTCGAGGTGCGCCACCGGGGTCGGCAGGTCGGCCCGGCGGATGGGCCGCAGGCGCTCGACGAGGAGCGGGAAGCGCGCACCCAGCGCTCCCTGCCATTGCCGCATCGCGTCCAGCATGCCCGAGGTATATGGGAAAAAGAATTTCCTGTCATCTTGCTTTTTTTCTGGCCCGTCTGTTAGGAATGACAGGAACCCGAAACGGCATGGAGGTCTTCATGTCCCGTACGATCCGCGTCGGATGGCTTGCGATCGGCTGGCTGGCGGCGGCGCTCGGCGGCTGCGACGAGACCCGCTTCGTGGGGGTGAAGAAGCAGGTGGACGTCTTCACCCAGACCGGCGAGGCGGTGGTGGATCTCTTCACCCAGGGCGGGGTGTCCAAGGTGGACACCTTCGTGCAGAACGGCTTCCACCAGGTGGACGCCTTCGTGCAGCGGGCGGCGGCCAAGGTGGACATCCTGTGGGTGGTGGACAACTCGCCCTCCATGGCCCAGGAGCAGACCAACCTGGGCAACAACTTCACCCGTTTCATCGCCTACATCGACCAGAGCATGATCGACTACCACATCGGGGTGATCTCCACCGACATGGACGACCCGGCGCACCAGGGAAAGCTCCTCGGCAACCCCAAGGTCATCGTGCGCGGCCCGGACGCCGCCAACCAGTTCCGCCAGAACATCCAGGTGGGCATCACCGGCGGCGGGCACGAGATGGGCCTGTACGCCGCCACCCAGGCCCTCTCCGAGCCGCTGCTCTCCACCGCCAACGCCGGCTTCTTGCGGCCCGACGCCTCGCTGGCCATCGTGTTCGTCAGCGACGAGAACGACAAGAGCATGGGCCTGGTGGGCTACTACACGCGCTTCTTTGCGCTGCTCAAAGGCCCCGGCAACGAGCGCAACGTGATGATCGCCGCCCTGGTGGGCGACGCCCCGACCGCCCAGCGGCCGGACGGCGGCTGCTCGGGCGCGAACGGCGTGGCCGAGTACGGCGAGCGCTACCTCTCGCTGGTGCAGGCGCTCGGTGGGACCTCCGACTCCATCTGCGCCGCCGACTTCGGCCCCACCCTGGACCAGCTCGGCATCACCGTGGCGGGGCTCTCGCACAAGTTCATCCTGAGCAAGATCCCCGACGCCTCCACGGTCAAGGTCTTCGTGAAGCCCTGCGCCCGCGCCGGCGCGGCCAACGTCCCCGCCTGGTGCAACCCGAACGCGCCGGACTTCGTCGAGGTGCCGCAGGATTCGGGTGTGCCCGGCCAGCCCAACTGGCGGCTCAAGGCCGAGGAGCCGGCGGTGTACTTCGACGGCGACTACGTGCCGCCCCCGGAGGCCGAGGTCCATGTGGAGTACGGCAACGTGGACCGCACCTTCCGGCTCTCGGCGCGCGGCGATCCCACCACCCTCAAGGTGACGGTGGACGACGACGCCGCCGGCCCCAATCCCGCGGTCGAGAAGCAGGTGGGCACCGACTACCTGTACGACTCCAACCAGAACGCCGTCGTGTTCAACGGCACCTACGTGCCGCCGCTCGGCAGCGTCATCGAGGCGAGCTACTCCGACCTGATGCGCTCCTTCGTGCTGTCCCGGGCGGTGAAGAACCCCGAGACGCTCATGGTGGAGGTGGACTTCAAGGACGGCCAGGGCTTCAAGGCGGTCATCCGCGACGACGCCGGCGGCTGGATGTACGACTCGCGCGGCAACGCCGTGCTGTTCCAGGGCTCGTTCGTGCCGCCGGTGGGCGCCGACATCCGGGTGTCGTACTCCAACCTGGACACTTTCTTCGTGCTCACCTACCCGCCGGACGTCTCGACCATCCAGGTGGACCTCGACCCCGACGGGGCCGGCCCCCAGGCCGCATTACGGGTGCCGAAGTGGGACGAGGGCCAGGGCATCCCCGGCTGGCTCTACTACCCGCCCGAGACCTCCCCGCCGCTCTCCAACGCGCTCTCCTTCGAGAAGACCACCGTGCCGGCCCAGGGCGCGGTGATCACCGTGACCTATGTCCCCGGCCAGGGCACTTGAAGGGAGGCCCGCCATGAACAAGTACCTCATCCTCTCGGTGTGGGTGGCGGCGGCCTTCGCGGCGGCCTGTTCCACCAAGGACGTCCAGGGCGTGTGCCAGGACGACGGCGACTGCCCGGCCAACTTCCACTGCGGCGCCGACTACCAGTGCCTGTGCGACAACGACCAGGCCTGCGCCCTGGGCGAGTTCTGCTCGGCGGCAGGGCACTGCCAGAAGATCCAGGGTTGCCGCACCGATCCCGATTGCGGCGACCCGGCCAACTTCCGCTGCCAGATCCTGCCGGGCGGCGCCGGGCAGTGCCTGTGCAAGAACGACAACGCCTGCCAGACCGGCGAGTTCTGCAACCTGTCCGGCCAGTGCCAGAAGAAGGCCGGCTGCATCAGCGACAGCGACTGCGGCGATCCCAACCTGTTCCGCTGCTTCATCGACCCGGTCACCAAGGTGGGCGGCTGCCTGTGCAAGGCCGACGCCGCCTGCGAGCAGGGGCAGTTCTGCAACCCCAAGGGCTTCTGCCAGCCGCTGGCCACCTGCCAGAAGAACGAGGACTGCCCGCCGGGCAAGACCTGCAAGGTCGAGACCGGCGAGTGCCTGTGCAACCACGAGGACAACACCGGCTGCCTCTCCACCGAGGTGTGCAACGCCTCGGGCTACTGCCAGCCGCGGCCCGGCTGCTTCGACAACCGCGACTGCGCCGACATCCCCAACACCTTCTGCGACACCGAGACCAAGGTGTGCATCCCCGTCGGCACCTGCAACTCCGACCGCCAGTGCGTAATCGGCCAGGTGTGCGCCAACCACGTGTGCGTGGCCGGCTGCCGCGGCAACGAGGACTGTCCGCTTACCCAGCGCTGCGTGAACGCCGCCTGCGTGAACGGCTGCCAGGGCGACAGCTTTTGCGATTTCGCCCAGTTCTGCAACGGCGGCGTGTGCCAGGACGCCTACACCACGCAGACGCCGTACTGCAAGCCGTGCATCAACAGCGATCTCACCATGTGCGGCGACCGCAAGAACACCTGCCTCATCTACCAGTACACCGGCGACGAGTACTCGACCGCCGGCGGCACCTCCTGCACCCGCGACTCGCAGTGCACCTCGCCCATGCAGTGCAACTGCCCCAAGTCCGCGGCCGACCCCACCGTGTGCCAGACCGGGCAGACCGGCGTGTGCGGCTACACCGAGTACTGCGCCCCCGACTGCTCGGCCAACCAGCGCTGCCCCAACGGCTTCGAGTGCAACAGCATCATCTCGGTGAAATCCACCGACATCTGTCCGGCGAACACTTGCCCGCAGGGCCTGCCCTGCCTGATGGGCGAGTCCGACACCGGCTACTGCCCCTGCCACCCCACCAAGAACCCCTGTCCGGACAACACCTGCATCGCCGACACCTGCCTGGGCGGCACCTGCTTCGCGCTCTCGATCAACGGCATCCGGCTCACCTGCGGCAACGACAACGACTGCAAGGTGTGCTCGGTGAACCTGCTCTCCTGCGCCACCACCACCTGTCCCACCATCCAGTGCGTGACCTACGAGGGCGTGGACTACGGCGGCTGCGTCTCGGCCCAGTCCTGCGGCCTGCAAGAGGGCGTCCACTGCCCGAAGCCCTGAGCGGGGCCAGAGGCGCGGCTGCCTACCGGCGAGTCCTCTTAGTTGCTCGCCGCCAAGCCGGCTCCGCTACATAGAGGACTCGCCTGGCGCGCCGCGAACGGGTGGCCGGAGGCGCAGCTGCCTACCGGCGAGTCCTCTTAGTTGCTCGCCGCCAAGCCGGCTCCGCTACATAGAGGACTCGCCTGGCGCGCCGCGAACGGGTATCCGGAGGCGCGGCTGCTCATCGATGTCGCCGCCTTGAGAACATGGTGGCGGCCGCGTAGCCGACCGGGGGCTACTCCGGGCCCTCGCCGAAGCCGCCGCTGCCGTCGCGGCGCGGCACGGTGCTGTCGAGGAGCAACGTCACCGGCCCGTCGTTGACCAGCACAACCTGCATGTGCGCCCCGAACACGCCGGTGTGGCAAGCGATGCCGCGCGCGCGCACCTCGGCGGCGAACCGGTCGATGAGAGCGCGGGCGGCCTCGGGCTCCAGCGCGCCGGTGAAGGAGGGCCGGGTGCCCTTGCGGCAGTCGCCATAGAGCGTGAACTGCGACACGCACAGGATCTGGCCCCCGGCTTCAGTGACCGAAAGGTTCATGCGGCCGCCCGGATCTTCGAAAACGCGCAGGCGGCACACCTTGTCGGCCATCCAGCGGCTCTGCTCCTCGGTGTCGCCCCGCCCCGCCCCCAGCAGCACGAGCAGGCCCCGTTCGATGCGGGCCACCGGCCCGCCGTCCACCACCACCTCGGCCCGAAGCACCCGCTGGATGACCGCGCGCATGCGCCACCTCCCGGGCCGATTGTACTCGTAGCGGGTCCTCTGGTATAGAGGAAGCGGTCATGATCTCGGTCAAAGTCCTGGGCGATTACCTCGACGGCCGGTTCGTGCGGCCTCCCGGCGCGCGCCGCAAGATCGTCTCGCGCGATCCCGGCGACGTGGGCTACCGCATCGGAGCCTTCCCCACCTACCCGGATCACGTGCCGCAAGCGGTGGTGGCGGCGGCGGCGGCGCAGCCGGCCTGGGCCGCGCTGGAGCCGGGGGACCGGGCCAACCTGCTGCGAAAGTTCGCGGCCGAGGTGGTGAACCGGCGGCGCGAGCTGCGCGACGTCATCGCCGCCGAGACCGGCCGGCCCCTGTTCGAGGCCGAGGAGGAGGTGGCCGCGCTGGAGGCCCAGGCGGAGATCGAGATCCGCGAGGGGGTGCGCATGGTCAACCCCTTCCGGGTGAGCGAGATCCGCCACGGGGTGGCCGGCACCTGCCGCTTCCGCCCGCTGGGCGTGGTGGCGGTCCTCGGCTCGGCGGTGTCGCCCCTGTCCCTGTCGTGCGCCCACATCCTGCCGGCGTTGCTCACTGGCAACTGCGTGGTGTTCAAGCCCAGCAAGTTGGTGCCGGCCTGCGGCCAGTGGCTGGCCCGCCTGTTCGAGCACATCGAGACGCCGCCGGGGGTGTTCAACATGATCCAGGGCGACGCCGCCGCCGGGGCGGCGCTGGCCGCGCACCCCGAGGTGGCGGGGGTGCTGGTCACCGGATCCTACCCCACCGGCCGGCGTATCCTCGAGGCCACCATGTCCCAGCCGCACAAGTTGGTGGCGTTGCAGATGGGAGGGGTGAACGCCGCGCTGGTGCTCGAGGACGCCGATCTGGACAACGCGGTCTTCGAGACGGTGTGCGGGGCCTTCCTCAGCGCCGGGCAGCGCATGAGCTCGACGCGGCTCGTCATCGTGTTGGAATCGGTGTTCGAGCGCTTCGCCAACGCCTTCGTGGAGAAGGTCGGCCGGCTCAAGGTGGGCTACGCCTTCGAGCCCGGGGTGTTTCTGGGGCCGCTGCTCTCCGAGTCCGCCCGGGATCGCTCGCTGGACATGCAGGAGCGGTTGGTGGCGCTGGGGGTGAAGACCCTGCTGCGGGCGGAGCCGCTTTCGCTCTCCCGGCGCGGCTACTACCTGTCGCCGGGCGTGTACCTCCTCGAGCGCACCGCCGAGCGGGAGCGCTTTGCGCCCGACGACCTGTTCTTCGGCCCCCAGGCGCTGCTGCTCCCGGCGGCGACGGACGAGGAGGCGCTGCGGCTCGCCAACCTGACGCGGTTCGGTTTCGCCGCGGCGGTGTTCACCCGCGACGGCAAGCGCTTCGAGGAAGTGGCGGGGCGGCTGCGCTATGGCCTTGTCAACCACAACCTGGGCACCACCGAGATCTCGATGCGGCTGCCGCTCGGCGGCGCCAACCGCTGCGGCAACAACCGGCCGGGGGGCATCTTCGGCCAGCGCAACTGCACCCAACCCGTCTCCTCGCTGCTCCTGGGCGCGGGCCCCGAGCGCGAGCCGCGTCGGCGGCCCTTCCCTCGCTGAGGCTCGGCCCTTGCGCCCGGAGGAAACATGGCAGAACGTATCTTGGCGCTCTTTCTGGTGATGCTCGCCGGTTCGGCCCCGGTGCAGGCCCAGACCCCCCGCAAGTTCTCGCTCTCCATGTTCCACTTCAACCTGCAGTACGTCCCGGGCGGGTTGCAGGGCTTCCCCTCGGGCCACGACCAGAACCCCGACTTCGACCTCGATCACGAGGCGGTGGAGGACCTCATCATCACCGAGAGCTTCGAGCCGGTGCTGGATCTATTCCTGGCCCACCCCGGCTGGAAGGTCAACCTGGAGATGCAGGCCTACATGGTCGAGGTGATGCAGCAGCGCCACCCCGGCGTGCTGGCCAAGCTGAAGCAGCTCGTGGACGCGGGGCGGGCGGAATTGTCATCGGTCCACTACTCGGACCAGCTGCTGCTGGCCTACCCGCGCCGCGGCATGGAGTGGTCGTTCGACCTCATGGACGAGGTCTTCGCCAGCGTGGGGTTCTCGCCCGGGCCGGTGGTGTTCGCGCAGGAGGGCCAGTTCGGGGAGGGGATGGCGGAGTTTTTGGCTCGGCGCGGGCGCACCATCCTGGGCCTGTCGAAGAACCTCTTCCGCTACCAGCACGCCGGCGCGCTCGACACCGCCCCGGCGGCGTTCTCCCTCGGGCAGAGCACGGTGGTGCTGCTGGGCCGCTCCTTCGCCACGCCCCAGGTCGAGGTGGAGTGGAACTTCTTCGACGACGGCGAACTGCTCGCCACCGGTGGCCAGGCGCCCTACATGGGCAAGGCGTTCCAGAAGAGCGATTCTGCCATCGCCGCCTACGAGCAGGAGTTGCTCGACGCCGAGGCGCGGGGGTTCGAGATCGCCGGTATCACGGACTTTGTGGGCTACCTCGAGGCCCAGAACCTGCCGCTCCCCGAGCTTCCCCGCATGCTGGACGGGACCTGGCAGCCGCAGAGCACCGACAGCATGAAACGCTGGCTGGGCGCCTCCGGGCTCCTCGATCTCGCCTACGGCTGCGAGCGCGACAACCAGGTGCTCACCCAGAACACCGTGGCCCACCACTGGTTGCGCGTGGCCGAGACGGTCATCGCCCACGCCGAAAAACAGGAGCTCATCGAGACCGGGAGCCTGCGTGAGCGCTGGTTCGAGTGCCTGCGGCACCTCTTGTGGGCCCAGGTGTCGGACGCCAGCGGCATCAACCCCTTCCTCAAGGAGGTGCAGTACGGCCTGTTCCACGGCGGCGAGGCCCAGCGCTGCGCCCAGGCCATCATCGACGAGCTCACCCCCGGCATGGGCGGCCCCTACCTGGAGGTGGACACCGAGCGGGGAACGGTGGCACCGGTCGATGACCTCCCCTTCGGTCAGAGCGATGCCGTGGCCGCGCTCCTCACCGCCGCGGATGGCTACCTGGTCGAGGCCCCGGGGAGAACGGTACACGAGCAGTGGGAGCGCCTGGGGGGCAAGGACAACCTCTACCGGCTGACCCTGACGGTCTCGCCCCCGCAGAACGGTGAGCGACAGCTTTCGGTGGTGTTCCCCCATACGGACGCCGATGGGTTCGACCTCATGCCCGGCCTGGTGGAGGATCGGGTGGTGAGCTACCCGGCGGGTTCGTTCGCGTTCGAGGAGGGGCGCATCTCCCTGCCGCTCCCGGCCGGCCTGGTGCGGTTGCGGGAGGGGCTGTGGCTGATCCAGCAGACGGACACGGTGCACGTGGCGGCGACGTTCCGGCTGGACGACCGGGTGCGCTTCGTGGACGAGACCCTCGATCCGGACGGGGAAGTCCAGTGGGTGTTCTGGCTCTACCAGGGGGAGGAAGCGGACGCACTCGCCCTCGCCCGGCATCTCAACCTCTCGGTCACGGCCTACCTCCAGACCGGGACGCCCGACGCGGGGTGCGGCTGCGGGCCGGGACCGGCGGGGCCCGAGGTTTTGCCCTGGCTGGCCGCTCTCCCCCTGCTCGCCCTGGCCCGGCGCCTCAGCCGCCGAAGAAACCCTTCTTCTTCTTCTTGACTGCGACCTGGGAAAGCTCGGCGTAGCGGCGCAGCAACTCTTCCTGTTCGCCGCTGATTTTTTTCGGCAGCGTGACCTTGAGGTGAACGACGAGGTCGCCGCGCCCGGGCCGGCGCAGGTAGGGGACTCCCTCGCCCGGGATCACCAGCGTGTCGCCGGGCTGGGTGCCGCGCGGGACGGAGACGGTCTTTTTGCCTTCGATGAGCTCGACCTCGATCTCGCCGCCGAGGATGGCCTTGACGAAGTCCACCTCGGCCTCGGTGTGCAAGGTGACGCCGTCGCGCTCGAAGCGGGGGTGCTCCAAGACGCGGAGGTCCACGTACAGATCGCCGTTCGTGCCGCCGGGGGGGCCCGCCTCGCCCTCGCCGCTGAGGCGCAGGCGGGTGCCGTCGTCCACCCCGGGCGGGATGGTCACCATTACCTTGTGCTCTTCCTCGATGCGGCCGGCGCCCCGGCAGCGCGGGCAGGGCTGGTCGAGGAACTCGCCGGAACCGCCGCAGCGCTGGCAGGGCGTGCTCATGGTGAAGAACCCGTGCTGCAGCACCTGCTGGCCACTCCCCCGGCAAGCCGGGCAGGTTCGCGGCGAGCTGCCGGGAGCGGCGCGGCCCCCCTGGCACTCGGGGCAGGTCGAGAGGCGGGGCACCATGATCTCCCGCTCCAGGCCCGAGACCGCCTCCGCGAGCGAGATCTCCATCTGGAGCCGGAGATCGGCCCCGCGCCCCCGGCCTCGGCGGCGGCCCCGGCCGCCCATGCCAAAGCCGAACAGGTCCTCGAAGATGCTGCCGAAACTCGAGAAGATGTCCTCCACCGACGAGAATCCCGGTGACATGCCCGCGCCGCGCAGGCCCTCATGGCCGTAGGCGTCGTACAGACGGCGCTTCTCCGGGTCGGAGAGCACCGCGTAGGCCTCGGCGACGTCCTTGAACTTCTCCTCCGCCTCTCGGGAGTCGGGGTTGCGGTCGGGGTGGTACTGGAAGGCGAGCTTCTTGTAGGCCCGCTTGATCTCGTCCTCGGAGGCGGTGCGCTCGACGCCCAGGACCTGGTAGTATTCTTTGGCGGTGGACAATGGTCAGTCCCGGGGCGCCACGCCGACCCGGACCCCGGCCGGCCGGATGAGCGTGTCCTTGAACAAGAAACCGGGGCGGAGCTCCTCGATGACCATGTCCTCCTGCCCGGGCGCGGCCTCGCTGGTGGCCAGGGCCTCCATGGTCTTGGGGTCGAAACGCACGCCTTCCGTCGGTACCGGCACCACACCCACCTTGCGGAGGTTCAGGAGGAGCTGGTTGAGCACGGCAGCGATCCCCTCGGCGACGACCTCGATGCCGGTCTCCTGAGAGCAGGCGTCGAGGAGGCGGGCCAGGTTCTCCACCGTGTCCAGCAGGGGTTCGACGATGCGTACCACTTCGATCCGAACCTGCCGCTCCAGGTCGCGCTCGAGCCTTGTGCGCACCTCGCCCATGTCGGACACGGAGGACTTGTGGGCCGAGATGTATTCGGCGAGCTGTTTTTCTTTTTCCCGCAGGCGCTCCTCGAGCTGCTCGACGTACGTAGGGACGTTGCGCGGGACTTCTGCGGGGACGTCGTCGTCGTTGTCGTTGAGCCAAAAGCGCTTGTCGCGGACCACAAAGCCCTTATTGTCGTCTTTTTCTTGCGCCACGATGTTTCCCTCACGGTTCGGCCAAGGCAAGCGCAACATTAATCACAACCCCGCGAACGTCAAGGATAATACAGCCCAGCGCAGCCAGCCCGGAAGAAGAGCAAGCCACCTGGCCAGGTCGGCCCTCCAGAGGAGCTCCGCCTGTGGCACCATCCCCTTTTCAACTCCCTGTAATACTTGAAAAACCATTGGGGACAGGCCCCGTGGCTTCAGCCACGAGACATCATGCATGTCTTTGTATATCAATGACATGGCCATCCCGATTTTCCGGCTGGGATCGAGTTGCGAAGTAGGCTCTGCTTCTGCGAGAAGTTCAATGGCCGCATCCGGTTTTCCTTCCAGCAACCGGATCACGGCCAGCCTTCTATGGGAGAGGTCCCCGGTGCGGTCCACGGTGCGGTCCACGGTGCCATGCATCCCGGGGCTCGTCCCGGGGTTCGCCCCAAGAAGCGTTCTGGGAACCTCGTCCGACGGATCCAGCCGTAGCGCTCGGATGAAAAAGGCGCGCGCCAGGTCGATGCGTCCCCTGAGGTACGCGCAGTGCCCGTGCAGTAAAAATGGCCGCTGCGAGGCCCTGGGGGCGAGAAAATGCAGCGAATTTTCCGATACTTTCTCGAACCGGTATCCAGAAGTATCGAAACCAAGCTCATCGAGAACGTCACAGGCGCTGTCGTCTCCGCCGCGCTCGAAGGCCGCCAGAAACTCCGCCACCGGGTGACTGTCGCGGTGGATCGGCGAGCCCTCCGAGAATCGGCGTAGAGCCTTGGGGCCAGCGTACCGGGAAACCGCAAGCCGGTGAGGATCGTCGAGGCCGACGGAGGCGAGATCTGAGGCGATGTTCTGGTCGCGAAGGACACGCTCGATGCGGCCGACGTCCGGGGCCAGCGGCCCTGCGCCGCCCACCAGGATGCCGAAGTGGAGCGGCAGCGAGTCGAACACCCACAGCTCGCCATGGGGAAAAGCGGCGAGAAATGCCTTGACCACGGCGCGCGTGACCCCGAACGGCCGGTCCGCGCGCAGGGGGAGCCAGGCCGCGCCGATGCCGCCGGGGGCGAGGCGGGAGCGCACAAGGCGGAAGAACTCCTCGGTGTAGAGCGAGGCGTCGCTCTTGTAGGCGAGGTCGGTGCAGTCGTTCACGATGACGTCGAAGGATTGCTTCGTTTCGCGAAGCCAAATGCGGGCGTCGGCGAGGTGGAGGTGGAAGCGCTCGGGTCTCGAGCCGGGCAGGCCGCGGTTGAGGTCTTTGAAGTGCACCGCCGCGGCGGCGACCTCCGGGGAGATCTCCAGCGCGTCCACCGCGAGGTCCGGGTGGAGGAGCATGGAGGCCGACGTCTGTCCCGAGCCGAAGCCGATGGTGAGCGCTCGCCGTGGCCCGGGGTGGAGCAGGAGCGGCAGGTGCGAAAGCGTCTTCTGATCGGCCTGCATGAGGAGGTCGGTGCCGGCCACCGCCACGCCGTCGATGAAGAGCCTTCTCACCCCGGGCGGGTTTTCCAGCACCGCCACGGTGGCTTCCCGGCCCTCGCGAAAGAAGAGCGCCTCTCCGAGATGCGCGGTGAGACGCAAGGGTGAAAAGGCCCATGCCAGAGCCGCGGCCAGGGCGAAGAACAGGACGAGCGCCAGCGAGCGAACCCGGGAACGCCGAAACAGGATAGCCGCTCCGGCGCCGGTCAACAGCAAGCCGAGGGTCAGCATGGCGCCGTGGATGCCCAGCGCCGAGATGCCGAGCAGCCCGACGGAGAGCGAACCCGTCAGCGCGCCGGCGAGGTTGGCGCACAGCAGGGTTCCGGCGAAGCGGTTGGCGTGCGGGTGAGGGAACATCGAGCACAGGAGCGAAAAGAGCATTCCGGACAGGAAGCTTCCCGGGCCCACGGTCAGGATCACGGCCAGCGCGTCCGCGACTCCCAGCTCGCCCGGCGCGCGCCCGCCGAGGAGCCCGAGCAGAGGAGGGGAGAGCGCAAGAGAGATTCCACAGAGGGCCGCGATCACTCCCGCGTTGAGTCGGTCTGGCTGGATGCTCCGGGAGAAGAGCGCGCCCAGGGAGGAAGACCCGAGCACGCAGGCGAGCATCCCGGCGAAGGAGAGACTGCTGCTGCCGTGGAACACGACGAAGGATAGCATCCGGCTCCACAGGTTCTCCGCGCCGAGCAGACAGAACCCGGTGACACCCGCGAGGATGAGAAAGGCAGCCGGCACGTTCGCGACTTTCAGCGGCTCGGGCGGCTGGGCGGTGGTGCGCGAACCTCTTTGGGCCTGGGCCAGGGCGACGAACGATGCGAGCATCTTGGCGGCGGCGGCAACTGCGAGGCAGGCGGGAACTCCGATGAGGTATATTCCGATCGTTCCGAGGATTACGCCGAGCAGGCCCCCGAAAGTATCCAGCGCGTAGAGGCTTCCGAACCCCGGTCCGCGGCCGGTGACGTCCCGCTCCCGCACCTGGGCCGCCAGAGGGAAGGCCGCGCCCAGGGCGGTGGCGGCGATGGCGATGGCGGCGAGCGCGATGGGGCCGGGGAGTGGGCCAACCTCTCGGAATATATAAGGAAGGAAACTCAGCCCGGCGCCGGCGACCTGCCAGGATGCGAAACGGAGCGATGGGTTTTCGAACACGCGAGAGGCGCGCGCGCCGAGCGCCGCTCCGGCCCCCAGTCCGCCGAGGAAGCCTGCCAGCGTGAGCGAGGTGGCGATGACGCTTCCGCCCAGCGCGGGGGCGAGGGCCCGGGCCCAGCAGATCTCGAGGATCAGGGCCGAGGCGGAAGAAAGCAGATAGGCGGCGCCGAAGAAACCGCGTGGCACGGGCTCATCATGCCACGCCGCCGGCACGCCTTCCAGGGTGATGCGGCGCAGATGGCCCGGACAAGAAAGAGGCCCTTGTATGGCGCTGACAGATAAAGTAAAAACCTGGGGACAGCCCCCGCTTTTCCTGCTGGTTTTCCGGGTTTTTTTTGCTTGGCACTGCATAAGCAGAATTTTTTTCCGTCTCCTTGCGCAACGCTTGACCCGGGACGTTTTTTTTATTAGGGTCCGCAGGCCCACAGACCTCTAACGAAGGAAGGAGCTTTACGATGATGATGCGTCTCACCACTGCATGTGTATGTGCGCTCGCGCTGGCCGCGATCGGTTGCGGCGGCTCGGGCAGCGGCTGTCCCGCCGGCCAGGAGAAGTGCAACGGCGTGTGCGTGGACACGACCACCGATCGCGCCAACTGCGGTGGTTGCGGGAACGCCTGCCTGGCGGGCCAGTACTGCTCCGCCTCCCAGTGCGTAGCCTGCAACAACGAGTGCCAGAGCGGCGAGCGGCGCTGCGCCACGGGGTCCAACAACCAGTTCCAGGTGTGCGCCGACCTCGACGGCGACACCTGCATGGAGTGGGGCAACGCCCAGGCCTGCAGCGGCGGCCAGATCTGCGACCAGGGCCAGTGCCGGGTGTCCTGCGCCGACGAGTGCGACAACGCCGGCCAGCGCGGCTGCACCCAGGACCTCACCGGCTGGCGCACCTGCGGCAACTTCGACGCCGACGAGTGCCTGGAGTGGAGCCAACCCACCGCCTGCGGCACCGGCGAGGCCTGCGACGCGGGCGAGTGCAAGTCCACCTGCCGCGACGAGTGCCCCAACGCCGGCGACCGGCGCTGCGCGGCCCCGCCCGACAACGGCTTCGAGATCTGCGGCAACCACGATGCCGATCCCTGCCGCGAGTGGGGCGGGCTCACCCTGTGCCCCGCCGGCGAGACCTGCCAGGCCGGCGGCACCTGCTCCTCGACCTGCCAGGACGACTGCCAGGTCGGGCAGAAGATCTGCCAGGACGCCGGCTGGCGCCAGTGCGGAAATTATGACGCCGACAACTGCCTCGACTGGTCGGGCGTGACCAACTGCGCCAGCTGGGAAGTTTGCGACAACGGCGCCTGCGTCACCGCCTGCACCGATGCCTGCCACACCGGCGACAAGCAGTGCTCCGGCGACGGCTTCGACGTGTGCGGCAACTACAACGCCGATCCCTGTCTGGAGTGGGGCGGCCACATCGCCTGCGACAGCGGCAAGGTGTGCCAGAACGGCGTGTGCGTGGAATCCTGCCAGAACGAGTGCACCACTGGCGGCCAGCGCCGCTGCGATCCGCAGGGCACCGCGGCCTACCAGACCTGCGGCAACTGGGACGGCGACTCCTGCCTCGAGTGGACCCCGATGCTCACCAACTGCGACGCGGGGCAATCCTGCACCGACGGCGTCTGCAATGACACCTGCGCCGACGAGTGCCAGACCGGCCAGCGCGTCTGCGACGGCAACGGCTGGAAACAGTGCGGCAATAGCGATGGCGACTCCTGCCTCGACTGGTCCACCGTGACCAACTGCCAGAGCTGGGAGGTGTGCAGCGACGGCCAGTGCGTCATCAACTGCAGCAACGAGTGCAGCGTCTCCGGCCAGCAGCTTTGCGTGGACAACGTGAGCTACCACGTGTGCGGCAACCACGACTTGGAACCCTGCCTGGAGTGGAGCCAGCCTGTCGCTTGCGGAACGGGCAAGAAGTGCGATGTCACGACGGGCACCTGCGTGGATGACTGCACCAACGAGTGCGCCCAGAGCGGCCTCCTGCAGTGCGCCGGCGACGGCTACGACGTGTGCGGCAACTGGAACAACGATAGCTGCCTGGAGTGGGGCAACCACCAGGTGTGCACCGGCGGCACCGCCTGCAGCAACGGCCAGTGCGTGGCCACCTGCAGCGACGAGTGCTCCGCCGCCGGCACCAACGTGTGCGACGGCATCATCGGTTGGCGGCCCTGCGGCAACTTCGACGCCGACTCCTGCCTGGACCTCGGCTCGCGCACCGACTGTGGATACGGCCAGGAGTGCCAGAACGGCACCTGCGTCACCGTGTGCACCGACGAGTGCACCGCCGGCGCCACCCGCTGCAACGGCCTGGATGTGCAGATTTGCGGAGACTTCGACGCCGACGTGTGCACCGAGTGGAGCACGCTGAACACCTGCACCGCGAACCAGATCTGCTACCACGCCACCTGCATCGCCAGCGCCCCGCCGACCAAGGTGGTGGTGAACGAGATCCTCTACGACGACCAGAGCACCGACGGCGAGTGGGTGTTCGTCGAGCTGCACGGCCCGGCGGGCCTGGCGCTCGACAACTTCTCGGTGCGCGGCATCAACGGCAACGGCGGCACCGAGTTCAACCGCATCGCCCTCGATGGCATGACCCTGCCCACCGGCAAGGACGGCCACTTCCTCATCGTCCACAGCAACGCTGACCAGACCCTCAAGGACGTGGCGGATCTGGTGTCTGCCCAGGCTGATTACCAGAACGGCCCCGACAGCATCCAGGTGGTGTGGGGCCAGGACGTGGTGGTGGACGCCCTGGGCTACGGCTCCTGGGGTTCGGGAGACGTGTGGGCCGGCGAGGGGACTGCCCCGGCCTCGACCGACAAGTCGCTCGACGCGGGCTACGCCTCCAACAGCGCTACCGGCGCGGCCGGGTTCTGCCTGAGCCGCGACGCGAACCACAATGACAGCGACAACAACCTGGCCGACTTCTTCAAGCGCGGCCCCTCGGCCTGCTCGCCCGGCTGGGCCGGCCCCGGCATGATCTTGTGGCAGCAGCACACCTGGGGCGGCACCTCCACCCCGGCGGTGGACAGCGAGCACACCAACTTCACCGTGAACAACATCTACACCGTGGACAGCTACGGCTGGCTCAACATCACCCCCTACACCAACCCCACCGGGCACCAAGACTACATCCCGCCCACGGGTTCAAAGCTGGCAAGTTCGGTGGCGGTGTTCGACGACTTCACCAACCCGGTGTACCTGTACGTGGGAGCGGCCAAGAGCAGCACCACCGGCGGCGTGTACAAGCTCGATCCCGCCACCGGCAACCCCGTTTCCGGGTGGGGCCCGGTGGCCTCGGGCTACGACGTGTACTCGACCCCCGCGGTCGGCGGCGACGGCTCGATCTTCTTCGGCACGCGCGGCGGCGGTTTCTACCGCTTCCTGGCCGACGGCACCCAGAGCTACAACTACAATGCCGCCACCTGGACCCCGGGCAGCGCGCCCTGGATCGACAGCTCGCCCACCCTGTGGACCGCCTCCTCGGGCACGACGTACGTGTACTTCGGTGTGGGCGGCGTGAGCAGCGGCGAGGTGGTGTGCCTCAACGCCGCCACCGGCGCCGAGGTGTGGCGCTTCAGCGGTGCGCTGGGCGGCTGCAACAGCTCGCCGGCCGTCGGTTCGCTCGGCAAGGTGTACGTCGGCTGCGACGACGGCAAGCTCTACGGCTTCGACGCCGTGAGCGGCGCCCCGGCCGCGGGCTTCCCGGTGGACATCGCCCAGGGGTTCACCAGCGTAAAGCTCGTCGAGGGCTGCTCGCCAGTGACCGTCCCCGGCACCAGCGCCGATACCATCCTGATGACCTCGCACTCGGACGGCAACAACTTCTACCTGCTCAGCTACAACGGGACGGCCGTGACCGGCACCATGGGCCAGTTCAGCTACACGCCCATGTCCTCGGGCGCCTTCGGCGCGGACGGCTCGTTCGCGGTCCACGCCGGGCCGTTCGTCCTCGGCTTCGCCGCCGCCGGCCACCTCGAGTGGTACGCCTACACCGGCGACGACCAGAGCGCCTGGATCCACCCCTCGCCCACCTGGCTGCCGGGCGGGGTGATCCTGGTCCAGGCCAACGCAAGCTACCCCAACGGCATCCTGTACGCCATTGCCGCGCCGGTGGACCCGGCCTCGGCGGCGGGCTCCTACCCGCAGTGGCACGGCGACTACTTCAACTCGGGCTGGGGTTGGTAGAAAGACGTTTCCTGCAGTAACGAGCGCCGGGGTCCGCTCGGGCCCCGGCGTTTTTTTTTACATCGCATGAACGACGTCAGGCCGAATGATCCCGGACGGATGCGGGCACTCTTCGCCCACGCGGCGGCGCTCGCCACGGTCGCGTTCGCCCTGTGGCTCGGCGGCGGCCTCGACCCGAACCTGCTCGAGTTTTCACCGGATCTCTTCCTGTGGATGGTGGCGTTTGCGTCTCTTTTGCTGCTCGCCCTCCCCATCGCCCGCGGCCGCGGCTGGTTCGAACGCCCGCTTTCGAGAATCTCCTGGCTGCTCTTGCCCGCGGGACTCGCCTGGTTGGGCTCGCTGGTCTCCCTCGGGGCGGTCCCCGACGCGGCGCAGGCGGAGAACCGCTGCGATCTGTTTCTCTTGGCCGGCGTGGTCTCGCAGCGGTTGTGCGCGGCGGGCCTTCTCGCCACCGCCACGTTGTGCCTCGGGGCGCTGCTGTCTCTCGAAACATTCAGCGGGGCCAGCGGGGGATGGCGGGCGCGATGGCCGCTGCTGTGCCTCGCTGCGCCGACCGCCGCGCTCTCCATCTGGGCGCTGCTGGAGCCGGATCTCCCCCGCGGCGTGCCGATCATGGATCGCGCCGTGCTCGCCCTGTGGCCCATCCCCGCGCTGTTTGCGGCGCTGTGGCCGGTCGGGCGCACCTTGCGAGAACACCTGGCGGGCCGGACCGCCCCGCTCGCCGCCGCCCGCGCGCTGCTGGCCCTGCTCGCCGTCCTGGCGGGCACCCTCGCCTTTTTGTTCCTGAACCGCGCCCGCGCGCTGGCCGAGGGGCTCCTCGCCGCCTCGCGCATCTCGTCATTGCCGGATACGGCGATGGCGCCCGAGGCGGCCGTTTTGTCGAGCGTGGCCATGCGACTGCTCCCTTGGGCGGGGCTTCTGCTCCTGGCCTCGTTCGGGCTCGCCCTGTGGCGGGAGCGAGGCGAGCGGCGGCCGCTGGCGTTGGCTGCGGGTGTCGTGCTGGCCCTGTCGGTGGTGGGGGTGGGGTTCGAATCCCAGTATCAGGAGGGCCGCACGGAGCGCTGCCCGGCCGCGAAGATTGCGGTTGAAAATAACGCGCCCTTCCGTAGAATGGCCCGGTTCTTGTTGCGTCGGAGCGATGACCTTGTGAAGGTTTTTTCCCAGGGCAATGCCCAAAGGAGGAAGAAGGCATGAAACGGCGAACATTGCGGATGGCGATGGCCGCGCTGCTGGTGTGTGGCGCGGCGGGGTTGGCGCAGGCCACGGTGGTGCTGAACCTCGAGCTCGAGGACCTGGCACAGATCGCGCCGGTCGTCGTCCTCGGCGAGGTGAACCAGGTGGCCAGCGAGCGCAGCCCGGACGGCAAGAGGATTCACACCCGCGTGCTGGTCACCCCTTCCGAGGTGTGGAAGGGCTCCGACGTCAAGGGCACCATCAGCGTAAAGTTCGTGGGCGGGAGCGACGGCGACGTGACGGCGCACCTCCCCGGCGCGCCCCGCTTCGCCGTGGGCGAGCGGGTGCTATTGTTCCTCGAGCCGCGGCAGGACAAGGACGGCTACCTCACCCTGGGCTTCTACCAGGGCAAGTTCAGCGTGGCCACCGACCCCCGCACCAAGCAGGAGCTGCTGCTTCGCGACGCCCCGGAGGCCGGGGTGAGCGTGATCACCGGCCCGGCCGGCAAGTCCCGTGACCGCGTGCGCACCCTCGACGAGGCGCGCGCGCTCTTCGCGAAATAAGGAGACCGGCCATGAAAACCACCCTGCTTTCCATCTTCTCGGCTCTCCTGCTGATCGCCGCCGGCTGCGGCGGCGGCACCAACACCCCGGCCGACAGCGGCCACGACGGCTTCGATGGCCACGTGGCCGAGTGCACCACCGCCAGCCAGTGCGACGACGGCAACCCCTGCACCAACGACGACTGCGTCAGCGAGAAGTGCACCCACGTCAACAACAGCGTGCCGTGCGACGACGGCCAGGCCTGCTCCACCGACGACCACTGCCAGGACGGGGTGTGCATCGGCGGCGCCTCCCAGAACTGCGACGACGGCAACCCCTGCACCACCGACGGCTGCTCGGACACCTCCGGTTGCACCCACGTCAACAACAGCCTCGCCTGCGATGACGGGAGCGCCTGCACCTACGGCGAGTTCTGCCAGAACGGCGCCTGCGGCGGCGGCCAGGTCCTCGATTGCGACGACAGCAATCTGTGCACCGACGACGCCTGCGATCCGGGCCGCGGCTGTGTCCACACCAACAACACGGTCGCCTGCGACGACCACCGCGCCTGCTCGACCAACGACCACTGCCAGGACGGCGTGTGCACCGGCGACTCCAGCACCAACTGCGACGACAACAACCCCTGCACCACCGATTCTTGCGACGACGCGCTGGGTTGCGTGCACACCTTCAACACCGCGACGTGCGACGACCACAACGCCTGCACCGAAAACGACGCCTGCGAGCGCGGCGTGTGCAAGGGCGGCTCGGCGGTGAACTGCAACGACGGCAATGCCTGCACCGACGACACCTGCGACATGCAGAGCGGCTGCCAGCACGCGAACAACACCAGCCCCTGCGAGGACGGCAACGCCTGCACCGTGGGCGATCAGTGCTCGGGCGGCCAGTGCGTCCCCGGCGCCGGCCCGGACTGCAACGACAACAACCCCTGCACGACCGACTCGTGCAGCCCGCAGACCGGCTGCACCCACGCCAACAACACCAACACCTGCGACGACGGCGACGCCTGCACCATGAACGACGTGTGCGCCGGCGGCCAGTGCCACGGCGTGCCGCTGGACCAGGACGGCGATCACTACGTGCCCACCTCCTGCGGCGGAAACGACTGCAACGACAACAACGTCGCGGTGAACCCGGGCGCGACCGAGGGACCGTCGGGCACCCCCACCTGCAGCGACAGCATCGACAACGACTGTGACGGTGCCACCGACACCGCCGACTCCACTTGCCGCCAGTGCACCAACAACTCCGATTGCAGCGACAACAACGTGTGCAATGGCACCGAGACCTGCCAAAACAGCGTATGCGTCGCCGGCACCCCGCTCACCTGCAACGACAGCAACCCCTGCACCGACGACTCGTGCAACCCGACCAGCGGCTGCACGTACGTGAACGACAACACCAACACCTGCACCGACAACAACGCCTGCACCAACGACGCCTGCGTGAGCGGCACCTGCCAGAGCAGCGCCATCACCTGCAACGACAACAACCCCTGCACCGACGACTCGTGCAACCCCGCCAGCGGCTGCGTGTTCGTCAACGACAACACCAATACCTGTACCGACAACAACGCCTGCACCAACGACGCCTGCGTGAGCGGCACCTGCCAGAGCACGGCGCGCGACTGCAATGACAACAACGTGTGCACCCAGGACTCGTGCGTTCCTTCGAGCGGCTGCCAGTACCAGAACCTCACCGGCCCCTGCGACGACGGCAACGCCTGCACCACCGGCGACACCTGCACCGGCGGCCAGTGCGTGGGCAGCCCGCGCGACCAGGACGGCGACACCTTTGGCGACCGGGCCTGCGGCGGCACCGACTGCAACGACACCAACCCCCAGATCTACCCGGGCCGGGCCGAGGTGTGCGGAAACTCCCTCGACGACAACTGCAACGACATCGTGGACGAGGGCTGTGCGAGCTGCACCGCCATCGACGCCACCGCCGAGCTCATCATCGACAACGACGTCGCCTACTCCATCGTTCCCCTGGCGGCCGGCGACATGGTGCTGAACGGCTTCTTCGTCGAGGCCGAGGCCTACAAGGTGTTCGCGGTCAAGGCGGCCTTCTTCGACGTGGCCTGCGCGAGCGGCACCAACCAGGGCCGTTACTCGGCGCGTATCTTCGCCGACGACAACGGCAAGCCCGGGACCGAGGTAGGCTCGAGCCCCGTCTCCACGCTCAACGTGACCGGCACCTGCGCCGACCAGCAGCAGCAGATCACCTGGGCCACCTTCACCCTGAGTGCGCCGGTGTCTTTCACCCACGGGCAGATCTTCTGGGTAGCCGTGCGCTCCGAGGACGACGAGAGCACCGATCAATACCTGCCGCTGTTCGACGGCGGCATCCTCGACCCGTACATCGGCGGGGTGGCGTATTTCACGCCTTCGGGCAACCCGCGCGACTACTACTCCATCGGTGTCAACGCCATGGTCCGCGCCCAGGGCTGCGCCGACGGCCCGTGGCTGAAGCTCGCCTCGCACACCCAGACCCCGGCCACCGTCCCCGCAGGCGGCACCGCCACCATCCAGGCGCCGCTGCGCAACCGCGGCTACGCGGCCACGGGCAGCGTCACCGGCACCCTCTCCTCCCCCGACGCGGACGTGGTGATGACCACCGGCAGCGCGAGCTACGGCACCATCGCGGTGGGCGCGACCGCCAACAACAACCCCAACTTCGCCATCCAGGCCACCTCCTCGGCCTTCGGCATTTATGGCCTGGGACTGGACAGCACCGACGGCCCGCACAACTGGTCCGACGGCTTCGGGGTGTACGTCCAGGGCACCGGCTGCACCGCGGACAACCGCACCCTCCAGACCGACGACAACACCCCGACCTACGTCATCCCGCAGGCCGCCAACGACGAGGTGGGCAACTACTTCGTGGTGGACTCGGCCTCGTTCGCCCTGCGCTCGGTGGACGTGACCTTCTACAAGACGGTGTCCAGCCCGACCTCACGCCGTTTCCGCCTCAAGATCTACACCTACCGGGCGGGGCTCCCCGACCAGACCCTCTACACCGGGAACTGGGTGACCGTGTCCGGCTCCAACCAGTTCGTGGTCAACTTCCCGGTGAGCCCGGCGCTCACCTTCAAGAACGGCGACACCTTCTGGGCGACCATCCAGTCTGAGAGCGACCAGAGCGGCCTGGAGTACTTCGCCATCCTGTCCGACGACGGCAACTCGCAGGCCAGCCCGGCCTCCTGGTACAACGGCGTGGTGAAGCCCGCCTCCACCGGCGCCTGGTCACCGATGTACGTCTCCATGATCATCCGGCCCAAGGGCTGCGCCGCCACCGAGCTGCGCTACGCCTCGCACACCACCAGCCCCTCGCCGGTGGTGCGCGGGACCCCGGCCAACATCACCGTGACCGTGGCCAACGACGGCGCCATCGCAGCCAGCAACGTCACCGCCACGCTGACCTCGACCACCACCGACGTCACGGTGAGCGACGGCAGCGCCGCTTTCGGCACCGTGCCGGCCAACGGCACCAAGGCGGCCACCGACCCGTTCGTGGTGACGGTGTCGAACACCTCCACCGCCTACCAGTTCATCATGCAGATCGACATCACCGATGGCACCACCACCTGGCGCGACTACTTCCCGCTGGTGATCCAGGGCGGCTACGTCGATCTCGGCATCCAGAACTTCACCGCCACGCTGGCCGGCTCGGACATCATCTGGCACTGGGAGGTGGTCAACAACGGCAACATCGATCTCTTCTCGCCCTTCCGAGTGGACTTCTACCTCAACCGCGAGACCGCGCCCGGAACCAACGTGAACGGCGACTGGAACAACACCCCGACGGGCATCCTGCGCGGCACGCCCATCCCCTACGATCTCCAGCTCCCCGGCGCCGATCCCGGGACGTACAAGTCCTGGGTGCAGGTCGACACCCTGGTCCAGATCAGCGAGTCGAACGAGAACAACAACGTGGCCGGGCCGGCGACGGTGACCATCGGCGACGACGCCTTCGTGCTGCTCAACCCGGCGCGAAAGTGGTTCCCGGCGAACATCCCGGTCCACTACCGCTTCGCCTCGGGCACCCAGCCGGGCATGCCCGCCGGCCAGGACAAGGTGGCGGTGCGAAACGGTTTTGCCCACTGGCAGGCCGTGACCCCGGCCACCATCGCCTTCGTCGAGGACAGCCAGACCGGTCCGGCCGGGTACGTCTACGACGGGCTGAACACCATGACCTTCAACGACCCGACCGGCGAGGTGCCCTCGGGCGCCATCGCGGCCACGCTGCCCATCTACGACAGTCAGACCATGGTGACGAACGGCGTGACCTTCAACCGCATGGTGGACTCCGACATCGTGTTCAACGATGGCATGCCCTTCGGCACCAACGCCCAGGCGGCGGCCTGCGCCACCCAGGTGTTCGACATGGAGGGCGTGGCCACTCACGAGCAGGGGCACTTCATCGGCCTCGACCACGCCGCGCAGATCGACGCCACCATGTACTACGCGGTGGACTACTGCGACGCCAGCAAGATCACGCTCGAGGCCTCGGACATCAACGGCACGAACTTCATCTACCCTCCCTGAGTGATCGCCGCGGCTGATTGACGCTGGAAAAGCCGGCCCTGCGGGGCCGGCTTTTTTTCGCCCGCGGTACCGCTTGCCCGTTCGCTTGCAATTCATAGCCTTCGCCCGACCTGTGCCGTCAAGGGTCCGCGATCTTTTCGCGGCTCGCTGCGCTCGCTCTTGACGGCAGTCGGGTTTCGGCTGAAATCGCTGACAGGAAGAGCATACAGGTATGCTCCTCGGATTTCAGGAAGATCTAATGAATGGTTTCGAGCGGCTGGCCGCGATGCCGAAAGAGCGAGCGCAGAATGCCGCGTTCCGACTGGCGGACGTCCGGTCGGCTTGGTCGCGGCCAAGGAGCGCGGTAGGATGTGATCATGCGCGCGTGGATGATTGCATTCGTCGTTGCTGGATGGTGCGAGGCGGTTCTGGGCGCTGGTTGCACCGGGCGCATCATCCTGGAGGACGCCGGGACGGCGGACGGAATCGACGCCGGGTGGGACGGGAACGCCACGGGCGACGATGGCTTGTCTGCGGACGGCGATCCAGGCGAGCCGTATGACCGCCCCGGGGATCCCGACGTCGGCCCGGACACAAACTCCGGCGACGACGGCGGCGGTGCGGACCCGGGGCCCTGTCCGGCGACCCTGGCCGCCCGCCTGCGCGCGACCACCATCTCGGTGGCCCCGGATGGCGTGAACCCCTCGGCCGGCGGCTGGTACTCGCCCGACACGCCGCCCATCCTGACGGACGGCGCCTCGGGCGCCCGTGTGGCCTGGCAGGATGTTTCCGGCCGCGTCCACGTCACCCCGCTCGGCGCTTCGGATGAGCGCGCCGGGCCAGACCTCCTGGTGGAGTCGAACGAGCTGCGCGGGTTCGCCACTCTGGGCCAGGGGTTTGCGGTGCTGGTCCAGCGCAATGAGGACCAGATGGCCCTGGTGGGCTTCGACGGGGCGGGGAGCCGGGTCTTCGACGTCATCGTCGTCGGCAACAACGATCACGCCAGCGAGGGCGACAAGTGGATCCGGCGCGAGTGGGGCGACAACGGCCGTCTAATCTCCTTCGAGGGAAAATACGCGGTGTACTTCGGCCACACCATGAACTGGGGCGCGCAGGGGGAGCACCAGGGCGACCTGCTGTGGTTCTACGATGCCAGCGGGAACAAGGTCGGCGGAAACTGGGACTGGGGATGCAGCCACTCCCTCGACGTCCGCCTGGCTTGGAACGGGAGCCTGCTGGGGCCGGTGTGCCTCTCCGATTGCTACCCGAGCAAGGCCATCTGGTTCGACCACCGCGGACTCGAACTCCACCCGGAGCCCTCGGGCAACTGCGCCGGGAGCAGCAACGCCGAGCTGGGCGGGCTGGTCCCGACGGCGGGCGGCTTCTTCGTCTCCTTCGTCTCGGCGGAGGGGCGCGCCTCCCACGACGTGGCGCTTTTGCAGGTGTCGAACTCGTATCAAAAAGGCGAAGTGCGCTGGCTGACCGACACCGCCGGCGTGGAGGAGCAAAGCGTCCACCTCGCGCCGTACGGGCCCGCGCTCTTCGCCGCCTGGGAGGCGGGGGGGCAGAGGCTGGGCGCCCTGGTGGACGGGTCGGGAAGCTTGCTGATCGGGCCCGAGCCGCTTGCGCTGTCGTTCAACCGGCAGACGGATTTTGCATCTTTTTCGAACGGCGACGTGGGGTGGGCCTACGGTTCGGGGTCGGAACTCACGGTTTACCGTTTGCGCCGGTGCCCGTGAGCGGCGGCGCAGCGCCGGGTGCGGGCCTGAGGATCCGCTTCACCAGGGCCACCACGCCGGCGGCCAGGGCGGCGCCGGCCAGCACGTCGATGACGTAGTGGTAGCGTAAGTACACGCAGGCGAAGGGGATCGAGGCGGCGAACGGCAAGAGCAGCCAGAACCAGCGCCGGCTGTAGCGGAAGACGGCCCAGCACAGCAGCAGGGTGTTGGCCGTGTGCAGGCTGGGGAAGCAGTCGCGCGGGATGCGGGTGCGGTCCATCAGGGCTTCCTTGAGGCTCTGCACGTAATGGGCGTCGATGGGCACCTCGAACGGGGTGAAGAACATCGGCCCCACCACCGGCACCAGGCTGTAGGTGATGAGCCCAATCCCCATGCACAGGGTGATGGCCAGGGCGAGCTCCCGCAGCGCCCGTACGCCCCCGGTTGCGCGCACGATACCGAACACCAGTGGAAACAGCGCGGCATAGAACGCATAGCAGAAGGCGAGCCACTCCGAGAGCGGCGCCCAGATGATGGCCTGCAAGGCCCGCACCGGATCGTGGCCGAAGAACAGGAAGCGATCGATGGCGGCCATCTCCGGATCCAGGTCGCGCCACAGGGGGATGTCCAGCACCTGTTGCATCACGCTGTAGCCGAACACCAAGAGCGCCGGCGGCAGCCAGTCCCGGAGGGCATCGATGGCGCGAAAGGCCTGGCGACGGGCGAAGCGGCCCGGTGGATCGATGGAGGCCTGCTTGCCGTTTTGGCCCACGGCCGCCCACAGCAACAGCGGCAAGCCGCCCGCCAGCACCACCAGCGTCAGCGCGGTGATGGAATAGAGCATCACCGAGATCTCTTCCGCGGTGAGCGGGTCGTGCGCGCGTATCGCTCGCGGCAAGCTGGTCAGGTAGGCCAGCAGCGAGAGCATCAGGGGAAGGCCGGCGACAAGAAGCGACAAGCGGTGCCATTTTTGAAAACGGGTTCGTCCCTCGGGCCAGGGCCGGCGCACGAAGTCCCGCAGGGACAACACCAGCAGCACCAAGAGCAACGCGCCGAAGATCTCGGGCCGAAAGACGACAAGCTCGATGGAGCTTTCCAGGTCGCCGTGGACGGCCAGTCGCACGGTCACGTACCCCCAGAAGCCCAGCACGACCCATTCCGCGGGACGCGGAAGGAACCAGCGCCACGAGAACGGTGGCCCGTTGTCGCTCGTCCCGGATGATTCGATGGGGGAGGGCCCGGACATGGGCGGATTGTGGGCGGGGTGGCCCGTGGTGTCAATTGCTTCTCCGCCGCGTGCTTGACAGAAAGGGGCGGGAGGGGTTCTTTTGGGCCAGAGAAAAGGAGCGAAAAAGGAGCGCCCATGCAGAACTCGTTCGCCGAGCAGGTCCGCTGCGGCATCCCCGACGAGCTTCCCCCCATGCCTCCCGAGGAGCCCGGCATCTCCCACGCCCCCGCCCGGCGCCGGGTGTTGTCCGCCGAGGAGGAGGCGCTGGCCCTGGAGAACGCCCTGCGCTACTTCCCGCCCCGCCTGCATGAGCGGCTGGCGCCGGAGTTCGCCGCGGAGCTGCGCCGGGACGGCCGCATCTACATGCGCCGCTACCGTCCGGCCTACCCCATGCGCGCCCGTCCCATCTCCGAGTACCCGGCCCGCTGCCCCGAGGCCGCGGCCATCATGCTGATGATCCAGAACAACCTGGACCCCGCGGTGGCCCAGCACCCGTACGAGCTCATCACCTACGGCGGCAACGGCACGGTGTTCCAGAACTGGGCCCAGTACCTGCTCACCATGCGCTACCTCTCCGATCTGGAGGCCGACCAGACGTTGGTGCTGTACTCGGGCCACCCCCTGGGCATATTCCCCTCGAACCCCGCGGCGCCGCGGCTGGTGCTCACCTGCGGCATGGTCGTCCCCAACCACTCCTCGCCCGAGGACTACGAGCGCCTGGCGGCGCTGGGTGTGACCAGCTACGGCCAGATGACGGCCGGCAGCTTCATGTACATCGGGCCGCAGGGCATCGTGCACGGGACCACCATCACCCTGCTCAATGCCGGCCGCCGCTACCTCGGCACCGACGAGGCGCGCGGCCTGCGCGGGCGGTTGTTCGTGAGCTCGGGGCTGGGCGGGATGAGCGGGGCCCAGGCCAAGGCCGCCGTCATCGCCGGGGCGGTCGGGGTGATCGCCGAGATCGATCCGGTGGCGGTCAAAAAACGCCATGGCCAGGGCTGGGTGATGGAGGTCGAGGAGGATCTCGACCGGCTGCTCGTTCGCATCGAGCGCGCCCGCCGCGATTCCCAACCGGTTTCGATCGCCTACCTGGGCAACGTGGTGGATCTGTGGGAGCGCCTGGCCCGGGAGGGTGTGACCGTCGAGCTGGGCTCGGATCAGACCTCGCTGCACATCCCCTTCTCGGGCGGCTACTACCCGGTGGGGCTCACGCTGGCCCAGTCGCGGCAGATGATGGTGTCCGATCCGGACGGCTTTCGCGAGCGGGTTCGAGAATCGCTGCGCCGCCAGGTCCAGGCCATCAACCGCCTCGCCGAGCGCGGCACCGCCTTCTGGGACTACGGCAACGCCTTCCTGTTGGAGGCCTCGCGGGCCGGCGCCGAGGTGGTCCGCCCCGGTGGGGGCTTTCGCTACCCCTCGTACGTCGAGGACATCATGGGCCCGATGTGCTTCGACTTCGGCTTCGGGCCGTTCCGCTGGGTGTGCACCAGCGGCGATCCCGCCGACCTGGCCGCCACCGACGAGATCGCGCAGCGCGAGATCGAGGCCATGGCGCGCGAAGCTCCCGCGGAGATCCGGCGTCAACTCCTCGACAACTTGGAATGGATCCGCCGGGCCGGGGAGAACCGGCTGGTGGTGGGCTCGCAGGCCCGCATCCTGTACTCGGACGGCCCGGGGCGCGTGCGGCTGGGCCTGGCCATGAACCGCGCCATCCGCGAAGGGCGGCTGCGCGGCCCGGTGGTGCTGGGCCGCGATCACCACGACGTCTCCGGCACCGACTCGCCCTACCGCGAGACCGCCGACATCCGTGACGGCTCGCGCTTTTGCGCCGACATGGCCGTGCACAACGTCATCGGCGACGCCTTCCGCGGCGCCACCTGGGTGAGCCTGCACAACGGCGGTGGGGTCGGCTTCGGCGAGGTCATCAACGGCGGCTTCGGCATGGTCCTCACCGGCTCCGAGGAGTGCGATCGCCGCATCCGCTCCATGTTGTTCTGGGACGTGCAGCACGGAGTGGCCCGCCGGGCCTGGGCGCAAAACGAAAACGCCCGCTGGGCCTGCCAGCGGGCGCTCGCCGCCGAGCCGAAGCTGCGGCTCACCCTGCCGCAGCGCGCCGACCCGGCGCTGGTGCGTCAGGCCCTGGAGCGCGCCAAGCCGTGAAGCCATCCCGGGCGCTGCTCCCGCTCTTGCTGCTTGCCGGGTGTCGCAGCGAACCCACGCCACCGGCCGCCAGAGCGGACGGCGGCGGGAAAGGGGGCATCCCCGAGTTCGTGGTGGTCCACGCCGCCGCCGATGGCGATACTCCCCGCCTGATAGCGCTATTGGACGACGGCTTGAGCCCGGACGCCCGGGACGGGACCGGGCACACCGCCCTGGGGGAAGCCTGCCGGTTGGGCCACCTCGGCGCCATCGAGGCGCTGCTTTCGAAAAAGGCGAACCCCAACGTGAAAGACAGCGAGGGTCGTGCGCCCCTGCACAACCTGTTCATGCGCACCAACTGGAAGCTCGAGGCGCAACACGTGGCGCTGCTGTTGCGGCACGGGGCGGACGCCGACCTCAAGGATGCACGCGGGCGCACGGCGCTGCACCTTTCGGCGGAGCGGGGGATGACCGACGTGATCGAGGTGTTGCTCTCCCAGGGGGCGGACCTCGAGGCGGTCGATCGGCTCGGGCGCACCCCCCTGCTCCGGGCGGTGGTGCGCGGCAAGGTCCCGGCGGCGTTGCTTTTGATTCAGCGAGGCGCCGACCTGCACCGTGTCGATCGCTTCGGCCGCACCGCGCTGCACCTTTCGGCGCGGCGCCGCGACCGGGAGATGACGCGCCTGCTGCTCACGTACGGCGCGAACCCTGTTGCCGAGGACGCCTTCGGCCAGACCCCGCGGCGCTTCGCTGCCCTGACCTGCATGCGCGATCTCGGCGAGTCGCTCGAGAAGACGTCCGCCGCCGCGCCGGCCATCCTGCCCGCGCCGGTGTGCACCCGGGACGAGTTCCTGGCGGCGGCGGCGCTGTCGCTGGCCGCCTTGGCTGGCCGCGTGGAGGTGGCCCGGTCCCTCCTCGAGGTGGGCGCGGACCCCCGGCGAGTGTTGCACACCCCGGACATTCCCCGCATCGAGGGCACCGCCCTGCACGCCGCGGCCCTGGCGGGACGGCCCGAGATGGTGGAGCTGCTGCTCGAGGCCGGCGTCCGTCCCGACGTGCGGGACGTGGCCGGCCAGACGCCGCTGCACCGGGCGGCGCAGCTCGGCCGGGTGACCGTGCTGCGCTTGCTCATCGAGCGTGGAGGCCCGCTCGGAGCGACGGACGAATTCGGTTTTACGCCGCTGCACGCCGCCGCCGCCGCCGGCCAGGAGGACGCCGCGCGCCTTCTGTTGGAGCGCGGCGCCGACGCCCGCGAGCGGACGCGCGCGGGCAAGACCCCGGCCGAGCTGGCCCGGGAGACCGGCTACCGGGACCTGGCCGGCATGCTCTCCCGCTGGGCGGGTGGGGCACGCTGAGGTGATTGATCGGCGCGGCAGGCTCCCCTACAATGGCCTCGCTCGACCGTCCCGGGAGGCTCGCATGAACGGTACGCCTCGCTGGTTGTCGCCCGGCGCGCATCTGCTCGTCGGCGCTGCGCTGATCTTGTTTGTCTCGGCTTGCCGCCGAGAAGCGCCGGCCGCGGCCGCGGCGGCGAGCGAGGCGCCGCCCAAGGAGGATGACGTGACCAAGGCCAAGAAGGAACCGGTGTTCGAACCCCAGGTGGCGGGGGCCTTCTACCCCGCCGAGGCGGAGGCGCTGCGCAAGCAGATCCAGCGCTACCTCGACGAGGCCCAGAAGGCCGGCCGCGCCGCGCCGGGCGACCTTCTGGGCATCATCGTGCCGCACGCGGGATACCCCTACTCGGGCCCGGTGGCGGCCTTCGGCTTCCAGGCGGCCAAGGCGGCGGGGCCGTACCGGCGCGTGGTGGTGCTGGGCCCGGCCCACCGGCAGCTCTTCGCGCAGCCCGCGCTGCTGGACGCCCCGGCCTACCGCACTCCGCTGGGCGACATCCCCATCGATCGGGAGGGCGTGGCCGCGCTGGCCGCCACGGGGGCGGCCAAGATCGACCCGGGGCGCTTCTACAACGAGCACGCCCTGGAGGTGGAGCTTCCCTTCCTCCAGGTGGCGCTGGGCGACTTTTCCCTCGTCCCCGTCATGTTGAGCCAGGCCTCGCCGGACAGCGCTCGCCGACTGGCCGAGGCCATCCGGAAGGTCTTTCCCGACAAGGACACCCTGGTCGTCGCCAGCACCGACATGTCCCACGACTACCCGTACGAGCTGGCGGTGGCGCTCGATGAGAATGGCCTGCGCTACCTAAAGGGCCTGGACGCGGAGGGCCTGTGGAAGGCCTACCAGGCTTTCGAGCGCGCCGAGCCCCGCATCCAACTCGCGGGCGGCAAGCCCGAGCCGGACTGCACCCAGTTCTGCGGCATGGGTCCGGTGCTGACCTTGGTGGAGCTGGCGCGGCTCTTCGGCGACGCCTCCGCCACGGTGCTGGACCGGCGCAACTCCGGCGACATCGTGGGCGACAAGAAGAGCCGCATCGTGGGGTACGCCACGGTGGCCTTCACCCTGGCGAAGCCCCGGCCGGAGGGCGGCGGGCCGGCCGCCGGCAAGAAGGCGGGAGCGCACGTCGGCTCCACCGGCGACTTCTTGAATGATTCGCAGAAGAAGCGCCTGCTCGAGATCGCCCGCCAGGCCTTCGAGAGCTACGTGCGGGACAAGCAGGTGAAGGACTTCGAGGTCCGGGACGAGAAACTGCTCGAGCCCGGCGCGGCCTTCGTCACGCTCACCAAGAGCGGCGAGCTGCGCGGCTGCATCGGGCACATGGAGCCGACCGACCCGCTGTGGCGCATGGTACGCGACCGGGCCATCGACGCCGCCGTCCACGATCCGCGCTTCCGTCCGGTGACGCCATCCGAGATCCCCGACATCCACATCGAGATCTCGGTGCTGTCGCCGCGCATCCCAGTCAAGGATCCACGGCGCGAGATCGTGATCGGGCGCGACGGGGTGTGGCTGGAGCTCGGCATGGCGCGCGGGGTGTTCTTGCCCCAGGTGCCGGTGGAGCAGGGCTGGACCACGGTGGAAGAGTACCTCGACCACCTGTGCCAGAAGGCCGGGGTGTACGAGCGCGGCTGCTGGAAGGCCTCGGGCGCCAAGATCATGCGCTTTACCGCGCTCGTGTTCGGCGAGGGGGAGGTCCACTGAGCGTAGGGTCTCCGAAAC
>JAAZNF010000031.1 GCA_012798435.1 Myxococcales bacterium | reverse complement strand
GCGTTCGTGCAAAACGGTTGCCTTTCGATCGAGGACCATATACAGTCCGCACCCGGCGGGATTGCGATGGGTCCCGCACACGCGAGAAAGGGAAAGCCATGAACCGCACGCGTCTTTCCGGACTGCTCCTCCTCCTGGGTGTCTCGTTCGCGTCTGCGGCGTACGCCGACGAACCAGCCCCCTCCGATCCGTTCGAGGGAAAGAAACGCTGCCATATCAACTGCGATCCGGCGGGCAACTTGCAACTCGACTTGAACCTGGGCATGCCGGTGAGCAACGACGGCGCCGGCGTGATCCCGGATATCAGCGCGGCTTACCGGGTGTTCCGGTACCTCGATGTCGGTCTGGGATTCTCGTACGTGGTGGCCGATACTGGTGATGGCATGCCCGGCAATTTCCGACTCGAGGCGTCTTCCATGTGGTCCTCGAGCGGAAGCGGTGGGCCGGTGTGGGCCATTGGTGGCCGGCTGGGCCTGGGGTTCAACCCGTTCGATGTCGGCTCGGACGAGGGGAAGGCGCACGCCGCCGCGGTAGGCCTGGTCGCCTCGCGCAACCCGCTCTTCATGGCGCCAGCTTCCTTGGTCTTGCAACCACAGGCGTTTTGCATGCTCTCGCTGGGCGGATCCACCCTGGAGTTCCTGGTGGGGCCGGCGTTTCAGATTCCCACCCAGGATGGCGACACCCGAGACACCACCACCGGGTTCGTGTACCAGGTGAGCGTGAACGGCGGTTTCGGGGGGCGCAACGGGTTGTTCCTGGTCAACGTCGGGCTGCGTGGCGTGAAGGACTTCGACGGCCTGGAGGAGAACAACGCCTCGCTGGACCTGGGCCTGGGATTCTGGCTGCGCTCGCTGCAGCTTCTTACCAAAGTCGGCGTGAGCGTCCCCATCGATGGCCTCAAGGCGGACCAGTCGGCGATCGTGGGGATCTCGTTTGCCTGGAAGACCAACTTCTTCGGCGAGGATCCCTCGCCGCTCTACATCGACCGCTAGGCTGACGTTCCCTCGCGCCGCGTAGCGCAGGGGGAACGCCTAATGGGAATACTCGACCTGCGGGGGCGGTGGTTCGACCGAGAGGTGCGATTCCAGCCAGTCGTTCGACGGCTCGCCGATGCGGATACCGGCAATGCGCCCGTCGGCGTTCAGGGTGACGACGGTGGGGTAGGTGTCGACGCGCCAGGCCGCCGCCGCCTCGCCGCTCTCGTCCACCAGAAAGTCGATCCCGCTCCACCCCCGCGCGCGCACGAAGTCGGCCACCTCCTCGCGCGGGCCCCCGCTGTGGATCGCCAGCACCTTCATCCGGGGATGGAGCCGCGCCCACTCGATGAGGCGCGGCATGGAGCTTACGCAGGTCGGGCACCATGTGGCCCAGAACTCGATGACCGCCGGCTGGCCCTGGAAGTCCTTGGGGATGAGACGCCGCCCCTCGTCCACCGAGACGCCGAGCACCGGTGGTGCCGGATCGCCGCGCGACAGCGGTCGCAGGTCATCATAGTGGCGGACGACGCCCAGGGCCCCGGCGCCCAGGGAGAGCGCCCAGACGCTGGCCAGGACGATCCCGCCCGCGCGCGAGCCGCTCGCTGGCGGTGTGTCGTCCGCATCTGGAATGCCGAGCGCGATGCGTACGAACACCCAGGCCAGCGCGATGCTCCAGCCGTACGAAAGCACGATTTTGAGCATGACGTCGGCAGCGGAAGGCTGACTCGCGAAGAACCACGACAGCGACAGATGAGGCAAGTACGGGACGTGGAGGCCGAGCGAGAGCAAGGTCTGTCCGAGGAGCCCCATGACCCCCGTCGGGAGCCACAGAAACAGCGCGGCGGGCACGAGCAGGTCCAGCGCCGCCGGCCGGCGCCGGAGGCGGAGATAGGCCACGACGGCGAGCCCCAGGCCGGTGCATGCGAAGAGCGGCAGCGCGGCGAACTCCACCAGGGCCAGCACCAGGCGGTGCAGGAGGTAGAGCCCCCCTCGGTCGCTGGCCAGCACGATGCGGGCGATCACCATGGGCATGGTGGCCAGCCAGAACGCGGCCATGATTCTTCCGAAAAACCAGAAGCCGGGCGGATCCTTCTGCAGGGCCGAGAGAGTTCTTTTCTGGGCCAGGAGCACCCCACCAATGAGGTCGAGCCAGCGCATGCTGCAGATCTCCTCGCTGCCCCCTTTTGACTCGGGAAATATGGTCTGCTACACTGCACCCGTCAAGTCGGCCCGCCACCAATGAAACCAGTCTTCACCGAACGTAAACCGGCCTCGAACACCCAGATCCGCAACTATTTTGACGTGCTCAAGGCCGATCCACGCTCGCGGGTGTTCGCGCCGCTCGCCGAGGCGCTCATCCGCCGCGGCCGCCTCCAGGACGCGGACCAGATCTGCCGGTTGGGTCTCGAGGCCAACCCCGATTTCGCGGACGGGCACCTGGCCTACGCGCGGGTGCTGTTCTTCCTGTTCCGCTACATGGAGGCCCTGCGCGAGGTGAAGCTCACCCTGGCGCTGGATCCAAAATGCGCGGACGCCTACGCCATCGCGGCGGACGTGTTCTTGGCTCGCAGCCAGCACCAGCCGGCGGTGGAGGCCTGCCTGCGGGCGCTGGATCTCGATCCCGACAACGGTGATGCCCGGCGCATCCTGGATCGCCTGTCCGCCGAGGGTCACGCGGGAGGCGCCGCAAGGGCGCCGGCCGCGAAGATGGGCGCCACCGGCATCCGGGCGGTGGCCGCCACCTCTCCCGGGCGGCGCTTGGTGGACAGCAAGCCGCCGGGGCTCACCGACCCGTTCAAACAGCTCATCGAGGAGGTCGGTCGCGCCGCCGAGTCGCGCCTTGCGGATTCGGACCAGCCCTTCTCCGCTCCCGGGGACGACGACCTCGACGTCCCCACCAAGAGGGAAGTCCGCGCCTCCCGCCCGGCCCCGTCGCCGACGCCCATCCCGGCGCTGCCCCCCCGGCCGGCCCGTCCGCCCACGCCAACCCCGACACCCGAGGACCTCCTGGCCGAGATCCCGGTGGCCGAGGTTCGTCAGGCCGCGGAGGCGCCACCCGAGCCAGAGTCCGTCGCCGCGACGCTCGCGCCGGCGCCGGCCGTGCCGACGCCCCTGGCCGTCTCAGGCGCCATGCCGGGAAACGCGCTGGCCCTGTCGCTGCCCACCATCCGGGCGGTCCAGGACGTCATTGACGCCTATCGGGATCGACAACCCGCGATGACGGAAGACGACGGGCCCATCCGGTTGCCTGGCACGAACCGCTTGCTGGTGCTGCTCATGTTGCTGCTGGTGGTCGCCGCGGTGGGGGCGCTCATCGCCGTGGGCCTGCGCGCCGAGGCGAAGCGCCAGTCCGACCGAGCCGGCGAGGCGGGGCGGTTGCTCGATGGCGGAGGGCCCGGCGTGACAGGAGTGTCGAGCGCGCCGGTGCCGCCGCCCATCCCCGCGGAGGATGGCGGGGTTTCCGCGATCGAGGGTGAGCACGACGGGCTTGCTGGCCCGGCCGTAGACGCGGGGGCCGACGAAGATGCGGACGCGGGTGTCGGCGAGGCCCCGGACGCGGGTCTCGCTGGCCCCGGCGACGGAGATGCGCGCGACGGGGCCGACCGCGACACGCGAAAGCCGCCGCCCAAGAAGCGCTCTCCGAAGAAGCCCAAGAAACCGCCCAGGAAGGGAAGCCGATGAAAGCGCCCCGCGGGATGTTGGCCCTGGTGTGTACCCTCATCGTCATAGGGGCCGCCGCCGTTCATCTGCCGGTGGTGTCGGGGCTCGAGGAACTGGCGCGCTCGTTTTCCGGAGAGCCGCGCGAGGGCAGCCCCCTGGCGGGCTTCTTCACCCCATCCTCGGCGCCGGTGCTCCCCACCGTGTCCAACGCCGCCATCGCGCTCACCCTGCACCACCTGCGCTCCGACCACCGGCCCGACGAGGTCATCGCCACGCTGGCCCGGGAGTTCGGCGCGCCGGTCGATCTGCTGCGCGCCTACCTGGCACTGGCCTCGCGGGGGGTCCTCGGGCCGGACGGCATGTACTGGATCGAGGTGGAAGGGATAGCGCCGTCGGCGGCCGGGCGGGAGCGCATGCGGGCCGCCGTACAGAACCTGGCCGAGCTGCAGCGCGCGACCGGATCGTGGGAGAGCGCTTTGCTGGCGGAACAGGCCGGCGTGCCGCGCGCCGCGCGCGTGCGCCAGACGGCCGGGGCGGGAGCGGGCGGGTTGCTTGGCGCCCTGCGGCGGCGTCTGCTCGTCCCCTGGCGGGACGACGCGCGTAACCGTCTGTGCCAGACGGTGGGCCTGGCGCGGGCGCTGGCGGCGAAGCTGCCGGTCCCCGGCCCGGCGCGGCCGGTGCGAGAAGGGGACGGGGTCCGTTTCTCGTGCCAGGGCGGGGAGCCGGTCTCCTCTCCCATGGACGGTCGGGTCGAGTACGCCGGCCAGAGCCCGCGCCTCGGCCGCTGCCTCGAGATCCGCCACGCCTGCGAGCTGCGCACGGTCTTGTGTGGGTTGCAGGAGACGTCGGTCAAGGCCGGGGGCGAGCTCGGCGCCGGAGACGGGGTGGGCGCCTGCGGGCCGCAGGGGCTGTGGTTCGGGCTGCGGCTGGACAACCAGCCGCTCGATCCGGCCGGGCTGGCGCTCCCCTCCCTGGACGTCCCCCCGCCCCCCTCGCCGGCGGAGATCGACCCGGACCATGCCGAGGAGCAGGAATAGTCTCTTGCCACCTCTTGTGAGCGGGTGAGAGGCTCTTTCACCTCTCTCGGGGGGGATCTTTACTTCCGTTTCTGCCGGTGGCATCCTCGGCGCATGATGCGAGACAGGATGCGCTGGTTGTGGTCGGTGGCCATGGCTCTCGCCGCCGCGAGCTGTGTGGTGGACGAAGGGGTACTGGACGGGCTGCCCTGTGGCGAGGACGGGCAGTGCCTGTCGGGCTTCACCTGTGTGCGCGAGCCTTGCGGCCAGGGGCGGATGTGCTCGCTGTGCCGCAAAGGGAGCGCCCCGACCGACGGCGGTGACGGCGACGCGGACGCCGGCGCGGACCCCGGGCCGGGTGACCCGGACGGCGGGACGGACGCCAGCGACGGCGCCTGCGCCGGCGGCCCGCCGCCGTGCAAGACCCTGCCCGACTGCCAGGACCAGACGCCCGTCTGCGAAGACGGCGCCTGGATCTGCCCCGGCGGCTTCGAGTACCCCGAGAGTAGCTGCGACGGCATCGACAACGACTGCGACGGCAAGACCGACAACGGCATCGTGTGCCTGTTCGCCGGTTGCGGTCGGGCGGGCTTCAACGACGGCGTCGGCCCGGCCGCCTGCTTCGACCGGCCGCGGGCGCTGCTTTCGCTGCCCTCGGGCGAGGCGGTGCTCTCAGATCGCGGCAACCACGCGGTGCGCTTGCTCGCGCCGGATGGCGCGGCGAGCGTGTTGGCGGGGACCGGAGCGGCGGGCGCCGGCGACGGGCCGGGCGCACAGGCGACCTTCCGCGAGCCGGTGGGTCTGGCGTTGGACACGGACGGATCGGTGTTGGTGGCCGACAGCCAGAACGACCGGGTGCGCCGAATCGCCGCTGATGCAGCGAGGACCGTGACCACCGTGGCCGGCTCGACGCCAGGGTACAAGGACGGCCCGAACGCCGAGGCGCTGTTCTTCGGCCCCCAGGGCGTGGCGGTGGACGCGGCGGGGACCATCTACGTGGCCGACACCGAGAACCACTGCCTGCGAAAGATCGCCTCCGGTAGCGTGTCCACCCTTGCCGGCGCCTGCGGCCAACCCGGGTTCAAGGATGGTACCGGCGGTGAGGCCCGCTTCAACCGGCCCACCGACCTGTACCTGCTGCAGAGCGGCCGGGTGCTGGTGGCCGACGAGTCCAACCACGCCATCCGTTCGGTGAGCGTCGAGGGTCAGGTCCAGACGATCGCCGGCACGGGCGAGTCGGGGTACCTGGACGGCGCCATGCGCGAGGCGCGCTTCGCAAAGCCCCTGGGGCTCCTCGAGGATCCGCTCGATCAGGCCTATCTGGTGGCCGACAGTGGCAACCAGCGGGTGCGCCGCATCGACACCCTGGTGCGCACCATGCTGGGCAGCGGCCTGGCCGGCGCCGCCTCGGGCCCGCCGCTGCAGGCGTCCTTCCGGCAACCGAGCGGCCTGTGTCGGCTGCCCGACGGGAGGCTGCTCGTCGCCGACACCCAGAACCACGCCATCCGGGTGGTGAACCCATGAGAGCGCTCGTGATCATCGCCGCCCTTCTGGTAAAACTCGCGGCCGCGGCGGCCGCGGAGAAGGACGTCATCGTCATCTTCGTCCCCACCTCGGACGAGGCGTGCCGGGAGTTCGTGCCGGGCGTCTCGGCGGAGCTCTTCCTCACCCTGGGAGGCAGCGGCCGCTTCCGCACCCTGTCGCAGGACGACCTGGCCGATTCGCTGCTCATGGAGCCGGCCGAGGCGCTGGCGTTCTGCAATAACGAGCACGGCTGCATCGCCGAGCTGGGCCGGGAGAAGAACGCGCGCTACATTTTGTACGGTGATCTGAAGAAGTCCTTCGACGGCAAGAAGGTCATCATCCACCTCGCGCTGGTGGACGTGCCCGCCCGCAAGCTCTTTGCCGAGAAGTTCGTCCCCGCGCCCCGCGAGGGCGACGTGGCCCTGGAGGCCGGCAACACCCTGCGCGAGATGCTGTCGCTGCCCAAGGCCGCGCCCAAGACTGCCGCGCCGGCGCCCGCCCCAGGCCCGGACAAACCCAAGCCGGGGCCGAAGACCGCCGAGGCCGAGCCCGCTGACGCGAGCCCTGCCGCCAAGGCCGAGCCCAAGCCCAAGCCCAAGCCGGCCGTGGCGGCCGCCGCGCCCGAGGCGCACTCGCGCTGGAAGAACGGCTGGTTCTGGACCACGCTCTCGGTGGGCGCAGCCGTGCTGGCCGGCGGCGGCGCGCTGGGCGGCCTGGCCCAGAAGAAGACCGACGACGCCCGGGCCGCGCCGGATCAGCTCGCGGGAGACAG
Organism: Myxococcales bacterium; assembly: GCA_012798435.1. Taxonomy (GTDB): domain Bacteria; phylum Myxococcota; class B64-G9; order B64-G9; family B64-G9; genus JAAZNF01. The sequence continues at coordinate 10,748 of JAAZNF010000031.1, read as the reverse complement.
ACTGCTCTCCGACGCCCGCTCCATGGCGCTGGGCGCCAACATCTGCTTCGGGGTGGGCGGGGCCGCGGTGCTGGCGGCGGCCCTCATCTGGATCCTGGATTCGCCCGACGAGCCGGCGGTGGCCCCGGCCATCGCGCCCGCGCCGGGCGGCGCCACCGCGCTGCTGCGCGTGCGCTTCTGAGCCGATTCCCCTCCAAGGTAGGGCTGTTGCCGGGGCCGTGGTTTCGGGCATGGCCTCCGCTGAAACAACTTGCGAGTGGTGTGATCCACGGCGCACCGGGCGAAGCCTCTCGGCCGCGGATATCCTGGTCGCCGCCGACGACCTCGGTCCCCCAGTCCTGACGATGTTGCCGATTTCGAACGGCGCGTCCGTCCGGGCCTAGGCGTTCATGCGGGCCTTGAGGACCGGGCTGGCCTTGAAGGTCACCACCCGGCGCGCGGAGATCTCGATGGCCTCGCCGGTCTTGGGGTTGCGCCCGATGCGGGTCTTCTTGTCGCGGGGCACGAAGTTGCCGAAGCCCGAGATCTTGAGCTTCTCGCCGCGCTCCAGGGTCTCCTTCATGGTCTCGAAGACCGTCTCCACGATCTCCGAGGCCTGGCTCTTGGAGAATCCCAGTTTCTTGAAGACCTCTTCCACAATGTCCGCCTTGGTCATCGCCATTGCCGGCTCTCCTCCAAGGATTGGGGTCTCGCGAAGGACTTCTATAGGACAAGCTCCCACGGGTTGCAAGAAAAATCTTTTGTTTGCGCTGGACTAGCGAAGCCGGCCTCACCGGTCCGAGAACTTGGCCGGCCGCTTCTCCAAAAAGGCCCGGGTCCCCTCGAGCTTGTCTTGCGTGGCGCAGCACAGCCCAAACAGGTTGGCCTCGCGGTTCAGCCCCTCGGCCAGCGTCCCTTGCAGGCCGCGGTGCAGCGCCTCCATGGCGTAGCGGACGGCCAGCGCGCCCTTGCCGGCGAGCTTCTTGGCGAGGTCCCTTGCGACGCTCATGAGCTCCTCGGGCGCCGTCAAGCGGTTGATCAGTCCCAGGCGATAGGCCTCCTCGGCGTCAATGGAGTCGCCGGTGAGCACCAGCTCCATGGCCCGGCCCTCGCCGACGAGCCGCGCCAGGCGCTGGGTGCCGCCGAAGCCCGGGATCACGCCCAGGTTGATCTCCGGTTGTCCCAGCTTGGCCTTGCGCGAGGCGATGCGGATGTGGCAGGCCATGGCGATCTCGCAGCCGCCGCCCAGGGCGTAGCCGCCGATGGCCGCGATCACGGGCTTGCCCAGGTTCTCGATACGGTCGAGTACCGCCTGGCCGTGTTTGGCGAAGGCGGCGCCGCCGGTGGCGTCGTAGGTGGCGAGCTCGTTGATGTCCGCCCCGGCGATGAAGGACTTCTCGCCCGCGCCGGTGAGCACCACGGCCTTGACCTCGGGATCCCGGCCGAGCTCGAAGAAGGCGCAGTCCAGCTCCTCCACCGTCTTGCGGTTCAAAGCGTTCAGCACCTTGGGGCGGTTGACCGTGACCACCGCACAGGGCGGGGTCTTCTCCACCAGGAGATTTTCGTACATGGGAGCCTCCGGAAGTCAGCGGGTGATGTCGCCCGAGAGCTTCTTGTAGCCCTCGGGGATGCGGAACAGCGCCGGGTCTAGCGGGCCGCTCGCGATGCGCCGCACCTTGCTACTGGTGCGGATGGTCTGTTTCTCGATGGTCTGCTCGCTGACCACCTCGATGGGGTAGCCGTCGAGTTTCGCCGAGAGCTCGCCGATTTTCCCCAGGCTCTGGTCCAGCCCGAGCTTCTTCATGACGTCCAGGAAGAAGCCGAAGTCGACCGGCGCGTCCCGGGTGAGCCACAGCTCCATGCGCACCGGCGAGCGGCCGCCCTGCTCGAAGATCACCTTGCGGCAGCGGTACTCGCCGACGGTCTTCTCCTCGCCGGTCTCGCTAAGGCGCGGTTCGGCCTTGGGATCGGAGAGCCCCGCGCTCTTCAGGCGCATGCTCACCAGGCGGCGGTAGTCGTCGAGTTTCATCTCCAGGTACTGCTTGTCGTCGGTGGGCATCATGATGACGCGGGCGGCGGCGAAGTCGAAGATGGCCACGCTGGTCTCGTCGGCGAGCTCGGTCTCGTTGCGGATGCGGTCCTTGCCGATCCAGATCTTCTGTACGCCGGTCATGGCCGGCTGCTTGCCCACCGCCGACTGGGTGATCTCCTGCTCGATGTACGTCCCCACCTCGGTCGCGGCGGCCGGAAGCGCAAGCATCCACACACCCGCAGCCCAGCAGTGGTTCCATCGGCGCATGATGCACCTCCCGAAAGCCGGCCCACCATACTGGAGTCTCATCGGCCGGTCAAGGCGAGCCGGCCTCATCGCGAAAAGCCGAACAGGAGGCTGGTGCTGATGGCGTGGACATCCGTCTCGTTCACCGCTGAGAAGGCCATGAACGGCGGCGCGTACACGGCGCGAAGCAGGAGCGAGAGCGAGCCGGTGAGACGCAGGCCGACCCCGGCGAAGAAGCTGCCGCCCAGGACGTAGTCGCGGTTCTTGGCCAGGCGGATGCCCGACAGACCCATCCCCGCCTCGAAGAAGAAGCGCGGGTACTCGGTGTTCACGTCGAAGGAGAACCCCGGCCCGGCCAGGCAGTGGGCGTCGGCGAAGAACCCCAGCGGCACCAGCCACCATAGTAGCAGCCACTTGAGGGCGGCCAAGGAATCGTCATTATCGGAGAGCCACGAAGTTATCTTGCGCACCGACTTGGTGTCGTGAAAGCTCATGTTGAGAAGGCCGAAGACCCGCGCCCGCCCGCCCATCTCGATGCCCACCTGTTGAGAAAACGTGAGCGTGCCGCGTTCGCGGCGACCGGTCGCCGTGTCGAGCGGGAAGAGCTCCCAGTGATCCCCCCAGCCCAGGTTGTCTTCATGGAAGAATCGGACGCCGCCAACTTCCTTCGGGGTCTCGGGAAGCGCGGGCAACGCCTGCGCTTTCGCCTGTGGCGAGACGAGCCAGGTCAGCGCGATCCATACGATAAGGCTTATTTTCATGCTCGGGACCTCTGGTGCCAATGTACTACAGAAGAGCTTGTGACCCATAGCCGAATTTCGACGGAACTCGCTTCGCTATCACCAGATTGCGCGCAGCGATACCCCGCCCGGCCCGGCGAGGAACGAGACCGAGCCGCCCGCTGTGTCCTGGTCGGTGACATCCGGCCGGCGGTGGAGCTCGACCACCAACCAGCCCACCAGGCTCCCCGCGGCCGCCCCGGCCAGCACGTCGGTCCAGAAGTGTTTCCCGGCGGCCACCCGGCACAGCGCCACGCCGGAGGCGAGCAGGTAGCCCCCGACGAAGAATGCGAAGCGGGAGGGGCTTTCGGGGTGGCGCGCCTGGTAGATGAGAGCGTAGGCGGTGGCCATGGCGAACGCCGTCGAGGAGTGCCCGGAGTAGAACGACAGCGAGGCCTCGGCGCCGCGCCGGGTCTCCTCGGGCACGGCCGGATCGTAGGCGTACGGGCGCGGGCGTCGCACCGAGAGCTTCACCAGGTTGGCGACGAGGAAGTTCGCCGAGAGCGCCTGGAGCAAAAGCAGCGAATCCTCGGCCCATCCGCGAAGGTCTCCACCACCCCCGGAGACGAGCCGGTCCAGCCCGCCGAGAACGTAGGGCAGGGCGATGACGGAGGCGAACCCGGCGTCGGAGAGGTCGGCGGCCAGGGCCGAGCGGTTGCCGATCACCCCGCGGTCCAGTGCGTTGACACCCCCGGGATCGCACAGCGGGCCGCAGGCCGGGCCGTCGAGGTGCGAGGCCACGATCTCCGAGACCAGGCTGTACGCGCCCAGGCCCAGGGTGAGCGGTAGGTCCAGGCGCAGATCGATTCGCCAGGGCCCCTCCTCTCCGCGACTCGGGGCGGTTGCCAGAAGAATGGATAAGAGGGTGTAGATGGCGCAGGGTTTCATGCGGAGCCCAAGATACTGCGGGCGATGGGTCCGGGCAACACGGCGCTCCCTCGACATCTCCCCGCGGCTGTGCTAGAAAATGAACGCGCCGCCAGACGGGTCTTCCCGGCGCGGGTGCCCATGATGGGTCGCGAGCACAGGATCCTGATCTTTCTGCTCGGGGTGATGTTGTTGGCCGCCCCGCTGGCGCTGCCGGCCCCGGACAGCGATCCGATCGCCAGCCGGCTTCTGGGGCAGGACGCGGCTTCTTCGGGAACATGGGTGGGGGAGATCCCGGTCGGCTCAGAATTCCAGGCGCACGGTCCTGTCCGGCCGGTTCTTTCTGCGGCGGGCCTATCACTGGTCTCGGCGGATCGGGCTGCACGGCTGCGCCCTAGTCGGCTTCCCGCAGAACATATCAACCTTGGCATCCCGACCCTGCACCGGGTGAAATTCTTTCTGCGGCTCGGAGTGGGACGCGATTCGTCTGACGAGCCTTCCTGAAGCTCCCTGCACGCAACGGCATCGGGTGGGCGGGAGGCGGGATCTCTGGCGCCGCGGCCGGCGCAGGGCCGCTCTCGCCGAGTTTGACCGCTCTTACAGGGAGAATGTCATGTCCATCGATCTGACCGGATTGTGGGTGTTTTTGGCGCTGGCCGGTTTCGTGACCTTGGTGGTGCTGGTCCAGAAGTACGGCGGCAAGAAGAAAGACCCGGACGATGAATCCAGAAACCGGCCGAGCCCTTGAAGGGATCCGTCCGGCCGCTTGTGCATTGACTCCGGCGGGTCTTCGCGGCTAGATCGGGCTGCGGTCCTGTCGACTTGGGGCCGCGGAGCTTTGGCGTCATGCCCTGCCGCGAATGGAAGCGGATCGTCGCTGGCGTATGCCTGGTCCCGGCCCTGGCCTGGAGCCTTCCGTCCGGGGCGCAGGAGGCGTCGCCGCTCGACCTGTCGCTCGCCCCGCTGAGCAGCGGCGGCGCGGCGGAGGCGCTGAAGCCGCCGGAGCCCCTGCGGACGGTGTGGGGACGCCGGGCCTTCTTCACCGGGCTCGCGCTCATCGGCTTCGGGGTGCTGTCGCTGGTGGTGGCCAAGGGGGCGGCCGGGGAGTACGACCGGACCGGCATCACGTCGGATCGCGACCGCGCCGAGAGTTGGGCCGGGATCATGTTCGCCAGCTTCGGCGCCGGCGCCGCGCTCGCGGTGGCGGGGGCGGTGCTGTGGTTCGCGCCGCGTTCCGACGACGGCGCCTTTCAGGCCGCCCTGGCGCCGGGACCGGAAGGCCGGGGCCTCTCCCTGGGAATTACGGCGAGGTGGTGACATGCGGCGCGCCTCACGCGGGATCCTGCTGCTCCTCCTGGCCGGCCCGGGGTGCGACGTGTTCATCAGTGATCTCGGCACCGAGGGCCACCCCTGCCGCGAAGTCGGCGCGGTGAACCGCTGCGACCAGGGTCTGGAGTGCCGCGACGGGCTGTGCCACGCGCTGGCCCCCTGTGGAAAGGATGAGGACTGTCCCGCTGGAGAGATCTGCGTGGGCCAGTGGTGCGAGCGTTGCGCGGACTTCTGCGGGATCCGGAACTGCGGCGCCAACCCCGAGCCGCGCTGCACCGCGCCCTGCGGGGAGTGCGCGGTCGATCGCGTATGCAACCTGGACGGCATCTGCGTGCCGCCCTGCTCCGGCGCCGCCTCCTGCGACACCGGCTACTATTGCGATGCCGAAAGCCGCCTGTGCCTGCGCAAGGGCGACTGCACGCCCGTCGACGGGCTGCGCTGTGACGCTGCGTTCGCCCGGCTCGAGCGTTGCGACAGCGAATCGCGCAAGTGGTTGATCGAGGAGGAGTGTCCCGCCGGCGTGCGGCGCTGTGATCCGCAGGCGCTCGATTGCCTGCTGTTGTGCGCCAATGACGGCGACTGCGCCGCGGAGCCCGACACCCGTTGCGATCTCGAGGACGGCGTATGCCGCCCCGACCCGCCATGACGCAAGAGACGGCGCTGGCCCCGGAGGTGCTGGCCAGGTTGGCCGGCCTCAAGGTGCGGGTGGAGCGGGTGGTGGAAGGCCTGCTGGCCGGCATCCACCGCTCGGCCCGGCACGGGGTGAGCACCGAGTTCGTCGATCACAAGGCCTACTCTCCGGGAGACGATCCGCGGCGGCTGGACTGGAAGGTGCTGGCCCGTTTGGACCGGGTGATGGTGCGCCGCTTCCTCGACGAGACCCGGCTCGCCGCCTTTCTGGCGATGGACGCCTCCGGCTCCATGGGCTACCGGGGCAGCGCCCTGGCCAAGCTCGAGTACGCCAAGGTGCTGGCGGGCGCGCTGGCGGCGCTGCTGCTCCACCAGGGGGACGAGGTCGGCCTGCTGGCCACGGCGGCCCGCCCGGTCGAGCTCGTGCCGTCGGGCCGCGGCGAGCACCTGCTGGAGCTGCTCGGAGTGCTGGAGGCCCTGCAACCCCAGGGCCCGACCCACCTGGCCGAGCTGGTGGAACGCTATCTGTCGCGCATGAACCGGCGCGGGTTACTGCTCTTGTTCTCCGATCTGTTCGACGCCGACCCGGCGGCGCTGAACAGCCTGCGGCTGGCGGCGGCCCGGGGACACTCGGTGCGGGTGTTTCTGGTGCTGGACGCGGACGAGATCGACTTCCCGTTCGAGGATCCAGCGCTGTTCACATGCCTGGAGCAGGAGCGGCAGCTCCTCACCTACCCGCGCGAGGTGCGCGACGCCTACCGCGAGGAGATGCGCGCCTTCATCGAGGAGTGCCGGCGCGCGCTGGGGCAGGCCGGCGCCACGCTGGAGCTTTCGCGCTGCGACGAGCCCCCCGATCGGGTGCTGCGCCGCGCGCTGTCGGCCTGGCAGGAGGCGACCCGGTGAGCGCGCTCTCCTTCGCCCGGCCCGAGCTGTTGTGGGGCCTGGTGCTGGCTGCGGTGCCGGTGCTCATCCACCTCATCAACCGCCGGCGGGCCCGGCGCCAGCCGTTCGCGGCGCTGGATTTTCTGCTGCGGGTGCAGCGGCGCCACGCCCGCCGACTCTTGTTGCGCCAGGTGCTCTTGCTCGTGCTGCGCACCCTGGCAGTGATGCTGGCGGTCTTGGCCGCCGCCGGCCCGCGCTTTCAGCCGCCGGCGGTGGGGGCGACCGCCGGGCCGCGGGCCACCGTGATCGTGCTCGACGGCTCTTTCAGCATGCGCTACGCGCCGGGTGGGCGCTCGATGTTCGAGCGGGCCCGGGAGCTGGCGCGGGAGGAGATCCGCGCCCGAGAGCCGGGCGAGTGCATCGGACTGGTGGTGGCCCAGGCGCCGGGCCCGCGTGTTCTGCTGCCGTGCCGCCAGAACATTGGAGAGCTACTCGAGGCGCTGGAGCACCTCGGTCCTGGGAACGGCGCCAGCGAGCTGGGGCCATCGCTGGAAGAGGCGGCGCGGCTGCTCGCCGAGGCTCCCGCCGGACGGCGGCGGATCCTGGTGCTGTCGGATCTGGCCGCCCATGCCTTCCCCCGGGCGCCGGTCTGGCCCGCGTCGGGCGCCCCGGAAGTCGCGCTCGCCGAGCTGCTGCCGATCGGGACGGAGCGGCCCAACCGGGCGGTGCTGGAGGTCGAGGCGCGGCCGGAGCGGCGACAGCTCATGTTGCGCTCGCGACTGGTGAGCTTCTCGGGGCGGGATGAGAAGGGCATCCTGGTCCAGGTGGGCTTCAAAGACGAGGTCAGCGTCTCCGGCTTTGCCGATCTTCCGGCGCGGCAAGAGGTGCTCAAGGTGTTTCATCCCCCCATGCCGCCCGAAACGACGCAGGGCTGGGTGGCGCTGCGGCCCGACGACCTGCCCGGCGACGACCGAGTTCCGTTCTGGGCCGGCGCGGGCGGCGTGGTGAGCGTCTTGCTGGTGAACGGAGACCCTCAGCCGGTGCTCGCCCGCGACGAGCTGTACTTCATCGAGCGGGCGCTGGCGCCCGACCCGGGAGAGGGGTCGGGGATCCTGAGCCGGAGCGTGGCCGCCGATCTGTTGCGGGAAGAGGACCTGGTCGGGGTGCAAGCGGTGGTGCTGGCCAACGTGGCCGGGCTGCGACCCGGGCTGGTGGAGGCCTTGCGCGGCTTCGTTCGCGATGGGGGGGGCCTGCTGGTGGCCGTCGGAGAACGGCTCGATCCGGCGCGCGCCAGCGAGAGCTACGCGGACCTTCTGGTGCGGCCGCTGCGGGACGTGGTCACGCTGCAGGCCAGCGCGGCAGAGGACGGGTCCGGGATGGCCTTCGCGCCGGCCGCGGCGCGGCACCCGCTGCTGGCCACCCCGGGGAGCGAGGAGGCCCTCGACCTCTCCCGGGTGCGGACCGAGCGCGCCATGGTGACGGAGCCGGGGGGCGGTGACGATGCCCGAGTGGTGCTGGCGTTCGAGAACGGCGTGCCCGCGCTGCTGGAGAAGACCCTGGGACGGGGACGCCTGCTGCTGTGGAGCACCACCCTGGATCGCGACTGGACCCGCTGGCCGGCCCGCGCCAGCTTCGTGCCCTTCTGGCAGCGGGTGTGTTTCTACCTGGCCGGTCGTCTGGGCCGCCCGGCGCCGCCGCGCGTTGACTCGGGCCAGCCGGTGCCGCTCGATCTAGCGGAAGAGGGGGAGCGCCTCCAGGTGATCCGTCCGGACGGGGAGCGCGTGGCGTTGGCACCGGGACAGCGCTACTTCGAGGACACGGCCCTGTGTGGTTGGTATGAGATACGAACGGACGCAGGCGGCGGGCCGCGCGAGGGAATGCCAGGCTTCGTGGTGTCGCCGCCGGCCGCGGAGTCCGATCTGAAGCCGATTTCACCGGAACGGCTGGCCGAGTGGGTCGGGAAGGCGCAGCTCAGTTGGCGCGCCGGCGGAGACGGCGCGCGGCGCCCCCTGGCGCTGGAGTGCCTGGGGTTGTTGCTGCTGCTGCTCTTCGGCGAGGCGTGGCTGGTACGGCGGGGATGAAGGGCGTCAACGGCGGGCGCTGAACACCACGTCCTGGCTCTCGGCCTGATCGATGCGGCGACACAGCTCGCGGAACTCGGGGTAGCGTTCGGGCGGCACCTCCCGGCTGCGCAAGGATAGAAAGCGCTCGCAGCGAACCTCTCCGGCGGCGGCCGTACAGCGCAGCGAGTACATGAGGTCTGGACTCTCGATCTGGCGCGCCTCGGGCAGGCTCTTCACCGAAGCCCCCTGGGGAAGGGCCAGGACCACGCGGGTCTGAAACTCGAATCGCCCCGCGAAGGACAGCGGCAGGCGGCGCCGCTCCAGCACGGCCAGGCCGCGGGTGAGATTGGCCGGCCAGATCAGGTTGACCCGCGAGTCTGCGCCTTCCCGCCGCACCCTCCCCGGCACCTCCATGCGATAGGAGGCCCGCGCCACCGGCGCCTGGTCGTCCAGATGCTCGAAGCTCGCCTCGGGCACGCGCGCTCCCGGGAATCGCTGGCCGAGTTCACGGGCCAGTTCCTCGCGGCGCCGTCCCTCCACGTTCAGCCCGGAGCGGTGCATGGCCGCGAACCAGCCACGCCATTCCTCGGTGCCCTCGGCCATCAGGGCGTCCTCGCCTTGCAAGCTCCAGCGAAGGTCCGAGACCAGCGAAGACGCCTCCGGCGGCAGTTCGGGAGTGCGGACGCGGCGGAAGCCATCGCCCTCCAGCACCAGCGCCTCGACCCCCTGGTCGGCGTCCGGCAGCCAGGCGACGTGGCCGAAGCGCGAGGTGCCGTCCACGAAGAGATCGTGCGGGATGCCGGCCTGGGCCGGGATGTAGGTGATGATGTGATCGGTCTGGGCGTCGGGGACCTCCCAGAACACCGGGCCGCGCGGTCGGGTACGGATGGCCGCGTAGGCGGCCCGGATCCCCACCTCTCGTAGCATGGCGATCATCAAGGTCGCCTTGTCCTTGCAGTCGCCGAAACGGTTGCCGAACACCTCCACGGCCTTGTTCGGTTTCTTGCCGAAGATGCCGGTGTCGTGGTCCAGGTAGCGGATGTCCCGTGATACGAACTCGAACACCGCGCGCACCTTGTCGAGCGGCTCGGTGAGGTCGGCGCACAGCTCGCGCGTCTTTTCCCGGATGGCCGCGTCGATCTCGAACTGGTCGCGGATCAAAGAGTTTTGCCAGCGGGCCAGCACGTCCCAGGAGGGGATGGTGGAGACGAACACCGCGGCCGCCAGGGCGCGCTGGGGCGGGCTCATGGGCTCGTCCGGGATCATGGGGACGTCTCGGGCGGCGAAGATGAGCACCCGGTCCTCCCCCAGCGACTCGGAGCGTTCCTCGATGCCGTCTCCGTGACGGTACACCTGGAGCTGACGTTGGCGCGGCAGGGCCAGCACCCAGCGGCTGTGCCGCACCGGCCACGAGCCCTGGAACCGGAAGCTCATGGCGAAGTGCTCCTGCATCCAGGTCGGCGGCGAGGCGTCGTAGCGGTAGGCCACGTAGATCACCGAGCCGGGTTGCAGGGCGGGGAAGTGGATGACCCCCGGGGCCACCGAGGTGGGCTCCTGGCGGGTGCCATCGGGCTGGATGGTCTCGGCGGTCTCGAGGAAAAAGGACGACATCGACGGCACGCGGAAACGGGAGAACTCGCGCTGCCCGCGCTCGTTGAGGATGAGGTAGGCCTGGCGCACCCGGTTCTTGCTGGAGCCGTCCGCGAACACGTGCGTGACCATGTCGTCGAGCAGGAACACCGCCGCCGCCTCGGGAAAGGCGCCGGGGGCAGGACGGTCGGCCAGGCGCCGTTCGATCTCGTCCTCGCCCAGGTCATAGCGATCCAGCACCGGGTCGGGGCGCTGTTCGAGGTAGTCCAGGTACTCCCGCAACTTGGGGTTGTCCGGGCTGAGCTCCAGGGCCCGCCGGTAGCTGGCGATGGCGGCCTGGCGCTCGCCCTG
>JAAZNF010000003.1 GCA_012798435.1 Myxococcales bacterium | reverse complement strand
CGTGCCCGCGGCGCTCGAGCGTGTCGTTCATCTTTCGCGCCAGCCGAAAGCACACCGCGTGGATGAAGCCGGAGAGCTGCTCGGTGGAGTCGAAAGCCAGCACCAGGTGAAAGTGCGAGTCCATCAGGCAGTAGGCGAAGATCTTTATCGAAAAGACATGCTTGAAGGTCATGAGCAAGTAGCGGAGGTACGCCTTGAGGGCGGGGTCGGACAGCAAAAACTCGCCGTGTGTGAACCTGTGGATGAGGTGGACGACGGCGGGGCCTGAGCCGAGGACTTGTTGTCGAGAAGGTCTGGCCATGCCCGAGAGTAAAAGCAAGAACGATGCCAGAAAAAAAGAGTAGAACAAACAAAGACTTGCAATGCCTCCCCCCGCCTCGCCGTCCGGATTTCGACACGCGCGACAAAAATCCGGACAGCGCGACCACGGGGCCTGTCCCCAGCGTGCCCGCAACAACCCAGGGGCCTGTCCCCAACGCGGGTGTTACGGGCATAGGGACGGAATGGGAAGGTTGACATGATGATGGTGATCGAAAAGAATGAGCACTTGAATTGTCGAAAGGAAGCCCAGGGTGATACCTAGATATTCTCGTCCAAAAATGGCAGCCATCTGGGAGGATACTACCCGGCTGCAAATATGGCTCGAAGTCGAACTACTGGCTTGCGAGGCCATGGTCGAGGAGGGGGCTGTCCCCATCGATGTCGCTCGACGTATTCGGAATTGTTCTATTCGGTTCACCGAGGAAGATGTTCGTGCAATTGAGGCGATAGAGGAGCAGACGAGACACGACGTCATCGCATTCCTGACGTTTCTGGAGCAGAAGCTTGGGCCAGACGCCCGGTTTCTACACCTTGGAATGACCAGTTCGGACGTCCTCGACACGACGCTCGCCGTACAACTCGACCGCGCCGCCGGTATTTTGCTCGATGACTTGGATGGTTTGAGGAAGGTGCTCCAGACAAGGGCCCTGGAACACCGCCGGACCGCCATGATCGGACGAACGCATGGCATCCATGCCGAACCCGTGACCTTTGGACTCGTACTCGCGCTTTGGTGGGCCGAACTCGGACGCCAGCGCCATCGTCTCGAGGAGGCCCGCCGGGAAGTCGCGGTCGGGAAACTCTCGGGAGCGGTGGGCACCTACGCCCACCTGAGCCCACGGATCGAGGAGAAAGTCTGCGCTGCTCTCGGCCTGGGAACCGAGACGGTCTCAAACCAGGTCGTCCAACGCGATCGACATGCGCACTTCTTCTGCGCGTTGGCGAACCTCGGCGCCACGATCGAGAAGATCGCCGTCAACCTGCGCCACTTTCAACGCACAGAGGTGGGCGAGACCCGCGAGCCCTTCGCGGCAGGTCAGAAGGGCTCGTCGGCCATGCCCCACAAACGAAACCCCATCGGTTGCGAGAACCTGACCGGGATCGCCCGCCTGTTGAGGGGATACGCTGTTTCGGCGCTCGAGAACGTCGCCTTGTGGCACGAGCGAGACATCTCGCATTCCTCCGTCGAGCGCGTCATCGCACCAGACGCCACCATTCTGGCCGACTACGCGATGGCTCGCCTGACGCGCATCCTGGAGGCGCTACAGGTCGACGTGCGACGCATGCGCGAGAACCTCGATCTCCTGGGCGGGGTGATTTTCTCGGAAGGGGTGTTGCTCTCCCTGGTGCGACAAGGCATGGAACGGCAGGCGGCATATCGTCTGATCCAACGTTGCGCCCTGGCGGCCCAGGAACAGCGGATCCCGTTCGACAAGGCCTTGCTCCAGGATGAGGAAGTAGCGAAGGCGCTGGGCCGCGATGCCATCGAAAACTGTTTCGATCTCGAAAGAACCTTCAACCGCGTGGAGCACGTCTTTGCCCGTATCGGGATATTCACCGAAGGGAAAGGATCTGAGACATGACGGCGTCAGCGCCAGTCAGGGAGCCCATCGCCGGAAACATGCCGGTGTGCGCTTTCCTCAAGAGTTTCCAACTGTTTCGCTCGCTGGAGGAGGACGACTGGCCCATCTTGTTTGAAGCCGCCCGCATCATGCGTTGCGAGCCCAACCAGGTGATTATTCAGGAGGGTGATCGCGGGGATGAGCTGTTCCTCGTCATGAGCGGCACGGTGCACGTTGAGATGCAGAATTCCGGACGCCCCCTACATCTCGCCCCTCTTTCTCGGGGCGCATTCTTTGGCGAGGTGGGTTTTCTGACGGGCCGCCCGCGCACCGCCACGGTGGTGGCCAAGACGCCGGTGGAGCTCATTTCGCTCTCGCGCTCGGCTGCAGAAACGCTGCTACAAAAGCACCCCCGGCTGCGGAAACTCATCCAAGCGGTGATGGCGGGTCGGGCGCGCGCCACCATCGAGGCCATCGAGAAAGCGAGAGGTTGATCATGCGGCATGGCGTGTTCTATGGCTTGGGGTGCGCGCTTCTTTTAGGGATCGGTCTGGTGCCTTCCGCCCAGGCGCAGGTGAAGTTGGAGGGTCGTTGGTGGACCCCACTGGGTATCATCAAGGTCAGTCAGAAGGGTCTCCAAGTGTCCGGGACCCTGATGCAACGCTGCCAAGGATGTGCCTTTAAGAAAGGAGAAGAAGTCCTCAAGGGACTTCTCCTTGACGATAGCCTGAGCGGACAAATCAGGTACTGCCTGAAGGGAAAGGACTGCCAGGGAGACGGCTGGGCTCCCCTGGTCCTTCTGGTCGCACGCCAGGGCAAGGTCCTCTCCGGCGCCGCCCACTTCCAGAAGACCGAGTGCAAAATCGTCGGCAAGGGTCAAGGCTCGGGTCTCATCATTCGAAAGGTGCGCCCGCAACCGCCCAAGCCGCCCGCGCCGCCAGTTGGCTCATCGGACGGTGGAGTAGACGCGGGAACAAGCCCTGGAAACACAGTGGGAAACACGGGGACAGGCCCGGGGTTGGATGGGGGTGTGGCGGTGGCCTCCGCCGGCAACGATCCCCCCCAGGTCGAGAACCCAGATTCCCAATCTCTCACCGACGATAAGGGTCGGCAGGTAGAACCCGAGGTCAAACCCCTCGACCCCAAGGCCTACGAGGCCAATCGCGCGAGCTGGCGTGCGGCCATGGAGGAGGGACAGGGGTTGATGGAAGGGGGGTTCTTCGAGCGAGCCCGAAGGAAGTTTCTGGAAGCCACCGAGTTGGATCCGACCCGGCCTGAGGCCTTCAACGGCGTGGGGGTGACGTACTACGCGCGGCAGGACTACGATGAGGCGCTCTCGTGGTACAAGAAGTCGTTGGAGGTGAACCCCAACTTCGGCGACGCCTTCTACAACATGGCCTGCATCTATTCACTGACCAAGAAGAAAGACCTCGCCTTCCGCTACCTCGACATCGCGGCCCTCAACGGTTTCGTGCAACCGCAGGTGCTGGAAGAGGACCCGGACCTGGCCAACCTCCGCTCCGAACCACGTTACCAGGAAATTTTGCGTAAGATGAAGACGGGGAGCGCCGGCGCGAAGTGATCTGAGCGTTGCACCTGCCGAGTTTGACATCTTTACAGACTGGTGCTATACGGCTCGCCGTTTATAAAGGTTCTCTACTACAGGAGGCTTTGACAATGAAGAAGCTACTCGGAATCGTGTGTGTGGTCGGACTGGCCGGGTTGATCGTCGCCTGCGCTCCCAAGGCGTCCAAGGACGATTGCACCGCGGCCTGCCAGAAGAACGTCGACCTGAACCAACCCAAGAAAGAGGCTGCCGCCGATCCGGCCGCCGCGGCCGAAAAGGACTTCGCCGCCAAGATCGAGCAGATCAACAAGGACAAAGAGGCCGCCCTGGCGGCGATCGACAAGGAACTGGCTGACAAGCTCGCCGCGGTGAAGGAAGCCAAGCCCCCCAAGAAGGGCAAGGCCAAGCCGGACAAGAAGGCCGAGGAGGCCAAGGCCAAGCTGAACGCCGAGTACGCTGCCAAGAAGGAAGCCAAGGCCAAGGAGTTCGCCGACCAGATCGCTGCCCTGGAAAAGGGCAAGGCCGAGATGGTCGAGCAGGCCAAGGCCGCCGCCGCCAAGGCCGCCGAGGAAGAGAAGGCCGCCCGAGAGAAGGCCGTGGCCGCGTGCGCCGAGGGCTGCGTGAACGCCGGCGTGAAGAAGAGCGTGACCGACTGTCAGCAGAAGGCTGCTTCGGCGGAAGAGTTCGCCAAGTGCGTCAAGTAGCGAGAGCGTCCGTTCGCAGTCTCTTGCCGTCTCACCTTCCGGGTTGATCTCTCGGGGCGCCTGTCCTACGCTCCCTCCCCGCGGAGGAAGCATGGATGCGCCACAGCTCGAAGGCGGCGTGCTGTACCTGGCCGCGACCCCCATCGGCAACCTGCGCGACATCACCCTACGCGCGCTGGAGGCGTTGCGCCAGGCCGACGTGGTGGCCGCCGAGGACACGCGCCACACTCGAGAGCTCCTGTCCGCTCATGGGATTCATGCGCGCCTCGTCTCCTACCGCGAGCAGAATCACGAGAGGGCCTCGATCGAGATCCTGGACGCGCTGGAGCGCGGTTTGAAGGTGGTGCTCGTCTCCGACGCCGGCACCCCGGGGATCTCGGATCCTGGCGAGGCCTTGGTTTCCCTGGCCATCGAGCGCGGCTTCCGGGTGTCCGCCTTGCCGGGCCCGTCGGCGGCGATCGCGGCGCTCTGCGCCTCGGGGCTCTTGTCCCGCCGCTTCCTCTTTGTCGGCTTCTTGCCGCGGAAGGAAGCGGAGCTCACCTCGCATCTCGGCTCGCTCGCGGCCGAGCCCGGCACCTTGATCTTTTACGAGGCGGGGCGCCGCCTGCCGGCGACGCTGGCCGCCGCGGCCAAGATCCTGGGCCCGCGACGGGCGGTGGTGGCGCGCGAGCTCACCAAGCTGCACGAGGAGCTGGTTCGCGACACCCTCCCCGGGCTGGCCCGGCGCTTTGTCGAACCGCCGCCGGGAGAGGTGGTGTTGCTCGTCGAGGGCGCATCCGGAGGCCCGTCAGTGCCGCCGTCCCGGCCGGAGATCGAAAAGCTCGTCTCGGCCCTGCGGGCGGGGCGCCGCCTGGGCGCGGCGGAGTGTGCCGCCTTGCTCTCGAGATTGCTGCCGGTGCCGCGTCGCGAGATCTACCGCCTGGCGGTGGAGATCGGGGGAGCCGACACCGGCGATCCGGAGAAAGCCCATGAGTGAACCGCGAGACAAACCGATCCCAGTGAGCCAGCGGGCGCAGCGCATGTCGCCGTTTCTGGTGATGGAGGTTCTCGAGCGCGCGGCGGCTCTGTCCGCCCAGGGCCGCTCCATCGTCCACCTGGAGGTGGGCGAGCCGGACTTCGACACGCCGGCGGTGGTGCGCGAGGCGGCCGAGCGGGCCATGCGCGACGGGCATACCCACTATACCCACTCGCTCGGCCACCCCGAGCTCCGTGCGGCCATCGCCGAGTGGCTCTCCGCGCGCCACCGCGTCTCCGTGGCGCCGGAGCGAGTGGTGGTCACCGTGGGCAGTTCCGGCGGAATGCTGCTGGCCTTCGGGGCCCTGCTCGACCCTGGAGACGAGGCCCTCCTGTCGGATCCCCACTACGCCTGCTATCCCAACTTCATCCAGGCCTTCGGTGGCGTGGCGGTGCGCCTGCCGGTGCGCGAGGAGGACGGTTTCCAGCTCGACCCGCAGGCGGTCCGCGCGCGGCTCTCGCCGCGTACCCGCGCGCTCGTCATCAACTCGCCCGCGAACCCCACCGGCATCATCACCGGCAAGCGCCGTCTGGAGGAGCTGGCCGAGGCGGTGTGCGGCAAGGCGGCGATCGTCTCGGACGAGGTGTACCATGGCCTGACCTACGGCACCGAGGCAGCCTCCATCCTCGAGGTCTGCCCCGACGCCGTGGTGGTGAACAGCTTCTCCAAGCTCTTCGCCATGACCGGCTGGCGCCTGGGCTACCTGGTGCTGCCGCCGCCGCTGGTGCGGCCGGTGCAGAAGCTGCAGCAGAACCTGTTCATCTCGGCCCCCGACTTCGCGCAGCTGGCGGCGGTGGTGGCGCTGCGCCAGGCGGGGCCCGACGTCGAGCGCATGCGCCAATGTTACGACGAGCGTCGCAGGCTCATCCTCTCGCGCCTGGCCGAGATGGGTCTTTCGCCGCTGGTCGAGCCGACCGGGGCCTTCTACGTGTTCGTCAACGTGCGCCGCTACACCGACGACGTGTACCGCTTCGCCTTCCAGCTCCTCGAGGAGGCAGGGGTGGCGGTGACGCCGGGGACCGACTTCGGGCCGGGCGGCGAGGGATTCATCCGTATCTCGTACTGCAACTCGCTCGCCAACATCCAGGAAGGCATGGACCGGATGCAATCCTTCCTGGGCCGCCATGGCTGAACCGTCGCCGCCAGCCTCGGCCCGCGCCGGATGGGGGCGGCGCCTGCTCGCGCTGCTCGCCTTTGCCATCGCTCGCCTGCTGCTGGCCACGCTGCGCCTGAGGGTCCTGCACCCCGAGCGACTGGCGCGGGCGCGAGAGGAAGGGGAGGGGGGACAGCCCCTGCTATACGCCTTCTGGCACGGACGGCAACTCGGCCTGTTTCGAGCCAACCCGGAGAAGCATCTCGCGGTCATGGCCAGCCTCAGCCGGGACGGGGCGCTGCAGGCGGTGGTGTGCCGGCGCTTCGGGCTCACGGTGGTGCGCGGCTCCAGCTCGCGGGGAGGGCTCCAGGCCCTGCGCGGCCTCGCCGAGCGCCTGCGCGCCGGGGTGTCGGTGGGGCTGGCGGTGGACGGGCCTCGCGGCCCGGCGGAGGAGGCCAAGCCGGGAATCCTGGCGCTGGCCTCGCGCTTGCATTGCCCGGTGGTTCCCATCACCATCGGCTATTCGCGTTGCGGCGTCCTGCGCCGGGCCTGGGACCGGTTCCGCATCCCGGCGCCGTTCGCGCGGGCGGTGGTGGTGTATGGCGAACCCATGCGGGTGCCACGGACGGCCAGTCGCGAGGAGCTCGTGCGCCTGGCCGGAGAGCTTACGGCGCGGCTCCGCTCCATCACCGCCGAGGCGGATCTCGCTGCAAGCCAGTGATATAGTGACGCGGGAGGCGACATGACCCAGAAGATCGAATCTGATCGCTACCAGGTCAAGGACATCGCGCGCGGAAAGTCCCTGCGGCTGCTCCTCTTCAACCCGCGCTCGCTGGCCCTGCGCTACGACTGGATCGACACCGCCGATCCCGCCCATCGCTTGAGCGGCGAGGTGCGGGGGATCGGCCTGCCGCAGGGGAGCCACCGACTTCGCGGGCCAGACTTCGAGCGCAAGGAGCCGTGCGCCGTCCGCGATCACCGCCAGGCCCTGGAGCAGGCGCTCCATTTTCTTTCGGGGCCCGGTGGCGCCGGAGTGGATCTATCCGCGCTGTCGGCGGTCGGGCACCAGGTCCTGTACGGCTCGGCGCGCTATGGCAGCGCGGTGGTGGTGGACGACGAGGTGCGGACCGAGATCGGGCGCGCGGGCTTCGACGCCGGAGAGCACCAGGCGCGGCTGCTGGCGCTGGACCTCGCTCGCGAGCGCCTGCCGGGCGTGCCGCACGTGGCGGTGTTCGACACGGCCTACTTCGCCAACCTGCCGCAGGTCGCGCAGCTCTACGCCTTGCCCATGCGCTACTTTCGCGAGCGCGGGGTGCGGCGGCTGGGGTTCTTCGGGCTGTCCCACAAGTTCGCGCTCTTCCAGGCGGCGGCCTACCTCGAGCGGCCGTCCGAGTGGCTCAAGGTGGTGACGGTCCACCTCGGCAACGGCACCTCGCTCGCGGCCATCGACCACGGGCGGCCGGTGGACACCAGCATGGGGCTCACGCCCTTCGAGGGCCCGCCCATGGCGGTGCGCTCAGGCGACCTGGACCCCGGGGCGCTCTTGTACCTGATGCGGGAAGAAGGCCTGGACCCGGCCTCGGCGGCGCGCCTGGTCGGCGAGCAGAGTGGACTCTCGGGGCTTTCGGGGGTGGCCGGCGACATCCAGGACGTCCTGGAGGCGGCGGAGCGGGGTCACGAGGGGGCGCAGCTCGCGGTGCAGGTGTACTGCCACCGGCTGCGAAAGGCCGTCGGGGCCATGGTGGCCACCCTGGGCGGGTGCGACGCGTTGGTCTTCACCGGCGGGGCGGGCTCGACCGAGCCGGGCATCCGCACCCGCATCTGTCAGGGGCTGGGGCACCTGGGGATCGTGCTGGACGCGACCGCGAACGCCCGCGGGCTTTCCGACGGCCAGGAGGTGGCGTCGCTGGACCACGAGGCCTCGCGCGTGCGGGTGCTGGTGGTCCGGCCCGACGAGGCGCGCATGCTGGCGCGCGAGACGGTGCGCGCGCTGGGGCGCGAGGACATCGACCAGCGCCTGCGCTCGGGGCGGCAGCGGCCCATCCCCATCGGGGTGTCGGCGCACCACGTGCACCTCACCCGCGAGCACGTCGAGGTGCTGTTCGGCCCTGGCCACCGCTTGACGCAGAAGGCGCCGCTGTACCAGTCGGGCGAGTTCGCCTGCGAGGAGGCGGTGGACCTGGTCGGCCCGCGTGGCAAGGTGGAGCGGGTGCGGGTGCTGGGCCCGGAGCGCAAGGCGAGCCAGGTGGAGATCTCGCGCACCGAGGAGTTCAAGTTGGGCATCGACGCCCCCATCCGGGACTCGGGCGATCTGGACGGCACGCCGGGGATCACCCTGGTGGGGCCGGCCGCCTCGCTCCCGCTACGCCAGGGCGTGATCTGCGCCCGGCGTCACATCCACATGAGCCCGGCCGAGGCCGAGGAGCTGGGCCTTCGCGATCGCGACGTGGTGCGGGTGCGCATCGAGGGCCCGCGCTCGCTCACCTTCGGGGACGTGCTCATCCGGGTGAAGGACAGCTACCGGCTGGAGATGCACATCGACACCGACGAGGCCAACGCGGCCGAGATCGGAGCGGACATGGTGGCCACCCTGGACGGCATCCAGTCGCGGCCGGGGTGAGAGGCGCTACTTTCGCGAGCAGGTGCGGCTACTGACCTCGACGTTTCCGTACACCGCCAGGTGCCACTGGTCGCAGATGTTGGCCGAGTAATACCGAATGTTGATGTATACATAACGGCCGGATTCCGAGCCGGAGGGCACGCAGGTGGGCCAGTTGATGGTGTAGTCCTCGTCCCAGGCGATCTGGACTTCCTCCATGGTGGAGCCGCCGTTGCTGGAGGAGCCGGCCTGGGTGGTGCAGTTGTCGCAGTAGACGTAGAGATCATAGTCGGTGTTGGCAGGCGGGTACAGCCGCAGCACCGCGCTCAAGTACACGCAGCTCAAGTCGCTGTTGGCCTCGGCCACCCACAGCCGCAGCCACTTCTCGCCGGTGCCGTAGTTGTGCAGGATGTCCGCCCCCTGGTCCCCCTGGACCGCGCCGATGTCGGTGTAGCTTCCGCACGAGGGGTTGGTGTCGAGGTTGAACTCGCAACCGTCGCCGACAGAGCCGTTCGCGTTGCAGTACTGGAAGTTGCAGGATGCCACCTGGCAGGTGCCCGTGGAGCAGGTGCCGGTGGCGTGGGCCGGGGCGCACTGGACACCGCAGCCGCCGCAGTTGGTGGTCGTGTTGGTCGGTGTCTCGCATCCATCACCGGGTTGGCCGTTGCAGTTGCCCCACAGGCCGATGCAAGAAGCCACCTGGCAGGTGCCGGTGCTGCAATCGCCGGTCGCGTTGGCCGGGGCGCAGGCGACGCTACAGCCGCCGCAGTTCTGGTTGGTGTTGGTCGGGGTCTCGCAGCCGTCACCGGGTTGGCCGTTGCAGTCGGCCCACAAACCGATGCAAGAGGCCACCTGGCAGGTGCCGGTGCTGCAGTCGCCGTTCGCGTTGGCCGGAGCGCAGGGGACACCGCAGCCGCCGCAGTTCTGGTTGGTGTTGAGCGGGGTCTCGCAGCCGGGGATATTGCCGTCGCAGTCGCCGAACCCGCTCGGACAACCGGCGCCGCGGCCCGAAAGCGAAACCGTGGCCAGGGGCATCCCGAGGTCGTCCGAGAGGACCTCCACGGATCCGATATCATCACCCGCCGCCGGCGGGCTGTAGCGCACCGTGATGGTGAGGGGCACCGCCGGCCCCGAAAGCACCACCGGGAAGTTCGCCGGGAGGTTTTCCAGGGCGAAGTCGCTGGAGCTTCCCGAGCCGAAGCGGATGCCGGTGACGGTCAGCGGGTCGGCCGAGAGGTCGCGGATGGTGATGGTGCGCGTGGCGGTGCCGCCGATGGTGACGTCGCCGAAGGCGATGGAGGCCGGCTCGACGGAAAGCGCCGGATCCACGCCACGCCCGGCCAGGACCACGGCAAAACGCCCGACGACCGAGTCGAGCTCGATGTCCGGGTCGTCGGTGTCGACCAGGATCACGCCGTTCTTTTGGCCGGTCGCGGCCGGACGGAAGCTCACCGTAAGCTGCGCCTCCTCGCCCGGCCCGATCGCGGCGCCGAAGGAGGCGGGGCTGAAGTCGAACTCCGCCGAGGTGCCGGTGGCGCGCGCCACCCGGGTGATGTGCAGCGGATCGTTGCCTGTGTTGCGGATGCGCAGAAGGGCGCTGCGCTGGTCCGCCTGCGACGTCGCGGCGTCGAGCTGCACCGCGCCGAAGTCGAACTGCGCCGGATCGGGGATGGTCTCTACATGGGGCGGAACGTACGCCAGCGCCTGCGCGCTCACGTCGCGCGCGGGCTGGCCGTTCTGGTTCTCGATGGTCAGGGTGGCGGTCTTGGCGCCGAGCGCCAACGGATCGCAACCGACCACGACGCGGATGGACTCGCCGGGCAGCAGCCGCTTGGGAGAGGCGGGGAGCGTGGCGAGATCCACGTCGGGACTCGAGAGCGACCACTCCGGCCCGCCCGCGCTGAGGCTCACTCCTGAGAGCAAGAGATCGGCCCCGCCACTGTTGCGGATCACCGCCTCCCGCTCGCCGTGCTGGCCCACCCGCACCCGGCCCAGATCGATGGGGCTGGGCTGGACCTCCACGCCGGCGACCACGCCCGTGCCGGAGAGGGCGACCCGCGCCGAGGGGTTCAGCGCGTCATTGGATGCGACGATGACGCCCTCGCTGTCGGATTCGGCCCGCTGGGGGTGATAGGTGACGCGCACGGTGGCGAAGTCGTTGTGGTTGAGGAAGAACGGAGCCGAGAGGGCGCCGCCGCCCGAGTCCTCGACCGCCAGCGAGAAGTCCTGGTCGGCGGGGTTCTCCAGGGCGATGGACGACACCGACAGCACCGCGTTGCCGCTGCCGGTGTTGGCCGCGGTGAAGGCCAGCGGAGCGGAGGACGCTCCCACCGGCACGTCGCCGAAGGCCAGCGTCACCGGCTGGACCGAGATCTGGGCCACGCCCTTGAACTCCGACAGCAGGTGGATTTTCACCAGCGGCTGATCCGGGTCGTTCGAGATGATATCCAGGATGCCGGTGTCGCTCAGGCCGTCCTGGGCGCGGTACAGCACATCGAGCTGGGTCTCCTGGCCCGGGGAAAGCGCGATGGGGAGCCTTCCTTGCGTCTCGCTGGCCACGGAGAACTCGGTGGTGTTGCCGCCGGCCTCCAGATTGAGCTCTAGCAGGCGCAGCTCGGCCTGGCCGCGGTTGCGCACCTTCACCTGCTGCGAAGCGGTCACGCCCACCTGGACGTTGCCGAAATCGATCTGGTACACGGGCGGGTCGCCGGTCCCGGCCGGCTCCACGATCTCGATGTCCGGCTCCGGGCCGCCCTGGTCCCCGCCGTCCGCTCCGTCCGCGCCGCCGTCGCCGTCCGTGCCGCCATCGTTGCCCGCCGCCACGCAGGCGCCATGCCGGCACACCATCCCCTCCGGGCAGTCGCTGGGGTTCTGGCAGGTGATGGTGGCCGGGGTGCACAGCCCGTCGTCGCAGTATTGGCCGATGGGACACTCCTCGTCCCGCGAGCACAGGTTGTTGCCGTCGGCAGGGGTGGTGCTGTCCGAGCACCCCACGGCTCCAGCGAGTGCGGTGGCAGCGATTGCGATCCACAAGGCTCGTCTTCCGTTCATGGGAGGCTCCTTGGGCCCGAAAGCGTCAGTCAACGAACAATGTCATTATAGCCGGAAACGCCGCTTTTGCGAATTCCGCGCCGGTCGAGGGGTGATCTCGAAGCCTTGACATCCGGCGGGGCCTGGTCGTAGGAATAGAGGCCGGTACGGAGGAGGTCGCGAGTTTTACTGGGGTTTGCAAGATCTACCTAACAAAGGAGAAGAGCAGATGAGAAAAGCGTTTGTCCTGGTGTTGGTTGCCATGGCGGTCGCCGGTCTGGGCCTGGCCCTCACCGTGCCTGCCTGCGGCGGCGGCGGCGGTAGCACCGACAAGTGCACCGACCCCGCCTTGCCCAAGTACTGCTCCGACAAGCAATGCCACGAGTGCTGCGTGGCCGCCGACTGCGTGCCCAAGGACGGCTGCACCGAGGCCAGCCAGATGCGCTGCAACGCCAACTACGCCTGCGAGTGCACCTGCATCCAGAAGGGCTCCTCCTGCGCCGCCAACCCGGTGGGCTGCTGCGGCAACCTGGCCTGCGATCCGTTCACCAGCACCTGCGTCGATCCCTGCACCGACGACGCCAGCTGCGCCACGGCGCACCCGGACGAGCTGTTCAAGGCCAACCTCAAGTGCACCGACGGCGTGTGCGACTACAAGCACTGCACCCGCGACGGCAACTGCGCCGGCGGCACGGTGTGCTACAACGGCAACTGCGTCACCCCGGCCGACTGCGACATGATCGCCTCCTGCGCGGTGGTGCCGGAGAAGGCCGTCACCCAGGAGGGCGCCACCGCCGCCTTCTCGGCCACGGCCTTCCTGACCTCGGGTGCGCTGGCCCCCGGCGTGACCTTCCAGTGGGGTTCCGACAACAACGCCGTCGCCTCGGTGGACGCGAACGGCCTGGTGACCGGCGGAGCCCAGTCGGGCGCCGCCACCATCACCGCCACCGTGGCCGGCTGCACCACCAAGTGCACCGGCGCGGTGAGCAACTACGGCGCGGTCACCCAGGGGCACACCCGGGTGGTGGTGATCGACGAGCTGTTCAACACGCCGGTTGCGGGCGCCAGCGTGGTGGTGGGCGCCGAGGCGCCGGTCGTCACCGACGCGCAGGGCATCGCCGACGTGGCGGTAGAGGCCTCGGGGACCAACCCGCTGGCCATCACCGTGAGCAAGGACGACTACAACTACGTCACCGCCGAGAACGTCACCACCAACAACGTGCTGATCCACATGGGCAAGCTGTTCCCCAGCGACAAGGCGGGCGGTTACCGCGGCGAGTTCGACTACAACCAGATCAAGTGCGTGCCGCCGCACACCTGCGAGGTGAAGCTCGGCCTGGCCGGGACCAGCATCCCTGGCAACCTCATCAACCTCAACTTCGACCTCATCCTGGGCGACATGGTGATGACCCACATCGAGCTGGGCTCCAACAAGATCGACCAGGCGTTGCCCGCCGGCCTGGTGCTGGGACTCAACCAGACCTGGTTCCGCCAGTTCTTCTCGCCGACCGGCGTCCCCGGAAAGCGCGTGGCCTGGGGCCTGGGCGGCAAGCTCGACCTCAACACGCTGATCTCCACCCTCGGGCCCATCATCTCGGGCGGCGGCGGAGATATCGACGTGGGCGCGCTGCTCGCCAGCATCCTGCCCCTGTTCGCGGACTTCTACACCGGTCTGGTGCCCAATGTCCCGGTGGAGCTCAAGGACAAGGTCATCGACTGGAACGACATCAACGACAACGACGGCGACGACGGCACCAAGCACTGCGGCAACTGCGCCGCGGCCTGCCCGGACGGCCAGTACTGCGACCCGAAGGAACTCACCTGCAAGACGCTGCCCTCGGGCAAGACCCGCAAGTGCCCGGACCTGGTAGCGGACTACGACAACTTCCCGTCCATCGCCACCGGCGGCAAGATGACGCTCAACATCAAGATGGACCAGGTGATGAACTTCAAGGCCGCCGACTTCGTCAAGGGCGCCGACGACAAGTACGCCTACGATGCGGTGGTGATCCTGGCCGGCGTGATCGTGAAGGACGCCGGGCTGGTGCCGCTGGGGCTGTCGGTGGGCATGGATTCCAAGAACAAGGACGACCCGCCCGACGGCAAGATCAACGACCTCATCTCGGTGTCGGTCTCCGACGTGGCCGGCCGCATCCCCGAGGGCCAGGTGAAGCGCGTGGCCGTGGCGCTGGCGCTGAACGTCTCCGCCCTGGCGGGCGGCATCACCGGCGAGAGCTCGGGCACCAAACTGGCCGGGCAGGTGATCTTCTTCGACGACAACAAGTTCAACACCACCAGCACCATCAACCTGGACGCCTTCCCGGCGCCGCCGGTGGCCACCTGGAACGCCGGCGAGCGCAAGCTCACCTGGGCCAACCTGCCGCAGGGAATGGACTACCTGCAGGCCATCTTCTCGGATGATGGCAAGAACTGGAACTACATGGTCCCGGCCTCGAACACCGAGATCGTGTTGCCCGCGGCGCCGGCCGCCGGCGACCGCGCGGGTGACGCCAACTTCGTCAGCATCAAGCTGGTGGATGGCGCGAGCTACGCCGATCTGGTGCGCTTCGGCAGCGGAAAGAACATTGCCAACCTGGTCGAGCTGGTGAAGTCCTTCGTGTTCACCGAGGCGGCCGCGCCCTGATCGGAGCGCTGATTCCGTAGAGAAACGGCCCTCTCCGCCTGGAGGGGGCCGTTTTTTTTGTGTGTGTACACGCCTGACGGCCTGTGGTACCTTGCGCGGCGCCGAGAACGCGCGAGCCCGAGGAGGTCACATGCGGACCGTGTGCTGGCTGTCCCTTCCCTGGTGGCTGCTGGCCTTCTGTTGCACCTGCGCCCGGCGCGGCGCGCCGCCCGAGACGCTGGAGGCCTTCCAGCCCCTGCTCGATCGCCTCCCACCGCAGGCGGACGTGCTGGCCATCGCCGACCTGGCCGAGGCGGGGCGGACCTTCCGCGGGCTCCTCGATCGCTTCGAGAAGACGCCGGCCGTGGCCGAGAACCCACCGCTGCGTGCGGCCTTCCAACAGGCGCGCGCGGAGCTCGATGGGCGGCTCGCGCAGATCAAGGAGCAGAGCGGCATCGACGTGCTCGCCGATCTCGAGCGCGCCGCTCTGGCGATACGCTTCTCCTCGGACGCCGAACCCGATTTCACGCTCGCGGTTCGCGGGAAGTTTCCGAAAGGATCGCTCGGGAAAATCCTGCCTGCCGCTGCCAGACGGCTCGAGCCGGGCCGTGAAGCATTCCAGCTTGAGGACGAGACGTTTCTGGAACTCACCGCGGACGGGATCCTGGTCCTTTCCAGCACCGAGCGGCCCGCCGGGTCTGTCGACAAAGACGCGGCCAAGCGCCTGCTGGATACCCACCCGCGCCTGCTGACCTCGCCGGCGCCGGAGATGTTGTTGCGGCTGTCCTTTGTGATGCCAAAGTGGCTCAAGGAAACCTTGCCGGCCGACGCACCCATGCGGTGGCTGGCCGAGGTAGAGCGTGCCGTGCTTACCCTGGGGCCGGGGCTCGCCTTCGACGTCGAGGCCGGCAGTGCGCGGGTGGCCGAGAACCTGCGGTTGCTCGCCGAGGGCTTCAAGGAGTTAGCCATCGGCGGCCGCAACCTGTGGCGGGCCTACATTCTCTTTGGCCTCGGGTTGGATTTCGGTCAGATTCTTCAGATGCCGCCCGATTTCAGGTCTGTCTTCGAAAACCGCAAGGCCATCCTGGCCACCATGGAGGAGTTCCTGGGAGAACCGGCGGGCCAGTCCGAGGTGAGGGTCGAGGGGCGCCGGGTCAGCCTCCAGGTGGGCCCTCGGGCGCTCATGGGAAGCACTTTCACGCTGGGGATCTTAGCGGCTATCGCCATCCCGGCGTTTATCAACTACGTCCACCGCGCGGACCGCGAACGCGTGGAAGAGATGGTGGACCGGTTCGACGCGGACAAGCTGGCCCCACAGTGACCGGCAAACGGCCGCATCCCGGCAGACTCGCTAATTTTTTTTGATCTTCCGCAACTGCTGAGATATAAGCCAACCGGGGTGGAATCAGTCGCGGCGGGGCTCTTCGCGACAGAGCCGCGCGCGCGGTTTTCTTGGCGCCGCGAGGGCGTTTGGGCGCGGGCCTGGGTTCTGGGAGACACAGGGAGAGTGTGGCGCGATGGAAGAGCAAATCCGGAACTACCAGCGGATCCTGAAGACCAACCCCACCGACATACCGGCGTTCACCGCTCTGGAAGAGATCTTCCAGGGGAAGGATCGCTGGCGCGACCTGGTGACCCTCTACGAGGACCGGGCGCGCGTGCTGGTGGACGCGGACGCGGCCCGCGCGGTGCGCGAGAAGTGCGCCGCCATCTACCACCACAAGATGGGGGATCTGGCCAAGGCCACCCTGTGCTACGAGGGCATCCTGCGCACGCAGTCGGATCACCGCGTTGCCTTGCAGGGCCTGGCCGACATCTTCTCGCGCCGCAACGAGTGGCCGAAACTGGCTGAGGTGCTGGAACGCCTGGCCGCGCTCGCCGCCGAGCCCGAGGAGCGCGCCCGGCTCTTCACCCGGCTCGGGGTGCTGTACCGCGACACCCTCAAGCGCCGGGACAAGGCCCTGGTGGCCTTCGGCCATGCCTTGCGCGCCAGCGAGCGCCAGCCGGAGGTGTACGCGGCCCTGCGCGAGCTGTACACCGAGCTGGGGTGGTTCGAGCGCGCCCACGAGCTTCTGGAGCGCGAGGCGGCTGCCTTCCCCGAGAACGCCGAGGGCATGGCCAAGGCCTTCCTGGCCTTCGGCGAGGCCTTGCTGGAGGAGCCGCTGTTTGCCGAAACCTGTAAGAAGGTCCTGGAGAAGGCGCGCTCGCTGCTGCCCCAGCCCGCCCCGGCCGAGGAGGCGCTGCGCAAGCTCGAGGCCATCCGCTCCGACTGGAAGGCCCGGGTGAAGGCGCTGCGGGTGGAGGCCATCGAGGCGCCCGACAAGACCCGCGCGGTCCACCTGTACCGCCAGATCGCCGAGCTGGCCTTCCTGCATGGCGGCAGCGACGCCGAGATCGAGGAGAACCTGGGCAAGTGCGTGCTGCTTCAGCCGGGCAACCCGCGCCTGCTCCTCTTCATGGAGCGCTTCTACCTCGAGCGCAAGCGGGCCAAGGAGCTCATCGACCGCCTGAGCGACATGGCCGGCAAGGTCAAGGACCGGCGCGTGGCCATTCAGATCCTGGAGCGCCTGGCCATGCTGTCGGTGGTCCACCTGCAGGACCGCAAGACCTCCATCGAGGCCTACCGCCGCATGCTCCAGCTCGAGCCCGGCAACCCCGCCGCGGTGGGCTGCCTCATCGAGGCCTTCCAGGAGGAGGGCCGCTGGGCCGAGGTGGTCGAGCTGCTCAAGAGCCAGGTGGAGCGCCAGACCGATCCTCTCCAGCGCGTCGATCTCTTGTTCCAGATCGCCCGGGTGACCATGGAGCAGCTCAAGGATCCCCAGGCCGCCGCCTTGCTGTACGAGGAGATCCTGCGCCTCTCTCCCCAGAACCTCGCCGCCGCCCAGAGCCTCGGCAAGATCTACGAGAAGAAGGGCGAGCCGGATTCGCTGGCACGGTGCCTGGAGATCGAGCTGGCCCATGCCAAGGAGAAGAAGGAATCCCTGCGCCTACTGGATCGCCTGACCGAACTGCACCGGGACGAGCGCAAGGAGCCCGGCCGGGCCTTCGAGACGGTACTGCGGGCCCTGCAGGTCGACCCTTCCCGCAAGAAGACCATCAAGGAGGCCCTGTCTCTGGCCGAGACGACCGGCCGCTTCCATGACCTGGCCTCCTCCATGCGCTCTGTGCTGGACGCCCGCGCGCTCTCGGGCAAACACCGCCTGGAGATGCTGGGGATGCTGGCGGCCATCGCCGAGACCCGGCTGGACAACGCGCCGGAGGCCATCCGCGCCTACCAGGAGATCCTGGCGGAGGACGGCAAGAACCTCTCCGCCCTCGAGGCGCTCGAGCGCCTGCAGAAGGAGAGCGGCGGCAGCGTGGAGCTGGTCGGCATCTACCAGCGCCAGCTGGAGCTGGTCACCGGCAAGGAGAAGCGCCGGGAGCTGTTGTTCAAGCTTGCCGACATCTTCCAGAACCGCATGGCCGACTTCGGGCGGGCCGCCGAGACCTGCCGTCAGATCCTGGAGCTCGATCCCCGGGACGCGGACGCCTGGTTGCGCCTGGCCGACCTGGAGGAACGCGAGAGCCGCTGGGAAAACGCAGCCAAGGCGCTTGAAAAAGTGGTGTCGCTGCTGGCCGACCCTGCCGCCATCCAACGGGTCAAGGTGCGCCTGGCCGGCATCTACGAGCAGCGTTTGGGCGACACCGAGCGCGCCCTGCAGCTCTGCAACGAGGTGCTCTCCAGCGATCATCTGGAGAACGAGCTGGCCCCCACCACGGTAGGCATCCTGGAGCGCCTGCAAGGCCGCGGGGTGAGCCCGCTGCGCATCGCCGAGATCCTGCAGCCGTACTACGCCCTGGCCGGAGACTGGCGCCGGCACATCGACATGCTGGAGGTGCGCCTGGAGGGCAGCAGCTCCACCGAGGAGCGGGTGCGCCTGTATCAACGCATCGCCCAGGTGTACGAGGAGGAGCTGGCGCAGCCGGAGGCGGCGTTCTCCGCCTACATCCGCGCCTTCATGGAGACCCCCGAGCGGCCCGAGCTGTTGGAGGCGCTGCTGCGCCTGGCGCAGGACGTCGGGCGGCAGGAGGCCCTGGCCGCCGCGCTGGAGAGCGTGCTGCAGAAGGTGAAGGACGCCGACTTCGAGGTCCGCATCAATCGCATGCTCGGCCAGCTCTACCGGGAGCGCCTCAACCGCAGCGCCAACGCGGTGGCGGCCTACCGACGGGTGCTCGATCGCGTGCCGGGTGATGAGGGCGCGCTGGCCGCGCTCTCCGACGTGTTCCGGGCCGAGCGCCGCTTCGACGAACTCTCCGCGGTGCTGCGAAGCCGCCTGGAGAGCACCCCCGACGCCGCGGCCCAGGTCCCGCTACTCCGGGAGCTGGGCGACATCACCGATGCCGAGCTGCACGACCGGGCGGCGGCCATCGAGTGTTTCACGCGTTTGCAACAGCTCGTGCCGGACGACGTCGAGGTGTTGCGGCGGCTGGACGGGCTGTTGGAGAAGGAGGGCCGCTGGCCCGACCTGGCGCGGGTGCTGGAGGAGGAGATCCGGCTGTTGCCGGCCGAGGCTCCTGAGCTCGAGTTGCGCCTGGGCCGGGTCCGGGCCGAGCGCATGGAGGAGCGCCGCCACGCGGTGGCGGACTACCAGAAGGTGCTGGCGGAGCGGCCCGACGATCCCCGGGCCATCGAGGGGTTGGAGGCCTTGCTGGGACGCCCCGACAGCGCTCCGCTCTCGGCCGCCACCCTGATCCCCATCTACGAGCACAAGAACGAGTGGGCCAAGCTGGCGGCGGCGCTGGAGATCCGCGCCGAGAGCCTCGAGGACGCCGCCGATCGCGTGCGCACCTGGCTGCGCTCGGCCGAGATCTACGAGCGCCAGCTGGGCCAGCTGGATCGGGCCATCTCCGCGCTGCGGCGGGCGTTCCGCTCGGATCCCGGGCGGCAGGACGTGCTGGCCAACCTGGAGCGGTTGGCCGACAAGGCCGGCGCGCCGGAGGAGCTGGCCGGGGCCATCGAGGAGTCGCTGACGCACGAGTTGCCCCCAGACCGGGTAGTGTTCTTCTTGCAGAACCTGGCCCGCATCTACCGGGACAAGCTGCGCCGCCCCGATCTGGCCGCCACCAGCCTGCGGCGCCTGCTCGACGCCGATCCCAAGAACGGCGCCGCCCTGGCCTCGCTGGAGGCTTACTACCGCGAGTACAAGGCCTTCCAGGACCTGGCCTGGGTGCTGGCCCGCCAGGCCGAGCTGGCCGCCCGCCCGGAGGAGCGCGGCGATCTGCTCACCCAGGTGGCCCAGATTCGCGAGGAGCAGCTCTCCGACATGGAAGGCGCCATCCAGGCCTACCAGCAGGTGCTGGCGGTGAACCCCGACGACCTGGCCACCCTGCGCCAGCTCGATCGGCTGTTCCAGGCCACCGGCCGCTGGGAAGACGACGCGCGCCTGTTGCCCCGCTTGTGCGAGCTCTCCAAGAACGCCGCCGCGGTGGTCGACTACCTGAGCCGGCTGGCGGCCATCTACGCCGAGCGGCTCTCCGATCCGCGCCAGGCGGTGGCCATCAACGCGCGCGTGCTGGAGCTGAAACCCGCGCACCCGGAGGCCGTGGCCGCGCTGGAGGGGCTGCTGCGCGACGAACGGGCCCGCATGGCGGCCTCCGAGGTGCTGGAGGGTGTCTACCGCCAGGCGTCCGAGTGGCGGAAATTGGCCGGCATCCTCGAGCTGCACCTCACGGCTACCGCCGACGCGGCAAAACGGCTCGAGCTGTACGCGCGCCTGCGGGAGATCTACGAGCAGAAGATCGGCGAGAAGTCCCTGGCCTTCAACGTCACCGCGCGAGCCTTCCGCGAGTCTCCCCAGGACGAGGGCGTGCGGCGCGAGCTGCTGCGGCAGGCGGTGGAGAACGGCTTCTTCGAGGAGCTGCTGCAGGTGTTCCAGGACGCCGCCGACCGCCTGGTGGGGACCGATCTCTCGTTCGAGCTGCGCAAGCAGATGGCGCGAATTCTGGAGCAGAACCTCAACCGGCGCGCCGAGGCGGGGCAGTCCTGGGAGAAACTCCTCTCGATCCGCGAGAACGACACCGAGGTGCTGGAGGCGCTGGAGCGGTTGTACCGCGAGGACGGCAACTTCCAGGCCCTGGTCGAGGTGTACCGTCGGCAGGTCCAGTTCAGCGAGGATCCGGTCCGGCGCAAGGACCTCTTGTTCCAGATGGCGGCCTGCCTGTCGGAGGGCGTGCAGGATCTCGACGCCGCGGTGGACGTGTACCGCCAGATCCTGGACCTCGACCCGGGCGATCGGCGAGCGCTCAAGCTCCTGGAACAGTTGTTGGCGGTGGGCGGGCGCTGGCCGGAAGTGGCCGCGGCGCTGCAGGCCCAGCTCGATCTCCTGGGCGGGGTAGGGGAGGCCGCTCCCGACGTGGCCGGTCGGGTGGACCTGCTGCTTCGCCTGGGGATGGTGCAATTCGAGTACCTGCACGATGGCCCGGGGGCCGTGGCGGCGGCGCAGGAGGCGGCCCAACTCCTGCCCGGCGAGCCGCGGGTGGTGGAGTTTCTGGAGCGGCTGCTCGGCGCCGAGCCCACCCGGGGCGAGGCCGCCCGCCTGCTGGAGCCCTCCTACCGGGCCAGCGGCGACTACAAGAAGCTGGTGGCCGTGCTGGAGGTGCACCTGGCCGCCCGGCGGGAGAGCCGGGAGCGCCTCCAGGTGTTCCGCCAGATCATGCAGCTCTACGAGACGGAGCTGAAACAGAAGCCGATGGCCTTCGCCGTGGCGGTGCGGGCCTTCCGCGAGAACGTGGCCGACGAAGGCATCCGGGCGGACCTGGAGCGACTGGCCCAGGAGACCGGATCCTTCGAAGAGCTGGCCGGGGTGTACGAGGAGGCCGTTTCCTCTGCGCAGGGTACGGCCGCGGGGGCCATCCTGGCGCGGCGCCTGGCCCAGCTCACCGAGTCCCACCTGCAAGCCAAGGACGAGGCGGTGTCCCATTGGCGCCAGGTGCTGTCGTCCGATCCCGACGACCTCGAGGCGCTGCGGGCGCTGGAGCGGCTGTTCCGCGAGCGGGGCGCCTTCCAGGAACTGGTGGGAGTGCTGCGCCACCTGGCCGAGCTGGAGAAGAACCCGGAGAAGCGCAAGGACCTGTACCTGGAGGTGGCCGGCCTGATGGAGGAGCGGCTGGGCCACAACGACGGGGCCATCGAGGCCTACCGGGAGATCCTGGCCGAGGACCCCAACGACATGGCGGTGGTGAAGCTCTTGGACCGGCTGCTGGAGCGCCAGGGCCGCTTCGAGGAGCTGGCCGAGGTGCTACGTTTCGAGCTGGAGCGCTCGCCGGAGAGCGAGCTTCTGCCATTGTTCCTGCGGCTGGCCCGGCTGCAGCGCTACCATCTGGGGAAGCCGGAGCTTGCGGTGGCCTCGCTGGGCGAGGTGCTCAAGCGGCAGGCCAATCATCCCGAGGCGCTGGCGGAACTGTGCGCCATGTTCGACAGCGGCGAGGTGCGGCCGCTGGCCGCGCGCCTGATGGCCGAGCACCTGGAGGCCACCGGAGATCACGCGCACCTGGCGCAGGCGCTGGACGTGCTGGCGGACGTCAGCGAGGACGCCGCCGAGCGCAAGCGCCACCTGCTGCGCCTGGCCACCTTGTGGGACCGGCGCCTGGGACGCAAGGACCAGGCCTTCGCCGCCCTGGGGCGGGCCTTCTCCGAAGATCCCACGGACGAGAAGGTGCGCCTGGGCCTGGAGCGCCTGGCCGAGGACCTGGGCGACTGGAACGGGTTGGCGGCCTTCTACGCCGGCCGGCTGGAGGGCCTGGAGGACAAGAACATCGCGCTGATTCTGCACCGGCGCCTGGCCGGGCTGTACGGTGAGCGCCTGCAGAACCCCGAGCAGGCGCTGGTTCACCTCCAAGCGGTGTCCGCGCTCGACGCCAAGGACTCCGCCTCGCTGCTGGCCCTGGAGGCTATCTACCGCCAGCAGAACCAGTTCGATGCGCTGATCGATGTGCTGCGCAAGCGCTCCAAGCTCAGCCCCAACCTGGAGCAGGCGGCGGCGGTGCTGTACGAGGTCGCCGGGATCCAGGAGGAGAAGCTGGGGGACCCGGGCGGAGCCATCCAGACCTTCCGCGAGATCGCCCAGCTCCAGCCCCGCGACATCAACGCCCTGCGCATGATCGATCGCCTGTGCCAGCAGCAGTCCCGTCTCAAGGAGCTGGCCGAGGTGATCGTGGCCGAGATCAAGCTGCTGGATTCCCTGGGCGACCGCGCCGAGTCGCTGGACCTGCGCTTCCGGCTGGCCCGGCTGTACGAGCAGGAGTTCGGCGACCTCAAGCGCGCCGGCATCCTGTACCGCGACATCCTGCAGGCCGATCCCACGCACGCGAAGACCATCGAGCACCTGGAGAGCCTGTAGGCCGAGGGGCGACTGTTCGAGGGCGCGGCCGGGCTGCTGGAGGTGGCCTACGAGCGGACCGGCAACTGGAAGAAGTACGTGGACATCCT
Source organism: Myxococcales bacterium (assembly GCA_012798435.1). GTDB lineage: Bacteria > Myxococcota > B64-G9 > B64-G9 > B64-G9 > JAAZNF01. The sequence goes on along the minus strand of JAAZNF010000003.1, from coordinate 45,435 downwards.
GGAGCAGCAGGTGCGCCAGTCGCGGGTCATGGCTCGCCGGGTGGAGCTGCTGCAGAAGATCGCCATGGTGCAGGAGCAGCACCTCAACCTGAAGTCGCTGGCCTTCAACACCTGGGTGCGGGTGTTCCACGAGGACCTGGGCAGCATCACCGCCCGCGAGCAGCTCGAACGGTTGGCGGCCGAGGAAGAGAACCTGGAGGCCCTGGCCGCGGTGTACGAGGAGGAGCTGGACAACATCGAGGACGCGGTGGTGGGCGCGGCAGTGGCCATGAAGCTGGCCGAGATCCACACCCAGACCGGTGGCGAGTGGGAGGACACCGTCCGCTTCTACAAGGTGGCGACCCGCTTCGACGGCCGTAACCGCGCTGCCTGGGCGGCCCTTGAGGGACTGTACGCGCAGCGCGAACGCTACGACGAGCAGGTGGAGGCGCTGTCGCGGCTGGTGGATCTCGCTGGCGAGCCGAAGGAACAGGTGGAGGTCCTGTTCCGTCTGGGGAGCGTGCTGCAGGACAAGTTGCAGAACTCCGCGCGCGCGGTGGGGTATTTCCGCCGGGTGCTCGACCTTTCGCCGGGCCACCTCGACAGCCTGCGCGCGCTGGAGCGGGCCTTCGCCGAGCAGGGCAACCACGAGGCGCTGTTCGACACCCTGAAGGCCCACCTGGATGCGTCCCAGGACGCCGACGAGCGGGCGGAGCTGGAGGCGCGCATCGCCGATCTGGCCGCCGGGCCGTTGAACCGCCCCGACGACGCCATCGCCCTGTGGCAGAAGGTGCTGCAGGCCGACCCGCGCAACCGCGAGGCATTCCAGGCGCTGGACCAGCTCTTCGAGAAGGCGGGGCGCTGGGCCGAGCTGGCTGCGCACATCGAGGCCGGCATGCGCAGCACGAACGACCCGGAGCGCATCGCGGCCCTGTCCAGCCGGCTGGGGTGGGTCAAGGGCGAGAAGCTGGGCGAGCTGGAAGAGGCCATGAAGAACTGGCAGGAGGTGCTGCGCCTCGATCCCAAGAACCAGGGCGCCTTGCAGGCCCTGCGCGGCATCTATACCGCCTCGGGCCAGTGGGATCTCCTGCTCCAGGTGCTGCGCAAGCTGGTTCCGCTGCAGGAGGACATGCTGGGGGTCAAGCAGCTGCGCTTCCAGATGGCCGAGATCCTGGGCGAGAAGCTCAACCGCGGGGCCGAGGCCATCGAGGCCGCCAAGCGCGCCCAGGACATCGAACCGCACACCCCGGAGGAGTTGGAGCGGCTCGGCCGCATCTTCCAGGCCAACGAGGCCTGGTCCGATGCGGTGACGGTGCTGGAGCAGGCGGCGGATCTCAAGACCGTGCCGGCGGACCGCATCCAGGCCCTGCTGGACGTTGCTGCCCTGTGGAAGGAGCGCATCGGCCGGCCGCTCGGCGCCGCCCCGGCCTACGAGAAGATCCTGGAGATCGATCCCTCGCACGACGAAGCCTTCCGGGCGGTGCAGGAGATCTACCAGTCCGGCAAGGAGTGGCGTCGCCTGGCCACCCTGCTGGAGAAGCGGCAGGCCGCCATCCGCGAGCGCAAGGACCGCGTGGTGCTGATGAAGACCATCGCCGAGATCTACGAGCGCCACCTGGGCCAGAAGCCCATCGCCTTCGCTCGCTACTGCGCGGCCTTCCGCGAGGATGTCGGCGACGACGAGGTGCTCACCAAGCTCGAGCAACTGGCCGACGAGATCGAGGACTACGACACCCTGCTGGAGGTGCTGGAGTACGCCACCAGCGAGGTGGGCGGCGGCTCGCGCGCGGTCAAACTCTACCAGAAGATCGCCTCCATCCACCGCTCCCGCCTGAACCAGCCCGAGCAGGCCGAGGCCTTCCTGCGCAAGGCCATCGCCCTGGACCGGCGCGACGTGTCGTCGCTGGACGCGCTGGCCGAGCTGTACCGCGACGCCGACCGCATCGGGGATCTCATCCAGGTCCTGGAGAACAAGTACGACCGCAGCGACACGCTGGAGGCGCGCAAGGAGATCCTGCACCAGATCGCCCGCCTGCAGGAGGAGCGCCTGTCCCGCATCGACCTTTCGGTCGACACCCTCAAGCGGGTGCTCGAGCTCGACGGGCGCGACACGCCGGCCATCCAGAACCTCATTCGGCTCTATCAGCAGGAAGCCAAGTGGAAGGAGCTCATCCAGATCCTGCGCCGGGCCGCCGATCAGGCCGACGAGCGCGCGGTGACCGTCAACTACCTCGCCAACATCGCCAGCATCTACGAGACCGAGCTGCAGGACGACGAGCAGGCCATCCGGGCCTACCAGGCGGTGCTCGAGTTCGAACCGGCGCACCTGGAGAGCCTCAAGGCGTTGGAGCGGCTGTTCACCCGCCTCGATCGCTTCAGCGAGCTTTTGCCGGTGTTCGAGCAACAGGTGCAGCTGGTGCCGGAGCGCGACGAGAAGATCAAGATCCTCAGCAAGATGGGGACCATCTACGAGGAGCGCTTCGGCAACGCCGAGACCGCCTCGGCCTGTTTCGACCGCATCCTGGAGCTGGATCCCGCCAACCTCCCGGCGGTGAAGGCCCAGGAGCGCCTGGTGCGTCGGCTGGGCGACTTCAACCGGCTGATCGACCTCTACTATCGCCACATCCAACTCACCGATGACCGCAACGAGCAGGTGGAGATTCACCTGGCCATCGGCGACGTGTGGTACCGGGAGCTGTCGCGCGTGGACAAGGCCGAGGAGGTGTATGCCAAGGCCCTGGCCATCGACCCGCGCTCCCGGCCGGCCATCCACGCCCTGGGACAGTTGTACGAGAAGAGCGGGAACTGGTTCAACGCCATCGAGATGCTCAGCAAAGAGGCCGAGCTGTGCGGTGCCACCCCGGAGGCGGTGGACCTGTACTACCGCCAGGGGAAGATCAACGAGGACATGCTGCTGGACAGCCAGGCGGCGCGCGAGGCCTATTCGCACGCACTGGCCATCGACCCCGCCTACCTGCCGGCCATCAAGGCCCTCAAGCTCATCTACTACCTGGACAAGGAGTTTGACCGCTACCTGGAGATGATGAGTCAGGAGGCCGAGTACACCGAGGACATCGAGGAGAAGACGCGGCTCTACTTCGAGATCGGCAAGTTCGTGCAGGACCAGGGGGAGGACACCGCCCGGGCGGCGCAGGCATACGAGGAAGCGCTGCGGCTCACCGCCAACTACCTGCCGGCGGCGAAGCCATTGGCGGACATCTACTTCCGCACCGAGCAGTGGGAGCGGGCCGAGATCATGATGGAGGTGGTGGTGGCGGGCCTGGACCGCAACACCGAGAGCAAGGAGCTGTGCCGGCAGTACTACCGTCTGGGGTACATCACCGAGAAGCTCGGCAAGGAGGATCGGGCTCTGGAACACTACCGGACCTCCTACGAGCTGGACGCCACCTACCTGCCGGCCCTGGAGGGCCTGGGCAATGCGTTGCTCAAGGCCGAGAAGTGGGAGGAGGCCTACCGCATCTACCAGACCATTCTGATCCACCACCGCAACTCGCTGTCGGACGCGGAGGTGGCCGAGATCCACTGGCAGATCGGCGACGTGAATTACCGCATGGGCGAGCTGGACCGCGCCCAGGCCAGCTTCAAGAAGGCCCTGGAGATCGACGCCGGGCACCTGGCCTCGCTGCAGTACCTGTTCCGAATCGCCGAGGAGCGCCAGAGCTGGGAAGAGGCCTACGACTTCGGCACCCAGATGCTCGACTCGCTGGACGGCGATGATCTCTACGATCACTACCTGCGCCTGGCCAGCCTGTGCCGCGAGAAGCTGCAGGACCCCTTCCGGGCGGTGGACGCGCTGCTGGGCGCCGCCCGGGCCCAGCCGGAGTCGCTGGAGCCGCAGACCCAGCTGCTCGCGCTATACACCGAGACCCGGCAGTTCCCCAAGGCGGTGGAGTGCCTGGAGCGCATCATCCAGATCGAGGCCCGTCCCCGCATGCTGGTCGGCTACCACCAGCAGGCCGGCCAGCTCCTGCGCGACGAGCTGCGCGACGACCTGCGAGCGGTGGAGCACTTCAACGCCGCGCTGGATCTGGACCCCTCGGCAGTGCAGGCCTTCCAGGCCGTGGTGGAGATCCTCACCCGGCGCAAGGACTGGCTGCAGCTACGCGACAACTACATCAAGATGGTGAAGCGCCTGCCGGTGGAGGCCCGCAAGACCAAGCTGGCCCTGTGGAAGGACCTGGGCGAGCTGTGCCGGGTGGTGCTGCGCAACCTCAACGAGGCCATCGACGCCTACCGCATGATCGTGACCCTGGACCCGGACGACGTGAACGCGCTGGCCACCCTGGGCGATCTGCTGGCGGCCAAGCAGGGGGCCACCGACGAGGCCATCACGGTCCACCACCGAGTGTTGGCGGCCTCCGCCGAGCGGGTGGCGAGCTACCGGACGCTGTGGAAGCTCTATAACAACCGCAAGGATTACGACAAGGTCTACGTGCTGGCCTCCATCCTGCGCTACCTCAAGAAGGCCGACGACGAGGAGAACAAGATCGTCGCCTACTTCTCCAAGAAGGCGCCCGAGCTGGCCGGCCGGGCCATCAACGACAAGTTGTGGGAGGAGTACCTGGCGCACCCCGGCGTCAAGGTGCCCTTCACTCGCATCTTCGGCCTGCTGTACCGGGTGGCGCCGGCCATGTTCGTGCGCGAGCACAAGGACGTGGGGCTCAATCGGCGCGAGCACCAGATCGACCTGGCGCGCGATCGCAGCCTGGTGGCCCACAACTTCCGCCTGGCGGCCAAGGCGCTGGGTGGCCCGGAGGTGGAGCTGTTCGCCCTCAAGGATCAGGAGGCGCCCCACCTGCCCGGCATCGCCCTGGCGCTGACGCGGCCCACCGCGGTCATCGCTTACCGCGACGTCTTCCGCGAGGACAAGAAGAAGCACCTCTTGTTCTACATCGGCCGGCAGCTCGCCATGGTGCGGCCAGAGTTCATCCTGGCCTGCGCCTTGCCGCTGTCGCGCCTCAACGACCTGCTGCAGGCGGTGTGTCTGCAGGTCGACCCCCGCCACAAGGCCGAGGGCGATCCCAAGGAGATCGAGCGCGCCCGGGCCGGCCTCAAGCGCGCCCTGCGCGAGGACGGCGTGGCCATGCTCCAGCGGGCGGTGGCCGACTACCTCAAGAACCCGCGCGCCTTCAGCCTCAAGAACTGGCTGGAGGCGGTGGAACACTCGGTCAACCGCTGTGGCTTCGTGGTGTGCAACGACATCCCGACCGCCATGGGCATCCTCAAGAACGAGCCCGCAGGCATCACCCCCATGCGGCCCATCCAGAAGATCCGGGAGCTTCTGGTGTTCATGTCGAGCCCGCAATACCTGAAGCTTCGCGAAGTGTTGGCCCTGGCGGTGGGTAGCTGACGAACCGGAGCCAGAGCCGGCCTGGTTGGATTCTTGAGATGATGCCCGTCCTCTGCTACCATCCGGTCGGAGAAGACCCTGCGGACAGGGATCGAAGCGCCCTGTGGAGCGTCTGATCATGATGCGTCCGTCAAGGAGCGAGCCTCTCCAATGAAATTCGTTTGCGACAACTGCTCGACCCAATACCTGATCTCCGATGACAAGGTGGGGACGCGGGGCGTCAAGGTGCGCTGCAAGCGCTGCGGGAACGTCATCGTGGTGCAGGCCGCGCAGCCGACCGGCGAGCCGACCGATCGCACCCTCACGCGGCAGGCGCCTGCCGGGGCCACATCGCCGGACGCCGGCGCACCCCTCGCCTCGGCGGAAACGGCCGCCGAGCCGGGGGCGACGAGCGAGCGGGACGAGCTGGGACAGGCCTTCGACCAACTGCTCAAGGACGGTTTGCCGCCAGAGGATGCAGGGGGCGAGGAGGAGGAAGGCCAGGAGACGGCCGTCCTCTCCATGGAGGAGATCGAGCGGCAGCGGGCCCGCAAGAAAGGGCTCGAGCGCGACAAGATCGACCGGGTGTTCGACGATCTGGGCTCGAGCCAGGTGCCGGCCGAGTCGAGCACGGCGGCCAACGAGGAGTGGTTCGTGGCCGTCAAGGACCAGCAGGTCGGCCCACTGCCGCTCGCCGAGGTCGAGCGGCGCTTCGCGGCGGGAGAGATCACCGGCGAGAGCCTGGCCTGGCAGTCGGGCATGGGGGACTGGCAGGCCATCCAGGACATACCGCGGCTCCGGTACCTGCTCGGGACCGGCGCTACTGGTGAAAAGAAAGATGTCCCCACGGCGGTATCCAAACCGAGCGCGCCGCCCGCGGACCAGTGGGCCCCGGTGCAGGAGTCCTCGCTGGCCTCGCTGGTCGAGGACGAGCTGGCCCAGGTCAAGAGCAAGCCGCCGGCGCCCGCTCCGCAGCCCGCGGAGGCTCCGCCGGTCGCTGAGGATCCCGGAGGAGAGGAACTCGCACCCTGGGAGCGAGAGGACGTGGCATCCGGTGAGGTCGCCCGGCCACCCGAGAGCTTTTTCGACTCGTCGCTGGATCGCAAGGTGCCGGGGACGGGGAGCCGCTACTTCGAGGACACGCGTCACAGCCAGGTCATCGCCGGCCCGGCCTACCTGGGCGGCGCCCGCAGCAAGTCGTCTTCCAAGGTCGTGGCCCTGTCGGTCATCGCGGGGCTGGTGGTGGTCGTCGGCGGAGGCGCCGCCTTCCTACTCTTCTCGAACCGCGGCGATGGCCTGAGCCCGGGTCCTGCGCCGCTCCCCCCGCCGGTCGCCGAGGCTGGACCGGTAGCGCCCGCGGGACCCGACGCCGGGGTCGCCCAGCCCGCCGATGCCGGCGCGGCCGAGGCGCTTGACGCGGGATCGCCCAATACGCCGGCCGAGGGCGCGGATGCTGGACGCGAGGTGGTCGCCGAACCGGTCGATCCCCGCAAGAAGCCGGAGACCCCCGGCGAGCGGAACCCGAAACACAATCCGGGCAAGAATCCCCGCGGAGGCGGGACCACGGTCGCCGTCAAGCCACCCAAACCGCCGGACAAGACAGGGGACGTCAAGCCGCCCAAGCCGCCCGACAAACCTGCCGCGGGCGGCGATGAGGGCCTCGGCCCCATGACCAAAGAGACGGTCATGAACACCCTGCGCGCCTACCAGCGCGCCATGAAGGGGTGCGTCGAGCAACAGCTCCAGCGCGATCCCACGGTCACCGGGACGCTGATCGTCGGCTTCGTGATCCAGAACAGCGGCAAGGTCAACGAGGTCAACGTCCTGAGCGAGGAGCACCGAGGGACTTTCGTGGCCATCTGTATCAGCCAGGTGATCAAGGGCATCGGCTTCCCTCGCTTCTCGGGGCCTCCCTTCGAGGTTCCTCGAATGCCGCTGCGCCTCGGTGGATGAGAAGGCGCGCGTTTTGTTGACAGGCTCCGCCCCGCAAACCTACACTAGCGCCCGGAGAGGTTAATCGTTGGCGTTCACTGGATGAAGGAACATCCATGGCCCAGAAGAAGATACTGGTGATCGAGAGCGATGACGGTTTCTTCAATGAAATCGCCTTGATGTTTCGTGCATTCGACGTCGAGATCCGCAGGGAAGTCGACGGGAAGACCGCTCAGGAGCAGGCGAACGATTTCCAGCCCGATCTGGTGCTGCTGTGCGTGGAGCTTCCCAAGATGAGCGGTTACTCCATCTGCACCAAGTTCAAAAAAGACAAGAAGCTCAAGAACATCCCGATGGTCATCATGTCCGCGGAGGCCACCGAGGATACCTTCGAGCAACACCGCAAGCTCAAGGCCCACGCCGAGGAATACATCATCAAGCCGTTCACGCAGGAACAGCTCCTCGGTAAGGTCCAGGCGCTGCTGCTGCTCGACCCACGCGCCGATGCAGGCGAAGAGGAATTGATCACGCTGGACGACGACGAGGCCATCGCCATCGACGAGGATCTGCCCGGCGGGCAGGATGCGGTGGATGCGCTAGGTGAAGACGAATCCCTCGATTTCGCCACCGAGGACTCCACCGTCATCATGCAGAGCCCGCTGGAGAAATCCAGCGAGGTGGCTCCCGCGGGCGACGATTTGGAGAAGTTCGACGACGTGTTCGCCGGCCTGGAGGACGACGCGGCCCCGCCTCCCAGCGCGGACGAGGCCAAGCCGGTCGATGTGGCAGAGGAAGAGTTGGCCCAGATCGACGACGTCCTGGGAGGGCTCGACGAGGAGCCGGTTCCGGTCGAGGAGGGGACGGGTGGGGACGAGTCGCTCGACCTGTCGGCGCTGGACGGTCTGGGTTCTCCCGGAGAACCGGAGATACCCACGGAGACGGGGCGCCAGGCGGCCGCCGTGCCGCCGGAACATCCGGCGACGCCGATCGAGGACGCGATGGACCTCGCACCCGAGTCGTTGGCCGACCCGGCGGGCAGCAAGGAGGCCGACGCGTTCGTCAGCCCCGACACGGGCGACGTGGCGCCGGCCTTGTCCGAAGCGGACACGCTGCTGACGCTGGAGGAAGAGGCCGCGCCGGAGGCCCCCGCGGAAGAATCGCCCGCGCCGCAGCCGTTGCCGCCGGTCCCGCCCTTGCCGCAACCCGCCGAACAGCCCGCGCCGCCGCCGGCCGCGGCCCCTGTGATGGAGGCGCAGCCCGCGGCCGCTCCGCCTGCACCTGCGGCGCCTGCCGTCTCCGCCGGCCCGTCCGCGGAGCAGGAGGAGGAGAACCGCAAGCTGCGCGAGCAGGTGCGCGCCCTCGAGGCCAAAATCGTCGAGCTCCAGGACGATTTCGCCAAGCGCGAGGCCGAGTTCGCTGGCATCCGTACCAAGGGCACCTCGCGCGACAAGGAGCTGCTCGCGCTCAAGACCCAGATCAACGCCAAGGACCGGGAGATCCTCGATCTCAAGGAGGAGATCAACCGGCGCGACCAGGAGGTCCTGGACGCTCAGGAGAAGGTGGGCGAGCGCGAACAACAGATCGCCTCGCTGCGCGAGGAGCTATCCCGGCGCGACCAGAAGATCCTCGATCTCAACAACCGACTGGACTCGCTGACCCGCGAGAAGAAAGACCTGGAGACGCAGCACCAGGCGCTGATGGCCGACTGGGACGAGCGTTACAGTCGCGACACCGCCGAGCTCGAGCACCGCATCTCGGTGGCCGCGGAGGAGCACCAGCGCGCCCTGCAAGAGGTGCAGGCCTCGATGGAGGCCGCCAAGGACCAGGTGGCTCGCCTGCAAAACGAGATGGAGGACACCAAGCAGCGCCACGCCGACGAGGTGTACGGTCTGCGCACGCGCTACCGCAACGAGATCGACAAGCTGCAACAGGAGATGAACGAGGTGCGCAAGCAACTGGAGGACACGCGCGCCGCGCTGGAACAGGAGCGGGGGGCCCACCAGAAGACCCGGGAAGACGCCGCGCGCCTGCCCGGCCTGCAGGCCGACCTCGAACGCGCCCGCGGTACCATCGAGGCCCTGGAGCAGCAGATCGCGGGGCTCAAGAAGGATCTGGCCGACCACGAGGAACGGGTGGTCAAGGCCTTCCAGAAGATCAAGGGCGACGAGAAGATCAAGGAGCGCGCCCGCAAGGCGGTGGAGATCGCGCTCACCCTGCTCTCCGACCAGATCTCCGCCGAGGGCATGTCCGAGAAGGAAAACGTCCCGGACGAGGCTCGCCGCTGAACGCCTTCGGGTCGTTGAGCCGGTTCCCCCCAACTGCAAGGTTCGATGACAATCACGGGAGGACGCTCGGTGATATCGGGTGGTCCCTTTGCTCTTGGCACTGCCGGAACACGGTGAAACCGGCAGTGGTCGAGGCTGCCGCCTTCGCCGGCCGAGTGCGTTGGCTGGAGAAGTCGCTCGTGGCCATTAGCGTGGTGCTCGCCTTGGCGGCTTGCGGATGTTCTCCGGTCGGAACCGTACCGGGGGGTGCGGGCGATTCATCTTTTTCCGATGTGGATCCTCTCGTGGATGACGCAGAAGGGACGGACGAGCCGGACGCTGGCGCGATGCCCGATGGGGAAGATGCGTCCGCCGATGATGGCGCGGCCTTGGAAGACGAGGGAGTCGCTTGCCTCGGTGGAAGCCCCCCGGCCCTGACCATGATCTCCGTCGAGGACCTGCACGCGGCGTTGGAGGAAAAGGATTTTCTCCTGATCAACGTGGCCGGGGCGCCGTCGATCCCCAAGACGGATGCCATCATCGGGTACAGCGACACCGACGCGCTGGTGGCCTTCATCGGGCCTGAGAAGAGCGTCCGGGTGGTGCTCTACTGCCAGAGCGGTGGCCGGTCCGGCGTCGCGGGGGCGGCGCTGGTTTCCCTGGGTTACTGCTCGATACAGTACCTCTCCGGGGGTAAGACCGCCTGGGTCCAGGCGGGATATCCGCTGGAATAGTAGCGATTCCCGGCCGCGCCGGATCAGCGGCCGGCGTTGCGCTTGGACAGCATCTCGCGGGCGGCGTTGGCCAGCGCCGAGGGGACGTTCTTGTTGCCCGCGATCCCCTTGAGGTCGCCGGTGTGGATGGACTGGAGGAAGCGCATGGAGAAGGCCAGCGGGGTCTTGGGGTTCTGGACCAGGGCCAGCTTGACCGCGTAGGAGCGGGTCCACTCCCGGTTGTTGCAGATGATGCGCAGCACCTCGTCGCTCACCGCGCGGCTGGTCACCACCCCGATCACCTCGGACTCGCTGACGCCCGGGTTCTTGATGGCCGCCACGGCCACCACCTTGTTGGCGTCCCGGATGAGCGCCATGCGGATGGTCTTGTTGCCCTTCTGGGCCAAGGCCACCTTCTGGGCTGCGGTCATGGTGTGCAGCTTCTTGAGGATGGTCTCGCGCTTCTTCTCAGCCTCGGAGGCCTCCTGGGCGGTCTTGGGCTCGACCTCGTCGCGCAGCATCTCCTCGGGCAGCGAGGCTACCACCACCTGCTGGATGCGCGCCTCCTCCTTGATGTCGCGCGGCGCCGAGAGCACGCGCTTCTTGGCCTCCTCGAAGGCCGCCAGCCCCGCGAAGTCCATGCCGGTGCGCACCGCGAAGTCCATCAGCATGTCGACCTGAGACTTGGGTGCCTTGGGGTTGGAGATGAGGGCCTGGGCGATGGGCGGGTGACGCAGGATGCGCACCTGGTTGTTGAACACGATCTCGAGCAGCGGCCCGTCCAGGGTCTCGCCCAGATAGGCGAAAGTCTCGTCGGGGGTCTGGGGGTTGACCAGGATGGCCTCGATCACCGCTTCCTTGAAGGGTATGGTGCGAGCCACGTGGTCCAGCACCAGCGGGTGGAGGTCTTCTTTGAGCGCGCCTGTCAGCACCCGGTCGGGAAGCGAGGTCAGCGTGTTCTGCGCCCCCTCCTGGATCTTGGGGTCATCGTCGAAGCACAGACAGGCCAGTACGCTCACGGTCTCCCGCGGCGGCATGGGCACCAGGCCGCGCGAGGCCATCATGCGCAGCGGCGCAGGCGCGGCGGGGTCGACGTGCTTACGGAACGGCTCGCTGATGGCCGATGCGGGAATCGGGCAGGGGCTCACGCGTCACCCCCTTCAGCGGTGACCAGGGCGAGGGTTATTCTTCCTCTTCATCGGTGGGCTTGAACTGGGCGATGACCTTCTGGGCCAGGGCCTCGGGGAGCTGCTGGCGATGGGAAAACTCCATGGTGAAGCTGCCGCGCCCGCCCGTCTTCGAGTCCAGGTCTGGCGCGTACATCAGGATCTCGGAGAGCGGCACCTGGGCCTTGACGGTGCAGCGCTTGCCCTTGGTCTCCATGCCCAGCACTCGCCCGCGGCGCGAGTTGATGTCACCGATGATGTCGCCCATCTTGTCCTCGGGGACCACGATCTCCATGTTGTACACGGGCTCCAGCAGGATGGGCTTGGCTTCCTGGAAGGCTTTTTTAAAGCCAATCGAGGCGGCGCGCTTGAAGGCCATCTCGGACGAGTCGACCTCGTGGTACGAACCATCGTATACCGCGACCTTGACGTCCACCACCGGGAAACCGGCCAGCACTCCCTTGGCCATGGTTTCCACCACGCCCTTCTCCACTGCGGGGATGAACTGGCCGGGGATGGCGCCACCCTTGATGCGGTTCTCGAACTCGAAGCCAGCCCCACGCTGCTGCGGGCTGAGTTCTAGCCAGCAGTCGCCGAACTGCCCCCGCCCGCCGGTCTGGCGCTTGTGCCGCCCCTGGGCCTGGGCTTTCTTGGTGATGGTCTCGCGGTAGGGCACCTTGGGGGTCTCCAGGTTCACATCTACCCCAAAGCGGCGCTTGAGCTTGGCCACTGACAGCTCCACGTGGGCCGTGCCCATGCCCGAGAGCAAGAAGTCCTTGGTGTCCTCGTCCCGGCTCACCCGCAGGGTGAGATCCTCGGTGAGCAAGCGGTTGAGGCACACTCCCAGCTTGTCCTCGTCCGCCTTGCTCTTGGGCTTCACCGCGTAGGAGATGGCGGGCGGCGGAACGGGGAGCAACGGCACCGTGACCGGCATCTTCTTGTCGCACAAAGTGTGCCCGGTGGCGGTATTCTTGAACTTGAGCACGCCGGCGATGTCGCCCGCGCCCGCTGCCGGCATCGAGTCCTGCTTCTTGCCGGTGATGCTCATGACCGCGCCCACCCGCTCCTCGGTGCCGGTGTTGGTGTTGAACACGCTGGAGTCGCCGGAGAGGGTCCCGGACAGCACCCGGAAGATCGACAGGGTACCGCCCTGGGCGTCCAGGGTCTTGAACACGAAGGCCAGCAGCGGCTCGCTCTCTTTGCAAGCCCGCTCGGCCTCCCCACCGCCGGCCACCTGCACCTTCACCGGCGGGCGCTCGGTGGGGTCCGGCAGGGTGTCCACCGTGAGATCCAGCAGCATGGGGATGCCGATGTTGCGGATGGCGGAGCCGTACAGCACCGGGAACAGGTTGCAGCTCTTCACCGCCGCGGCGTAGCCCGAGGCGATCTCCTCGGGAGACAGCTCGCCGGTCTCCAGGTACTTCTCGGTCAGCGCGTCGCTGCTCTCGGCGATCTTCTCGATCAACGCCTCGCGGGCCTTCTTGAGGGCCTCCTGATGCTGGGCCGGCGCGTCGATCGTCTTGAAGCCGCCCGAGGCGTCCTTCTCGAACAGGTAGGCCTTGCCGGTGAGCACGTCCACCACGCCCTCGAACCCCGCCTCCTTGCCGATGGGGATCTGCACCGGCACCGCCTTGTTGGACAGGTCGCTGTGCACCTCGGCCAGGGCCTTGTCGGGGTCGGCCCGCTCGCGGTCCATCTTGTTGATGAACACCACGCGCGGGATCTGCAGCTCCTCGGCCCGGTCCCACACCCGGCTGGTCTGGACCTCGACGCCGTCCGGGGCCGACACCACCACCACCGCCGCGTCCACCGCGCTCATGCTGAGGCGCGTCTCGTAGATGAAGTTGCCGTCGCCCGGGGTGTCCAGCACGTTCACCTTTCGCTTCTTCCACTCGACGGTGCCGGGCTTCACCGCGATGGTCATGCGGCGGTTGAGCTCCTCCTCGTCGTAGTCGAAGGTCGAGGTTCCCTGGTCGATGCTGCCCAGGCGCGTCGTGTGCTTGGCGTCGAACAGGAAGGCCTCGGCGATCGAGGTCTTGCCGCAGCCCTTGTGTCCCACCAGCGCGATGTTGCGGATCTCCTTGGAATCGTACTTTTTCATCGGAAAAATCCTCCGCGGTTTTTGTTCCGCCTTGAAGAGGCTCCACCTTATTTCGGCCCGCGATGCGATGTCAAGGAGAACCCGTTTCCGAGTGCGTGGGCCAGGGTTTGAGGTTGAACGCCGGCCCTCCACCTGGTATATCGGTGCCGCGGCCGAAGAGCCGCCATACCGGGAGCGCGCATGCCAAACGTCGCCAGACGCAAGTGGAAGATCGGTGTCATGGGTTCGGCCTCCGGTCCGACCATCCGCGATCCGCGGGCGAGGCGGCTGGCCTTCGATCTCGGGCGGGCCATCGCCGGGGCGGGCTGCATTTGTGTCACCGGGGCCTGTCCGGGGCTTCCCGACCGGGCCGCCGCCGGGGCGCGCCGCGCGGGCGGCTTCGTGTTCGGGGTGTCGCCGGCCTTCAGCCTGCGCGAGCACCTGGAGATCTACGGCTCGCCGGTGTCCCAGTACGACATGCTGCTGTTCTCGGGCATGGGGCTCATGGAGCGCGACATCGTGAACATCCGCTCGGCCGATGGCATCGTGGTGGTGGGGGGCGGCATGGGCACGCTGAACGAGTTCACCGTGGCCTTCGAAGAGCAGAAGCCCGTCGGCGTGCTCACTGGCACCGGCGGCATCTCCGATCACGTCGAGGAGATCCTGGCCTTCTGCCGGCGCAGCGCGCCGCCCGACCGGTTGCTACTCGACTCCGATCCGCGACGGCTGGTGCGCCGCTTGCTCGCGGTGGTGCGGCGTTTCTCTCCTCCGGTGCGCGAGAGCGACATCGGCGGAGAGAAAGAGGAGAGCCTGCGCATGCGCTTCGAGGCCAAGAGCCGCCTCCAGCAGCGCCGGCACAAGCAGCGGGTCGGGCGCACCACCGAGCGGGAGTCCCGCTGAGCCCCCGGACCTCTCTTTCGGGTCGTCACTCCAGGACGCGCCCCGGCTGACGCTCGCAGGCGCGGCGATAGTCCTCCGGGGTGTTCAGATCGAGCAGGGGCTCTTGCGCCGGAACGGGAACGTAGCGTAGGCGCAGCGCGCCGAAGAGCCGGGCCAGGCGCCGTTCCCCCCGCTCCAGGCCACCCTCGAGGTGAGGCAGGCAGTCACGGTGCAGCACCGAGAACAGGGGCTCGGGCCAGCCATCGGTGTTGAGCAGCACGGCTCCCTGGTGCCCGCGCGCCGCGCGCAGCAACCGGTGGACCAGGAACACCGGCACGTTCTCGAGATCGCAGGTGGCGAAGAAGACCAGGGGGTACGAGGCGGCTCGCAGGGCGGACACGACGCCCCGCAAGGGCCCCTGGCCCGGGACGGCATCGGCGACCTTCGAATAGGGGAGGGAGGGGAAACGATCCGCGCGGTCCACGCTGAGCAACACCTCGGCGAAGTTGTCACTCAGGGTCATGGCGACCCGTTCGATGAGCGAGCGGCCCCCAAGCTCGAGCAGCGCCTTGTCGCGCCCCATGCGCCGGCTGAGCCCACCGGCCAGCACCACCGCCGTGGCCGGGAGGCGCAGGCTCCAGGGCGAGGACGGGCCGGGAGAGAACTCCTCCGGCGAGACGGAGAAGCCGGTCTCCGTGCGCGAGGTGACGACGTCCGCCAGGGAGAGCGCGGCCCGGGCCGAGGGTTTCTCCGTGACGCACGCGGGCCCGCGCACCATGACGAACCACCCCGGTTCCACCACCTGGCGCACGCTGTTGCCCTCGCAGAGGCACAGTGCCTCCGGGCCGATCCGATCGAGCAGAGCCGCCATGCCCTGCGCCAGGGCCGGCCGCCGGGCGCGCAGCCAGAAGACCCGCCGGGCGCCGCTTTCGAGCAGGCGGACGGTGTCCTTGCCGCGCTCGCGGCCGTCCTCCTCGACGATCTCGAAAGGCGCGTCCAGCCGCGCGCACAGGCCGCAGCCGCATTCGCCCCGCGGGCAACCGCCCACCTCCGGGTCCACCGGGGTCACCTTGATGCCGACCACCTCGCGCGACCGGGCCGCGGCGCGCAGCACGCGAGAGGCGAACTCGGTCTTGCCCGCGTCCCGCGAGGTGGCACCGATGAGCAGCATGCGCTCGGCGCGCATGCCCGCCGGCTCCGCCAGGAGGGGCGCGTCCGCTCCGGGCCGAAAGCCGTGACGAAAGGATGGCGCGTAGGGCGCGGCCGGCTGCGTGGCGCGGCTCATGGACGCAATTTGCCATCGGCGACGCAGGCTGTCCAGCAAAAAGGCCGGCCCTCGCCTCTGCTGGATTGACATGGTCTTTCGAACCCGCTACTTTCCCCTGCGGCCAAATCCAGGAGGCATCCATGGACGAAAAGAAAGCGCTCGAGTACGCTCTCCAACGGGAGAAGGAAGGTCATCGCTTCTTCAGCCAGCACGCCCAGGCGGCACAGCACGCCGCGGTCAAGGCGGTCTTCGAACGCCTGGCCAAGGAGGAGGAAGGGCACATCCGTTACGTGCAGAACCTGCTCGATCGGTGCTGCGGCAAGCAGGCCGCCAAGGAAGACGCGGTGCAGCACGACGCGGGCTTCTTCAGCCAGCGCGCGGCCAGCGAGATGATCGAGCAGACCACGGCGCAGGCCATGGTACCCGACCTGCCGGTGTTGCGCATGGCCTTTCTCATCGAGCGCGACCTCCAGGAATTCTACACGGCCGCCGCCAAGCAGTCCTCGGGCGCGGCGAAGAAGGCCCTGGAAAAGCTCGCGGCCTGGGAGGGAGAACACGCGCGGTTGTTCCAGTCCTTGCACGACCAGATCATGAAAGAATACGCAGGAATGGCCTGGGGCGGCTGACCGCTGTCCCCTGAACGGCGGAGCCGAGGAACCATATTGACAAGCGAGTCAACGGCTTGTATTTTCTCGCTCCGTCGCTTCCGTGGCTGATCGACTGAACTCACCATCCTCGGAGGAAATCGCATGAAGATCACGATCGACGGGCGCAGCGTGGACGCCCAGCCCGGCCAGACAGTGCTGGACGCCGCGCGCGCGGCGGGGATCTGGATCCCCGCCCTGTGCTACCACCCCAAGACCGGCAAGGCGGGCCGTTGCCGGGCCTGCGTGGTCGAGGTCGAGGGGCAGCGCGGTCTGAAGGAATCCTGCGCCCTCCCCGTGCGGGAAGGCATGGTGGTCCGCACCGACACTCCGCGGATCCATTCCGTCCGGCGCATGATCGTGGAGCTGCTCCTCTCCGAGGGGCACCACAACTGCATCTCCTGCCAGGCGAACGGCATCTGTGAGCTGCAGGACATGGCGTACCACCTGGGCATCGACCGGCCCGGGCTGCGGATCGATTCGCACCCCACGCCGCTGGATGATTCCTCCCCCGGAATCCTGCGCGAGAGCGACAAGTGCATCCACTGCGGCCGGTGCGTGGCCGCCTGCCAGAACGGGGTGGTGAACCAGGTGCTGGCCTTCGCCCACCGCGGCAGTCACGCCAGAGTGGTGTGCGACGACGATGTGCCGATGGGTCAGTCCAGCTGCGTCCAGTGTGGCGAGTGCGTGCAGGTGTGCCCGGTGGGGGCGCTCACCCTCAAGCAACCCCGCGAGCGCAAGATCCGGCCGTACGAGGCCCGGCCCACCAAGGTCACCTGCCCGTACTGCGGGGTGGGCTGCCAGATCGACCTCTACACCAAAGACAACCGCTACGCCTACGCCATGGCCCACGAGCAGGACTGGCAGGAGCAGCCGAACCAGGGGATGCTGTGCGTGAAGGGGCGGTTCGGGCTCGATTTCGTGGACGCGCCCGATCGGCTGCGACATCCGCTCGTGCGCAAGAACGGCGAGCTGGTCGAGGCGAGCTGGGACGAGGCGCTCGATCGCGTGGCCGCCGGGTTCAAGGAGATCAAGGAAAAGCACGGCCCGGACGCCATCGGCTTCTTGACCTCGGCCAAGGTGACCAACGAGGAGAACTACGCCTTCTCCCGCTTCGCGCGGGCGGTCATCGGGACCAACAACATAGACCATTGCGCCCGGCTTTGACACAGCTCCACGGTGGCCGGTCTGGCCACCACACTGGGCTCCGGCGCGATGACGAACAGCATGGCCGAGGTGGTGAAGTCCAAGGTCATCCTGGTGATCGGCTCCAACACCACTTGGAACCACCCCGTGTTCGGCTCGCTCATGAAGCGGGCCGTGAAGCACCACGGGGCGAAGCTCATCGTGTGCGATCCGCGGCGCATCGAGCTGTGCGACTTCGCCCACATCTGGTTGCAGCAGCGCAACGGCTCGGACGTGGCGCTGCTCTCTGGCTTGCAGTACATCATCCTGCACGAGGGCTGGGAGAACGCCTCCTACATCAGGGAGCGCTGCGAGGGGTATGAAGAATACCGCAAGGCCATCGAGTTCTTCACCCCCGAGAAGGTCGAGGAGCTCACCGGCGTGAAACCGGCCGACCTGCGGGCCGCGGCCGAGCTCTTCGCGCGCTCCGGGGTGGGCGCGCTCTACTACTGCATGGGCATCACCCAGCACAGCCACGGCGTGGACAACGTGAAGGCCTGTGTCAACCTGCAACTCATCACCGGGAACATCGGCGTGGAGGGTGGCGGGGTGAACCCGCTGCGGGGCCAGAGCAACGTGCAGGGCGCCTGCGACATGGGAGGCCTGCCCAACGTGTTCACCGCCTACCAGCCGGTGACCAACCCGGCCGCGGTGGAGAAGTTCTCCAAGGCCTGGGGTGCGCCGCTGTCGGCCAAACCGGGCATGACGCTCACCGAGATGATCCCGGCCGCCGGCGACAAGATCCGCGCTCTGTACGTCCTCGGCGAGAACCCGATGATGTCGGACCCCAACCTGCACCATGTGGAGGAGAGCCTGGAGAAACTCGACCTCCTGGTGGTCCAGGACATCTTCCTCACCGAGACCGCGCGCTTGGCCGACGTGGTTCTGCCCGGCGTGTCGTTCGCCGAGAAGACCGGCACCATCACCAACACCGAGCGGCGGGTACAGCTCACCTGGCCGGCGCTGGTCCCGACCGGCAATGTGCGCCAGGACTACGAGATCGTGGCCGATCTGGCGAAGCGCTTCGGGCACGACTTCCCCCGCACGCCAGAGGGCCTGTTCGAGGAGATGCGCCGGCTCACGCCTTCCTACGCCGGCATGACCTACCGGCGCCTCGAGCGCGTCGGGCTGCAATGGCCTTGCCCCAGCGAGGACCACCCCGGCACCAAGGTGCTCCACTGCGGCAAGTTCGCCCGCGGCCTGGCCCTGCTCACGCCGCTCTCGTATCGCCCGCCCGCGGAGGTCCCCGACGGCGAGTTCGACATGGTGCTCAGCACCGGGCGCATCCTGCAGCACTACCACACCGGCAGCATGACCCGCCGCTCGAGCATCCTGAACCTCATCGTGGCGGCGGGTCACGTCGAACTCCACCCCGAGGACGCCCGCCGCGCCGGCATCGCTGCGGACGATCGGGTAGTGGTGGTCACGCGGCGCGGCCGGATCGAGACCCGGGCGCTGGTCACTCAACGCGTGGCCCCGGGGTCGATCTTCGTGCCCTTCCATTTCGCCGAGGCCGCGGCCAACCGGTTGACGAACGACGCGCTGGACCCGGTGGCCAAGATCCCCGAATACAAGGTGTGCGCGGCGCGCATCGAGCGCGCCGGCACCGCCAAAGCCTAAGCGGGGTGACACCGTGAATACCAAGACCCGTCAAGCCCTGGCTCGGATCGGCTCCCGCTACCCCAGCCGGCGCTCCGCCCTGCTCCCGGCCCTGGATCTCTTGCAACGGGAGGCCAGGGGACACATCGACCACGAGTCGTTGGTCGAGGCGGCCCGGGTCGCCGGCGTGCCGCTGTCCGAGGCCTATGGGGTGCAGACCTACTACACCATGTTCCGGCGCCAACCGGTGGGCCGCTACCACCTCCAGGTCGACACCAACATCCCCGCCATGCTGGCCGGCGCCGACAAGATCGTATCCCACCTGCAAAAGCGCCTCGGGATACGCCCCGGCGAGCGCACCGAAGACGGCCTGTTCAGCCTGGAGACGGTGGAGGACCTGGCCGCCTGCGGCACCTGCCCCGTGATCCAGGTGGGCGATCGGTACTACGAGAACATGACCCCGGCCCGGGTGGACAAGCTGCTGGCCGCCCTGCGCAAGGGGAAGCTCCCCGACCTGCCGGCCCAGGCGCACTTTTCGAGCCAGTGCAATATCCTGCTGGCGCGGCGCGGGGTCGAGCGCGCCTTCGACATCAAGGTCTACCGCAAGCACGGCGGATATGGGGCCCTGCCGCTCGCCCTGCAAAAGAAGCCCGAGGAAATCGTGGCGGCGGTCAAGGATGCCAACCTGCGTGGGCGCGGCGGTGCCGGGTTCCCCGCGGGCGTGAAGTGGGGCTTCTTGCCCAAGGATGGCAACAAGCCGGTCTACCTCATCTGCAACGCCGACGAGGGCGAGCCGGGGACGTTCAAGGACCGGCAGATCATGGAGCACGACCCTCACCTGCTGATCGAGGGCATGACCATCGCCGGTTACGCCATCGGCGCCCGCCTGGGGTTCATCTACATCCGGGGCGAGTTCGCCTGGATCGCGGACATCCTGGAGCGGGCCATCGAGCAAGCGCGCCAGGAAAAATTGCTCGGCGAGAACATCCTCGGCACTTCGGCGCACTTCGACATCGTCGTTCACCGCGGGGCCGGTGCCTACGTGTGCGGCGAGGAGACGGCGCTGATCGAGTCGCTCGAGGGCAAGCGCGGCAACCCGCGCCTGAAGCCTCCTTTCCCGGCGGCCGTCGGTCTGTACGGTTGCCCGACCATCGTCAACAACGTGGAGACGCTGGCGAATGTGCCGTACATCGTGCAGCACGGGGCCGAGGCCTACAAGCGCATCGGCACGCCGAACAACTTCGGGCCCAAGATCTTCGGCATCTCGGGGCACGTCCGCCGACCCGGGACCTATGAATATCCGCTGGGCACTCCACTGGACGAGCTGCTGCGAGCCGCCGGTGGAGTCGTGGGTCGCCTGAAGGCTGTGATCGTGGGCGGCCTGTCGGTGCCCATCCTGACCGCCAAGGAGGCGCGCGGCCTGGTCATGGACTACGACTCCTGCCTCAAGGCCGGCACCATGCTGGGCTCGGGCGGCATCATGGTGATGAACCAGTCGGTGCGCATCCCGCGCGTGGCCCTGCGGGCCATCGAGTTCTACGCCCACGAGTCCTGCGGCCAGTGCACCCCGTGCCGCCAAGGCTCTCGAGTGGTGGCCGAACTCCTGCGGCGCATCTGTGAAAGGCGCGGCGCGGCGCAGGACATCGAGCGGGTGCTCGAGCTGTGCGCCACCATCAAGGGCTCGACCCTGTGCCCGACGGGCGATGCCTTCGCCACCCCCATCGAGGCGATGGTGAAGAAGTTCCGCCCCGAGTTCGAGGCGCTGGTCCGCTAGGACTGGGAGGGAGGAAGACCATGGCAAACTCCAAGATCCTTGTCATCGACGACGACGCGGACATCCGCAGTGCGTGCCGCATCGTACTCGAGAAGGCCGGTTATGCCGTGCGCGAGGCGCCCACCGCTGGCGACGGCCGGCGGCAGATCGAGAAAGAGCGCCCCGATCTGATCATCCTGGACATCATGATGGAGGAGTCCGACGCCGGCATCCAGCTCGCCCGCTGGTTGGCGGAGAAACACGCCGGTCTGCCGGTGATCATGCTCTCCTCCATCGCAGACGCGGCCGAGCAGACCTTCGACACCAGCACGCTGAAAGTCGCCGAGCTGCTGAACAAGCCGGTGGCGCCACAGATCCTGTTGGAGAGCGTGAAGCGTTTGCTCATACGTACCGGGCGGTAGGCCCCGGCGTCTGAAGGAATTGTTTTCCGGACGGTTTGAGAAGAGTTTCCGTTCACGTAAAACGAGAGCCGGTGCTCACAAACACAATCGAGGAGAAAGGAGCTGTGTGAGATGGCGAACAAACCAGTCGAAATTGTCCAGGCATGCTGTGCGGCAGGTGCCTACAAGGGTAATCTCTCACAATCCAACTGGATGTTGCGTGCTTTCATGGCCGGTTTGTACATCGCTGTCGGCGGTGCGCTGGCCACGGTATGCTCCACCGGCCTCAAGGATATCGCCCCGGGCCTCGGGCAGCTCATCGCGGGCGCGGTCTTCCCGGTCGGCCTGATTGCCATTGTGCTCACCGGCATGGAGCTGTTTACCGGCGACTGCATGTTGATGCCGGTGGCTTGCATGAACCGCAAGCTGTCCTGGTCGCGCATGTTGTGGGCTTGGGTTTTCGTCTACATCGGTAATTTCCTGGGCTCGATCTTCTGGGCCTACTTGATGTCGGTCGGCCCCTTCGTGGTCGGAGGCCCCGGTGGCGAGCTCACGGCTTTCGGCAAGAACGCGGTCGCCATCGCCCAGGCCAAGGTGCTGCCGTACATGGCGGCGGGAGCTGGGGGCTTCTGGTCGGCGTTCATGAAGGGCATCGCCTGCAACCTGCTGGTCAACGTGGCCATCCTGTTGGCGCTCTCCTCGAAGAACATGATCGGGAAATTTTTCGGCATCTGGTTCCCCATCATGGCTTTCGTGGCCTCCGGTTTCGAGCACAGCGTGGCCAACATGTACTTCATTCCCACCGGCATCTTCCTCGGCGCCAGCGTGACCTGGGACCAGTTCCTGGTCTGGAACCTGGCTCCGGTGACCTTGGGCAACATCGTCGGCGGGATGGTATTCATCGGATGGGTCTACCAGTACTGCTTCAAGGGAGAGTTCCCCAAGGAGAGCTGATCCAACCCCGCAGGACTTTTCCCCCGCCTGATTTCGCACGATTTTCCAGGTGACCGAGAAACCGCTGGCTCGATCAAGCCAGCGCCGCCTTCCTGCCCGGACGCGGGCGCCATGAAAAGGGACGATCCGGACAGAGCCTTGTGGTGAGGGAAGGGGAGCGAGTGTTCAGATCCGGGGCGGCTCGTCGGGCGGGGTCTCGGAAGGTGGCAAGCCGGGAGGCGATGACGGGCCCGCCCCAGGAGAACCGGCAGCCGGCGCGTCTTCCGCGAGCACCACACCCTTGGCCGTGCGGACCTTGGGGATCCCGAAGGCGGTGACCACCGCCAGACCCACCCACAGCAGGTCATAGCCCGAGAACCACTCCCCGGCCTTGGTGAAGAACAGCTCGATCAGGCGCGGGTCGAACGGCGACAGCTCGCCGCCGGACTCCTTGTTGGCGAAGAGGAAGATCGAGCCGTACTTGCCGATGGCGATGCCCAGCACCGCGCACATCGCCGCCGCGATCTGGAACGGCACGCCCCGCCCGCCACGGGAGAAGAGCACCACCGCCAGGCCGGTCAGCCAGCCGATGCCCCAGGCCACGATGCCGATCTCGGTGTTGGTGGCGTAGGTGAGCACCGCCCACACCGCGCCGCCGAGGGTGGCGGCTAGCACCCCGCCCAGGAGGCCCAGGGCGCCTTGCACCGCCGGGCTGGGGCCGGCCGCGTCAGGGCCCATGATGCCCTCGGACTGCACCACGTCGATGGCGTAGTTGGCGTCGGCGCGGGACAACCCCTGCTGCATGAGGAGCTTTACGATGGTGGGGATGGGAGTATGCTCGGCCAGCTCCTTGCGGATGAGGTTGCGCGTGGCTGCGGAGATCCGGCTGTCTGTTCCTGAAGGAGCAAATCCGTCGTCTTTCATTTTGTTCCTCTTCTCTTTCGCGCAATGTATCAGCGCAGCTCGATCTCCGAAAGCAGTTTCTTGATCTCGGGATCTTCCAGGGTCTGGTTCAGGCGGGGGTTGCCGAGCAGGCCGGCCAGGTCGCTGTTCTTCGCCAGCTCTTGGATTTCCGGATCGTCCAGGAGCTTTCGGAAGATGGGGTGGAAGAGCAGCCGTTGCACCGCCGGATCGGCGGCCGCTTTCTCGCGGAACTCCGGGTCGGCGGCCAGTTTGCCCAGTGACTCCACCTTGCCCACCACGGGCAGGTGCAAGGCGGCGAACAGGTTGGCTGACCGGGCCAGCGCGCACAGGCGGGACTCGCGCACCACCGCGTGGGCTTTCTCGCCGCCGGGAGAGAATCGTTCCAGCAGCACCAGCCCCGAGAGCAGCAAGAAGGCGATGGCGGCCAGCTTCAGCGCGCCCAGCACGGCGCCGGTCCAGCGCTCCCAGGCGGGGACAGCGGCGCGGCCGAGTTCTCGCCGGCGGCGCCGGATGCCACGCAGGATGACAAAGGCGGCGACGGACAGGACGAGGTACAGGGCCACGAAGGCCAGAAGCGGTCCGGCCACCCGGCCCACCAGAGGCTGCACCTCGAAGGCGCGAGTGATCGCGGGGGCGAACAGCGCGCCCAGGGGCGCGGCCAGGAGACCTGCGCACACCAGGGCGGCCAGGCGCAGCGCCTGCCGCAGCAGGCCGCTCCAATATCCCAGGACGGCGAAGATCAAGACCAGCACCAGGATGACGATGTCGATGATCATTCGCCCGGGAGCAGTGAAAATCCCTCGTCGATCCCCGCCGCGAGCTCGTCCCAGTAGGCGCGGGCCGCCGCCGCCGGATCGGCGATGATGCGGTTGTGCCAGGTGCGGATCGCCTCGTCGGCGGGGTTCTCCTCCGCGAGGGAGGTGAAGTAACCGGCCAGGATCTCGAAGATTTTCCGGCACTCCCAGAACACCGGCTTCGCCTGCGCGCGGATGGCTCGACACAGGGCGGCGTGGATGATCGCAAAGTCGAAGGCCGCGCCGAGGTGGCCGTTGACCAGCTCGGGCCACAGCTTCTCCGACCAACCGCGGTGGAAGCGGCAAACTCCTGCGTTCTCGGTGGTGATCTCGGCGAGCATGCGCTCGACGCAGCGCCGCCCCAGCTCGCGCGGCGGGCGGAAGTCGCTGGCGTAATCGGTGAAGTATTTCCCCATGATGGGCATGGGGGCCAGCATCCCCGGCACCCAATACTGGTTGGGGACCATCCAACCCTCCGGGCCGTTCGCAAGATACACCGCCAGCGCCGCCGCCTGCGGTCCCAGCTCCCGCGCCGCCTGGCGCATCCCACGCGAGAGCAGGTGTCCCGGGGTGGCGCAGAGATCAAGCAGCGCAAGCGCGATCCGGCCGTTGTGCTCCGAGTCGCGCGCCGGGTCGAATCTATCCGGCTCGAACACCGGCCGCTCGGGCACGTCGGGCGGCAGGCCGATCGCGGTGGCCGATACCACGCCCTGGTGGAGGCACTCCATGACCCAGGCGATGAGACCGCCGACCTGGATGCCGTCGAAGCCGAGCGCGTCCGAGCGTCGGTTGAGCTTTTCAGCCACCCGCTGGTCGAACACGCCCAGTTGCGGCCCCAGGGTGTGGTAGGGCTCGTAGTCCTTCTTGAAGACGCCGTTCATCTTTTTGCACACCGCCGGACAGGGTTCGCCGCAATGGGAGAACTGCTTCTTCTCGATCGTCTCGTGGTTGAACTGCGCCAGGAAGTGATCGCGCACCAGCCGCTCCCACAGGGCACGCCGCTGCTCCCGCCCCCAGCTCACCGAGCGGTAGTTGAACGACAGCATGCTGTCCTGCAGGCTGGAGTAGTTGACCCCGAAGGTGCCGCCCGACTTCCAGCGCGGGTCGAACCGGTACTTGGTGGTGGCCTCCAGGTCCTCCAGCAGCATGCTCTTGGAGAAGCGCTTCTGGAAGAAGCCATCGGCCTCGGCCCGGTCGGTAAGATCCTCGTCCTCGAAGTCGCCGCCATACACGATGGCGCAGATGTTGTGCCGCTGGAGCAGCCGCGAGCCGAAGCCGCCGCGCCCGGCCCAGTCGTCCACGGCGGTGAGCTTGCCTGCGGCGGTGCGGCTCGAGCCGACCGCGCCGAAACGGGTGGTCCGGGCGGCCGGCCCCACCGCCAGCACCCGCGGCGTGCCCTGACGATCCCACAGGTTCGAAAAGACGTGTCGCTGGAGAGCGTAGAAGCCCGCCTCGCCGTCCTTTTCCTTCCATGCTTTGTCGAGGTCGAGCGGGACCTGGCGACAGGAGGGGAAACCGTTCTTCTCGCCGGCCAGGATCACCACGCTGGGGCGCGCGGCCCTGCCGCGCACGGCGAGAAACGAGATCCCGACGCCGTCCCACAACAGGCCCGCCCCGCCCAATGCGGAGGTGTAGAAACCGCCCCACAGCTCGGAGTCGCCAGCGAAGATCAAGCGGTTGGAGCCGGGGACGATGCCGCCAGCCAGGATGCCGGCGCCGACGCAGGTGGCGCCGCGCGAGCGCTCGCGCCAGGCGAAGTCCACCGGGCCGAGCGGTTCCGGCGCCTCGAGGGCGCTCAACTCGTGCGAACCGTCGGTGGCGTCCAACAGGACGGCGTACTGGATAACGGGTTTCATGTGGACCCCCGGGGACGGCGCCGGCTACTTGATGGTGTAGTCGGTCTTGATGTTGCGCCCGGCCTCGTCGCGCAGCTTGGCGAACAGCTCGTTGTCCGGCTCGTAGGCCAGCGCCATCTTGAAGGTGCGCTCGGCGGCGACGAAGTTCTTGGCCTGGAACTCCCGCATCCCCTGCTGGTACAGTTTGCGGCCCTTCTCGGTCTTGCCGAACTGCTGCTGCTTCTCCTGCTTGAAGGCCTTCTCGGTCTGCTCGGTGAAGCGCAATGCCGTGGCCGGGGGGGCCGCGGCCGGCGCGGGCGCGCCGGGAGCGCTCTCCGGGGCCGCGGGGGAAGGGGACTGCAATCGCTGGAGTTGGAGGTCGTAGGCGCGCCGCTTGCTGGCGTCACGAAGGGTGACGTAGGCCTCGGCCACGCGCTTGGCGATCTTCTTGATACCGGATTTCAGCGCGCCTTCGGGTAGGCCAAAGAAACGATCCGGGTGGAACTTGAGCGATTGCTCGTGGTAGGCCTTGCGCACCTGTCCCAGGCTGGCGTTTTTCGGCACGCGCAGGATCTGGTAGTAGTCCAGCTCGTCGATGAGCCGACTCAGCGTCTCGACCTCGGTGGCGAACTTCGGATCCATGGACGACGTCCTCTACCCGGCGCGGCCTCGCCGCCGTCTTCGTCCTCAGGCCAGCTCGGCCGACTGTACCCGCTGGGTGCTCTGTTGGATCTCCTGTTCGGTCAGTCCGCTGCTCAGGCTCACCCGCGTTGAGGCGCTCTGACCGCTCTCCGGGTCGCGGGCCGAGACGTTGACGATGCCGTTCGAGTCGATCTCGAAGGTGACCTCGATCTTGACCTCGCCCCGGCCGGCGATGCGGAAGCCCGAGAACTCGAACTCGCCGAGGAGCTCGTTCTCCTCCACCCGGTTGCTCTCGCCCTGCAGGATGCGGATGCGCACCTTGTCCTGGTTGTCGCGCGAGGTGACGAAGGTGCGGGTGCGATCGATGGGCACCGGGGTGTTCTTGTCGATGATGGCCTCGGTGAAACCGCCTACCGTGGCCAGGCGCAGGGTGAGCGGGGTGACGTCCAGCAGGAAGGTCTGGGCGGCGGCGTCGGTCAGCGCCGCGCCCTGGATGGCCGCGCCCATGGCCACCACGTGGTCGGGGTTGACGCCGGCCTGGGGCTCCTTGCTGAAGTAGTGCCGCACCGAGTCGCGCACCAGCGGCAACCGGGTGGGGCCGCCCACCAGGATCACCCCGTCCACGTCGTTCACGGTGAAGCCGGCCGACTGGAAGGCCTCGTCGCACACCTTGAAGGTGCGCTGGATGAGATCCATGATGAGCTTGGTGAAGGTGTCGTTGTCGATGATGGAGTTGAACTCGTACACCTTGCCGTCACTGTCGGTGAACACCTCGGGGATGTGCACCTTGACCTTCTTCTTGGTGGAGAAGGCCTTCTTGGTCTCCTCGGCCACGTCGCGCAGTTTCTGCAGGGCCTGGACGTCGTTGCGCAGGTTGATGCCGGTCTCCTGCATGAACTGGTCGGCGAAGAAGTCCATCAGGCGCATGTCCATGTCGTCGCCGCCGAGGTAGGTGTCGCCGGCGGTGGCCAGGACCTCGAAGGTGTTGTTGTCGCCGATCTCCAGGATGCTCACGTCGAAGGTGCCCCCGCCCAGGTCGTACACCACCACCCGCTCGTTGACGTTCTTGCCGAAGCCGTAGGCCAGGGCGGCGGCGGTGGGCTCGTTGATGATGCGCAGCACCTCCAGACCGGCGATGCGCCCGGCGTCGTTGGTGGCCTGGCGCTGGTTGTCGTTGAAGAAGGCCGGCACCGTCACCACCGCCTTCTTGATCTCGCAGCCCAGGTGGTTCTCGGCGATTTCCTTCATCTCCTTGAGCACCAGGGCCGACACCTGCGGCAGGCTGAGCTGCTCGCCCATCACCTGGATGCGCACGCTGTGGTTGGGGCCCTCCACGATCTCGTAGGGGCACACCGCCCGGGCCTTCTTGACCTCGGGGGAGAAGAAGAAGCGGCCGATGAGGCGCTTGGCCGAGTAGATGGTGTGGCGCGGGTGGGTGAGCAGGCGGCGCTTGGCGTCGTTGCCCACCTGGATGCGGCCGTCCTCCAGGAACGAGACCACCGAGGCGTGCACCGTCTCGCCCCACTCGTTGGGGATGACCATCACTTCGCCTTCCTGGACGACGGCGACCGATGAATAGGAAGTGCCGAGGTCGATGCCGATCACCGGTTCTACGGCCATGGTCCGGGCTCCTCGCGCCGATTGAATCCGCGGCAAAGTCTAGGTCCTCGAGGCGCTGAAGTCAACGGAGAGGAGGCGGCGTGTGAGGGAGCATCGGCTCGGAGCCGTGACGGCCGCGGATCGGGGCGCGCGCGGAGATACCCGTGATCAGGCTTTTTTCACTACGCCCATGACCATCCTCGGAGACCGCGCGCCAAGGCTCCTACCCGAGGCCGCTGTCGTCACCCGGGGTGACCATTTCGTCCGAGTCAAGGAGGCCATGGGCATCGGGGGCGCCGCCATTTCCCGAGCAGGCCGCGAGCGACAGGGCGATGAGCATGCACAGGCCGCACCCGTGAACGCATCGGCTCCGTCGGCTTCGCCTCCAGGCTTCCAGTAAACTCGCTCCAGATGAGAGCAAGGCGAGTCGTCTGCACCTTTCGCTCATTCGTCGAAGGGGTCGATGGTCGTGTCATTGTCCAGGTGTGGGTCTGGCTCGGGTTTGCCCGCGTCCGGTCGGGGCGTCTTTTTCAGGCGAGTCAGCGCCACCACTACCTGGGCGTCCTTGTCCAGTAAGATTTCCCGTGACGCCTTCTCGAATCCCGGCAGGCGCAGCTCGAAGGTCGCCTTCTTTTCGGCGTGCTCGAAGGTGAGAGAGAGCGGCGTCTTTCCCAGCGGCACCTCGCCTCCCTCCCGCCAGACCTCGGCCCCCGCCGGCGTGGTTTCGAACGACACGGTGATCATCGCCGGCGGCGGGGGAGGCGGTGGCTCCTGTGGCATGGCCGCGTCGGCGACCGGGGGCGGCAGGGGAGGTGGGGACGGCGGGGGAGGTTGGCTGGTTTCCCGCCGCAGCGCAAAGAACAGCGCCGCCCCCGCGGCCGCCAGCGAGCCGATGGCGATGGCGGCGACCAACCATGCGGGTCGGCGCCGGCGGGTTTCGGGTCCCAGGGACTCGAGCTGGACCGAGCTCAGGCCGGCGTACTTTCGCAACCGGTCTTCGATCTCCTTCGCGTCCCGGGGGCGTCGGGCCGGGTCCTTATCCAGGCATTCCAGGATGAGGTCCTCGAACACCCGCGGCAGACGCACCGGCGTGTCCTTGAGCTGGCTCGGTCGCGGCGGCTTGACCGTCAGGTGCTTGATGACCATCTCGCCGAAGGTCTTGGCCTGGAACGGCTTCTTGCCGGTCACCATCTCGAACATGATGACACCCAGGGAGTACAGGTCGGAGCGGTAGTCCACCTCCTTGCCGCTCACCTGTTCCGGCGACATGTACTCCGGCGTGCCCAGGATGGCCCCGGCGGCGGTCTTGTGGAGCTG
The DNA here is from genome assembly GCA_012798435.1 of Myxococcales bacterium. Taxonomy (GTDB): domain Bacteria; phylum Myxococcota; class B64-G9; order B64-G9; family B64-G9; genus JAAZNF01. The sequence continues at coordinate 16,179 of JAAZNF010000003.1, read as the reverse complement.
GCGCAGGTCGGGCAGCGGCCCGGCCAGCTTGGCCACCCCGAAGTCGAGCAGTTTCACCACGTCCTTGCGCTCGCCGCGCGTGGTGAGGAAGACATTGTCAGGCTTGAGATCCCGGTGGACCACCCCCGCGGCGTGGGCCGCGGCCAGAGCGGAGGCCGCCTGGGCGGCGATGGCCATGGCCCGCCGCGCCGACATGGCGCCCTTCTCGCCGATCTCCTCGCTCAGGGTGCGCCCTTCGAGGTGCTCCATGATGTAGTAGTTGCGGCCGCGTTCGTCCTCCACGAAGTCGGTGATCTCGATGATGTTCTCGTGTTTGATCTGGTTGACGGCGCGCGCCTCCACGAAGAAGCGCTTGACGGCGCCCGGGTTGCCGGCGCTGTCTTGGCGCAGCATCTTGAGCGCCACCTTGCGTCCCAGCCGGGTGTGCTCGGCCAGGTACACGAAGCCCATGCCACCCTCGCCGAGCAGGTGGGTGATGCGGTAGGAGCCCAGCACCGCTCCCACCAGGGCGGTGCCCTCGGCCAGCGCCTCGGGCACGCTGTCGATCTCGGAGAGCCGGGTTCCGTCGACGCTGCAGTAAGACACCGTGTCAGGATGGCGTTTCCCGCAGCGGGGGCAGACGCGCTCCTTTCGGTGGGAGGGCGGGTCGCCGGCCGGCGGTTGCACCGGCTGGGATTCGAGTTGGCTGGCCCGCTCGAGCACCTCTTCGAGAGTGAAGGTGAGGCTGGTTCGATAGGCCCGGAAGTCGGGTGTGAAGGTCGCTTCTAGCGTGGGCCAGGTGCCGAGGTGCGCGAGGCAACCGGCCACGTGTTCGAGCAGGATCTCGCGCAGGCGCGGCTCGTCCAGCAGCCCGCGTTCGATCATGGCCTCGCCGAAGTTCTTGCCGGCCTTCTTGCTCTCGTCGAAGATGCGCTGGATGGTATTCGCTTCCTGGCCGGTGGCCTCGACCAGGCGGAGGTAGAGGTTGCTCTTCACCGCGCTGGCGGCCGCCCAGGCCAGGCGGCCATCGGTCAAATACACCCGGCCTTCCTCGGCGCCGTAGCGGAGACCGAGCACACCGGAGCGCCGCTGCCGGATCGCCCCCTCGATGACCCTCACGACCGCGCTGTCGCGCGCCAACCCCAAGCTGCGCCTCCTCGCGCCGGAGACTGCCCCGCGCTGGCAGGAATCCTACAAGCGATTTTGGCAGGGTGCAAATTCTCATCGCCCGAGGTTTTTTCTTCCCGAGGGTGAGTGTCGTACGACCCGATTTGCCGGGTTGACTGGCTGGGCCTTGCGGACGGCGGCGATGTTCGGGGAGTCGAACACCAAGCGGAAGGCGGAGGTACGGAGGCCTGGCGCGTCAAGCCTGCGGGGCGGGGACATAACGCGGGACGTCGACCAGCGACAGAGAGTGGCGGCCGATGGCGAAGGCCTGGCCCGGCTTCAGTAGCGTGCTGCGGACCCGGGCGCCGTTCACCCGCACCCAGGCCTTCTCCACACAATCGAGGCGGACGCTACCCTCGTCGGTGTTGTGCAGACGGGCGTGGATGGGTTTGATGCCGAACCCCCGCAGGCGTAGATCCACGCCGTCCACCCGTCCGATGGTGATGTCGTGCTTGAGTTCGACCGACTGCTCTCCGCACACCAGGAACAGCTGGCCGCTGCCCGGTCCGGCCGCGCTCACCATGACCGTGGCCTGCGGCAGGGGCATGGCCTCGGGCACGGCGATGCGGATGTGGTACTTGCCCACGGTGATAACGTCGTCCAGGCCCACGTCTCGCCTGTCCACGGGCTTCCCGTTGACCAGGGTGCCGTTGGACGAGTTGAGGTCCTGAAGGACGAAGCGGCCTCTCTCCCAGCCGATGCGAGCGTGGCGCCGGCTCACGCTCAGGTTGTCCAGGCGCAGCTCACAGGTCGGATCCCGCCCGATGAACATGGCGGGCGGCATGAACGAACGCTGCAGCACCACCTGCTCGCCGAGGAGCACTTTGCAATTCACCGCTGGTGGAGGCTGGGCCTCCAACTCGAGCTGGGTCAGCGACTTGCCGGCGTCCGGATCGGTCTCCAACTTCAGACGATGGAACACCTCCACCCGGCCCTCGGGCGCTCCCGGGGCGAAACCGTATTCGAGAAAGCGGTCGGTCACCGAGCCCTTGCCGGGGTCGTCGCGGGGGTCGCAGAAATAGAGGCGGGTGGGGACCCCTTTTTGCATGAACATCATCGTGCGCAGGCCGCCCCGCTCCAGCGCCATGGCGGCGTCCTGGCCGTCCTGTTGCAGCACCGAAAGGACGTGCCCGAGATCCACCAGGCGGGTCGAGGCTTGCAGGTTGGGCCGGTGGCGAAAGTGGACCGCCATGAGCAACACCTGGACCAGCTCGCAGGCGAACAGGCTACAGTGGGCCTCCTGGATCTGACGCATCTTGGGCACCAGCTCGCTCAGTGGGAGCCAACTGAACCCCTCGATGTCGGCAATTCCGGCCAGGTAGGGCCGGCTCTGGTGGAACAGGCAGTACAGGCGCGAGTCGGCGTTCTCGATCTCCAGCCAGCCCGAGGGGCAGAAGCCGCGCCGGGCGAATCCGTCCACGGTTGCGCGGATATTGTCGTCGAACGGACGGTCGGAGAAGACCGGCGCTCCCGGGGGGAAGCGGACGATCTGCTTTTGAGTCGGCATCAGTCACCCCCAGGGAAAAACTGATTCGACAGGCCCCATCGTCGGCCAGACGGCGGGCCCTTGTCAACCTGTTATCGAAAACCGCTTGCCTGGCGCGCCGCGCTCAAGATTGCAAAAGGGGTTTCTCCAGAGTTTTTTCCTGCTTTTCCTTAGAAGAAGGTTTTCTCCGAGGTTTTCTTCGCCTCACTTCATCCCCCGGGTGAGGTACCGGGGGTTCACGGGGGCAGCGCCCCCGTGCAAGAAAACTCAAGAGAACATTGTAAGGGGCTGCGCCCCTTGAACCCTGGGAACCCTCGAGGAAAAGAGCTCCGAAAAGGCGCTAATAATAAAGGGGAAAAATCAAAGGTGGAGAACAAGAGAAAATAGCGGGGGCAAGCCCCCTTGCTGAAGGTATTGGGAAACTCAGGGCTGGATGCTCAGGGCGTCGAGGCTCTCGGCGGGGTTGTCGAGGCCGAGGTCGGCGCCGCGCAGCAGAAGGCGCGCCGTGCCCGAGGCCGCAGTCCCCGTGGCGGTGAGCATGATCTCCGCGACGTCATGCGGCAGTACGTCCTCGCTCATGCCCGAAAGACGCCCGGAAACCGGGACGCTCACAAGCAAACGGCCCGCCGGCAGGATCTCGTCGCCGATGACCACGCACTCCTCGAGGATGTCGAGGCCGGAGAGCGGGTTCGAGGAGGGTATTCCAAGCGGAATCATGTTGAGCAGGACGGTGCGGCTGCCCTGGGTCGTGCCGGGCCCCAGCGACGTCGGGATGTACATGTAGAGGTTCTTTCGTGGCACGGGACCGTTCTGTGAGAAGAGCAGGGTACCGGCCGGCAGGGTGATGTCCGGCAGCGTCACCTCTCGCTCGACCAGGGTAAACGCCGTGAGGTTGTTGCTGGTCGGTGAAATCACCAGGGCCGCGCCATCGAAGAGAACGGTGAAATCACCGGTGGTGTAATCGCCGGGCGCGGCAGGGTGGAAGCGCACCACGTCGTTGAAATTCACCGCGATCCCGCCCAGCGTCTCGGCATCCTGGGTCGAGAGCAAAAGGTCACCGGCCTTCACCTCCACCGTGGCGCCGCTCGTGCCCAGGGTGAGATCGCGTCCGACCCGGTGCAGGCCGTCGATGTTGGCGCTGCCGTCGGCGGCGAAGGAAGAGAGCTGGAAGGCCCGCGACAGCGTGCCCGCGCTGCCGCCGGGTTCGAGGGCGAGATTCGGATCACCGAGCACGAGCGCGTCGCCGGCGTTCCAGGAGGGGAGCCCGCCGATGCCGGAGCCGGAGACGTCAGCGCTGGTGGAGAGCCAGAAACCGCTTGCCGTATTGGGACAGGCGCCGCAATCATCGGGACAGCTCGTCGGATCCTCGTTCGCAGTGGCGCAGCAGATCCCGTCGCCACAGCGCCCACCGGGGCAGTCGCCGGGGCAGGTGCAGGTGTTCTCGCCGGTGGCTACGCAGCAGGTGCCGTCACCGCAGCTCCCGCCGGGGCAGTCGACGGGGCAGTTGCAGGCGTCCTCGCTGGTGGCGGCGCAGCAGGTGCCATCGCCGCAGCGTGCCCCGGGACAGTCGCCGGGGCAAGTGCACGGATTCTCGCTCGTAGCCTCGCAGCACACGCCATCGCCGCACAGGCTGGTGCCGCAGTCGGCCGGGCAGGCGCAGGGGTTTTCGCTCCCGGCGCTGCAGCACCGGTTGTCCCCACACGTTGCGCCGCTGCAATCCTGGGCGCAGTTGCACACGTCCTCTCCCGCATCGCAGCTGCCGTTGCCGCAACCGCAGTCCTGCGGACAGCTCGTGCCGTCTTCGCCGACCGGCGCACAGCACACCCGGTCGCCGCAGGTCCCTTCACCGCAGTCGCGAGGGCATGTGCAGACGTCTTCTCCGCGAATGCGGCAGCACAGGCCGTCGCCGCAGTCGCCGCCCGGGCAATCGCCAGGGCAAGTGCACTTGTTCTCGCCTGTGGCGGCGCAGCACACCCCGTCGCCGCAGGTGCTGGTGCCGGGACAGTCGGCAGGGCAGCTACACACGTTTTCATTGGCCTGGGGACAGCAGTCCTGGTCGCCGCAGGATGGCGCGCCGCAGTCGCCCGGACAGCCGCAGGGGTTTTCACCGGTCCGCGCGCAGCACACGCCGTCGCCGCAGCTACCGCCGCCGCAGTCGGTCTCGCAGGTGCAGCGGTTTTCGTCGTCGGCGGCGCAACAGACACCGTCGCCGCAGCTCCCGGCGCCGCAGTCCTGGGGGCAGGCGCAGCGATCCTCGCCGAGGGCGGTGCAGCACACGCCGTCCCCACAACTGCTCACGCCGCAGTCGTGGGAGCAAGAGCAGGGGTTCTCGCCGGCGGCGGCGCAGCACGAGCCGTCGCCGCAGGAGGCGGCCAGGCAATCCTGCGGGCAGGAGCACAGATCCTCGCCCGTGGTGCAGTGGCCATCGGGGCACACGGCCTTACAGTCCGGCGCGCAGTTCGCCTCGTTCTCGCCGGCGATGGCGCAGCAGATGCTATCGCCGCAATCTCCGGCGCCGCAATCGGCGGGACAGGTGCAGCGGTTCTCCGCCCCTTCGGCACAGCAGGTGCCGTCGGGGCAGGCACTGGCGCCGCAGTCTTTGGAACAGGAGCAGGGGTTCTCGCCGGTGGCGGTGCAACACACCCCGTCGCCGCACGAACCCTGGCCGCAATCGTCGGGGCAGGTACAGCGATCCTCCTGGTTTTCTGTGCAGCAGATGCCGTCGCCGCACTCCCCCGCGCCGCAGTCGCCCGGGCAGGAGCAGGTGTTCTCGGCGTCGAGGCAGGCACCGTCGCCGCAGCCGAAGGCGCAGTCGCCGCGGCAGCTCGTGGCGGTTTCGTTCGATTTCGAGCAGCACATGCCGTTGCCACAAACTTCCATGCCGCAATCGAGCTGGCAATCGCAGGTGTTCTCGCCCGCGCTCACGCAGCACAGGCCGTCGCCGCACAGTCCCTCCTGGCAATCCTGAGGGCAGGAGCAGGCGTTCTCGCCGCCGCGCAGGCAGCAAGAGCCGTCGCCGCACACGGTGGTGTTGCACTCGCCGGGGCAGTTGCACAGGTCCTCGCCCGCGTCGCAATTCCCGTCGCCGCAGTGGAAACACGTCGTCGGAGAGCCCTGGTCGCAGTGCCAGCCCTCCTCTACCAGGCACAGCGCCGAGCAGCCGTCGCCCGGCTCGGCGTCTCCGTCATCGCACTCCTCGAGGGTAGCTGCCAGGGCCTGATCGCCGCACCGCGCCGGATCGCCGAGGGATACCTTGAGGACGACGAGTCGATTCGCCTGAAGCCGGGTCGAACCCGCGCCCGAGGCCTTGAGCGCGTCCGACGCCAGCCCATCCACCCGCACCGTGACATCCTGGCCGGCCATCTCGTCCGGGAACACGAACACGAGTTGTTCGCCCGTGCTGGACAGCGGCCGGGGCGGATCGGGCCGTTCCACAGGATCGCGGTAGGCGGCGCGGTCGTGGATCACCAAAAAGCGAAGCCGATCGAGAGACAGCCCGGCGGCGTAGGTGACCTCCACTTGCAGGCCGACCACGTCATCGCGTACGGGAGCGTCTTGACAGGCAGCGGCGAGGAGGCCTGCCAGGATGGTCAGGGCCAGTCGCCCCTTGAAGGACTTCTTTGCGGTTCTCATGGTTCACCACACCACGGTGCCCAGACTGCCCGAGGGGTTGACCGGCGAAGGGGCGGGTCGAACCGCGAAATAGGTTCCGGCCGCGGCCCCGGCGATGATCGCGCCGGCGATGGTCCAGAACCACCATTTCTTGTAGAAGGGCTCGCCTGCCTCCGGCGCCGGCAGGGATGGGACGGGAGGAGGAGGGGGAGCGGCGGTCCTGGCCGCCTCGAGCCGCAGCCGTTCCAGCGCCAGGGCTTGCTCGGCCTTCTTCTGCTCCTCCTCGCGCTGCCTCGCCTCCTCGGCGGCGCGCCGCTCCTCGGCCAGGCGCGCCTCCTCGGCCTTCTTTCCCTCGGCAAGCTTTCTTTCGCACTCGGCGATGAGCGCTTCGACCTGCTTGCGATTCTTGGCCCGGGGTTGCTCGCGCAGGTACCCCTTGAAGAAGAACACCGCCCGCTCGTGGTCGTCGAGCATCCGGTGGCACTGACCGATGTTGAACAGGAACCCCGGCAATGGCAGGATCTCGTACGCCTTGGAGTATTCCGAGAGGGCCTCCTGGAACTTCCCCAGGCGGTAGAACTTTTCTCCCTGGCTGAAGTGGGTCTTCGCTTCCTTCTTTCGGGCAGGATCGGCAGCGTATGTCGGCGCGCACCATACGACAGCCATCACCAGTACGAGTCCCGCACACATCGCTCGCATGACTACACCTCGATCCAGGATTATGCTAGGGGACGAGTATGGGAGTGTCAAGGCAGGCGATGGTTTGGAAAAGGTATCAGACAGGCCCTGAGCTCACGGCGCCACCAGGATTCCGGGGATGATCACGGTGAAGGCGCCGGTGCAGGTGCTCGAGCCGCCGGAGATGGTCTCGCCGATGAGGAAGGCCCGGTCGGGGTCGGCCTTGAAGATGCTGAGGGTCGCCCCGCACAGCGGTTGGCCCCGGCTGTCGAAGACGTGACCCTGCAGGAACGCTGGCGGCGGCAGCTCGACGTCCAAGAAGTCCAAGGTATCGTTGGAGACCGCGAAACCGGTCTTCTGCTCCCGGGGTAGGCGGGATACGGCCGGCGGTACGAACTCGAGGTTGTAGCGGCCGGCGTCGAGCGCCAGGGTGAACCTGCCCAGCCCGTCGGTCTGGGTCTCCCAGCGGCGCACCACCCCATCGTCGTTGCCGTCCAGGTCGGTCATTCGCGTGGCCCACACCGTCACCTCCGGCACCGCGTTCTTCTGGAAGTCCCGCACGGTGCCGCTCAGCGCCAGGCGCGGCGGCAGCGAAAGCTGCCAGTCGTTGAAGTCCTCCCACAGCTCCAGTCGGAAGGCCTCCATGCGCGCTGGGGCGGTATCGGGCGGCACCAGCAGCACCCGGTAGCCGCCCGCGGGCAGCGTAGTGGCGAAGGTGCCGGCGGAATCGGTCTGTACCGAATAGGTGAAACTCCCGTTGCCGAGCCGGTCGGCGGTGAAGAACAGCCAGGCCTCGGCCAGCCGGGAGCCGTCGGCGGCGGTCACCGTTCCGGAGAGGGCGCGGCTCGCCGGCAACTCGCCGATGAAGAAGGTACCGAGATCGTACGAGTCGATGGAGACGTCCGGCACGCGGATGGTCGGCAGGCGAGCCTCGCTGGACTCGGGACGGATCACCAGCGCAAGGTGCGTGGGAAAGATGAAGCAGCGCTCACCGTCGCAGGGGCTCGCGCTGCTGCGCAGCACGGGCAACCGCAACCAGAAACGCCCCTCGGCGTCGAGCCCGACCAGGTTGGTGCGCAGGCCCTCCGCGGTGATCCCCTCCACCCGGTAACCCGTGGGAGGGTGGGGGTAGGCGGGGCTCTGCAACAACTTGCCGCGCAGCAAGAGGAGGCGGGTCTGGCTCTCGATGTTCTCCGGCGCGGGGTAAACAGGGTACTTGAAGTCGGGCTGGGCGGTGGCGCCGGAGGTGATCGGGAAGTCCTGGCGGCCGAGCTGGGGCAGGTCCGCGCGGTTCACTGGCGAGAAGACGAGCTGGTAACGGTAGCGCTCGCGGTCCGGCCCCTCGGCGGGGCCGCTCGGTGTCACCTCGAAGTCGAAGTACCCCGCGTCGTCCACCGGGATGCTGAAGCTGAGCTTGCGACTGTCGATGGCGGGGTCGCGCGAGGCGGTCAGGTTGCCGGGGACACCACCGGGCGCGAAGGGCGAGTCGATGGTCCCCTGCAGGCGCGAGGCGGGCATGGTCTCGATCTCCAGCTCGTCGATGTCCACCTCGGGGTCCTTGAGGTCCAGCTCGGGGATGGGGGTGAAGGCCGAGCCGGGGATCCCGCCGGGGTGGATCTCGATGGCCACCACCGAGGTCGGCACGATGCTGGGGAAGTTCACGCAGCGAAAGCTCTCGCAGCGCTGGTTGAGCGGGCAGTCGAGGTTGTCGATGCAGCTCCGCGCACTCTCCATGGCGCAGGAGCTGGCGCCGAGGCATCCCAACAACAGGGCCACCGCGATGGAAGAATGGCGCATCTTCATGGTGGGCTCGGAGGGCAGTCCCCATCGGGGGTCACCTGGTACACCCAGGTGTAGCTGGTGAAGAACCCGTCCGATCCCGCCGGGAACTGGATGCCGTTGGTCCCGGGAGACTGGTCGGGCGAACGATCGAATACGAAGACGGAGAGCGTCTGCACCCGGCTCGTCCCGCTCAAGTCGGTGGCCGGGTACTCGCTGGCGGACAGGATCTTGCGCGCGTTGTCCGGGAAGGGCCGCTCCTCCTGGCCGCCGGGAGAGACGGTGTAGGTGGACAAAGCCTCGTAGCGATTGTCCGGATCCCAGTCGAAGAACCAGCGCACGTACAACGTATCCTTGCGGTTGCGGTCGCGCAGCTTGGTCGGCTTGAAGGTCACGGAGGGGCAGTCCTTCGACAGGCGAAAGAACGGGGGGAAGGCGGGGTACAGCGAGGTGGTGTCGATCTCCGGAGGGTATAGGATCTCCTCGGGCTTTTCGTTGATGTCCGGGGCGATGAGACAGGAGGCCGTCATGGACATGGCCGCTCCCAGCATGCAAGCCGCCGCGAGCATTCTCGCCATCGATGGATTTCGCAAAAACGTTGCCAACGCGGACGGGTCTCCTATTTGCCTGAAAACACGGCGGTATTTATTCGCGGCGCGGCGACCGGCCCAGCCCGTGAGGGGCCCTTGTGTGACACCGCCGTCATGCTTGGGGCCCTTTCTGCTCTCCCTCTGCCTCATCCTCTCCCTTCTTCTCCAGGTGGCGGAAGATGGTCCTGGGATCGACCCCCAGGTCGCGCGCGGTCTTGGTCCGGTTGCCGTTGTTTCGCCTCAGCACCTCGTCGATGTAGCGGCGCTGGAACTGTTCCTTGGCCTCGGCCAGCGGCAGGATGGGAATGAGGTCCTTGGTGTGCAGATCGAGGTCCTCGGGGCCGAGGTGGGTGCGCTCGGCCAGGACCACCGCCTTCTTGAGCCGGTTCTCCATCTCGCGGATGTTGCCGGGCCAGGCGTAGCCGCGCATGGCCGAGACCGCCGCGGGAGAGAAGCCCTTGACGCGGGAGCCGAACTCGCTGGCGAACTTTTGCAGCAGGAACTTGGCGATGAGCAGCACGTCGTCGCCGCGCTCTCGCAGCGGCGGCAGGGTGATGCTCACCACGTTGATGCGGTAGAAGAGGTCCTCGCGGAAGCGCCCCTGGCGGATCTCTTCCTCCAGGTCCTTGTGGGTGGCGGTGAGCACCCGGATGTCGACGCGTTCCGGCCGGGTGTCGCCCACCTTGGTGACGGTGTGCTCCTGCAGCGCGCGCAGCAGTTTCACCTGGAGCTGGAGGGGCAGCTCGCCGATCTCGTCGAGGAACAGGGTGCCGCCGGAGGCCGCCTGGAACTTGCCGGGGCGGGTGGCCACCGCCCCGGTGAAGGCGCCGCGCACGTGGCCGAACAGCTCGCTCTCCAGCAGGTTCTCGGGGATGGCCCCGCAGTTGATGGTGACGAAGGGCCCCTTCCCGCGCGGGCTGAGCTCGTGGATGCGGCGCGCCACCAGCTCCTTGCCGGTGCCGGTCTCGCCGCTCACCAGCACCGCGATGTCGGTGGGCGCCACCTTCTCGATCTTGCGGTACACCTCGCGCATCGCCTCCGAGCTGCCGATGATCTCGCCGAAACGCATCTTCTCCAGGCGCGCGGAGAGCTCCTGGTTGTCCAGGCGCAGCTCGTTGAGCAGCATGGCGTTGCGAAGCAGAAGCGAGGCCTGGGCCGCGAACACCGTGAGCACGTCGAGCGATCGCTCCTCGAACAGGTTGACCACGTTGTCATTGCCCACGTACAGGAGGCCGAACAGCTCGCCCTTCTCCATGAGCGGCGCGGCCATGACCGAGCACAGCTTGAGGTTGACCACCGACAGCGCCGAGCGGAAGGCCTCGTCGTTGAGGGCGTCGGAGACGATCAGCGGCCGCTTGTTCTGCACCACCCGCGAGATGATGGAATCCGAGAGCAGTCGCCCGGCGTCCTCGATGGTCTCGTGCTTGAGGTTGCGCGCCGCCCGCACGCGCAGCTCGCCGTCCTGCAGCAGGATGACCATGCCCTTGTCGGCGCGGGTGAGCTCGATCACTGCGTCCAGCAGGGCCTCCAGCAGCCGGTCCAGGTTCTCCGCGCCCGAGAGGCGGGCCGAGAACTCGACCATCTTGCGGTAGGCGCGGATATCGGCCGCGGTGTCGTCCGGGGCGGCGCCGGCGGCCGGCTCGTCGTAGAGCAAAAAGACCAGCTCGTGGCTGCCGAGCTGGATGCGATCGCCGTGGGAGAGACGCTGCCGCCGGACCGGCGCGCCGTTCCAGCGCACCCCGTCGCTCCCCTCCAGACAGGCCAGGGTGAAGTCCTTCCCGTCGAAGTGGATGTGCGCGGCGCAGTCGGGGATCGCGGGATCGTCCAGGGCGACGTCGTTGTCCGGCGCCCGCCCCAGCGTGGTGATGCGCTTGAACAGCTCCAGGTGGCGCGCCGCCCGGTCGGGGCCGGGCGAGAAACGCAGGCTAGGCACGCGACTCCTCCTCGGGGCTAGAAGCGCCCCATGAGCGTAAGCCCCCCGCCGCCGGGCAGGACGCCGGGGACCAGGCTCACGCCGCCGGCCTGTTCCTGCTCGTCGCGGATCAGCACCGGCTGGCCGGCGGTGCGCGGGGTGAAGTACCAGTTGGCGTCGATGGCGCCGTACAGCCACAGCGCGGCGAACACGCCCAGGGACGTGTAGAGACTCACGCGTAGCCCGCGGGCCACCGGCACCTCCTCGCTGGTGTAGTAGCCGTTCTCGTCGGCCAGCACCCGCATCAGGAGGTAGCTCACCACGTTGGTGGCGATGGCCAGCCCTTGCCCGGTCAGCAATAGCACGCCCTTCACCGAGTGGCCGTTCTGGAACTGCCCGATACCGAAGGGCAAGAACGCCAGCAGGCGGTGGTGTTGCACGTCGGTCTTCTCGTAGACCTGGCGGCGCAGCAGCGTCCGGGGCGGGGCGGCCTTCTGCTCGGCCTCCCGACGCTCGCGCTCCAGGCGCTCCCGCTCGAGCTGGTCGAGCTTCTCGCGCATGGTGGGCTCCTCGCGCACGGAGTCGAACAGGCGCACCGCCGGCGGCGGCACCAGGAACGGATCCAGCCGGTGACGCGGCCTGAGGTACAAAAGAAGGCGGAACTCGTCCGCGGCCTCTGCCTCCCGTCCCTGGTAGAAGAGCGACAGGCCCAGCATCTCGCGGGCCAGCACGATGTCGTCCTCGCGATCCAGGGTCACCGTCGGGTAGAGCAGCGGCCGCAGCAGGCGGACGGCGTTGTCGAAGTTCTTGTGCTCGAACTCGAGTCGCGCCTCGCCGAAACGCTCGGCCGGCGATTCCGCCCTGGCGATCGCGGCGCCCAGCAGGGCGGCGCACAGGCTCGAAAGGCGCAGGCGGCGGCTCATGGGGTCTTCCCTCCGGGGCTCGCGAGCTCGGATGAGCGTACCACAAGCCGCGAGGCTCCGCCGGCTTCGACTTGCATCTCGCGTTCCAGGCGGCGGCCATCGGGGGCTTCCAGGCGGACGCGGACCGTGCGGCGACCCTGGCGGCCTTCCAGGGTGATGACGATGGGGGAGAGCAGGCTGTCTTTCGCCTTTCCCTTGAAGACCCCGTCCACCCACACCGCGGCCTCGGGCACCTCGGAGTCCACTGCCAGCGAGGCGGGGAGGAAGCGGAGCTGGCGCCGGAACTCCAGGCCGCCGGGCGGCGGGGTCTTCGGAACCACGATCTCGAACTCGTCATCCTGGCAGCTCTGGCGCTGGATGACCAGGGTGTGGCGGCCGACCGGGAGCGAGGCTTCTAAGATCTGCCCGAAGGCGTTGCTCTGATCGGCCTTGGCCATGAGCTTGCCGTTCAGAAGGATGCGCTCGAAGTAGGGCTCGCTCACGATGCGAACCGGCTGGCGCGGCAACGAAAGATCCGCCGGGCCGGGATCACGCGGGGCCACCACCACGCGCCGCGCGTCGGCGGGCGCCGGGACGTTCACCCGGTCGCCTCCGGTGCCCGGCTCGGCGCCGGCGTCCGCGGCCGAGGTTTCTTGCGCGCCGTCTGCTTCGGTGACTTGGGCACCTGCGTCGTACGGACTGCCCGCGTCCGGCGGCGGCGCCGGTTCGAGCGCTCCGGCGTCGAGGGAGACGGGCATCGGTTCGGGCACAAGTTTCCAGATCCCGAATACGATCAGACAAGCGCCGCCGATGGCCAGGCGTTTTCGCCGGCGCTGGCCCCGCTGGATGCCATTGACCAGCGCCAGGACCTCGGTGTGACCGGGCTGCAACGCGAGCAGCCGGTCGAAGTCCTGGAGAGCCAGGGCCGTCTTCTTGCGGGCCAATCGTTCTCTGCCCCTGCGGAGCAATAGATCTTCAACCTTTTGCTTTAGCTTGTTGGTGTAATCAGCTGGTTCTGAAAAGAAAAATCTCAACTCCGAATCGATGTCGGAGATCTCGAGGTCCGCCAGCAGCCCGTGCAGGCTGGACAGCATGGCCGAGGCCGAGGGGTAGCGTTCGGCCGGGTCGTGAGCCAGCGCGCGTGTGATCACCGCGGCCAGCGGCTCGCCGACCTGGGGATTTACCCGGCGCGGGTCCGGGAACCTACCCTCGAGGATGGCGCGCAGCACCTGATGGGGGTTCTTGCCGGTGAACGGGAGCTGCCCCGTCGCCAGCCAGTACAGGACGGTGCCGATGGAAAAGACATCGGAGCGAAAGTCGAGCTCCTTGCCCTCCAAGAGTTCCGGAGCCATGTGGGCCGGCGACCCCAGGATGCTCCCGGTGAGCGTCATCTGCTGCTCGTGATCGAGCACCTTGGCGATGCCGAAGTCCATCAGCTTGAGGCTGCCCAGGCGATCGACCATGACGTTCTCGGGCTTTAAGTCGCGGTGGATGATCTGGAGCTTGTGGGCGTGGTCTACCGCCTCGCACAGTTGGATGGCGATCATTACCGCGATCTCGGGGAAGTACAGCCTGTGCCGCTCGATGAAGGCCTTGAGCGTCTCGCCCTCGATGAACTCGGTGACGATGTAGCTCGGCCCGTCGTCACGGTCGGCGAAGTCGAAGATCTCGATGATGTGGGGGTGGTGCAGGCGGGCCACCGCGCGGGCCTCCCGCTGAAACCGCACCCGGCTGTCGGCGTCCGTGGCCAGGTGTGGGTGCAGGACCTTGATGGCGACCTGGCGGTCCAGGGTCTGGTCGTAGCCCCGGTAGACCACCGCCATGCCGCCCCGGCCGACCTCTTCCATCACGCGGTACTTCGAGATCTGCTGGGGGATCGAGTCCACGGGTTTGACCTTCCGGAAATCCCACCATGACACCGGTGACATACCGGGTCGGACTTCAAATGTATATCTCAAAGAAATGTCAAGCGTCAACAACTTGAATCTAACTCCCGTCTGAACTCAGGGAAAAAACTTGGAAAACTTGGGGACAGGCCCATGGAAAACTTGGGGACAGGCCCGTGTAGAGTGCATAGCTGGTAAGCCAGCTGCCAGGTGACCGATGGACAATCGACCGACGGAAAGATGGCTGACGGACAATCGGCCGACGGTAAGGTGACCGACGGACAGGTGACCGACGGTAAACTGACTGATTTTCAATAAGTTATACACATGGCATTGATCTGGCTGAGAGGCCATTGAACCAGGGTCCTTCGAGACCGGGTTCCAAAGAAAGGAGAATGCCGTGTTCAAGAACAGGAAGAGAAGAGGCCAGGGGATGACCGAGTACATCATCATCGTCGCGCTGATCGCCATCGCGACCATCGGAGTGGTGTCGCTTTTCGGCGATAACATTCGTGCGTTGTTCGGTACCTCTGCGAACGCGCTGGCCGGCAACGAGAGCGCGACCGCCGAAACCAACAGCTCTACACAGAGCATCCACGGGCACGGCGATCTCAAAAACTTCGGAAAGACCACAGGCAGGAGTTAGTCTGGCCCCACAGACGGTATCCCTCGAACTGAGTAGACATTCGCCAACCTTCCAGAATCCTTTGCCGCGGCATTGAAACCATTGGTTTTTTCTGGTTTGACAGTATGCGGCAAACCGGCTAGGTTGTGTTCGCTTTTTCAGGAGGCGACAATGAAACGCAACGCGGCCAGCCTGGCAGTGGCTTTTTCGATCGTTTGCGGAACCTTCGCGGGTTGCGGAGAGGACCTCGTCGATTCCAAGGCTCGCATCCAGCTCCTGTGGGGATGCATCCCCTCTTTTTCGGCCGCGACCGCGAACGTTGTCTCGTACTGCCTGACCATACTGGATAACCCGCAGCAAAATCGGCCCACCGACGGATGTGCTAGCACCCTGGAGGGGCTTCGCATCAAGGTCAAAGCTGCCACGTCCCCAGTGCACGTCAAGATCGAAGGCATCGACCAAGGTGGCAATACCCTGGTTCAAGGCATCTCTCCTCCGGTGGTGCTCGATCCGGAGCGCGAGACCAATGTTCCGGTACCCATGGCGCCGACAGTAGCAGACAAATCCAGTATGGCGCTCTTGGTATGGGGTGACAGCGGTTGTGAACTCTTGCCCTTTCCGGTGTCCAACCACACCGCCACGGTTTTCCCCAGTGGCCACGTGCTGGTAGTGGGCACGGACCAGATTGACGTCGATAGCACTCAGACGGCGTTCCTGCTTGATAGTGTGGCGCGGTCCGCTCACCCATTGTCCACAGTGGGAGCCGACACACTGTACCGTTCGCAACATTACGCTGGCCTGTTTGACGACGGCCGCGTCCTGCTCGCCGGTGGTCATACCACGGCCATCGGCTTTTTCCCTGAAGATATTTACACATTTCAGGGAATCCCCGCCCTGATGCGAGCCTACGACCGGACCCAGGACTACAGTTCGGTGAGCCAGTTCAACCGGATCTCCGGCGTGGAGCTGGCCTATCCAAGGCCGATTGCGCTAGGCGAAGTATTCTTCGGCGACCAGGCGCTGATCTACAGCGAGGGCGACCGACCTGAGATGTTCTTCGGCGACACCAACACCCGGGCCATGCTGGGGGGCGGCGTATCGCAAGCCTTTCCCGCCACCGGCTCAGCCCCGGGGTTGGCGGTGTTTCCCGATCGCATCCGGGCGGTGCTCCTGGGCGGGGCCAACAACCACGCCGGCGTGCTGCGCGTGAGCGAGGGCAACCCCAACGTGAGCTTCGTGGCCTTCTCCTCCGGGACCACCTTCGGCATGCGCAAGGCGCCGGTCGGTGTGGCCCTGGACAACGAGCGCGCCTTGTTTTTCGGTGGCACGGTGAACGACGCCGACACGCCCATCCTGCTCGCGGACACCCGCTCGGGAACGGTGACCCCCGTTCCTGCACCGGCGGGTTTTCCCACCGAGGGATTCACGGCGGATCTCCTGGCGGACGGCAGTGTGCTGGTTGCCGGTGGCTTCAGCCCCAGGGTGGGATTTGTTGCGGGAAAGACGTTCATCGTGAAGCCCGTCCAGGGAGGCGATTTCAGCATCCTGGAAGGCCCCAGCCTG
>JAAZNF010000030.1 GCA_012798435.1 Myxococcales bacterium | reverse complement strand
GGCGGCCGCGGCGGCGTGGGCGGCGGCCAGCTCGGCCTCCAACTCGGCGATGCGACGCCGGGCCTTGTCGAGATCGGCCCGGGCCTGGGCGCACGCCTCGTCGGCCTTTCGGGCGGTGGCTCGCGCTTCCTGCGCCTCGGCTTCGAGGCGGGCCGGGGTCGCGGCCGCCTCGGCATCGGCGCCAGGCACCGCGCGGGAACTCTCCTGCTCCAACTCGAACAGCCGCTTTTTCACGCGCTTGAGTTCCTCCTGCGCCTGGTTCGCCTTGTTGCGGCTCTCGTCCAGCTTGCGGGCGTGCTCTTCGGCCCGGCTCTCGAATTGCGAGAGCCGCTGTTCAAGGGAGGAGACGCGCGCAACCTGCAGCGCGAGCTCCCGCCCGCGGCGGCTCAGCCGGATCGAGACGACGACGAGCGCCACCAGCAGCGCGCAGACGATCCCGAGCAGGATAGCTTCCATGACCGCCTCCAGTTCGGTGGCCCGCAAGCCTGTACCACGCGGATCCGTTTGCCGCAAGTTGGTCGCGAGCGACTGGACAAGTTAGCTGGACTAGTAATAAAATCAATTACAACGTAGATGGAATCGATCCTGGTCATAGACGACGATGTGGGTTCGCGGTCCATCCTGCGGATCATTCTGGAAAACCGGGGATACCGTGTGCTGGAAGCGACGGATGGGCGCGACGCCGAACCCCATCTGCGAGAAGATCCGCCCCATCTCGTCATCACCGACGTGCTCATGCCCGAGAAGGACGGCTTCGAAATCCTGCTCGACCTGCGCCGCCGCTGCCCGGGCACCAGGGTCATCGTCGTTTCCGGCGGGGGCAAGGTGGACTCCGCCCAGTACCTCGAGCTGGCCCATCAGCTCGGGGCGGATCGGACCTTCGCCAAGCCGTTCAAGGTGGAGGAGCTGCTGCAGGCGGTGCAGGAACTGCTCACCTGACACGGTCACTTCCAGGCGAGCAAGGTCTGCGCCAGCGCGGCGGCATCGAGCGGCAGGTCCTCGACGACGAACGGCCGCGCGAGCGCCGCCTCGATGGCGGCCGGCCGGGGTGGTGTGACGCCGGTGGCTCCTTGGACGATGTCGGGAAACTTGGCCGGGTGGGCCGTGGCCAGCACCACGGCGGGCTCGGCGCCGAGGATGGCGTCGGCGGCGGCCAGGCCGACCGCGGTGTGCGGGTCGATGAGTCGGTCATGCTCTCGGTGCCAGCGGCGGATGGTGTCCAGCGTCTCCGCGTCGCCAATGGATGCGGCGCTCACTGTCCGGCGCAGCGCTTCAAGATCGTTTGCGAACAGGGCCTTGATCCTGGGCCAGTTGTTGGGATCGCCCACGTCCATGGCCGAGGAGGGCGTGGCCACCGCGGGCCGGGGGTGGTACCGGCCCGTGGCCAGGTACTCGGGGACGGTGGCGTTGCGGTTGGTGGCGGCCACGAAGCCGCGGGCCGGCAGGCCCATCCGCCAGGCCAGCAGGCCCGCCGTCAAGTTGCCGAAGTTCCCGCTGGGGACGACGTACCAGGGGCGCTCGAAGGCGGTGCGCGCCGCGGCCTCGAAGTAGTAGCACACCTGGGCGTAGAGCCGCGCCACGTTGATGGAGTTGGCCGAGGTGAGGCCGAGCCGCGTCGAGAGGGTCGGATCGGCGAAGGCCGCCTTCACCAGTCGCTGGCAGTCATCGAAGCTGCCCTCCACCCGGAAGGCGCGCACGTTGTCGCCGAACGAGCCCAGCATCCGCTCCTGGACAAGGGAGATGCGCCGGGCCGGGTACAGCACCGCGCAGCGCACGCCGGGCAGCTTCCACAGGGCCGCGGCCGCCGCCGCCCCGGTGTCTCCAGAGGTGGCGGTCAGCACGGTGGTGGCGTCTCCGGGCGTGCGTTCGGCCATCCAGGAGAGCAACCGCCCCAGGAAACGCGCCCCGAAGTCCTTGAACGCCGCCGTGGGTCCCCAGAAGAGCTCCAGCAGTTCCCGCTGGGGTGCTGCCGAAACCAACGGCAGGGGAAAGTCGAAAGCCTCCACGATGATCTGACGCAGGGCCGGCGCGACCTCGGGCCCGCACAACGCCTCCAGGATGCGAAGCGAGCGCTCCGGAAAGGCAAGCGGCATCAGCTCGCCCACGGGAAGGGTGGGCCACCGTGAGGGGAGGTACAGTCCTCCGCCGGGCGGCGCACCGCGCCGTACCGCCTCGAAAAAAGACGCCCGCTCCGCCGGCCGGCCGAGGATGCCAAGGTCCATGGGGAACCCTACCTGGTCGCCAGGGCCACTACGGCAGCAAGCGCGCGCCTTCGGGGTCTGTCCGGCACAGCATGCCGCGAGACTCCACGCCGGCGCGCCGGAAGGCGTCGCACATGGCGCCGGCGATGCGGTCGGCCTCGCGGCGCGAGTCGGCCACCGCGAACAGGGAAGGCCCCGAGCCCGACAGCGAGCAGCCCAGCGCCCCGGCCTCCAGCGCCGCCGCCTGCACCGCGTCGAACCCCCGGACCAGCTTCTTGCGGCGCGGCTCGGCCACCAGGTCGCGCAGGCATTCGGAGAAGAGATCCCGGTCGCGCGCGTGCAGGGCGTGTACCAGCGCCGCCAGGTTGGAGCCGGCGGCCACGCACAACGAGAGCGGCAGGGAGCGCGGCAGCACGGCGCGCGCGCGGGCGGTGGGGAGCTGCAGCTCCGGGTGGACGATCACCACTACGGCGCGTTCGAAGAAGGGGAGCCGGAGCGGGGTCAGGCACTCGCCGGGGGCGAGCAGTTGTAGCCCGCCCAGCAGGGCGGGCGCCACGTTGTCGTAGTGCGCCCCGCCGCTCACCCGTCCCTCCGCCTCGCCGGCCATCTCGAGCAGCGTCTCCGGCGAGAAGGGTTCGCAGTACACCGCGTTCAGGGCGGTGAGCGCCGCGGCGATGGAGGAGGCCGAGGAGCCCAGCCCGGAGCAGACCGGCAGGTTCTTGTGCAGGATGAGCCGCACCGCCGCGGGTTCGAGGCCGTAGCGTCGCAGGCGGTGCGAGAACAAGTCGAGCGCGTGCCACACCAGGTTCTCGCGCGGGTTCTTGGGCAGGCTCTTCGCCATGGGGCCGCGCACCAGGAGGCCGCCGCGGTTGCGGCCTGTAAGCTCGGCCTCCACCACGTCGCCCAGCAGCGAGCCGTCGAGTGGGGCGAGCGCCATCCCCAGCGCGTCGAAGCCGGCGGCGAAGTTTCCGATGGTCGCGGGTGCGTAGGCCCTGGCCTTCATGGGTCACCTCCGACACCTGGTGTAGCCGAGAAGGCCGCCCCGGCGCAAGTCGGGCCGCTCCCGGCCTTGACTTGCCACCCTCGGCCGCTATACTGCGCCACGAATTTCGTCCATCCGCGAAGGAGCGACCCATGAAAGTGACCATGATCGCCCGCGAGTATCCCCCCTATGTGTACGGCGGCGCCGGGGTGCACCTGCGTTACCTGTCCCAGGAGCTATCCAAGATCATGGAGGTCGAGGTGCGCTGCTTCGGCGACCAGGAGGTCCCGGGACAGACCCTATCTGCTCGTGGTTACCGCATGCCGCCGGAGTTCGAGAAGAAGACCCACAAGTTCAACCCGGCCCTCGGCACCTTCGCCACCAACCTCAACATGATGCTCGACTCCTTCGACTCGGACATCGTGCACACCCACACCTGGTACGCCTCCTTCGCAGGCTTTCTGGCCAAGACGCTGTACCAGGTGCCGCTGGTGGCCACCTGCCACAGCCTGGAGCCGCTGCGCCCCTGGAAGGTCGACCAGCTCGGCAACGGCTACCACCTCAGCACCTGGATCGAGGATCTGGTGATCCGCAACGCCGACCGGGTGGTGGGGGTGTCGCGCCTGATGAAGCAGGACGTGCTCAAGTTCTTCCCGGTTCGCCCGGAGCGGGTGGCGGTGATCCACAACGGCATCGATCCCGACAAGTGGAAGCACACCCCCATCTCGGACGAGCTCAAGAAGACCTGGGGCATCCAGGACGACTACATCCTGTTCGTGGGCCGGCCCACCAAGCAGAAGGGCATGGAGTACCTGATCGAGGCCCGCGAGCGCATCGATCCCGGCGTGCAGATCGTGATGGGCGCGGTCGGGGCCGACACCCGCGAGTACGAGGAGATGCTGGAGAAGCGCATCGCCGGGCGCAAGGGCTTTTTGTGGATCCACAAGCTGCTCAAGGAAGAGGAGTACATCCAGCTCTACTCCAGCGCCAAGGTGTTCGTGTGCCCCTCCATCTACGAGCCCTTCGGCATCATCAACCTGGAGGCCATGGCCTGCCGCACCCCGGTGGTGGCCACCGCGGTGGGCGGCATCCAGGAGGTGGTGGTGCCCGAGCAGACCGGCATCCTCATCCCGCCGGCGAACCCCCAGGCCATCGCCGACGCGGTGAACCGCTTGCTCCAGGATCGCCAGACCGCCAAACGCTTCGGCGAGGCCGGGCGCCGGCGCGTCGAGGAGCGCTTCTCCTGGGCCTACATCGCCCGGCAGACCAAGAAGATGTACCAGGAGCTTTTGGCCGGCCGGCGCAAGGCGGTGCTGGTGCCCGACCTCCCCGGCGACGCTTTGCTCCAGCGCTACGGTTTCGACAGCGGGACCTTCCAGACCTTGCGCGAGGACCTCAAAGCCGGACGGCGCGGGGAGGGGAAGAACGTCGTCCCCGGCGAGTTCGCCCACCCGGACGCGGGCGCCTTCCGTGACGTGGCCAAGCTCAAGAAGACCGAGCGGACGCGCCTGGCCAAGCTGGGCCGCGAGGCCATGGCCGCGGGCAAGCTGGGGGTGGCCATCGTGAACGGCGGCATGGCCACCCGCTTCGGCGGCAAGGTCAAGGGCATCGTGGAGGTGTTCGACGGCAAGAGCTTCTTGCAGCTCAAGCTCGAGCAGGTGGCCAGGGCGGCGAAGCGCGCCAAGGCCCGCCTGCCGGTGCTGATCATGAATTCTTTCGCCACCGAGGCAGAGACCACGCGCTACCTGGAACGCCACGACTACTTCGGCGTTCCCCGCGAGGACGTGTTCCTGTTCTCCCAGTTCATCTTCCCGCGGCTGCGCCCGGACGGGAGCGTCTTCACGCCGCACCCGGAGCGACCGCACGAGCGCTATTACGGCCCGGGACACGGCGACTTCGTCTACGCGTTGCGCCAGAGCGGCGCGCTGCGGGAGTTTCTGGAGCGCGGCGGCGAGCACCTGTGGTACTCGAACGTGGACAACCTGGGGGCCACCCCCGACGAGACCTTGTTCGGCCTGCACCTCGAAGCCGGTGCCGAGATGTCGGTGGAGCTGGCCCAGAAGCTCCCCGGCGACAAGGGCGGGGCGCCGGCGCGGGTCGATGGCCGGCTGCAACTCGTCGAGGGTTTCGGCTTCCCCAAGGATTTCGATGCCGACCGCATCCCGGTGTTCAACACTGCCACCTACATCTTCCAGGCCGCTGCGCTGGATCGCGAGTTCGAGCTGCCCTGGTACGCCACCGAGAAACAGGTGGGTGATGGCAAGGTCGTGCAGTTCGAACGGCTCACCGGCGATCTGTCGCGCTTCCTTTCGACGAACTGGATGGTGGTGGAGCGGGAGGAGCGTTTCTTCCCGGTCAAGACCCCGCAGGACCTCGAGGCCCAGCGCGCCGCGCTGAAGAAGCGGCTATCGAAGTAGCCGGAAGAGCCCCCTCGTCACTGACGCAGCGGCTTGAACTGCGGCTTGGCGATCGGCCCGAACACGCTGTAGCCGTAATAGCCGTCCTGCCCGCGGGCTTCGGCGAGGCGCTGGGTGAGGATGTCGAACTTGGGGTTGCGCTTGAGGAAATCGTCGCTTATCTTGAAACGCACCTTGCAGCGGGCCGAGGCCTGCGACAGACGTTGTTGCAAAAGAAAGTAGCCGTCCGCCGTCGCGTCGATGTCGTCCGAGGCGACCTTGAAGGTCTTGAGGTCGGCCTTGCCCTTGGCGATGGCCAGCGCGATCTCGGTCTTGCCCAATGAGATCCAGGGGATGGTGAGCGGCCCCCAGCCGGGCACCTGCACCTGGCCGTCGCCGAGCTTTCCCTGCTCGAGCTGTAGCGCGATCTCCCCGCCGGCCTCGGCCGCGTTCTTGGGGTTGATGGAGAGCTGGAAGTTGCCGGTGAGCTTGCCGGCCAGCTTCAGCCCCAGCCACTCGGTCCACACGGGCAGACGCTCCAGATCCAGCGCGTGAGCCTTGCCGGACAGGCTCACCCCCTCCGGTCCCCAGCTCACATCGCCTTCGAGCCGGCCCGAGAACAGCTCGGCGTCCGCGCTCAGGCGCTTCTGGCTCGACAAGGCCGACAGCAGCGAGAAGCGTACCGCTACCCGCTCGGCGGTGAGCGTCACCGGTGTTTCGGCCTCCTCCGGCGAGGTCAGGCGGACCCCGCTCAAGGAGAGGCCGTTCGGAAACAGCGTCTGGGCTTCGCTGACCGTGAGGCGTAAGCCGGCCTTCTGGGCCTCGAGCGCCAGGCGCTCCACCAGCACCTGGGTGGGGAAGCCCTTCACCAAAAAGAAGATCAAGCACAGCAAGAACCACAGGCCGTACAGGGAGTACCTCAGGATGGCGCGGCGCATGGCATCACCTCGGGCCCGGCGCCGCGGGCGAGGCGGCGGGTTTCGGCGCGGCGGCCTTGTCCGGGGCCGGGGCCTCGCGCTCTTCCATGAGCTTGAAGTTGGAGACGGTGAAGCTCACCTCGAGCTGGGTGGGTTCACGGAAGCTGTTCTGGATGCGCAGCTTGCGCACCATGACGGTGCGCGAGCGGCGCTCCAGATCCTGGAGCAGGTCGACCAGGCGATCGATGGTCACCAGCGGGATGTTCACCTCGACCTTGTCCTCGATGACGTGGGCCTCGGCATCGACGGCCGGGGTGGCGGTCTTCATGTCGCCGATGGGGATGCCGAGCTGCTTGGCGGCCTGGCCCACCGCGGGCGACAGCTCGATGGAGCGGCCCGAGCGCATGAGATCCTGGGCGCGCTTCTGCTTCTCCTTGGCCTCCTCGAACTTCTGCCGGTGGTCGATGATGGTCTGCAGCTTGGCGCTCTTCTCGACGATACGCCGCTCCCGCGCGGCCAGGTTGCCGGAGATCCACATGCCGATCACCACCCACAGGAACACCAGCAGCGCTCCGCTCAGGCCGCCGAGCAGGATCTTCTCGCGGCGGCTGAGTCGTTGCAGGGCCGCCAGCCAGTCATCGATGCGTCGCATGCGCAGGGCCATGTCTTCCTCCCACCGCTCGGCCGCTCAGCAGCCCACCACGATGGTGAGCTCGAACTGCACTTCCTGCTCCTTGGTGGAGCGCATGTTGCCCGCCTGCACCTCGCTGAAACACTCGACCTCCTGCAGCGCGGCGCGGATCCTCTCCACCGTCTCGAAGCTGTCGGTGAAACCTTCCAGGCGGATCTTCTTGGGTGACAGGTTGAGGTCCTTGAGGCGCAACTGCGCGTCCTCCGGGATGCGCTCGTGGATCTCGCGCAGGGCGTCCAGGGCGCTGAACTTCGGCAGGGGATCGGCCCCGGGCGAGGTCTTCTCCTTGATCACCGAGATGGCGATCTCGGGGTTGTCGTAGGCCTTGCCCAGCACCGCCTGGGTGATCTCACGCACCCGGTTGTCCAGCTCGCGCTCGGTGCGCGAGAGGCTCAGCGAGCGGGTCACCGCCTGCCCGGCCCACAGCAGCAGGACCGCCAGCAGGCCCGCCGCCACCTGCAGCAGGCGGCCGCGCACCGCCTCGAAGTCCCCCTTGTGGGCGAAGGCGCCCCGGCGCAGGTTGAGGAAGTCGCCGCGCCCGCCGCGGTGGGCGTGCAGCGCCAGCCCCAGGGCCTTGGCCCAGGGCGCGCCCGGCGTATCCCCCAGGCGATCGCGGCCGGGGATGTCCACGTGACCCGCCTCGAGGGGACGCACCGGCGTCCCCAGCTCCTCCTCGAGGTGGGTGGTCAAGTTGCGGACGCGCGCGCCGCCACCGCACAACCAGAGCTGGGCGAGCGGCCGGTCGACGCTCGGCGCCGCGGCCAACGTCTGGCGCACCTCGCGCACGAGCTGCTGGAGTCCTTTGCCGAGGGCCTCGGCGATGCGCGCCGTCTCTCCCTGGAGCTCGGGGCCGGTGCGGGTGGCCACCACCGCGCCCCGGCGCTTGCCGCTCTCGGCCTCGTCGGGCTCCACCCGGAACGCTTCGGCCAGGCGCAGGGTGAGATCGCGCCCGCCCAGCGAGAGGGTGCGCACGCACTCCACCCCTTCGGGGCCCATGACGCACAGGGAGCTGAGCCGGTAGCCGATGTCCAGCAGGCCCACCCGCGCGTCCGGAGAGGGTCGCGGCAGCAGGTCCAGCAGCCGGGTGTAGGACAGGGCGTCGATGCCCAGCAGGCGCGGATCGATGCCCACGGCCGACAGCGCTTGCAGCCAGTCGCGCAGCACCTCGTGGGTGGCCAGCCCGGCCAGCAGGCGCACCCCGCCGTCGGGCAGGCGGCGGGTCACCCGGTAGTCGTAGACCACCTGGTCCAGCGAGAAGGGGAGCTGGCCTTCCAGCTCGAAGGGCAGGGTGCGGGCGATGCGGCGGGAGTCGGCGAACGGCATGCCCAGGGCCCGGGTGGACACCTCGTCCCCCGGCAGGGCCAGCGCCGCCAGATCGCCCGCGCCCGGCAACGGCAGCTGGCTCAGGGCCTCGGCGGCCCGTTGGCGGAACGGCCGCTCGTCGTGCGGCAGAGGCGCTTCGTGGAAGTCCTCCACCTCCAGCCGCCGCAAGCTGGCGCGCAGTCGCACCTGTCGTACGGTGTCGTGGCCCGGGTCGAGTCCGAGGATGAGCTGTGCCATGCGAGGCCTCTTTCACATCTCCCGCCAGTAGAGGATCTCCTGGCCGGCGGCCGTGTTCTTGACCACCGCGCGGATGCTCAGGGATGTATCGTTGACCGCGCCGGTGGCCTGGATGGTGAAGGTGTCGGAGAACGGGGCCAGGTTCTTCATGAAGTAGGCGTTGAAGCTGGGGCCCTGGCTGGCGAAGAACTCCTGGATGGTCTTGGCGTCGGGCACCATGAAGGTGGAGAACTGCATCAGGTTGCGAAACTCGAAGAACAGGGCGATGACCTCCAGCAGCTTCGGCAGGCCCTGCTCGGTGCACAGGGGCTGGTTCTCCGGCTGGAGGCACAGCAGCGACAGCAACATCACGGGGTCGTTGACCGAGTTGAGGCTCACCAGCAGGGAGGGATCGCTGTACACGGTGAACTTGTCGCCGAATTCATTCATGAAGTCGTCGCCGATGCCGCGGATGAAGTACAGCTCGTCCACCGAGATCATGGGGTCGTTCTTGTTGCGATAGGGGTCCTTGAGCATGTCGTAGCGGGAGTCCTCGCCGGAGGCGCCGGGCACGAACACCAGGGCCTGCGAGAAGGGGTCGCGCAGCAGCGCGTCGGGGTTCAACGCGTCCTGGCTGTTGTTGGCGTCGATCCAGTCGCGGATGGCGTTGACCACCTCCGCCGGGCTGCTGTACTGGCCGTCGGCGTCGGGCAGCTCGAACAGGGTGCGGTAGCGCGCGTTGCCGATCAGGGTCAGCAGGTGGGCGGCCACCGGCGCGGCGATGGAGGGGATGGAATCGAGGGCGTTGATGTTGATCTTCGCGTACTCGTCCTCGATGGTCGCCGAGAAGCGGCCGGCGAACTCGCCGAAGCCCGATCCCGTCCCCAGGTTGAGGCCGCTCAGGCCCAGCGCCTCGCCCACCTCGCCGCTGGTGAGGGCGCGGGCCAGGTCGCTCTCGACGGGAATGAGCTGGTACAGCTTCACCATGCCGCCGGTGAAGCGATCCACCTGGCCCTGGAAGTGCAGGATGAGCCGGCCGAAGTTGACGGCCGAGCGGGCCAGGTAGTAGGCCTGCAAGCGGTCCCGGTTGTTTTCGGCCATGCGGACCTCGACCCGGGTCTGGTGCACGAAGTCGTACACCACCGCCGTCAGCACCGCCACCGTGACCAGCACCATGAGCAGGGCCACCCCGCGCTCCGAGCGCAGGCGGGGGCGGCGGCGCCGGGCCGGCAGGCGGCGAGGCGGTGACTTCGGGCCGGCGGCGGCCGGGGTGTGAGGGTCCCGAGTCATGACGACGGCTTCATCCAGTTGAACAAGGGTTTGTTGACGAACAGGCGGGTCACGGTGGAGTAGGGGACCTCTTCGCCGCCCTCGCCGCGCACCACCACCCGGATGCGGATCAGGCGGGGAAGCTGGTTCAGCCGCTCGATCTGCTGGCAGTTCCACTCCTCGACCCAGTCCTGCTTGCTCTCGTCCCACATGTCGAAGTGCACCGACTCCACGTCGGGGAGCAGGACCTCGACGGCGCCGCCCTCGTCCGGGTCTCCCGAGAAGCGGACCTTCTCCCGGCGCACCAGGTTGGTCTGGGAGAGCTCCACCGGGTCGTTCTCACCGTAGTAGCTCACCAGGCACTGATCGGATTCGCGGGCGTCGCGCTGCAGCCGCTGGTGCGAGAACGACAGGAACAGCGCCCGGTCCACCTTGCCCTCCCGTTCCATGCGAAAGGTGCTGCGGAGCTTCGGCTCCCCGGTGGCGGAGGGCCGCTCCTGGCAGTCGTAGATGAAGGCCATGCTGAGCTCGCGCGCCATGCGCTCCATGGCCTGGCGCACCAGGTGGGCGCGCTCCTGCAGCCGGGTGGCCACGTCGCGGGACTCGAAGGTGCGGGCGAAGGAGCCGAACACCAGGCTGCCGATGATGGCCACGATGGACACGGCGATCAGCACCTCGACCAGGGTGAAGCCCGACGTCCCGTGTGGCCGTGCCCTGCGGGGATGACGCGTCACTTGAACACCCCCGTGTTGATCCCGGCCGCGCCGGGTTTGCCGAACAGCCCGCCCGCGGGGAGGTTGGGGCTGGCGCCGGGCACGCCGGGCATCCCGCCAGCTCCCGGCATCGCTCCCGGCACCCCCCCCGGCATCCCCGGCGCCCCGGCCCCGCTGGCGCCCGGCGCGGAGGCCGCCTGCGGCACCTGGACCAGGTGGGTGGTGACGGTGAGCGAGCTGCCCTCGTCGGTCCCCCAGGAGACGGTGAGCTGGACCATGCGCAGGGCCTGCTCCAGGGTCTTGCCCAGCATCTCCACGTTGGCCTTGAGCATGTCCGGGTTGGCCAGCATGGAGGCCATGCCGGAGAGGCCGCCCCCTAGCTTGCTCTTGATCAGGTCGCCGGCCTTGCCGGAGAGCTGCGAGGAGAGCGCGTCTAGGCCGCCCGCCACCGCGCTGCCCAGCATGTCGGCCATCCCGCCGCCGCCACCTTTGGCCTTGTCCGCATCGGCTTGCTGGCCCAGCAGGAGGGACAACGCCTCCCCCAGGGGAAGCTCGACCTTCTTGACGACGTAGCGGAAGCGGAAGGTGGGATACCCCTCCTCCTCGAAGGTCCCCTCCTCCTCCTGGTCCATGTCGGGGAAGCCCTCTCGGGTGAGCTTGTCCTCGATGAGCTCCATCTTCCCGCGGGCCAGCAGCGTGGCCACGGTCATCTGCCGTCCGACCGTGCCCAGGCGTAGCGAGGCGCTCTGGGCCTGCATCAGCGCGGTGTAGGAGACCGCCAGCACTCCCAGCGCCACCATGACCTCGAGCAGGGTGAACCCCCGCCGGGACCGGATGGGCGCGACCGAGGTCGCGGCCGAAGGAACCAGCGCGGGCATCGGCGCCTTGAATCCGCACGCGGCGGTCGCGCTCGTTCGAGAACCGCGCATGGCGTCAATCCTCCGAGAGGTCACGGTAGCCCGCGTACACGCGGGCCCGGCCGGTCAGGGGCTCACTCACCACCGTCATGGCGTTGTCGTCCTCGTCCACCAGGTGGATGGCCGCGCGCTCGGTCTGGCCGGTGGGGAAGAAGTACATCACCGCCGTGCCGGCGCTCACCTTGTCGCTCTGGTGGGCCACCCACACGTCGCGTATGAAGATGCCGTCGGGGAGCTCCACCTTGGGCGCGAGCTTGTCTGCCACGGCCGCGAAGCGGGGCGGCCCCTTGGGCTTCCACATGTCCTCGCTCTCGATGAAGGCGCGGCTGACGAAGCGCTTGTGCCGTTTCTCGGCCGCCTCGCTCTCCACCGCGCCGCGGCGAACCTCGTCCCGCTCGCGTTCCAGCACGAAGCGCTCGGATGTGCTCTCCAGCCAGTAGGCGCGGTTCTCGAGGTCGAACACCAGCCGGAAGGTGGCGTTCTTGCGCGCCGCCAGGTCGTAGGCGAAGCGGATGGAGCCGGCCAGCCGTTGGGCGGCCACCTTGAGGTTGGCGCGGGTGAGGTTTCCCGCCGCGGGGATGGCCACGCCCATCACCAGGCCGATGAGCAGGATCACCACGGTCAGCTCTACCAGGGTGAGCCCCCGCTCGGAGCGCAACATGGAAAACCGCCGCCGCATGCGCCGCTCCCGTGCCTACTGCTCCACCGTCAGGTCGGCGTCGTTGCCCTCGCCGCCGGGGGCCGAGTCCGCCCCGAAGGACTTGAGGGTGTAAGAGCTCGAGCTACTGCGGATGTACTCGAACTCCTTGTCCCACTTGTCCTTGGGCAGCTTCGGCATGACCTTCTTGTTCACCAGCTCCTGCAACCCCTGCTCGGTGGTGGGGTAGGAGCCGTACTGGATCTTGTAGGCGTCCAGCGCCTGCTGGATGTTGTCCATCTGGATCTTGGTCCCGTCCACTTTGCTGCTCTCCAGGTAGCGCACGTACACGACGGTGATGGTGGTGGCCATGATGCCCAGGATGGCGACGACCACCATGATCTCGATGAGCGTCATGCCGCGCGCGCTGCCGGCGCGCTTAAGAAAATGCCGTAGCTTCCTCATGCCAGTCCTCCTTTGTCGCTTTCCAATGTCGGGTCCGGGCGTCCGCCGGGCCCCCGGCGCACGAGCACCGCCACCAGGAGCAGACACCCGGCGGTGATGGCCACGTCCGCCAGGTTGAAGGTCGGCCAGTGGCCGTTGAACAGTTCCACAAAATCAATCACCTCGCGCCGCACCAGCCGGTCCGCCAGGTTGGCGGCCGCGCCCCCCAGGATGAGCCCGAGCGCCACCGCCACCAAGGGGCGCAGGCCGAGGACGCGTAGCGTCACCCAGAAGGCCAGCAGCAGCGCGAGCGCCGAGAGCCCGAGCATGAGCGGCAGGCGCGCCGGCTCGGGCAGCGAGGAGAACAGCCCGAAGGCCCCGTGCGGATTGGCCCGCAAGCGCAGCGAGAGCACACCGGCCCACAGGGACACGGCGCCGTCGGCCGGCAGGGCGGCCTCGGCCACCCACTTGGTGATCTGGTCCAGCAGGGCGGCGCTCAGGGCCACCGACAGCAGGGAGATGAGCCGCACCTGGTTCTCCGGGGACGTGAGCCTTGGGTGGAGGAGCGGGTTCACCATGTCATCACCGCGCGAACTGGTTGAGCTGCAGGATGGGCAGCAGCACCGAGAAGACCATGAATCCCACCGCCCCGCCCATGAGCACGATCATCAGCGGCTCGAGCAGGGTGGTGAGCTGGTTGATGCGCGCCTCGGCCTGGCTCTCGTAGCTCGATGCCACGTTGTCGAGCATGGCCTCGAGCTGCCCCGAGCGCTCGCCGATGGCGATCATGTGGGTCACCAAGGGCGGGAAGTGGCCGCTGCGCTTGAGCGGCGCGGCGATGCTCTCGCCCTCCTGGATGCTCTCCCGCGCGCCGTCGATGGCCCCGGCCAGCACCCTGTTGTTCACGATGCCGCGCACGATCGACAGCGCCGACAGCAGCGGCACCCCGGAGTGCAGCAGGGTGGACAGCGTCTTGGCGAACCGTGCCACCGCCAGCATGCGCACGATGCCACCGATGACCGGCATGCGCAGCTTGAAGCCGTCCCAGCGCAGCCGCCCCCGCTCGGTGCGGATGTAGGCCAGCGTGGCCCAGATCCCGCCGCCGATGGCCAGCAGCAGCACCCACCAGAAGCTGCCCAGGAAGTCGGAGATGGCCAACAGGACGCGGGTGGGCAGGGGCAGGGTGGCCTTGAGGTCCTCGAAGATCTGGGTGATCTTGGGGATGACCACCACGAACAGCACCGCCAAAATGCCGATGCCCACCACCACCATGATGGCCGGGTAGGTGAGCGTTCCGATCACCTTGGAGCGCAGCCGCGCCTGGCCCTCGGTGAAGTCCGCCAGGCGGTTGAGCACCACGTCCAGCGCCCCCGAGCTCTCGCCAGCCCGGATCATGTTGCAGTACAGCTCGGGGAACACCTTGGGATGCTGGGCCATGGCGTCGGCCAGGGAGCTGCCCTCGTTCACCCGCTGCTTGACCTGGTTCAGGGTGAGCTTGAGCAGGTCGTCCTCCACCTGGTCGATCATGGCGGAGAGCGACTCCACCAGGGTGACCCCGGCGTGGAGCAGGGTGGCCAGCTGGCGGGTGAGGATGGCCAGGTCGCTCGAAGAGACCCGGCCGCGCAGGCGCCGCAGGTCCAGGTTGCGATCCTCGGCCGCTTTGCCTCCGGCCTGGTCCCGGATCTCGGTGGGGAAGATGTTCTCCTTGCGCAGCAGCGCCCGCAGGCCGCGCGGGCTGTCCGCGTCGCGGATTCCGGAGACCTCCTTGCCCTGGGCGTTGAGCCCCTTGAAACGATACACCGCCATGATCTACTGGGTGTCCTCCTGGGTGACCCGCAGCACCTCCTCGATGGTGGTGATGCCCCGGGCCACCTTGTCCGCCCCGTCGTCACGCAGGGTGCGCATGCCGCGGGACACCGCCGCGCGCTTGATGCTGGTGGAGTCGGCGTTCTTCAGCGCCAGCGCGCGGACCTCGTCGTCGATGACCAGCATCTCGTAGATGCCGGTGCGGCCGAGGTAGCCGGTCTTGAAACACTGGGCGCAGCCGACCGCCTGGTACACCCGCGCCGGTCTCGCCACCCGCACCTCCTGGCCGCACAGCTCGTCCCACTCCTTGGCGCTCGGGGCCACCTCTCGCCGGCAGTGGGGGCACACCACTCGCACCAGGCGCTGGGCCACGATGGCGATCAGCGAGGAGGCCACCAGGAAGGGCTCCACCCCCATGTCCACGAGGCGGGTGACCGCGGTGGCGGCGTCGTTGGTGTGCACGGTGGAGAACACCAGGTGGCCGGTGAGCGAGGCCTGGATGGCGATCTCGGCGGTGGCCACGTCGCGGATCTCGCCCACCATGATGATGTCCGGGTCCTGCCGCAGGAACGAGCGCAGCACGTTGGCGAAGCTGAGGTCGATCTTGTCGTTCACGTGCACCTGGCCGATGCCGGGGAGCTGGTACTCCACCGGGTCTTCGACGGTGAGGATGTTCACGTCCGGGGTGTTGATCTTGGACAGGGCGGCATACAGGGTGGTGGTCTTGCCGCTGCCGGTGGGGCCGGTGACCAGGATGATGCCGTGGCTCTTCTGGATCAGCGCGTTCATGGTGCGCAGGTTGTCCTCGTTGAAGCCGATCTGGGACAGGTCGAGCAGCACGGCGCTCTTGTCCAGCAGGCGCATCACCACGCGCTCCCCGTGTACGGTGGGCACGGTGGACAGGCGGATGTCGATGTCGCGCCCGGCGATCTTGATGCGGATGCGGCCGTCCTGGGGCAGGCGCTTCTCGGCGATGTTCAGCCCGCCCATGATCTTGACGCGGGAGATGATGCTGGCCTGGAAGCGCTTGGGCGGGCGCAGCACCTCGTGCAGCACTCCGTCGCGGCGGAAGCGCACCACGATGTCGCGCTCCATGGGCTCGATGTGGATGTCGCTGCACCGCTCCTTGACCGCCTGGAACAAGAGCGAGTTCACCAGGCGGATGATGGGGGCCTCGTCGGAGGCGTCCAGCAGGTCCTGCGGCTCCTCCAGCTCGTGGGCCACCGCGTCCAGGTCGGTGCCCTCCAGGTCGCCCATCAGGGCCTCGGTCTCGCCGGCGGCGCGGTCGTACACCCGGTTGATGGTCTCCAGGATCTTCTCCGGGGTGGCCAGCACCGGCCGCACCGGCCGTTGCAGCAATACCCGCACGTCGTCCAGCACGAAGGTGTCCAGCGGGTCGGCAGTGAGCAGCAGCACTTCCTCCCCGCGCTGGGCGTACGGCAGCACCAGGTGCTGCTTGGCGAAGTTGATGGGGATGGGGTGGACCAGCGCGGTGTCGATGGCGCCGGGATCGATCTCCTCGGCCAGCGGCAGGTCGAACTGTGCCGCCAGCGCCGCGATCACGTCCTCCGGCGTCACCGCGCCCGTGGCCGCCAGGATCTCGCCGATGCGCCCGCCGCGCTCTTGCTGCTGGCGCAGGGCTTCGGAGATCTTGTCCTCCGGCAAGCTCACCTGCTCCCTGAGGATCTCGCCCAATTTTCGGCCGTCGGCCATGGCGTGCCTCGCTACCGGGTATTCCTCATTCCACGTCGATGTGCCGCTCCGGCGGCGGCGTCTCTGCCGGGGCGTGCTCCGGTTCGCCGTGGGTTTCGGTGGGGGGCGGCGTTGTCGAGTCGCTCGCACCTTCGCCGTGCGCTGGGTCGGCTTGCGGGGCGGATCCCGCTCTGTCGTCCGGCGCCTTGGGCGTGACCACGATCTCCCGCCCGCTGCCGGCGCCACCGTTCTCGATGCGGGAGAACTCCTCCAAGAGGTGCAGCCGCATGTCGGCCAGCGGGCCGTGCTTGCGGCGGTAGTCCACCACCGCCCGATACTCGGGCCCGGTGTTGTAGTACTGCTGCAAGAACTCGCGCCGCTCGTCCATCTTGCGCTCGAAGATGGTGCGGAAATCCTCCGGCCCCTCCACCACGTAGGGGGTAAGGAAGAACAGGAGGTTGGTCTTGGTCTTCTGGTTGTGCTTGGCCTTGAAGAACCAGCCGATCACCGGGATGTCGCCCAGCACCGGCACCTTGGTCTCGCCGATGTCCAGCTTCTCGCGCATCAGGCCGCCCACCACCACCGTCTCCTGATCCCGCGGCAGCACCACCGTCTTGGCCGAGCGCTTGGTGGTGGTCGGGCCGAGCGGGTTGCTGGTGTCCTTGACCTCGGTGAGCTCCACCTCCAGCTCCATGCGCACCACGTTGCCCTTGTTGATCTGGGGTTTCACCTTGAGGGTCAGGCCCACCTCCTGACGGTTGATGGCCCCCATGCCCATCCCCAACAGCGAGCTCAGGCCGCCGTAGGCGCCGTAGCCGCTGCCCAGCCCGGTGAGCCCGGTGCCGGTGGTGCCGGTGGTGCCGGTGTACATCGAGGCCAACCCGGCCAACGAGCTTCCCATGCCGTAACCGCCGTAGCCGGCCGGGATGGGGATGTTCTCGCCCACCTTGATCTCGGCCTCCTCGTTGTCGGAGGTGATGATGTGCGGGGTGGAGAGCACGTTCACGTTGGAGTCGGTCTGCAACGCCTGCAGCATCACCCCGAACTTGGGGATGGTGATGCTGCCGAGGATCGAGGCGTCGCTGCTCAGGTTGGGGCCGCGCACCCCGCTCACGAAGCCCAGCATGGACAGCGCCGACAGCATGTTGATGGAGTTGAAGTTCTGGCCGTTCACCTTGTACTGGGTGCCGAACAGCAGGGGAATGGTCTCGCCGCCCAGCTCGGCCGCGGCGCCGCCGTGGAAGGCCAGCGCGGTGTCGCGGGAGGTGTCGATGTTGACCTCCATGATCACCGCCTCGACGAACACCTGGCGGCGCGCGATGTCCAGCTGCTTCACCACCTTGAGCAGGCTGCGAAAGTCGTTCTGCGAGGCCACCACCACCAGCGAGTTGGTGGACTTGTCGGCGGTGATCTTCACCTCGCCCTGGAACAGCTCGGCGGCGGTCTTGGGAGCGCCTGCCGGTGGCTTGCTGCTGCCGCCGCCGGGAGAAGAAGGGGCGGCCTTGGGTCGGTTGGCGGTTCCCTGAGACAGAGAAGTCAGCGTCTGGGAAAGCTCCTCGGCGTTGGCGTGTTCCAGGTAGATGACCTGGATCTGGCCGTCACCGGGCACGGGCACGTCGATCTTGTCGATGAGGTCCATGATCTGCGGGAAGGAGCGGGAGTTGGCGATGAGCAGGAGCTTGTTGGTGCGCTCGTCGGCGATCACCTTGGAGAGCACGGTGGGCTCGCCCTCGAGGGAAGCCTCGGCCTGGGCGCCGGGGGTGGCGCCGGGAGGCGCGCCGGACGGCGTGGTGGCGGGGCCACCGCTGCGGATGGGCTGGATGCGCGAGCTGCCGCCCGGGGCGCCAGCGGCACGGGCCTTCTCGCCGAAGACTTCGTCCAGGGTCTTGGCCACGTCGGCGGCGGCGGCGTACTTCACCTGCACCACCCGCAGCTCGTTCTGGCCCTGCGGGGTGTCGAGTTTGTCCAGGATGTCCAGCACCCGTTTCATGTTGGTCGCGACGTCCGAGATGATCAAGGTGTTGGTCGGAGCGTAGGGGTAGCTGTCGCCGTCCTTGGACACCAGTTGCTTCACCGTGCCGTTGATGGTGTTGGCGTCGGCGTACTTGAGCTGGATCAGGCGGGTCACCATCAGGTCCAGGTTGCCCAGGTTGAACTCGCCGTCGACGTAGGTGGGGATGGTGTCCTTGGGGGCGTCGCGCTTCATCTGGAGTTTCAGGAAACGGCCGGTCTCGACCACGGTCATGTTGTTGACGTTCAGCGCGGACAGGAAGGCCCGGTAGGCTTCCTCGGCGGTGATGGGCGTGTTGGAGAGCACGGTGATCTTGCCGCCGCGGATGGCGTCGCTGATGATGAAGTTCTTGCAGGTGATCTCGGAGATCCACTGCACGATCTCCAGCACCTCGGCCTCGTTGAAGTTCATGCGCACCCTGACCCCCGGCGGCAGGGGGTGGCAGCGCTTGTCCTTGCTCTTGTCGGCCCTGGCGGGCTCCAGCGGGCCTGCGCCCTCGGCCTTGCCCGGCGCCTTGTCGGCGGCGGTGGCGGCCTTGGCCCCATCGGTCTCGGGCAGGCGGATCTTGTTGGCCGGCTCCCCGGTCTTCGGGGGCGGCATGTCGGCGGGGCGCACCGGGGTGGGCACGTTCGACGGCAGCGCTCCCTCTGGCGGGGGGGTGATCTGTCTTGGGCTGATCAACGGCTTCGCCGGCGTGCCGCGACCCCCGGGGCCGAGCGGCTGCTTGTCCGGATTGTTGGGCCGCAGCGTCTTGAGGAGCTGCGGGTTGGGCACCGGTGGCCGGGTGGTCTTGCCGGGTTGGGCGGGTGGGGTCTCCTGCGCCAGCAACACCGGCGTGCCCGGTGCTGCCGGTGACAGCCAAGCGGAGAAGAACAGGCTCGACAGTATCAGCATCATGGTGGGGCTCCCGATCCTTCGAAGAGATCCCGGACGGCTACTGGATCTGGTAGTTCAGCTTCATGGTCTTCCCGTTGCGGACGATCTCCACGTCCACCGAGCTCGCCGACTTGAGCTTCTGATAGATCTCCAGGGCCTTGTCGGGGCTGTTCATGGGGAAGCCGTTGATCTTCTGGATGATGTCGCCGTTCTCGATCCCGATCTTGCTGTAGAGCGAGTCCGGCCGGATGGCGAACAGCTTGAAGCCGTTGGCCTCGCCGTTGACGAACGAGGGCACGATGCGCGCCTGCATGGCGATGTTGTTGAGGTTGGAGAGCACCTTGTCGATCTCGCCGCGCTGGATGCTGTAGGCGTTGTCGCCGGTCTTCTTGATGCCCTCGCCGAGCCGGTCTCCGGCCGGCGGCGCGGCGGCGACGGGGGGCCGGGACCCCGGCGAGGCCTTGGGGGAGGCCTTGTCCTGGAGGTCGAGGTACTCGCGGACGCCACCCCGCAGGAGGTAGATGCGCTGGGGGAGGATTTCCACGATGCGGGCCTCGCCCATCAGGGTGTCGTCGATGCGGTAGATGCCGGTCTCGGAGGCGGACTTGTCGGTGATGATGGCCATCGACCAGGCTTTGTCGGAGGCCACCATGGTCCCGACCAGGGCGGCGTTCAAGTTGCTGAGCGAGCCGCCCAAAAGCTCCTCGGCGGCCTTCTCGTCGAGCTCGGGGCCGGTCTCGATGGTCTCCACCGGAAGCGCCATGGCCGAGCCGAAGTAGTTCTTCTTGACCACCGCCGAGTTGTCCTTCTGTTCGGGCAGCGGGCGGGCCACCTGCGGGCGGGCGGCGGCCGGGGTAACCGAGGGCAGGGCGCGGACCTTGCGGACGATGATCACTTGCACCGCCCCGGCCACCAGCCAAGCCGCGAGCGCGATGAAGACGAGGTTGATGCACCAGAAATACTTCTTGAAAAATGTCTCCATCCTGCCTCCAACAGCGCCGGCATATGCGCCCGGCTTTGACCGAGCAATACCCGTGCCAGACTCCGAGTTTCCGGTGTCCGATAACGAGCCAGACCAGTGGGGACAGGCCCGGTGTATCATACTGATAGTGAAGGATTTTTTCTCCTGGCGGATCCGGCGGTCTGGCCGCAGGTCCGGGGGCTAGACATGGTCTCCGACAATTTGTCAGCGTGTCTTCCGGGCCCGCGCCGGGCGTGACATTTTGTCAAACAGGGAGAGCCTGGCAGCCCCGTCTGTGGTTTCCGTCTTTGCATCGGACCCGGCGTCTGGTAAAGAGCACGGCATGGGCATGGCTCCACCTGATTCGCACCCTCGGACCTCGGTTTCGCATCGGGCCAGCCTCGCCTGGCAC
Organism: Myxococcales bacterium; assembly: GCA_012798435.1. Taxonomy (GTDB): domain Bacteria; phylum Myxococcota; class B64-G9; order B64-G9; family B64-G9; genus JAAZNF01. The sequence continues at coordinate 34,274 of JAAZNF010000030.1, read as the reverse complement.
TCGCTCGGGGTTCTCAGCGTGGCGGGCTTCGCCGCGGTCATGGCCGCCATGTTCTGGCCCGCCGACCGGGCCATGCTTCTCTCCTTGACTGGTGAAAGATCCCATGGGTTGTTCTTGAGCGAGGAGGAGTGGCACGGCCTGTACTTCGGCGAGCGGCGTATCGGTCATGGCATGACGCGTCTTCGCGAGGAAGGTGGCCGCCTCCACGTCGAGCAGGGCCTGCACCTGCGGCTGCTGATCGCCGGCCAGGCGCGGCGGATCGACAACCGCCTGCGGCTCGCCCTGGCGCCGGATCTTGGCCTGCAGGAGCTCGATTTCGAGGCCGAGGTCTCCGGGATGGGGATTTCGGCGCGCGGCCGCCTCGAGAACGGCCGCCTCGTCGCCACCGTCTCGCTGGGGCCCGAGGCGCTCCGCTTCGAGTACCCCGTCCCGGCGCGCCTCGTGCTCGAGCCGCTGCTGCTGCGCCGCCTGGCCCGCGAGGACCTCTCGGCCGGACGGCGCTACCGGACCGAGGTGTTCGACCCGCGCTCGCTCGCCCAGAAAGAGATCGAGATCGAAGTGGTGGCGCTGGAGGCGCTGCCCGGCCCGTCCGGGTTGCGGCCCGCCGTCCACCTTCGGCGTCAACAGTCGGGCATCGTGCTCGACACCTGGATCGATGGCGAGGGCCGGGTGTTGCGCGAGGAGAGCTCGCTGGGGCTTCGCTCTCTGCGGGAAGACCGCTCGACGGCCGAGGCGGAGCCGGAATCTCTGCCGGAGCTGGATAGCGCGGCGCTCCAGGGCCTCCTGCCCGCGCTCCCGGGAGCCCCATGATCGAGATCCGCAACCTCACCAAGCGGTTCGGTTCCTACACCGCCGTGGCCGATCTCAGCCTGGAGATCCCCGACGGGGAGATCTTCGGTTTTCTGGGCCCGAACGGCGCCGGCAAGACCACCACCATCAAGATCATGGCCGGCCTGATGCGCCCCAACGCTGGCCTGGTGCGCATCGAAGGGGTCGACCTCATGGCCGACCCCCGGCGGGCCAAGGAGCTCGTGGGCTACGTGCCCGACCGGCCTTTCCTGTATGACAAGCTCAGCGCCCGCGAGACGCTCTCCTTCACCGCCGGCCTGTTCGGTGTCGAGCCGGCGCGGGGGCGGGAGCGCGCCGAGGAGCTGCTGGCGTTGTTCGCGCTTCTGCCCTGGGCCGACGAACTGGTGGAGAGCTACTCCCACGGGATGAAACAGCGGCTCACCCTGGCCTGCGCCCTGCTCCACCGGCCCCGGGTGCTGCTGGTGGACGAGCCCATGGTCGGGCTGGACCCGCGCGGCGCCCTGCTGGTCAAGGAGCTCCTGCGGCGTTTCGCCGCCGGCGGCGGCACGGTGTTCCTCTCGACCCATTCGCTGGAGGTGGCCGAGGAGCTGTGCCAGCGGGTGGGCATTTTGCATCAGGGCCGGTTGTGCGCGCTCGGCACGCCGGAGGAGCTGCGCCGCTCGGTGGGCACCGAGGCCGGCGGGCGGCTGGCCGAGGTGTTCTTGCGCCTCACCGGTGGCGCCGAGATGCCGGGCAACCTCGGAGATCTTGCGCTGTGAGCGAGCTGCGACTGGTCCTGTGGCTGCTGCTGCCCAAGCTGCGGGGCCTGTTCCGCCTGGGCTCGAGCCGCGAGCAGCGCCACCCCTTGCGGCTCCTGTTCTTTTCCGGCCTGGGGCTGGCCTTCGCCGTGGGCATCTACGCCGGCAGCTTGTGGTTCCTGCGCCACATCATGGAGGTGGAGCTGGTGGGGGCGCTGCTGCCGCGAAAGCTGCTTTCGCTCGTCCTGCTCATCCTGGCGCTGGTGTTGCTGCTTTCGGCGGCCATCGGGTCCTTCTCGGTGTTCTTCCTGTCTGACGATCTTGCGCTGCTGCTCTCGGCGCCCATCCCCACCGGGCCGCTGTACTTCGCACGCTACTTCGAGATGATGCTGAATGCCTCGTGGATGGTGCTGTTCTTCGGCCTGCCGGTGTTTCTGGCGTACGGCCGCGCCTTCGCCGCCGGGCCGGCGTACTACCTGGGCCTGGCCGGGCTCTTCCCGGCGCTGCTGGTCATCTTCGGCTGCCTGGGCGCGATCCTGGCCACGGTGCTCACCCGCCTGTTCTCGGCGCGCCGCTCGCGCGATCTCTTGATCGTGCTCACCCTGCTCCTGTTCGTGGTGCTGTACCTTTTGTTCCGCGCCCTGCGACCCGAGCGGCTGCTCTCGGAGGAAGGCTTCGGGAGCATGGTGGAATTCTTGCGGCTGTTCGAGGCCACCGAGACCGGGTTGCTCCCCTCCGAGTGGGCCGGCGAGGTGCTGTACGGCCTCCTCCAGGGAAGACCGCTCGCGGTGTTGCCGGCGCTGGCGCTGCTGTGCGGTGCCCTGGCCTCGCTCTCGCTCATGGGCTGGATTGGCACAGCGCTGTTTCCCGCCGGGGTGGCTCTGGCACAGGAGGGCCGGCTGCGCCGGGATGCGGGAACGGGAGCGCCGCGGCTGCGCCTGCTCGGCCCCTGGTTGGAGCGCTTGCTGGGCTCGGGCGGGGGGCCCGGCCGCTCCATCGTGGTCAAGGACGTGCGCGTCTTCTTTCGCGATCCCAACCAGTGGTTGCAGGTGCTGTTGCTCGGCGCCCTGGCGGCGGTGTACCTGCTCAATTTCGCCTACCTGAAACTGGCGCGCTTCTCCTGGTTCACCCTGTACACCGTGAACCACGTGCTCATCGGGCTGGTGCTGTCGGGCGTGGCGGTGCGTTTCGTCTTCCCGGCGGTGAGCCTGGAGGGCCGGGCCTACTGGCTCATCCGCAGCGCGCCCCTGGACCTGCGGGTGTTCTTGCACGCCAAGCTGCTGGGCGCCTTCGCGCCCCTGGCCGCCATGGGCCTTGCGCTCTCGCTCATCTCCTGCCTGGTCATCGAGGCCCCGGCGCTGTTCGTCATCCTGTCGGCGGCGCTGGTGCTGTCTCTATCGTTGTCCATCGCCGCTCTGGGCATCGGCATCGGCGCGGTGTACCCCCGCTTCACGGCCGAGAACGCGGCCAAGATCCCCACCGGCGTCGGCGGGGTGGTGTTCATGATCTCGAGCGCCGTGTACTCCCTGCTGTTCTTGCTGGCCAGCTTCTACCCCACCTTCGTGCTCTACGAGCTGCCGCGGCGCATGAGCCGGCCGGTGGCACGGCCCGACTGGCTCATCGTCTCGCTGCTGGTCACGATCGCCATCGCCATCCTGGCCCCGACGCTCTCCATGGCCCTGGGACGCTGGCGACTCTCGCGCAGGGAAGATTGAGGGTGGGTGGGTTGCGGGGTAGGGGCGTTCGGGGATATGGTCGGGCTCGGTGGACTTTCCGGGGAGGTACCATGGGTGAGCCGATCCGGGTATCGAGCGAGATTGTGCGGGTGGACCTGTTTCGCATGGGCGCGCTGGTGCAACGCCGGGCTCGCCTGGAGGGCCACGCGGGCGCCGGCCCGATCGAACTCAGTCTCTCCGGCCTCCCCCTGGCGCTGCGGGACGACTCGCTACGAACGCGGGTCTTGCCCGAGGGCGCGGGCCGGTTGCTGGACGTACACCTGGGCCTGGAGCTGGGCGCGCGCCAGGGGAGCGTGCGCACCCCGCTGCAGCAGGAGGTCCAGCGCCTGCGGCGCGAGCGCAACCGCACCCGGGTGGTGCTGCAACGCGAGGAGGAACGGGTGCGCCTGCTAGAGGCGCTGGCCCCCGCGCGCCAGGACGAGGCCGAGCTTCCCGAGCGGCTGGCCTTCGAGGCCCGGGACGTGGTGGGGCCGCGCCTGGCGCTCGCCGAGCTGGTGTCGCGCGAGCTGGCTCGGGCCCGCCAACGCCAGCGCCAGGCGGAGAAGGCGCTTCTCGAGCTCGAAGACAAGCTGGCCGAGGCGCGAGTCCGCCTGGAGCGCCAGAGCAGCGCCGTCGCCGAGAGCCTGGAGGTGGCGCGCAAGGCCGCCCGCTTGACCCTGGTGCCGGCGGCGGGCGTGGCGGCCGCCGAGATCGAGCTGAGCTACTTGGTGCCCTACGCCGGCTGGCATCCGCGCTACGAGCTCAGGGTGTCCCGCGAGCAGGATCGGGCGGAGCTCGTGCTCCAGGCCGTGGTGGCGCAGAAGAGCGGCGAGGACTGGCCGGCGGCGCAGCTCACCTTCTCTACCGCGGATTTCTACCGCTCCACCGAGTTGCCGGAGCTCTCCTCCTGGAGGATCGGCCGGGCGCAGCCCCCCCGGCAGAGCGGCTGGCGCGAGCTGCCAGAGGGTCTGGACGAGCTGTTCGCCGGGTACGACGAGGGCCGGCGCCGGGCGCAGGCGTCGTACCTGCCACCCTCCTTGCCGGCGCTCGATCTCCCCCAGATGCCGGCCTTGATCGCCTCGGCGGAGCAGAGAGAGGCGCGCAAGGGGGGGGAGGGACGGATCCTCGAAGCGGCGCTGCGAGAGGAGCCCCCACCCCGCCCCAGGCGCGCCAAGGCCCGCTCCGCGCCGCCGCCGCCACCGGCGGAGGCCATGCCCCCGTCCGCCCCCGCCCCCGCCGGCGTTCCGATGGCCAGCGTCAGGGCCGCCGCCCCGGCCAGGATGGCGCAAGACGTGGACCGAGAGTGCGAAGACGGCGCGGTCATGGAGTCGCAGGTTGAGTGCGAAAAGTGCTTTGGCGCGGACGAGACGACCGGCGAGTACCTGGCCCCGCCATCGGCGGCCGCGGCCGTGACCTTGGGCCAGGACGCCCTCGACTACGCCCGCCTGCTCATGCCGGCTCCCGATGCAAGTGGGGCGCGCGGCCGGCTCCAGGCCCTGCGGCCCGAGGACGAGCTCGGATTCCAGCTCAACGCGCTCGTCAAAGAGAGCGGCGGAGACTTGCCGCCGTTCAACCCCGGCGAGCTGCAGCTGCGGCGACCGGAGGAGGAGCTGGACTGGACGCCGCCGGAAGGGTCCGTGCCGTTGGATGTGGCGGCCGGGAGCTTCGCGGTGCGGTATCCGGCCCAGGGCTCCTCGGCCATCCCGAGCGACGGGGAGCCCCACTGGCTCACCGTGTGGCGGCGAGAAGAAAACATCCGGCGCGTGTTCCGCTGCGTCCCCGCGATCGACGATCGGGTGTTCGCGCTGGCCGAGTTCGACAACCCGCTCGAGGTGCCGCTGCTGGCGGGGGCGGTGAAGGTCTTCGAGGAGGGGGATTTCCTAGTGGACTCGCAGATGGAGACCACCCCGCCGCAAAAGACCATCTGCGTCAACCTCGGGCTGGAGCCGGCCATCGCGGTCGCTCGCCGGCTGAAGGTGGAGGAGGGGAGCGCCGGTTTGCTGGGCGGGACCACCGCCATCGTGCACACCGTCGAGATCGAGGTGCGCAGCAAGCGCGCCGTCCCATCCCGGGTGGAGATCTTCGAGCGCGTCCCGGTCAGCGACAGCCCGGAGATCAAGGTCACCTTGCTCTCCAGCGAGCCCAAGGCCGAGAGCTACGATCAGGTGGAGCGCGGCCAGCGGGTCCGGGGTGGCCTGTGTTTCCGCCTGAACCTGGCGCCGCGCCAGAGCGTCACCTGCAAGCTTTCCTACCGCATCGAGCTGCCGGCCAAGCAGATGCTCGTGGGAGGGAACCGCCGTGATTGACGAGCGTATGATGGCACCATCCGTGGACGTCCAGGCCCCCATCCGCGCGGTGTTGGTGATGGAGGACCGGGCCCAGGTCACCCGCGCCGCACGGCTCTCACTGAAGGAAGGCCGCCAGCGTTTGAGCGTGGGTGGTGTGACCCCCCTGTGCGCCGACGGGACGCTGCGCTGCCGCGTTCGCCCGCTGGGCGGGACGGATCAGGCGCTGCGGGTGCTCGACGTGCGCCTCTCGCGCAGCTACCGGGTGCGGCCCGCGCGCCCCGAGGCCGAGCGGGAGGTCCGCGCGAATCTCGAGCGACTCAAGGACGAGTACCTGGCCGCGTTCGACGGCGCCATGGCGCAGGCGCGCGAGCTCTCGCTGGTGCGGCAGGCGGCGGAGGATCTGGGCCGACAGATCGGGATGCGGGTGGCCGCCGGCGCCTTAGACCCGGGGGTGGACCAGGCGCTGGAGCGGCTGTGGACGCGGCGGCGCGAGCTGGAGGAGGCGCTGCTGCAGGCCCAGTTCGATCAGGAGGATCGCCGGCTGGCCATCCGGCGCTTGCAAGAGGAACTCGCGCTGGTATTGGCACCCCTCTCGGAGTACACCGCCCGCGTGGACACCGAGATCTCGTCGGAGAAGGACGCCGAGGCCGAGATCGAGTGGCAATACCAGGTGCCCTGCGCGTTGTGGCGCCCCGAGTACACCGCCGAGCTGATCGAGGGGCCGCGGCCCGCCGTGCGCTGGCAGGCCGCCGGGCGGGTGTGGCAGAACACCGGCGAGGACTGGTCCGGCGTCGAGCTGCGCTTCTCGACCGCCCGGCCTTCGCAGGGCGCCGAGCTGCCGCTCCTCGAGGACGACGTGCTACGCGCGCGGCAGAAGAGCGAGGAGGAGCGCCGGGTCATCGAGGTCGAGTCCCGCGACGAGGACATCGCCAAGACCGGCTCCGCCGCCGAGAATGAGCAGGACACTCCGCCGGGCCTGTACGATGGCGGGGAGGAGCGGGTCTTCACGGTGCCGGCGCCAGTGGACGTCCCCTCCGACGGCCGCCCGCACCGCTTCGAGTACGAGAGCTTCGAGTCCCCGGCGGAGCTGGAGCTGGCCTGCTGCCCGGAGCTGGAGCCCTTCGTCTTCCTGAAGTCGCTGCAGAAGAACGCCAGCGCCTTGCCCTTGTTGGCCGGGCCGGTCATGCTGTTGCGCGGGGGCGGCACGGTGGGCCGCTCGCGCATCGGCTACGTCTCTCCCGCCGAGCGTTTCGCCCTCTCCTGGGGCAGCGAGGACGAGCTGGTGGTGATGCGCGAGCGGGAGCACGAGACGGACGAGACCGCCATCCGCCACGAGCGGGTGCACACCTTCCGGGTGCGCCTCTACCTGGCCAACCACTCGGCCGCGCGGCGCGCGCTGCGGCTCACCGAGCGGCTGCCGGTGTCGGAGATCAAGGAGGTGACGGTCCGTCTCGACCGGGACCAGACGACCCCGGGCCTCACCCTCGACGATCAGGGGCTGTGCGCCTGGAACCTGGAGCTCGCCCCCGGCGAGGAGCGGCGCCTCCTGCTTCAGTTCGAGGTGCGCCACCCGGCGCGGGTGCGTTGGAACCCCTGAGCGGTATCAGAAGTTGGTGGAGATCATCCCCACCGAGAACGACGGCCCGAAGAGGAACGCGAAGGGGGTGAGGTCGCGGCTGAGGCGGGTGGGGGCGTACTCGGCCCAGGCGTGCAGGTTGAACGAGGCCTGCAGGGCGGTGTTCTGGTTCAGCACCGGCAGGTTCAGCCCGAGGCCGATCACGATGGAGAAGTCCGGCGTGTTCGACAGGTTGGTGGCGAACAGGCCCATCTCCAGCCCCAGCGGGAACTCCCGGCCGCTGGCCTGGATGTACAGCACCCGGCCCAGGGCGCCGGCGCTCACCGGCACCGCGCCGGTGATCTCCTTCTCGCTGAAGCGGAACAGGCCGGTGGGCAGGGCGGTGGTGGCGCTGATGCGGAAGGAGCGGTCGGAGAGCAGGATGCGGTAGCGCAGGTCCTGGCCCAGCGACTGGCGTGGCAGCAGGGTGTAGTGGCCGCTGAGCAGATCGTGCGCCACGCTCACCGTGAGCTGATCGTACTCGTTGCGCTCCCCCGGCGGGATGCTGGCCAGCAGCTCTCCCGGCCCCGGCGCCAGGGTGATCACCTGGTTGAACTCCCCGGCCTGCACCCGTAACCGCTGCAGCCCGGCGTCCGGCGGCAGGCGCGCCAGGTGGAACACCAGCCGGCAACTGTCTCGCTGAGAGAACGGGATGCGGTTGAGGCTTCCCGGGATCAGCGTGCGGGCGTGGCCCGGCGGGCCGCACTCCACCTCGATGACCGGGCCGGTCGGGGAGCGCTCCGGCACCAGCGGCACCACCAGGTTCAGGGTGCGCACCTCGAAGCGGGCCTGGGTGTCGAACAGCGCCAGTTCCGGCACCGGCTCATCGGCCGCCCGCCCCAGGAAGGCGTTCAGCGCCCGGGGCCGGTAGGCCAAGCGCAACGGCACCACCCCCGCACTCCCCGGCTCGCCCTGCACCGACCAGCCGTCGGCGTCGCGGGACGAGCGGTACCAGCCGGGCCGGTCCTCGACGGTGAGATCCGAGGAGAAGCGGTCGTCGTCGAAGGCCAGCAGCAGGCGCGCCGGCCGGTTGTTGGGGATGAACTCGACCGGTCCGACCGCCGGCACCTCCAGACGGATGCGGCCGGGCTCGAAGGCGGAGACCACCGGCAGGTTCACCGCGCCCAGGCGGCGCGCTCCGCCCGAACGTTCCAGCAGGGTGAGGGTGAGCTGCTCCACGCCCACCGGCACCCGCTCGAGCTGTACTTCCAGCAGCCGGACCGCCGGGTCGGCCGCGGGGTGCTCCGCGCGCAGGAAGGCCCGTACCGCCGGCCGCGTGCGCAGGGCCAGGCGTTCCTCGACGGGCTCGGTGGCGCTCAGACAGTCCGCCGGGATCTTGATGAACAGGCGGTGGTTGAGGGTCCCCGAGAGCAGCGGCACTTCGAGCGGCGCCTGGATGGCGCAGCGTTCGAGGCGCAGCACCACCGAGTCGGCGCGCAGGAGCCTGCGATCGCGCTGCAAGAAGAAGCGCGGCCGCAGGGTGTAGTTCAGCCGCACCCGTCCCGCCGACGGATCCACCTGGAACAAGCGGACGCCCGTCGCCGTCTTGCGGCACTCGGCGACGTCGCAGGCCACCTGGTCCAGCGCCTCCGGGAAGCGCACCTCGATCTCGTGGCGCGGCGAGGCCGTGTCCAGCGCCTGCTCGGCGACCAGCGGGGCGTTGAACACCACACGCTCCGGGATGAGACGCAGTTCGCTCCAGCCCACCGCCCCCGCGCGCAAGCCCAGCAGCGGTGGAAAGGGCTGGCCCACCGGCAGATCCGCCCCCGCGGGGAGCCACAGCAGGCCCGCCCGGGAAGGCGTGGCCGCGAACGCCTCCCAGAAGGCCGCCTCGACGTCGAGCAGGCAGGTCTCGTGATCGCGGCAGGGCTGGCTCGCCGCCACCATGCCGTCCAGCACGGCCACCAGGCGCCCCTGGCCCGGCCGGGCAGGCGCGAACTCGGCGTTGCGGGCGTCGAACCACACGGTGAGGTTACCCGGTGCGGCTTCCTCCAGGGGCAGCGGGGCCAGCAGCAGGTGAACCGTCTGCTGCGGGCCGGCGCAGCCCTGATCGCCGGCTGCCACCGCCAGCCGGTGCCAGCCGGGCCGGAAGGTGGCCGCGTCGATCTCCACCCGCGTTGGCGGGTCCCCGATCTTCCAGTCCGTCGCCTCGTCGAGGCGGCACACCACCCGAGGAAACTCGAGCAGCGACACCATCCGCCCGAGCCACAGGCGCGCCTCGATGGCCGGGCCGGGATCGACGAGCAGCGACTCGGCGCGCGCGGCGGTCACGCACGGTAAAAGCACGCACAGCGCCGCCAACACAGACCTGGAGGGCCGTGCCGCGAGAACGCGGGGCCCACCAAGCCAACTCTTTCGCGCGCGACATGGGGTTGCGGGCGCAGGCCGCAACGGGGATGTGTTGTTGAGTCCGGGGGTCATCCGTAAGGTTTTCGCCGGCGCGCGCCGAGCCAGAGCGCGGTCAGCAGGAGCGGGGTCGTCGGGGCGCCGGCACTGGCGCAGCCGCAGCCTCCCTGCCGGCATGTGTTCTCGCGGCTCAGGCACACGCCGCCCCGGCAGGTCTCGCCTCCGGTGCACTCGTCGCCGTCGTCGCAGACGGTCCCATCGGGAAGGGCCTCGGCCCGGCAGGCGCCGGTCGCGGGATCGCAGGCCCCGCGGTGGCAAGCATCGGCGAACGCCGAGCAATCCTTGGCATCGCTACGGCACACCCCGGCGCGACAGATGTCCGGCCCGGTGCAAGCGTCGCCGTCGTCGCACGGCTCGAGGTCGAGCACGAAACGCTGGCAGGTGCCGTCGCCGAGGCAGCTGTCGCGGGTGCAGCCGTTGCCGTCGTCACAGCTGTAGGTTGTGCCGCGGCATACGAGCGCGCCGTCGCAGCGATCGTCCTTCGTGCAGGGGTCGCCGTCGTCGCAGGGATCGTTCTGGGCGTTGCACGAGCCGCCCCCCTGGCCGAAGTACAGGAAGGCCTTGCCCGCGTCCGCCGCCGCGCCATCCTGACCGTAGGCGCCCACCAAAAAGTCGCCGAAGCCGTCGCGGTTGACATCGAACGCGCCGGCTAATGCGCCGCCGAAACCCGCTCCGGCCTGCGCATCGCCGGCCGCCGACCAGGCGGGTTGCGCGCCCGCGCCGTCCGCCTGGCCCAGGAACAGGAACGCCGCCCCGGCCCCCGCGGCATGCAGCGAGGAGGTCGGGGCGCCGATCAGGAAATCGGCGAACCCGTCCCGGTTGCCGTCACCGATGCCGCCGAGGCTCCAGCCGAACTGCGCCAGCCGATCGCCGGCCTGGACCCAGGTGGCCGCACCGCCCGGGCCGGCGGGCCCGCCCAGGTAGAGGTAGGCGCGCCCGGCGTTCTCGTTGGAGAGCGCGTCGAAACCCGGCGCACCGATCAGGATGTCGGCGTAGCCGTCGTGGTTCGCGTCGGCGGCGCCGGCCACGCTGTGACCGAACTGGGCCCCGGCCTGCGGGTCCCCCGAGGACTCCCAGGCGGCCTGCGCCGGCAGGGGCCCGCCACCGCCGAAGAACAGGAAGGCCCGGCCGCTGTCGCCCGCTCCCCCGTCGTGTAGATTGGCGCCCACCAGCCAGTCGCCGTAGCCGTCGCCGTTGATGTCGCCGGCCCCCGCCACCGACCAGCCGAAGCCCGCCTCGGCCTGGCCCGCGCCGCTCGAGGTCCAGGCCGGCGTCGTGGAGAGCCCGCTCCTTCCGCCGAGGTACAGGAAGGCCTTGCCGCTCTCACCGCTCACCGGCCCCTGCTCGAAACTCTCGGCGGGCGCGCCCACCAGCACGTCGGCGAAGCCGTCCTTGTTCACGTCTCCCGCCCCGGCCACCGCGGTGCCGAAGAAGGCGCCGGCCCGATCGTCGCCCGAGGAGGTCCAGGAGGGGTTCGGTAGCAGCCCGTTGCCCGAGCCGCGGTAGAGGTAGGCCTTGCCGGCGTTGGCGTTGGCGGTGGGATGGCCGGGGGCCCCGACCAGCAGGTCGGCGTAGCCGTCGCCGTCCACGTCCCCGGCCGCGGCCACGCTGTAGCCGAAGAGCGCCCGGTTGAAGTCGTCGCCGGAGGAGGTCCAGGCCGGCTGGCTGCCGAGCCCGCCCGGGCCGCCGTAAAAAACGTACACCTTTCCGGCCCGGATCGAGGCCGTGCTGTGGTACGGCGCGCCCACCGCCACGTCGGGGTAGCCGTCGCCGTTGACGTCGCCGAGCCCGGCTACGCTCCAGCCGAAGAAGGCGCCGGCGCGGTCGCTGCCGCTGGATGTCCAGGGAGGGCCGAGCCGGGGGACCCGCTCGCTCGAACCGGGGTCGAGGTCGGCGGCGGCTGGCCGCGGCATGCGCGGCGCCTGTCCGGCCCGCTCGGTGTTGGCACCGCACGCGGCCAGCACGCATGCAAGGCAAGTGATCGCTGTCAGGCGTCTGGGCATCGGCCTCGTCCTGGAGCGGTCTTGGGTCGCGACCCATTCCGCGCAACCGCCAAGGGTCGGGTTCGCAAGGCGACCCGGAAGATCGCGCCTGGTTGCGCCAGCTCTTGCGGCTGCGCAACCAGGCGCTCACGCTGGCTCCGGGGTTTCGGGTTTTGCGGCTTCGCACCCGCGGGTTTGTTTTTGTGCAAGGCGTTCATGTGCTCGAGAGGCATCCTACCCGAAATGCAATCATTTTGCAGGCAGAGATCCTAGCGCAGGGAAAACCGCAGGGTGAGGTTGGAGATCTGGATCTCGTCGCCGTTCTCGATGCGGTGCTTGCTGATCTGCTCGCCTTCCAGCCAGGTGCCGTTCGCCGAGTTGAGATCCTCGATGAACCAGCCGTTGCGCTCGCGCGTGATCACGGCGTGCTCGCGGGAGACGCTGCGGTGCTCGATGATGTAGTCGCACTTGCTCCCGCGGCCGATGAGGAACACGTCCTTGCGGATGGGCACCGGGGCGCTCTTGTCCACCTGCATGCTGAGCACCGGCGAGCGCGGCGCGACCGGAGCGGGCCGGGGAGGTGGGGGCGGCGCCGCGGGGCGGCCCGGCTTGCGGGGGGGCGGGTGCGGCTCGGCCTTGTCCAAGAGGTCGAGGGCCGGGGGCGGCGCCAGGGCCCGGGGCTGCGGGTTGACGTACCCCAGACGGCGGGCCAGCTCGTAGGCGCCCAGGTTGACCAGCCCCTCCAGGTCCACACCGGTGTCCTGGACCATCTGCTTGAGGATGATCAGGAGCTTCTGATCGATCTGCACCGCGCCGCGCGAGATGGAATCCATGGCGCTCCCCGGACGTCTCGAAATCCATTCCAGAGCCTACCGCCACCGGCGCCGCGGATCAAGAAACTGGCCCGACCTCCTCCCGGAAGCGGTTGAAACTCCCGAACCACAGGTCGGGGATCTCCTGCCGCAGCGCCTGCAGCCAGCGCTCGAGCCCCAGCCGCCGGCCGCCGGCGGGCGGTACCGCCCCGCGCAGCCGCTGGGGATCCAGATCCAGGTTGCGAAGCTGCAGGTTGCGCGCGCCGGTGCGACGGAGCAGGCCGAGCAACGCGCGCAGCTCGCCTTCCCGGTCGGTGAACCCGGGGAAGACCAGCAGATTGATGGAGACGATGAGCCCCGCCTGGACCGCCCGCGCGACAAATCGCTCGACCCGCGCCAGGTTGACCCGGCCGCGGTGGTAGGCGGCGTAGGCGTCGGGCCGGGCGCTGAACAGGCTCACCCGCACCGCGTCGAGCCCGGCGCGCACCAACGCCGGCAGCCGGGCGGGAAGGCTGCCGTTGGTGTTCATGTGGATGGTGCCGCGCCTGGTGCGGCGCCGGATCTGCGCGATGGCCGCGCACAGGCGATGCGCCTCCAGCAGCGGCTCGCCCTCGCACCCCTGGCCGAAGCTCACCATGCCGGGGCGGGCCCGCGTGAGGTGGAGCACCGCCGCCTCCACGATGTCGTTCACCGGCGGCGGCCGGCCGATGCGCTGCTGCGGGCTGGGCGGTTCCCCCGAAGCGTTGTGCGAGATGCAGCCGAGGCAGCGGGCGTTGCAGCGGGGGGACACCGGCAGGCCCGCCTCGAAGGCGCCCAAAAAGAGGTTGCGGGCGGTGGAGCAACCGTAGTCGCAGGCGCAGCGCGTCAGTTGTCGCACCAGGCGGTTCTTCGGCAGGCGGCGCATCCAGCGGGCGGCGAGCGCCGGGAAGTCCTGGCCCTCGAACCGCTCCGGGTCCCAGTGCCTGCGCCGGTCGATGCGACGGGCGAGGGCGTACAATCGCCCCCGGCGCACGGCCACCGCCGTGTAGGCCCGCAGCGGGAGCTCCGGGGCGCCCGGCAGGCGCCGGTAGGCGGGCAGGGCCAGGCGCAGCCATCCCGGTGGCAGCGCCGCGGCCAGCGCCAGAGCCCCTTCGCCCGCCAGGACCTGGCGACCGCGGTGGTCCAGACCCAGCGCCGCGCGGCCGGGGAGGCGGTACAGCGCGCTGCCGGCCGGCAGCGGGACGAATCGGCCGAACGCCTCGGCCGGCTGGATCGCGCCCAGGCAAGCGGCGGCCGGTGCCAGCTCGGGCGCCGCGCGGAGGCGACCCTGCTCGTCGGCGAAGACGGTAAAGAGCTCAGCCGTCATGCGGCACCTCCGCCGACTGGACTTCGAACTGCTCCAGGTGGAAGGCGGGATCGGCCTCGACCCGCAGGTGGAGGCGCAGGCGTGTCTCCAGACCCTCCAGCGCCTCGCGCGCCTCGTCCAGCAGGAAGCCGGCCACCTCGGGGTGCGCCCGCACCGTCAGTCCTCCCGGCCGCTCGCGGAAGTCGCGCTCGATGGCGCGCAGGATGTCGAAGCACACCGTGGCCGTGGAGCGGACCCTCCCCGCGCCCTGGCAGTAGGGGCAGGCCTGGGTGAGGGCGCGGGTGAGGCTCTCGCGCACCCTCTTCCGGGTCATCTCCACCAGTCCGAGCTCGGAGACCTTGAGCACGTGGCAGCGGGCCCGATCGCGGGCGAGCGCCTCCTGCAAGGCCGCGAACACCTTGTCCCGGTTGGCGGGGCGCTCCATGTCGATGAAGTCGATGATGATGATGCCGCCGATGTCGCGCAGGCGCAGCTGCAGCGCGATCTCCTTGACCGCCTCCAGGTTGGTCTGGGTGATGGTCTCCTCCAGGTTGTGCTTGCCCACGTAGCGGCCGGTGTTCACGTCGATGGCGGTCAGCGCCTCGGTCTGGTCGATGACGATGGTGCCGCCGCTCTTCAGCCACACCTTGCGCTCCAGGGCGCGGGCGATCTCCACCTCCAGGCCCATGCTGGTGAACAGCGGCAGTTCGCCGCCGTGCAGCTCCACCCGCCCGGCCAGGGTCGGCATGAGCGTGCGCACGAACTGTAGTAGCTGGCGGTGTTCGTCCGGATCGTCGATCACCAGCCGGTCCACCTCGGCGGTGAAGAGGTCGCGGGTGGCGCGGCGGATGAGATCGAGATCCCGGTACAACAGGCGGGGTCCCGGGCTAGACGACTGCCGCTCCTTGATGTCGTCCCACAGGCGGGTGAGGAAGCCCAGGTCGGCGGCCAGCGCCTCCTCGTCGGCGCCCTCGGCGGCGGTACGGATGATGACACCGGCACCCGCTGGGCGGAGACGCTCGAGGATCTCGCGCAGGCGGACACGCTCGTTCTCGTGGTCCAGGCGCCGCGAGATGCCGATGTGATCGATGGTGGGCAGGTACACCAGGAGCCGGCCCGGCAGGCTGATGTGGGTGGTGAGGCGCGCCCCCTTGGTCCCCATGGGATCCTTGGCCACCTGCACCAGGATCTCCTGGCCGCCGCGCAGCACGTCGGCGATGTGCCGCCGGGCGTCGGCGCCACGGCCCGCAAACGAACGGTCCGCGACCGGTTCCTCGTCGCCGCCGTCCTCCAGATCCAGGTCGGCCGGCGACTCGGGCGTCAGCACGTCCGACACGTACAGGAAGCCGGCCTTCTCCAGCCCGATGTCCACGAAGGCCGCGTCCATGCCGGGCAGCACTCGCACCACCCGGCCCTGGTAGATGTTGCCCACCCAGGTCTGGCGGCCGGGCCGCTCGACGTACAGCTCGGCCAGGGCGCCCTGCTCGATCAGTGCCACGCGCTTCTCGCGCTGGCGGGCCTCGATCAGGAGTTGGGCGTTCATTCTTCTCCTCCCGCGGAGTCGGGCGAACCCGCCGGGCCGGCCGCGGCGGGAAGCAGCGCCTCACGCACCACCTCGAGCGGGGCGAGCCCGAAGGCCTCGCGGGCCACTTCCAGCGGACGGGCCGCCGCGCCCTCGCCCAGGCGCACCTCCAGCACCGCCTGGCATCCCGGCGCTCCCGGCTCAACGGCGATCCGCAGCAGGCTCGGGCGCACCTCCACTTCGCGTTCGGCGCCGCCGGTGTGCCGGCGCAACCGCCACGAGGCGCGCCCCATCAGACGCTCGGCCCCCGCCCGCGCCTCGTCCTGGCCCATGGGCAAGAAGAGCCGGTAGCGCACGGCGCCGACGCCGCGCATGATTCCCGGGGCGCCCGGCGCAAGGCGCGTCAGCTCGAGCAGCAGAAGGCCCAGCGGAAGCTGGTCCCGCAGGCGACCTGCCAGCTCGTCGTCATTCCCGGCGCCGGTGAGCGTCACGTCCACCAGCTCGCAGCGCGAGGCCGCTCCGGCGGGGCAGGCGGGTCCGAAGGAGAGCCGTGGCCGCGGGTGGAAGCCCTGGCTGTACAGCAGCGGCCACTCGGCGCGGCGCAGCGCCCGCTCGACGACGTTCATGAACTCGAGGTGGGAGAGCAGCGCGGCCGGGCCCTGTTTGGCGAGGGTGAGGCGCACCACCGAGGGCTGCGGCTCCGGCTCGGCCGAGGGCGGCACGGGAGGAGGGGGCGCGCGGTGCAGGCGCGGCGCGATGTCGCTCTCGCAGGCGCCGCAGTCGCTGCACTCGCCGCGGGCGCAGTCCGGGGTCGGCAGCTCGCGGTAGGCACGTTCGCGCTCGGCGCGGAGGAAGTCCTTGCTCGGTCCGAGATCCAGATGGTCCCAGGGGAGCGCCTCGTCGAGCGCCCGCTCGCGCAGGTAGAAGTCGGGCCCGCCCGGCACGGGCAGGGCGCCGAAGGCCCGCTCGAACGCCTCCGCCCGGAAGTGCTCCGACCAGCCGGCCAGGCGCTGGCCACCCTCGAGCAGGGCGCACAGCGCTGGGAACTGGCGCCGGTCCCCCCGCGCCAGCAGGCCCTCCACCCAGCTCATCTCGGCCAGCGAGTAGCCCGTCTTCACGCCCGGAACGCGGCGCAGGCGTTGCGCCACCTCTTCGCGGGCGCGGCGGGCCTGTGCCATGGGCAGCATGGCCTCCCACTGGAAAGGCGTGTGGGGCTTGGGCACGAACAGCGACAGGGTGACGTGGATGTCGGGGCGCAGGCCCTCGGCCCGGGCTTCGCCCCGCAGACGATCCACCAGCGCCACGATGGCCTCGCGATCGGCGGCGGTCTCGCTGGGCAGGCCCAGCATGAAGTACAGCTTGATGAGGCGCCAGCCGGCCCGGAAGGCGCCCAGGGCCGCGGCCCGCACGTCCTCGTCGGAGAGGTCCTTGTGGATGACCCGGCGCAGCCGCGCGCTGCCGGCCTCCGGGGCGATGGTGAACCCCGACTTGCGCACGGTGCGGGCCAGCTCGACCACCCGTGGGGTGAGAGTCTCGGCCCGCAGCGACGGCAGGCTCAGCGAGACGCGACGCGGCGCGGCGCGGCGGTAGAACGCCTCCAACAGCGCCGGCAGGTCGGGGTAGTCGCCGGCCGAGAGCGACAGCAACGACACCTGGTCGAATCCGGTGGCGGCCAGCCCCGCCTCGATGGCCGAGAGCAGGCGAGGCGCCGAGCGGGTGCGCACCGGGCGGTTGATCATGCCCGCCTGGCAGAAGCGGCAGCCGCGGGTGCAGCCGCGCTGGATCTCGACGGTCAGCCGCTCGTGGACACACTCGGCGAAGGGCACGATGGAGTGCCGGGGAGGATCGACGGCGTCGAGATCACGAAGCACCGCCCGCCGCACCCGGGCCGGGGCGCCGCCCACCGGGGTCACTTGCTCGATGGGGCCGGCGGCGTGGTAGCTCACGCGGTAGCGGCCGGGGAGGTACACCCCCGGCAGGGACATGAGCTCGTCCAGGATCTGCTCGCGGGTGCGGCCGCGGCGCCGGGCCAGGCCCACCGCCCGGGCCAGGGGAGCGATGACCTCCTCGGCGTCGCCGAGGAACACCGCGTCCAGGGCCTCGGCGATCGGCTCCGGGTTGCCGGCGCCCGGCCCGCCGGCGATGACCACGGGGTGTTTTGCATTCCGCTCGGCGGCCCGCAGCGGCACGCCGCCCAGGCGCAGCATGGAGAGCACCTCGGGAAGGTGCAGCTCGTGCTGCAGGGTGAATCCCAAGATGTCGAAGTCGGCCAGGGCGCGCCTGGACTCCAGCGAAAAGAGGGGCAGGCCGCGGCGTTCGAGTTCCAGGTAGAAATCCTGGTCCGGGGCGAACACCCGCTCGGCGCGAAGGTCCGGCTCGGCGTTGATCCGGTCGTAGAGCACCTGGAGCCCCAGGTAGCTCATGCCCACCGGGTACAGGTCGGGGAAACACAGCGCCACCCGGCAGGCGAGGTCCCGCGGCTCTTCGCGGCGGGCGTTCACCTCGCACCCCAGGTAGCGCGAGGGGTGGCGCACGGCCTTCAGGATGTCGTCGGTTCCGTCCATGCCGCGCGAAACTACCACAGGCACCTGCCGTTTGACACCCGCTCGCGGCTTGTCCTATGTTCGCCTGGGCTGTCAACCTTCGCGCCCCGGCCCGGGCCGGGGCGATGTTTCCGGGGAGTGCCCATGCTTCGGCGTACCTGGATGGCTTGCTGTGGACTTCTGGTCATGGCCGGCTGCACCTCGCGCCCTGCCGGGACCTGCGAGAAGGACACCCAGTGCTCCGGCTCCGAGGTGTGCTTCGAGGGCAAGTGCACCAGCATGAAGGAGCGGGAGCGCATCCTGCAAGAGCGCAAGGAGGCCGAGCGGCCCAAGGTGTGCGAGGACCGCGACAAGGACGGCTTCCGGGCCGGCGCCGACTGCCCGGCGGGCGAGCGGCTGGACTGCGACGACAACGATGCCCAGGCCGCCCCGGGAAAGCCCGAGGTGTGCGACGAGCGCGACAACAACTGCGACGGGCGCAACAACGAGGGGCAGAAGGGCTGCGTGCAGACGCTGTTCGGGCTGCCGGTCCCGGGCCGTCCCGAGCTCAAGCTCGAAAACCCCCGCGGCCTGCTCTACGACCCGGCCGGTTTCTTGCTGGTGGCCGACAACCACCACCTGTGGAAGATCTCGCTGAGTGACGGGCGGGCCGAGATCCTGGCCGGCAGCCACCTGTCCAACTTCGCCGACGGCCCGGCCGCCGAGGCGCGCTTCTCCTATCCCAACGGTTTGGTCCGGCTCGCCGACGGCTCGCTGGTGGTGGCCGACTGCAAGAACAACTGCCTGCGGAAAGTCGCCACGGACGGGCGGGTGTCCACCCTGGCCGGCCAGTGCTCCAACCTCACCAAGGACGTCGGGCAGTTCGCCGACGGGCCGGCGAGCGCGGCCCGCTTCTATTGCCCCTCGGACCTGGCCCTGGCGCCGGACGGCGCGCTGATCATCGTGGACCAGCTAAATGCCCGGGTGCGCCGCCTCAAGGACGGCCAGGTGACCACGCTGGCCGGCATCGGCCCGGCCGAGGTGGTGGAGGGGGAGGGCCAGATCGGCTTTTTGGACGGGCCGGGCGACCAGGCGCGCTTCAACGATCCCCAGGCGGTGCTGGTGGACGCGCGCGGAATCATCTTTGTATCGGAATCCTTCAACTGCCGCTTGCGGCAGCTCACCGCCGGCAAGGACGGCAAGTACGAGGTGGCCACCTTCGTGGGCGACTCGGACACCAAGCTGGGCATCGGCGGCTACGTGGACGGGCCGCCGAAGGCGGTGAAGTTCAACTACCCCCACGGCATGGCCTTCGACGGCAAGGGCCAGTTCCTCGTGGCCGACACCGGCAACGCGGTCATCCGCCTGTTGACGCCGGCGGGCGCGGCGCGCACCCTGTACGGCAAACCCGGAGAGTCCAAGTGCCTGGATGGCCCCATCGACAAGGCCCGTTTCCAGTCGCCGATGGACGTGGCCCCCGGTCCGGACGGCAGCCTGTTCGTGAGCGACACCCTGTGCCAGCGGGTGCGCTGGATCGTTCCCTGAAACCATTTCGGCGGAAGAATCCGCCGGAGTTTCCAGGAGGGTTTGGCATGAGGCGCGCGGCGTGGTGGGTGGCGATGTTGGCGTTGGTGGTGCTCGGGGTGGGCTGCAAGTCGCTGAAGCCGGGCGAGTGCCGCAAGGACAACGACTGCTCGGGCCAGGTCAAGGGCGGGCTGCCCGCCTGCTACAAGGAGCCGCCCGAGGCCGAGCTGGGCCGTTGCATGACGGTCAAGGAGGCGCGCGAGGCCCGGGATCGCTTCGAGGCCCGCAAGAGCGGGCTGTGCGAGGACCGGGACAACGACGGCGCCAAGGCCGGGCCGGCCTGCGATCCGAAGCTCGACGGGGTGCTGGACTGCGACGACGCCGATCCGGCGGTGAAGGCCGGGGCCACCGAGGTGTGCGACGGCAAGGACAACAACTGCGACGGCCGCATGAACGAGGGGTTGCCGCAGTGCGTCTCCACCGTGCTCGGCGGCAAGCAGAACCCGGTCATGCACTTCATGACCAACATGACCAACGGGGTGCGGGTGACCGCCGGCGGCGAGGTGTGGGTGACCGACGAGCACCAGATATACCGCGTGGGGACCGACGGCAAGCCCACCCGCGTGGCCGGCTCGGAAAAGCCCGGCAACGACGACAAGCAGGGCAAGTTTGCCCGCTTCGACAAGCCGCGGGGCATCGCGGTGGGCCCGGACGGGTCGGTGTTCATCACCGATTGCAACAACAACTGCATCCGGCGCCTGTCCGCCGAGGGCCAGGCCTCGGTGTACGCCGGCAAGTGCAGCAGCGAGGCCGACGACACCGGCCTGGACAAGGACGGGGGCTGGCAGGACGCGCGTTTCTACAGCCCGGTCGATCTCACCTTCGACAAGGACGGCAACCTGCTGGTGGTGGACATGCTGAACTCCAAGATAAAGCTCATCGACAAAAACACCCGCGAGGTGAAGACCATCGCTGGGCGCGGGGGCAAGGACACCACCGAGGGCGTGGTGTTCGGCATGAGCAACGGCCCGGCCAAGCAGGCCGAGTTCAACGAGCCCGCCGGCATCGCGGTGGGCCCCGGCGGCGAGGTGTACATCGCCGACCAGAAGAACAACTGCATCCGCCTGCTCAAGGGCGGCCAGGTCAGCACCTTCGCCGGGGTGTGCGCCCCGGGCAAGGACAAGGGCGGACACAAGGACGGCCCGGCGGCGGCGGCGCGTTTCCTGTTGCCCAATGCGGTGGACGTGGCGCCCGACGGCTCGGTGGTGGTGGCCGACACCGGCAACCACGTCATCCGTCGCATCGCGGGAGGGCAGGTGACCACCGTGGCCGGCAAGCCCGGCCAGCAGGGGTACTACGACGGCGCCATCGGCGACGCGCTGTTCAACGAGCCGCAGAGCGTCTCGGTGGGGAAAGACGGCTCGATCTACGTGGTGGACCACGGCAACTACCGCGTGCGCCGCATCGCTCCGTAGCTCCTCTACTCGCTCCTCCACCACAGGCTGGGGCAGAAGCGCGCGTCCAGCTCGTCCGGCCGGCGCGACAGCACGTCTTCCCAGAGGTTGGCGGCGATCAGTTCCGCAAGCGCCTCCGCATCGGCGGTCGTGGGGCCCCCGAGCTCGTCCAGGAACTTCGAAATGTCGGAGGAAAGGGACGGCATGTTCCGCGGGAGCGCGGCGGCGATGTGCGGCGCCGCCGAGAACGGTAGCGGGGCGAGTTCCTTGGGCAAGCGCAGGCGATGCCGGACGAAGAGGGTGGCCAGCAGCGCCGGGATCTCCAGCCCCTCGGGGCCGGAGGGGATGCTCCCCGGGGGGAACGGCCGTGGCAGGCGAGCCGGCTCGCCGAGGTGGGCGGCGAGCTCGAGCAGGGTGCGGCTCCGCTCCAGCGCGGCGTCGAGGGGTGGAAAGTCGCCCACCGAGGCGAACTCTCGCGGCAGCAGCGTGTCGGGATCGACCAGCCGGGGACGCGGCGTGGCCAGGTTCGAGAGCAACTCCGGTAGCGGCGACGGCAGGTGGGGGATCCAGGCGGCGGCCGGATGATTGAGCAGACCCTTGGCGAGCCGCGCCCGCGACAGGATGGCATGCTGGGTCACCCGGCACAGGTCGATGAGCGGCACCGACTCCAAGAGACGCTGGGCACCCTCGGCGTCGCGCGCACCCAGCAGGTTCAGGCCGATCTCCAGGCGCCCCAGCACCCGCTCGAAGGCGCTCCGGCTCTGCTCCGGCTCGGCGCCGGTCATGCCGTCCGCCACCAGCACCCGGCTCACCAGATTCGCAACTTGCGAGGCCAGCCGGCCGCGCAGGCTCTCGTCCTCGATCCGGGAGAGCCCGCCATCCCACAAGGGCCCGCCGGGCCGCTCCAGGGCGAAGCGGGGCGGGTTGTCCACGCCGCGCGGGAGCGCCCGGCCCTGCCGCGCCTCGCTCGGCGAGAGCGGCCGGTAGAACTCCTCGGCCTCCTCCAGATCCGGCCAGCCCCGATCGGCCAGCCGCCCCTCCCGGAAGCGCCGGGCCAGCTCCTCGATCTCGGCCGGCGGATTCGTGCCCAGGTTGCCCCACAGGGCGAAGAACTTCTCCCGGTCGTGCTCGTAGAGCCGCTCGATCACCTCGCGCATGACGTCGAGGTCGGCACCGGGGCGAACCACGAAGATGTGGTAGTTGTCGGGCGTCACCACCCGGGCGGCCTGGTCGTCGGGGAGATCGGGCAGCGCCTCCCGCTCCACCGTGGTCAGGCTCCGCTCGGCGAGTAAGGCCAGCATCTCGAACTCCCCCTCGTCGAAGTAGCGCGCCAGCCGCTCGGGGTGGCTGGCGCCAAGAAGCTTCAGCCACTCTTGGTAGCGACCGAGGTCGACGCCGTCCGCGCGCCACAGGTCGAGGTCCAAAAGGTACGCCATCTGCTCCGCCGAAGAGAGCGCGATGAGCGGCAGGGCGTCGCCGTAGCCGATGGCCTTGAGGGTGAGCGCGAAGTCCTCGACCGGCAGCGCCTGGGCGATCTCGGCGGGGTTTGCAGAGCGCAGGACCAGCTCCTGGCGCCGGGGGCCGGCCGGCTGAGCCAGCACCAGCTCCACTTTCTCCGAAAGCGGCAGTCGGTCGAGCTCGCGCGCGGCGTCGGCGAGCGGCAGGGACAGGATGTCGCCGCCGCGGCGCTCCAGGGATTGGGTCTTGGGGTCCGGCATGCGCGCAGGATGCGTCGCCTTGGGGCGCAAGTCAACCGGCTCCGTGCCCTTGAACCCTGGGGTTATTCCGTCTAGTATCCCGGGGCCAAAGCGACACCTCCCCGGTGGGAGGAAGGAAGGTGCCATGATGATGCGCACGTCAGGGATCGTCCTGCGGCTCGGGTTGCTTCTGATCGTTGGTTGCGGCTCGAGCAGCCCGAGCGGCGACGGGGGGCTGGACGGCGACGGTGGGGACGGCGGGAGCGGCTGCCGGCGCGACTCGGAGTGTGCGCCGCCCACCCCGCGCTGCCAGGTGTCGAGCGGCACCTGCCTGGCCTGTCTCACCTCCCTCGACTGCACGCGCTCCGAGACCTGCGTGGGCGGGGTGTGCAAGCCCGGGCAGTGGTTCTGCGAATCGGACGAGGACTGCACCCCCCAGCTGTGCGACACCCGCACCGGGGGATGCGTGGAGTGCCTGAGCGACCGGCACTGTCCCACGGACTTCGTGTGCCAGGACGGCCAGTGCAAACCCAAGCAGGGCCTGCCCTGCGAGACGGACGCGGACTGCAACCTCGGCGAGCTGTGCATCGACAAGGCCTGCGTCGTCGGCTGCCGTTCCAGCCGCGACTGTCCCCAGGGCCTGCTGTGCGACAGCGCCCGCGGCGACCACGGCCAGTGCGTGCAGTGCCTCTCTGCCGAGGACTGCCCGCTGGGCCTGCGCTGCGCCGATGGCCAGTGCCAGTTCTTCTGCTCCTCGGATGCGGACTGCCCGGGCCGCTACTGCGATCCGCAGAGCGAGCGCTGCGTGGACTGCCTCGAGACCGATCATTGCGCGCTCGGGAACATCTGCTACCAGAACAGCTGTGTCGCCGGCTGCAACACCAGCCGTGACTGCCCCGGCGGCCTCCTGTGCGATCCCGCGCTGGACGAGCACGGGCGCTGCGTGGAATGCCTCCAGGACGGAGACTGCGACACGGGCCAGGGTTGCCGCGGCGGAACCTGCGTGGCGCTGTGCGCCACGGACGACGACTGCGCGGGCCTGCACTGCGAGGTCGTCTCGGGGCTGTGCGTCGAGTGCCTCATCCCCGACCACTGCGCGCTGGGATTCGTGTGCGACGCGCAGCACGCCTGCGTCCCGGGGTGCCGCACCGCGCGCGACTGCCCGGCCAACCAGAAGTGCGCCGTCGATCTCGGCCCCAACGGGACCTGCGTGGACTGCCTCGAGGACGCCGACTGCCCGGCCGGCAAGTGCATACAGTACCAGTGTCAGGACTCCTGTCGTTCCGACAGCGATTGCGTCATCGGCTATTGCCAGCTGTCGTCGGGCCGCTGCCTGGAGTGCCTCCAGGATGGGCAGTGCGCCGCCGGAAAGCTCTGCTTCGACGGTTTCTGCGCGCGCGGCTGCCGCCGGAGCGAGGATTGCGTGCCGCCGCTCCAATGCGACACGAGCTTTTCGCCTGGGCAATGCGTGCAGTGCCTGTCGGACGTGGATTGCTCCGGCGGGACCTGCGAGGCGGGCTTCTGCCGGTACCCTGGCAAGCAGTGCGGCGAATCCTGCAGCGCGGGGTCTTCCGAGTGCGCGCAGGGGCTCTTCTGCGGCGTTTTCTTCGGCACCTGCCTGCCCCAATGCGCCACGGACGCCGATTGTCTCGGCGGCATGTGCGTCATCCTCTACGGCAGCCTGGGAGTGTGCCTCACCTGCCCGGCGCTCCCGTGCTACCCGCCCTGCGCCCCGGACGAGGAGTGCCAGGCGCAGCAGTGCGTGGGCCGCTGCTTCCCGCCGTGCGACTTCGGCACCGTGTGCGACGACGGCAGTTGCCTTCCGGCGGACACCGGCTGCTCCCCGCCTTGCGAAGAATCCCAGTTCTGCTACGGCGCCTCCTGTCAACCCCTCGAGACCGACAGTTGCCCGGCCGGCATGATCTACCTCGCCGAGCGGCGGGTGTGCGTGGACCGCTTCGAAGCATCGCTGCGCTCGGGCAGCCTGGGCAATGCCGATGGCACGGGGACCACCGCCATGGCCGTCTCGATCGCGGGGCGGGAGCCCATTTCCATGGTGACCTACTATCAGGCGAAACAGATCTGCCTCAACAGCGGCAAGCGCCTGTGCACAGCGCCCGAGTGGAGCGCCGCCTGCGCCGGGACGGGCAACTTGGCCTATCCGTACGGCCAGAGTTACGTCGAGGGCTACTGCAACTCCAACACCCAGGAAAGCTCGGCGCGCCTCTGCGGTTCGTTCGTCCACTGCATCTCCCCGACGGGCGCGGTGGACATGAGCGGCAACGTGTGGGAGTGGACCGACACCCAGTACTCCTCGGTGAGCGACCGCAAGGTGCTGGGCGGGGGCTTCGGCAGCACCCCGGAGAACTCGACCTGCACAACCGACCTCAACGCCATCAACGGCGCCGCCTTGCCGCTCACCGAGGCCCGCGCCTCGCTGGGCTTCCGCTGCTGTCTGACGAAGTAGGCCGCGGCTCCACCGGCTGACATTCTTGTTGTACCGGGGGGGGGGAATGAGGTAGGGAAGTACCTCTGGTATGTATTCCCAGGAAACAGGAGGTTGAAATGAGACGATTCGTGATCTGGTTGTCGTTCCTGGCGTTGGCTGAGCCGGCGCTGGCCGGCGACGTGGACCTGGTCCCCGACGCCAAGCCCAAGGAGACCAAGGCCAAGGAGGGCTGGGACTTCCTGCTCACTCCGGGCGCCACCGCCTCGCTCTCCGACAACCGCAGCATGCTGGGCCAGCCCGAGGGCCTGAGCACCACCATGGGCGTGACGCTGGCCTCCGGCGCCGACTATCGCATGGGCGATCACGAGCTTCGCAATCGGATGGACATCTTGGTCACCTACTCGCGCACCCCGGCGCTGGACGAGTTCCTCAAGTCGGCTGACAGTCTGAAGCTCGAGTCGATCTACCTCTTCCACCTCACCGACTGGCTCGGCCCCTACGGAAAGGTCAACCTGGAGACCTCCATCTTCGAGTCCTACGCCGCCGACCCCACCCGGCCGCTGTGGTTCAACGCCGCGGCCTCCGGCCGGGACAACCGCGCCGCCATCATGTACCGCCTCACCGACGGCTTCGCCCCGCTCACGCTGAAGGAGACGGCCGGTGTCTTCACCCAGCCCTACTCGCATCCCGAGAAGAAGCTGCTCACCGAGGCGCGCCTCGGCGTCGGCGGCATGCACGTGTTCGCCGAGGGGCAGAAGGCCGTCAAGGACGACGCGGCCACGCCAGAGAAGGAGTGGATCTTCCTCGCCGACGTCCACCAGGCCGGCGCCGAGCTGGGGCTCTCCGCCTGGGGCGAGCTTTCGGGCAAGCGCATCGTGTACAAGACCCAGGCCACCTTCTTTTTGCCCATCCTCAACAACAAGAAAGAAGGGGACGACCGCGGCGCCTTCGAGCTCATGAACGTGGACATCGGCGCCACGGTCTCGTTCAAGCTGCTGGAGTGGCTCACCCTGGACTACCAGCTGAAACTGCTGCGCCAGCCGCAGCTCCTCGATGAATGGCAGGTGCAGAACAACCTGCTGCTCACCGCCTCCTACGCCTTCTTCAAGCTGGAGAAGGAAAAGAAGGAGTAGCCTAGCGCGCCCAGGCCGCCAGCAGCCCCTCCTCGATTTTCAAAAGCGACAGCGACAGGATCTCCCCGGTCTCGAGGCGAACCAGGCGCACCAGGAGCTCGAGCTTGCCCGGGGCCACCCGGTTGAGCTCGGAGAACACCATGAGCTTGGCCGGCACCAGCTTGCCCAGCTCGGCGACGCGCGCCCCGTCGTAGCGGGCCTTGAACTGCTCGCCCATCAGCGAAAGCAGCTTCTCCTGCTCCTGGCTCTCGACCAGGGCGAACTCGCCCCTGCGCGACAGCGCCAGGCTGAGGTGGCGCCACAGCCGCTCGCCGGTGGGCTTGAGGGCGGCCTCGGCCTTGATGGGCAGCACCAGCGTCGGGGTGCGCGTCTCCAGACGCTGCACGCAGTAGTCGGTGAGCTGGCGCGCCGCCTGCGAGAAGAGATCCTCCAGCACCGAGTCGTTGGCCACGCCCTGCACCGCCGCGGCGGCGAAGTAATCCTCGCTGGGGGCGACGCCGCTGGGCGAGTAGTGAGAGAGCTCGGTCTTCACCATGCGGATGACGATGGCGTCCAGGTTCTCGGCCACCCAGTTCGAGCCCACGTGGTGGCTGACCCCGCCCAGGGCGCCGCCGCCGCCCTCGCTGTCGCCGCGCTCGCCGTAGGTGAGGAACACGAAGGGCGCCAGGGTATACTGGGCGATCTGGCGCCACACTAGCTCGCCCTGGCGATCGAGCCCCGAGGCCCCGATGGCGGCGATCTTGATGCCGCGCGAGGCGGCGTCGCGCATGGCGCTGAGGTAGGTGTAGGCCTGTCCGTAGTCCAGGTGCGGCGGGGCGTCGCCGATGAGGAAGGCCAGCTTCACCCCCTGGGTGCGCCAGGGCAGCTCGCGCAGGGCGGCATGCAGCGCCGCCTGCACGTCCTCGGGCGTGTCGCCGCCCCCGCCGGCCGCGACCTGCGAGAGCGCGCGACGGAACTCCTCCAGGTTCTCGGTGAAGGGGATCACCCGGGTGAGGTAGTCGTCTCCCCGGTCGCGGAACAGCACCATGCCGAAGCGCACCGCCGGACGCGGGGAGAGGTTCGACACCTGGAAGTGGATCACGTCCAGCGTCGCCTTGAGCTGGGCGATCTCGTCGTCCATGGAGCCGGTGGTGTCCAGGACAAAGGCGATGTCCAGCGGCACCTCGGAGAAGGCGGGCCGCTCGACGTCCAGCGTGACGTCCAGGCGATGGTTGCCCTGCAGGCCGCGGACGCGGGCGCTGCGCTCGCCGAAGGACACCTCGAACGACGCCTCCGGGGTTCGCAGGGCGGGGAACTCCGAGGGGAAGATGAGCGTTCGCCCGTCGGCGTAGGTGCGCCGCTCGGTGGCCACGGTCTCGCCCGCGCGGGCGACCACACGGGCGTCGGCCAGCGGCAGTCCCTTGCGATCGCGCACGCTGACGACGAGGCGGTCGGAGACGTCGGCGCGCAGGCCCAGGTGTTGATGTTCCGCGAGGAAACTGAGAAAGGCCCCGAACTGCATGTTGTCGTCGGCGGCGCCGGCCTTGACGCCGGGCGAGGTCGGGCGGCCGGCGGGCGGCGCGGAGCGGGGGGGCGGCGGAGGAGGCTCGGCCCCGGTGGATGCGCCCTTCTTGCCATCGGGGTAGCTGGAGAGCTCGTCCTTGGCATAGCCTGCGGTCCCGTCGGTGGGTTTCGCGGCGGTGGACTCCTTCGGCTCGACCGCTCCCATCTCGGCGGGGCGGCCCTCGTCCGTGGAGAGGGTGGCGCTATCGGCGTGTCGCGTCTCGGCGCCGCCATGGGCGCACCCGCCCAGAACGGTTCCCAGCACAACGAACAATGCCCAGACGACGATGTGGCGCATTCTCGACCTCCCGGCCGCATTCTCCGGCCTGATCTGATCTGCGCCCATCCAACCACCCGCTGGCGAGTCCTGTCAAACCAGCCATTTTTTCGAGGCCCGCTCTGCATGCGCCCAAGGGTTACAGGTCAATTGAAATCGCCTCGCCAGGTATGCCACACTCGGGGTCGTGGGGATGGCGATCTCCTTGGGTCGGAGAGCTGCCTGTTTGTTACGCAGATTCGACATCGCGAGCTTCCTTCTTGTGCTGGCCGGGCTGGCCTGGCCGAGGGAGGCGTTTCTGCAGGAGCCTGCCGGAGCGGACAAGGGCGAGTTCTCTGACGAGCTTTCGGACGAGCTCGGAGCGAAGGACGGTTCGTCGGATCTGGTCGACGAGGAGCTGGATCTTTTAGAGAGCGATCGGGTGGTCGAGTCGGCGTCCCGGCACCGGCAGGAGATCGGCCAGAGCCCGTCGGCGGTCACCATCTTCACCCGCGAGGACATCGAGACCTTTGGCGGCAGCTCGCTCATCGACCTTCTGCGCCTGGTGCCGGGAATGGATGTCATCGCCGGATCCCCGCTCCACGAGAACGTCACCGCCCGAATGTTCTGGTCCGACGAGAACAACCATTTTTTGGTGCTCATCGACGGGCGCGAGGCCAACTTCGAACTCCTTGGCGTACCGCTGTTCGAGGCCGAACCCATCTCCCTCGATGACATCGAGCGCATCGAGATCATCCGCGGCCCGGCCTCCGCGCTATACGGCGCCGGGGCCTTCGGTGGCGTCATCAGCATCACCACCCGGGCCGTGCCACAGGCCACTTCGCTATGGAGCCGCCTGGAGGGTGGAGAGGTGGGAAAGCTCTTCCTGGGCGCCCGCGCGAACACGGTGGTTCACGGGTTTGGCGTCTCGCTGGCCGGGATGCTCGATCGGCGGGACACCTTCGGTTTCCGCGACGTGCCCGGCAGCCGCCTGTGGAGGATGCGCGGGGTGATGGAGCGAGCGTTCGGCGATCGCCATCTGCGCCTGGATCTCGGCGTCTCCAAGGTCCAGGGGCGGATGATCACCCCGGTGGGCATGCTGTACGGGACGCTGAACGTGATCACCGCCCGCGCCGCCTACGCCAGCGAGGATCTCCAGGCCCATCTCTACTGGACCTGGACTCCGGCTGATGCCGAGCTCGACATGCCGCTCACCTACCTCGGCATGACGCTGGCCACCGTGAACCCCAACCACAGCGACATTCACACCCTGGACGCCCAGATGCAGTATCGCTTACCCGAATTCTACCGGCCGCTCCTGCTCCTGGTGGGCGCCGGGGGGCGGCTGGGAATGTTGTTTTCGGACCAGCTCATCGATGCCGAGACCTTCACCGACATCGACAGCCCGCGCTATCATCAGACGGGGGTGAGCTACTTTTCCGGCCGGTTCGGATTCTTTGTCCACGGCGAGTACCGGCCCGCCGAGTGGGTCACCGTGACCGCGGGCGTGCGTCTGGACTGGAGCAGCGAGACCACGGATACCCTGTTTGGCGACTCCGGACGGGGCCTGAACCTGAGCCCGCGCCTGGCGGCGGTCTTCACGCCCGTTCCCGGCCACCACCTGAGGCTCGGGCTGGCGCAGTCGTTTCGCAAGCCTTCCTACCTCGAGGGCGGGCTGCATGTGGCCGCCACCGTACCAGCCGGCAGCCTGTTGGATCAGGACGGGTTCAACGAGTTCATGACCCGGGTGCTCGGGAATGCCGAACTTCGCTCGGAGAAGCTGGTATCGCTTGAGACGGGCTATCTGGGCCGGTTCTTTTCGGATCGGTTGTCCGTCGAGTGGAACCTGTACCTGAACTTCTATGACGACCTGATCGAGATGGTTCCACGGTTGGCGTTGGATGCCACGGGGCTGCCCGATCTTTCCCGCTCCAGCGCCATGTCCGAAAACACCGATAAGGCTCCTCGCATCGGTGGCTCGGAGCTCGCCTTTCGCTACTCCCCCTGGCGGCATGTTCAATTCGTCCTAGGATGGGCACACCGGGAGGTGGTTCTGCGGGACGAGGGTGGAACATACCGTCCGTCGGACGACTCGCCCAAGAACCTTCTCTTTGCGGGCGGGCGCTTTCGCATGGAGTCTGGATTCCTGGGTAGCCTGTATCTCTTCTCCCGTTCCAAGTTCTCGAGTCGAGGCTCGGAATCGGGCACGCCGGGAAGCCTGCTCGACGTCAAGACCCGCGTGTACTATCCAAGCCAGGGGCTGCTCATCGGCAAATTGGGCTGGCGCTGGTTGTCGGGAGCCGGCATCGAGATGGAAGCCGGCACGAAGGTTTTTCTTCCAGTGGCGCCTTGGGGAAAAAACCTGTTTAAGATCCGCGAGGTGGCTGGTGGCGTGCAAGACAACGGCATGCCGTGGGGGGGCGAGGAATTGGAGCGGATGGTAACCTTCTACCTGCAAGGGTCTTTTTAGTCAGCAAGAACAACGGTTCTGGGTGGCCATCGTTCGGCCTACGCTCCGACTCCAGCTCGACAACGGCCGCGCGGCTGCGAAACTCAATCCGGGTAGGGATCGCGAACCATCCCACCATCTTCGATGAAAAGGTGGGGCGCCCGCGCGAATCCCGCCGGACGACTATGATTCATGGCGGTTTCGGCGCTGTCCGCGCGCAGCACGATGAGCGTGACCTCGTTGCGGGTAAAAAGCCGCATGGGCGGCCCCCAGAAGCCCGTGCCCTGGCTGGCGTACACCCAGGTGTCGCCGAAGCGGTGCAGCCCGTCGATGATGGGTTGT
Organism: Myxococcales bacterium; assembly: GCA_012798435.1. Lineage (GTDB taxonomy): Bacteria > Myxococcota > B64-G9 > B64-G9 > B64-G9 > JAAZNF01. Next base: position 3,695 of record JAAZNF010000030.1, on the reverse strand, counting down.
TGCAGGCGCACGAAGTACGTCCAGGGCCAGATCTGCCCCCCGTGGTTGTGACCGGACAGGATGAGCCCCGCGCGGGCGGCGGCCGGCTGGGAGATGGTGCGCGCCTGGTGGGCCAGCAGAATCACCGGCAGTTCCGGGTCGGTTCCCTCGAGCGCCGCGGCGACGTCCGAAACCCCGCCCGGCAGCATGCGGCGCACCTCCGGATCGTGCACCCCGGCGACGACCAGCCGCGCCCCGTCGCGCTCGACGACGACATGGCGGTTCTCGAGGATCTCGACTCCCAGACGCTGAAGCTCCGCGCGCCAGCTCGGCCAGTCGCCGTAGAACTCGTGGTTGCCGGTCACGAAGAACACCCCGTGCGGCGGCTCGAGCTCGGCGAGCGTTTGGACCTCGGGCCCGAGTTGCGCCACCGAGGCGTCGCTGAAGTCGCCGGTGATGGCCACCAGGTCGGGGTTCTGCTCTCGGGTGAGATCCAGGGCCCGCCGCAGCCAGCCCCCGCCGAGGGTCGGCCCGAGGTGGAGGTCGGAAAGCTGCACGATGCGGAACCCGTCGAGAGAGGCCGGGAGACGGGGGAGCCGCACCTCGACGCGCCGCACCACGGGCTCGGACAGCCCGGTGACGATGGCGACGACGCCGAAAATCAGCGCGCCGAAAGCGGCGAAGGCCGCCAGCGCCCGGGCCAGGGTCAGGCGGTGGGCGCTCCACCACTCGCCCTGCCCCGCGATTCGTGCTCCCAGCCAGGCGAGCAGGCGCAGCGTATCGCCGAAGAGAAGCAGAAAGAAGAGGAGCAGGAAGAACCCCATCCACAGGTACGGCGGCACCGTGACGACGCGAGCGATCCCGAGCGGCAGCAGCCGCACAGCGATGAACGACAGCGGCAGCGTGGCCACCAGCACAAGCAGCGCGAGCGTGAGCGCGCGGCGCACCGGAATCGAAAACCCGGGATCGCGGATGAGGCGCGCCCAGATGTAGTAGTGGACGCCACCGACGATCAGGAGCGCCACGATGACGAAGACCACGAAGTAGATCAGACGGTTCATGCGGTCATATTTACCGCCGGCGGCGCGTTGCGCAAGGCTCTTTCCGGGCGTACACTGCACTCGATTTTCGGGAGGCCGCGTCATGACCGTGTTCTTGATCGGGTTCGCCCTTCTGGTCCTGGGGTACTTCTTCTACGGGCCGGTGGTGGCGCGCACCATGAACCCCGACCCTCTCCGGCCCACCCCCGCCACCACCTGTCAGGACGGCGTGGACTTCGTGCCCATGCCCACCTGGCGCATCTTCCTCATCCAGCTCCTCAACATCGCGGGGTTGGGTCCGGTGTTCGGGCCCATCCTGGGCGCCCTGTGGGGGCCGCAGGTCATGTTGTGGGTGGTGTTCGGCTGCATCCTGGGCGGGGCGGTGCACGATCTCCTGTCGGGGACGCTCTCATTACGAAACAACGGCGCCGGTCTGCCCGAGCTCATCGGCCACTACCTGGGGAAGCCAGCGCGCCACCTGGCCACCATCTTCATCCTGGTGCTCATGGTGCTGGTGGGCACGGTGTTCGTGAAGGGCCCGGCGGATCTCATCTCGCGCGAGATCCCGCCCGACATGGTGGGGAGCCTCTTCGGCGGAGGTGTGGCCCAGGCCCTGGCGCAGGTCCACGGCGGGCTGTCGTTGTGGGTGTGGATCCTGATGGGCGTGATCTTTTTATACTACGTGCTGGCCACGCTGCTGCCCATCGACAAGCTCATCGGCAAGGTCTATCCCTTCTTCGGCGCGGCGCTGCTCGTCATGGTGCTCGGCCTGCTGGTGGCCCTCGTCAGCGGGCGTATCCAGGCCACGCCGTTCGACCTTGAAAACCACCATCCCGACGGCACCGCGGCCTGGCCGATCATCTTCATCACGGTGAGCTGCGGGGCCATCTCGGGGTTCCACGCCACCCAGAGCCCGCTCATGGCCCGTTGCCTCCAGTCCGAGCGCCACCTGCGGCTGGTGTTCTACGGGGCCATGATCGTCGAGGGGCTCATCGCCCTCATCTGGTCCGCGGCGGCCTCGGGGTACTACGGCGGTGTGCCGGGCCTTGCGGCCGCCATGGGTCCGGGCCACAACCCGGCGGTGGTGGTGCACGAGGTGTGCCGCGGCACCATGGGCTCGCTGGGCGGGCTGCTGGCGGTGCTGGGGGTGGTGGTGCTGCCCATCACCTCCGGGGACACCGCCTTCCGGGCGGCGCGGCTCATCGCCGCCGACTACCTGAAGCTTCCGCAGAAGAAGATCGCCAACCGCTACAAGGTGGCGCTGCCGCTCTTCGCCGTCTCGCTCGTGCTCAACTTCATCCCCTTCGGCATCGTGTGGCGCTACTTCGGCTGGGCCAACCAGACCTTGGCGGCGGTGACCCTGTGGGCCTGCGCGGTGGCGCTGGCGCGGCGCGGCCGGTGGTGGTGGATCGCCGCCGGGCCGGCCGTCTTCATGACGGTGATGACGTTCACCTACATCCTGGTGGAGAGCCGCGAGCACGGCTGCCTGGGCCTCGATCACACCCTCGGCACCATCATCGGGCTCGGCCTGGGCGCGGCGGCGCTGGGGTGGTTCCTGTGGCGCCTGCCCAGGCTCCGGCGCGAGGGAGAAAGACCGCCCCTGCCCCCGCCCAACCAGGAGCCCGAGCGGCACCTGTGCCAAGGCCCGTCAGAGCCGCCCGCGCCGGCCATCTGAGATCAGTCGGCAGATCGCGAAGATCGCTGCTTGAAAAGCCGCAGAAAAAAGCGCTGGATTCAGCCAGGGGGCCAGGCCCCCTGGAACCCCCCGAGAAAACCTGCTGCCAAGTGAAAATCCCAGCAAACAGCTACCATGAGGAGCCTGCAGGCCTGCTCCTCTCTTATATGAGCATTTCCTGTTGATTGGAGCGCCTGGCCGCGATGCCAGAAGAGCAAGCGCGGCCAGGCGCAAACCCCGCCTTCTCAGCCCATGACTGGGCGGCGGCAAAGTCGGGAAACCAGGATTTCGCAGGGCCGGCTCGGCGGCCGACGCTGGTTACTTGCAGAAGGGCTCGTTGGCGAGCTGGCTGTTGTACACCGTCCAGTTGGGGATCTCGAAGCGCGGGATGGTGCCGTTCTCACGCACGTTGGTGATGTGGTAGTCGAACTGGTTCCAGATGCGGCGCGTGGCCACCCAGTCGTTGTCGATGTTGCCGTACACCAGGATGCCCTTGTCCACCGGGATGAGGTGGGAGTCCTGCTTCACCACGATCTCGGCGTGGCCGTCGTTGTTCACGTCGGCGACGATGGGCAGCTCCCAGCCCGTCACCGAGGTGCGCTCGGCGTGGTAGATCTGGGTGTGGGCCAGGCCGCTGTAGATGTTCACCCAGCTCTCGTCGTTCTGCAGCACCTCGAACGGCCCGTCGCCCTCGAAGTCGAAGCCGGTGTTGCCCGCGCCCAGGGTGGAGTCGTAGATCTCCTCCTTCCAGATGCGGGTAATGGCGAAGTTGGCCTCGTTCACGTCCAGGCCGAAGAAACACTCGCCGTCAGTGTCGCCGTCCGGGTTGGGGTTGGAGAGCGTGCACGTCCCAACCACGCCGATCTCCGGGCCGCCGCTGTTGTCGAGGTTGACGATGGTGGGGGGGATGATGGCCGAGGCCTCCACGTTCGAGGGCAGCGAGGACAGGATCGCCCCGGTCTGCCCGTTGATGATGAAGATGCCGCCGTTCAGCCCGATCG
>JAAZNF010000029.1 GCA_012798435.1 Myxococcales bacterium | reverse complement strand
CGACGAGGATCCGCGCCTTGACTTTGCGCCACCCGATCCGTACCATGCCCCGCATGCTGGACTACGCCGCCATCATCAACCGGGCCATCGAACTGCTCACCAACCCGCGCCGCGCCTTCCGGGTGATCCGCGACGAGACCGTGCCGGGCCGCTCGCTCATCCTGCGCTACACCCTGGTCCTGGCGGCCGTGCCCACGGTGTGCAGCTTCCTGGGCCAGCTCTCCTACGGCCTGGGGTTCGGCTTCTCGCTGCTGTACTCGGCGCTCATGCTGGGGGTGTACCTCGGCACCATGTTCCTCATCGGGCCAGTGGTCAACGCCATGGCGCCGTCGTTCGGCACGGTGCGCAACGAGAACGCCGCCTACAAGCTCATGATCTACGGCGTGACCCCGGTGTGGGTGGCCGGGGTGCTCACGCTGTTCCCCGGGCTCTCCATCCTGGCCCTGCTGGCCGGCTTCGGCTACTCGGTGTACCTGGTGTACCAGGGCTGCCGCATCCTGATGGACACCCCGGAGGAGAAGGCCATCGCATTCTCGCTGGCCGCCATCGGCGTCCTGCTGGTGGCCACGGTGATCGCCGGCATCGTCGTCGAGCAGATCATCGGCTCGGCGTTCGTCCCTCCCGCCATCGTCCACGCGGGAAAGCCCATCCCCATCCCGCACTGAGAAACCCTCCGGCTCTCCTTCATGTGGACCGGTCCCCAGGACCGAGTCCGCCAGGTTCCACCCGAGAGGTAAAGAGAGGTAAAAGCAAGATCGCCCCGCTCGGCTCGAGGCTCGCGCAAGACACTGCAAGGTCTTTTTATCCTTACGGTTTTTTTCAGCCCCGTGGTATCCGACCTTGTCGGGGAGACCCCGCGATTGAAGACATAAGTATCTGTTCTTGATAGCTAATTCAAAACACGCACAAAACAATAGATTCCTTGACAACATGCGATCTCGAAAAATATACTTCGGATGGCGTGGTATCGAGATGGGATGACAATGCGCACCGTAGAAGTCAAAATCCTGGGCCAGCGCTTCAAGGTAAAGAGCGACGACGGCGAGGAGTACATCCAGAACCTGGCCAAGTTCGTAAACGATCAGATCACCGAGATCCAGCGCACCTCCCAGGCCGTGGCCACGCACAACGTGACGGTGCTGGCCGCGCTCAACATCGCCGATGCGCTATTCAAGGCCAGAGAGGAAAAAGAGCAGGTTCTTCGAGAGGTTAGAGAGAGGATCCGCCGCCTGGTGAAGACCGTCCGGCAGGCCTGCGGAGAGGGCGCGGAAAAGGACTGAAGGCACGCTTCCCCTGCCGGGTGCGTGACGGGCGAATAGAAAACGGATGAACCAACGTTTACAAACCTGGGAGCGCCCTCTTGCGGCCGTGTGCAGCTTCTGCGGAAGTTGCCTGACGCCGTCACGGCGCGCCCACCTTTTTGAAGGCGAGGTTCATTGCCTTCGTTCGCCTCGACGGCCACGGCGGGGGTTTTTCGAGACGGCCCCGTCCCGTTTTGGACGGGTTCACATAGCCCGGGGACCCAGAGTGTCCGGGATAGTGATGCGCGATCCCACAGGTGGTGCTGATTTGCGAGAGGGCGTCCGCTACCGGGCGCCTCGTGGACTGCGGACGACAACGATTTATCGGGAAAGGAGAAGGAAGTCCTGAGCCGGTCGGCCCGCGGTCCGACCCCGATCGTCCATCCTGTTCCCGGCGTTCCTCCAGGCCCTTCCCCGGTGCCCGGGCGCATGGGGTATTTCGCCCCGCGCGGCCGTCGCAACCCGCCGTGCCCTTCAGGGGCCGGCTTGACATATCCGGACGCTTCAATCGCGTCCGGGGGAGGTGCTCCGTGTCCCCCATCATCGTCATCTTGATCGCCGTCGGCGCCGTGGTCGGTTCCTCCTTGATCACGTACCTTGTGGCCGTTCGCTCCGCCCGCTCGATCGTCTCCCGCGCTCGCGGGGACGCCCAGCGCATCCAGGACGAGGCCCGCAAGCAGGCCGAGCTTGCCCAGCGCACCGCCGAGATCGAGGCCAAGGAGATCGTCGACAAGCGCAGGCGGGAGCTCGATCAGGAGATCCGGAACAAGCAAGAGAACCTCTCCGCCCAGGAGAAACGCCTGCTCCACCGGGAGGAGAGCCTGGAGAAGCGCGCCGACCTGCTGGACCGGCAGGACAACGACTTCAAGCGGCGCGAGAAGGAATTCCAGGCGCGCGAGCAGAAACTGCAAGAGTTGCAAACCAAACGCGAGGCCATCCTGCAGGAAGCCCAGCGCCAGCTCGAGAAGGTCAGCGGCATGTCCGCCGAGGAGGCCAAGAAGACCCTGCTGGACTCCATGGTGGAGGAGGCGCGGCACGAGTCGGGCAAGCTCATCAAGCAGGTGGAGGAGGAAGCCCGCCAGGAGGCGGACAAGCGCGCCAAGCACATCCTGGCCACCGCCATCCAGCGTTACGCGGGCGACTACGTCTCCGAGGCCACCGTATCGGTGGTGCCGCTGCCCAACGATGACATGAAGGGCCGCATCATCGGGCGCGAGGGCCGCAACATCCGGGCGCTGGAGGCGGCCACCGGCATGGACCTCATCATCGATGACACCCCCGAGGCGGTGATCATCTCCGGCTTCAACCCGGTGCGCCGCGAGGTGGCGCGCCTCAGCCTCGAGAAGCTCATCGCCGACGGCCGCATCCACCCGGCGCGCATCGAGGAGATCGTGGCCAAGACCGAGAAGGAGCTGGAGCAGGTCATCAAGGAGGCCGGGGAGCACGCCTGCTTCGAGCTGGGCATCCACGGCATCCACCCCGACATCATCAAGACCCTGGGCCGGCTCAAGTACCGCACCAGCTACAGCCAGAACCAGCTCCAGCACAGCGTGGAGGTGGGGTTTTTGGCCGGCATCATGGCCGGCGAGTTGAACATGAACATCCGGCTGGCCCGGCGGGCCGGCCTGCTGCACGACATCGGCAAGGCCATCGACCACGAGGTGGAGGGGTCGCACGCGGTGATCGGGGCCGATCTGCTCAAGAAGTACGGCGAATCGCCCAAGATCCTGCACGCGGTGCGCGCGCACCACGAGGACGAGCCGCCCGAGACCGTGCTGGCCATCCTGATCCAGGCCGCCGACGCCCTGAGCGGGGCGCGGCCCGGGGCGCGGCGCGAGATGCTCGAGTCCTACGTGAAGCGCCTCGACGACCTGGAGCGCATCTCTCGCTCGTTCGCCGGTGTGGAGAAGGCCTTCGCCATCCAGGCCGGGCGCGAGATCCGGGTGATGGTGGAGAACAGCAAGGTCAGCGACGACGAGGCCACCCTGCTGTCGCGGGAGATCGCCCGCAAGATCGAGCAGGAGCTCACCTACCCGGGCCAGATCAAGGTCACGGTCATCCGCGAGACCCGGGCGGTGGAATATGCCAAGTGAGCCCTTCCGCATCCTTATGCTTGGCGACGTGGTGGGCAAGCCCGGCCGGCAGGCGCTCGGCCAAGCCATGGCCCGCATGCGCGAGGAGTGCGGCGCGCACTTCGTGATCGCCAACGCCGAGAACGCCGCCGGCGGGGTAGGCGTGACCCCGGAGGTGGCGCGCGAGCTTCTTTCCTTGCCCATCGACGTGCTCACCAGCGGCAACCACATCTGGAAGTACCGCCAGATCGAGAACTTCATCGACCAGGAGCCGCGCCTGCTGCGCCCGGCCAACTACCCGGAGGGCACGCCCGGCCGGGGCTTCGGCGTCTTCGCTAGCAAAGAGGGCGTCAAGGTGGGCGTACTCAACCTCGAGGGACAGCTCTTCATGGGCCCGCTGCCCTGCCCCTTCCGGGCGGCCGACCAGGCCCTGGAGGCGCTGCGCCGCGAGACCTGCATGGTGGTGGTGGACTTTCACGCCGAGGCCACCAGCGAGAAGCGCGCCATGGGCCGCTACCTGGACGGCCGGGTCAGCGCGGTGGTCGGCACCCACACCCATGTGCCCACCGCCGACGCCGAGGTGCTGCCGGGCGGCACCGGCTACCAGACCGATCTGGGCATGTGCGGCCCCTGCGACTCGGTCATCGGTGTCGAGAGCGCCGACGCGCTCCGGCGCTTCCTCACCAAGCGGCACTCGCCCTTCGAGCTGGCCCGGGGGGACGTGCAGTTGCAAGGCGCGCTCATCGAGGTGGACCCCGACAGCGGGCGCTGCCTGTCCGTGGCGCGCCGGGAATGGCGAATCGCGGGCTGAAAGGGGGACGACATGGCCTTTGCCCATCCGAGCGAACAGCTCAACCTGCTCCTACGGGGCACCGCGGAGGTGATCGAGCGCGAGGAGCTGCTGGCGCGGCTCGGTCGCTCCATGGAGACCGGCCGGCCGCTGCGGGTCATGGCCGGCTTCGACCCTACCGCGCCGGATCTGCACCTGGGGCACGCGGTGCTGCTGCGCAAGCTGCGGCAGTTCCAGGACCTGGGCCACGAGGTGATCTTCCTCATCGGCGACTTCACCGCCACGGTGGGGGATCCCTCGGCCCGCAACGAGGGCCGCGCGCGCCTCGAGCGGAGCCAGGTCGACGAGTTCGCGCGTACCTACCGCGACCAGGTGGGGCGCCTCCTCGACCTTTCGCGATTGCGCATCGAGCACAACTCGAGCTGGCTGGCCTCCCTCAAGCTCGAGGAGCTGCTGGAGCTGGCGCGCCTGGTGCCGCTGCAGCGCCTGGCCACACGCGAGGATCTGGCGCGCCGGCCCGATCTCGGGTTGCACGAGATCCTGTACCCCTTGCTGCAGGCCTACGACGCCTTGCACCTCGAAATCGACGTGGAGGTCGGCGGCCAGGACCAGGTACAGAACTTTCTGCTAGCGCGCGAGATCATGGCCGCGCGCGGCCTGCCGCCGCTGTGCGCCGTGACCACCGAGCTTCTGGAGGGCACCGACGCCTTGTTGCGGGAGGGCGAGTTCGTCGGCAGCAAGATGTCCAAGTCGTGCGGCAACACCATCTGCCTGCACGAGAGTCCCGACGCCATCCGCGCCCGCATCCACGGCCTGGACGACGGGCTGGTGTGGCGCTACCTCGAGCTTCTCACCGACTGCTCCATGCCCCAGATCAAGGCCATGCAGGCCGACGTGGAGGCGAAGCGCCGCACCATCGCCGCGGTCAAGGACTACCTGGCCGACGAGCTTGCGCGCATGCTCAACCCAGGCAAGTAGAGAAAAGGTTCTGAAAAGGCGCCGCCAATAGATCAGCAGGATTTTTTACGGATTCTCTCCGGGGGCAAGGGGGCGTGCCCACAGGGAGCTCACGGAAAAACCGGAGGAACCTCTTATCCAGGTAAAATGCAGAACAGCCTGCTGACACTGAACATGGCAGAAGAAACTGAATACCCATGTCTACGAAGTGGAGCATGCCTGCATGCTCCTCATAGCTGCAAGTCCAGCCGAAGCCCGGCCGCCGTCAATGGCGAGCGCAGCGAGTCGCGAAGCGACCAAAGGCCATTGACAGCAAAGGTCGGGCGGAGGCTACGCGAGGGCTCGAAAAAAAGCTGCCACGCCCCAACACAATCCACGCCAGGATTTCTTCACAGAAGCCCTTGCGCCCGGTACCAGGCCACGGTCTCGGCCAGGCCCTCGACGAGCGGCACCTCGGGCCGGTAGCCGAGGATGCTCTCGGCGCGCGAAAGATCCAGGCGCCAGTCCCGGGCCAGCAGCCGGCGCCGGGTCCCCCAGGTGAAGATGCGGGGCCTTCGCGTGATGGCCCCGATGGCGCTGCTGGCCAGCGCCGCCAGCGAAAACAGCGGCCCCGGAATGGCGACCGAGATCACCCGCCGCCGTCCCAGCGCCGCGGCCGCCAGGCGACACAGCTCGCGCGCCTCCACGTCCTGCCCGCCGACCAGGCACGCCTGCCCCGCCGCCGCGGGTGCGGTCGCCGCCAACCAGATGGCCCGGGCCACGTCGCGGCCGAACGCCAGGTTCATCCAGGCCTCTTTCAGGCCGATGCGCGCCGCCAGGCCCCGGTGAAGCGCGCGGAAGTACGGCAGCAGCTCGAGATCGCGCGGGCCGTAGATGGCACCAGGGCGTACGATGGCGATGGGGAGCCGCGACTGGCGAACCTTCGCCTCGGCCTCCGCGGCGAGCTTGCTCTCACCGTACACGTCCACCGGATGGGGCGGCTGGTCGTCGCGCACGGGACGACCGTCCACCCCGGGCCCCAGCGCCCCGGCGCTGGACACCACCACCACCCGCCGCGGCGGCGCGGACAGGCGCAGACAGGCCTCGAGCACGTTGCGCACGCCCCCCTGGTTGACCTCGAAGAAGGCCCTCCGCGCGAGCGCCTTGGTGATGCCGGCCAGGTGCAACACGACATCCACCCGCTCGAACTTGCGTGCGAGAACCTCCGGCGGCTCGGTGACGTCTCCGCCGACCCGCTCGAAGCGCGCCCCCGCCAGCCAGCGCGGGTCGGACGTGGGCCGCAGCAGCAGTACGAGCTCCAGGCCGGTCAGGCGCGAGAGGTATTCGGCCAGATGGGAGCCCAGAAAGCCGGTGGCCCCGGTGATGAGCACTCGCATGACCGCGCCCCCCCCTCCCTATGCCTTCACCTGGCGCCGCCACTCGCGGTACCAGGCCACGGTGCGCCGGATGGCCTCGTCGTACGGCACGCACGGTGCGTACCCCAACAGCGAGCGGGCCTTGGCAGAGTGGAAGCGAAAGTCCCGCGCCACCAGCCCCACCCGGTAGCGGTGGATGGGCGGCGCCTCCCTGGCTCCGGCCAGCCGGAACACGCCGTCGACCACCCACGCCGCCGCCCGCGCCAGCCAGGCCGGCACGGAACGGAAGTGGCCGGGAACGCCCAGCTCGCGGGCGATGGCCTCGAGGTGCTCGCGGATGGTGAGACGCACTTCGTCGGCCAGCACGAAGGTCTCCCCCGCCCCGGCCGGGCTCGCCGCGGCGAGCAGCATACCCTCGGCCAGGTTCCGGGAGAACGAGAAGCAGGTGAGCGGCCGGCCGCCGTCGACCAGGGGCAAGCCGCCCGCCTCGATGGCGGGCGCCAGGTGGATGAAGCTGGTGGTGTCCCCGGGCCCGTGGATGATGGCCCCGGGCCGGATGATGGTGGTGTGCATGCCTTGTTGCGAATGGGCCGCTCGCACCAGCGCCTCGGCCTTCACCTTGGAGGCGCAGTAGCCGAAGGCGACGTTGTCCGCCGGTACGCTCTCGTCGCCGTCGCGGTACCCGCGGAAGCGGTGCACCGCCAGCGAGCTCATGTGGACGAAGCGGCGCGCGCCGCCGCGCCGGGCGGCCTCCAGCATGTTCCCCGTCCCCTCGGCGTTGATGCGCATGAAATCATGGAAGCGCCCCCAGTCGCGCGCCAGCGCCGCCAGGTGAAACACCGTGCGCGCGCCCGAGCAGGGCTCGGCCAGCGAGGCCGGATCGCACACATCTCCGAAAAACACCTCCACGCCCAACTCGTGGAGCGCCTCCACCGGGGTGCCGGGCAGGGCCAGCCCCCGCACCGCGCAGCCGTGCGCGCGCAGGACGCGGCACAGCTCGGAGCCGATGAAGCCGTTGGCCCCGGTGACCAGGACGGGCGAGAGAATGGATGCAAAATCCGCCATGGGTACCGGTTACAGGCCGTTGCTCAGGCTCAGGGTATAGGTCCCGCAGGTAGTCGGGGTGGCCCGTTCGATCTTGAGGTAGTACACCGCGCCCCAGGCCTTGCAAACCTTGTAGCCGTTCGCCACGTACGGCAGGCACGGGCACTCGCCGTGATCTGGAGCGCTGTACGAAACATCGAGGCGGAAACCGTTCTCGTCCAGGTGACACACCTCGGTGGCGCAATCCCCGCGGAAGACCGAGACGCGGAACTCACCGGGCGTCGGCGCGATGGCGATCTGGAGGTCGAAGGTCTCACCGTTGCCGGCCCCGCAGTTGGAGAGTGTGTCCTCGCCGTCGGAGGCGGTGAATTTGTACCAGTCCACGTCCCCCACGAAGCTCAGGTTGCCGGTGTAGGAAGCGGTGGCGCCATTGTCGGGCAGCACGCCGAGGTCGATGGCTGCGGCGCAGCTATTGCCGCTGGCCTCGTTGCCTACATCCTGGCACTCGCAGCCGGTAGGGTCGCTTCCGTCCAGGTTGTTCCAGGTGGCGCTACAGGTCTGGATGTGGCAGACCGAGCCGCTGCAGCTGTGCACGGACACGTGGGGAAGGTTGCAAGCCTGGTCACAGCTGCCGCAGTGGGCCACGTCGGTGCTGGTGTCGATCTCGCAGCCGTCGGAGAAACTGCCGTTGCAGTTGGCGAAGGGGCTGGTGCAGGCGCAGTTCCCCCCGTTGCAGTAGGCGTTCTGGTTGCAGGCGAAACCGCAGGAGCCGCAGTTGCTGGCGTCCGAGGCCAGCGACACGCAGCTCGTCCCGCAGCAGGACATGGGCGTGCTGCAGTTGGGCCCGCTGCCGCCGCAGCGGCACTGGCCGCTCACGCACACCTCGTTGCTGTCGCAGGGGCTGAAGCAGGCGCCACAGTGGGCGTTGTGGCTGGCCAGGTTGGCGCACACGGTGCCGCAGCACACCTCGGGCGCGCTGCAGTTGGGGCCGCTCCCGCCGCAGCGACACACGCCGGCGCTGCAGATCTCCCCGGCGTCGCACAGCACTCCACAGCCGCCGCAGTTCGACTCGTCGGTGGCCGGATCGACGCAGCTCGTCCCGCAGCACAGCTGCCCCGCGCCGCAGTTCGGCCCGCTGCCACCGCACTTGCAGGTGCCTCCCACGCACTGCTCGTTGGCGTCGCACACCGTGGAGCAGTTGCCGCAGTGGGAGGGGTGGGTCAGCGGATCGTAGCAGCTCGTGCCACAACAGATGAGCCCGCCGCCGCAGTCCGGCCCGCTGCCGCCGCATTTGCAGGTGCCGCTCACGCACGTCTCGTTGGCGTCGCAAGCGGTGGCGCAACTTCCGCAGTGGGCGGGATCGGTAAGCGGGTTGTAGCACGAGGTGCCGCAGCAGATCTGCGCCGACGAGCAATCCGGCCCGCTGCCGCCGCACTGGCAGGCGCCCCCCACGCACTGTTCGTTGGCATCGCACGCCGTGGCGCAATTGCCGCAGTGGGATGGATTGGTCAACGGATCGTAGCAGCTCGTCCCACAACAGATCTGGGAGGAGGAACAATCGGGGCCGCTGCCGCCGCAGCGGCACTGGCCCCCGACGCAGCTCTCGCCCGCCCCGCACACGTTGCCGCAGGCGCCGCAGTGGTTGTTGTCACTCCCGAGGTTCACGCAGCTCGTTCCGCAGCAGGAGAGCGGGCTCGCACAGTCCGCGCCGATGCCCCCGCACTTGCAGGCCCCGCTCACGCAGCTCTCGTTGGCGTCGCACACGTTGGTGCAGCTCCCGCAGTGGCTGTTGTCGCTTTGCAGGTTGACGCACAAGGTGCCGCAGCAGGCCAGGCCACCGCTGCAGTCGGGCCCGCTGCCACCGCACTTGCACAGGCCGCCGGTGCAGATCTCGCCCGCGTCGCACACGGTGGCGCAGGAGCCGCAGTGGGATTCGTCACTGAGGGGATCGTAGCAGCCCGCGCCGCAACAGATCTGACTGGAGGCGCAGTCGGGCCCGGTGCCGCCGCACCTGCAGGCGCCACTGACGCAGCTCTCGCCGACACCGCAGGCGTTGGTGCAGGAGCCACAGAAGGAGTTGTTGCTGGACAGGTCCACGCACTGGTTGGAGCAGCAGGAGAGCCCGCCGCAGTCGGCGTCGGAAAGGCACCCCGGCACGCAGGAGCCGGCGCTACAGTACTGGCCTGCCTGGCAGGCGTTCGGGCAGCTGCCGCAGTGGTTGCGGTCGGTCTGCAGGTTGACGCAGGAGGTGCCGCAGCAACTGAACGGGGAGGCGCAGTCCGGCCCGCTGCCGCCGCACTTGCAGGCCCCGCTCACGCAGGTTTCGTTGGCGTCGCACACGGTGCTGCAACTGCCGCAGTGGGCGGGATCGCTGAGCGGGTTGTAGCATGCCGTGCCGCAACAGATCTGGTCGGATGCGCAATCGGGTCCGCTGCCGCCGCAGCGGCAGGCGCCGTTCACGCAACTCTCGGCCGCGTCGCACACGTTGGCGCAGGAGCCGCAGTGGAGCGGATCGGTGAGCGGGTTGTAGCACAGCGTCCCGCAGCAGATCTGGGCGGAGGTGCAGTTCTCTCCCGTGCCGCCGCAGCGGCACGCGCCGTTCACGCAGCTCTCCCCCGGATCGCACACGATGCCGCAGCCACCGCAGTTGGTGGAGTCGGTCTGGAGATTGACGCAGGAGGTGCCACAGCAGCTCTGCGGAGATGCACAGTTGGGCCCGGTGCCGCCGCAACGGCAACCCCCGGACACGCACGTCTCGTTGGGATCGCAGGCGGTGGAGCAGTTGCCGCAATGCGTCGCGTCGCTCTGGAGGTTCACGCACGAGGTGGTGCAGCACGAGAGCGGACTTACGCAGTCCGGCCCGCTCCCGCCGCACCGGCATACCCCGAACTGGCAGGTCTCCCCAGCATCGCACACCGTCGCGCAGCCTCCGCAGTGTGCACCGTCGCTCTCGAGGTTGAAGCAGTCCACCCCGCAACAGCTCAGGGGGAGCGTGCAGTTCGGGCCGGTGCCCCCGCAGCGGCAGGCACCGGATTGGCAGCTTTCGCCGGCGTCACAGGCCATCGTGCAGGTGCCGCAATGGGCGGGGTCGGACTGGAGGTTGACGCAGCTGGTCCCACAGCACGAGCTGGGGCTGCTGCAATTGGGCCCGGTGCCGCCGCAGCGGCAGGATCCGGCCTCGCAGCTCTCCCCCGGGTCGCAGGCGGTGGCGCAGTTGCCGCAGTAGAGCGGATCGCTCTGGAGGTTCACGCAATTGGTTCCACAGCAGGACATGGGCGCGGAGCAGTTGGGACCGCTCCCGCCGCAGCGGCAGGCGCCGGCGACACAGCTCTCGCCCGCATCGCAGACGGTGGTACAGGTGCCGCAGTGGGCCGGGTCGCTCTGGAGGTCGACGCAGCTCGTGGAACAACAGGTCTGGCCCGAAACGCAATCGGGGCCGCTCCCACCGCAGCGGCACACGCCGCTGATGCAGAACTCGCCCGGATCGCAGGCGTTGCCGCAGGCGCCGCAGTTCGTCTCGCTGGAGGAGAGGTCCACGCACTGGGTGCCGCAACAGGCCTGCGCGGAGCCGCAGTCGCTGCCGGTGCCACCGCAGCGGCACACGCCGCTGGCGCAGGACTCGCCGGGGTCACAGACGTTGCCGCAGAAGCCGCAGTTGCTGCCGTCGCTCTGCAGGTTGACACAGCTCGTGCCGCAGCAGGTCTGGCCCGGCCCGCAGTCCGAGCCGGTGCCGCCGCACTTGCATGTCCCCGAGACGCAGCTCTCGCCGGAATCGCAGATGTTTCCGCAGCCACCGCAGTTGCCGGGGTTGCTGGAGAGGTTCACGCAACTGCTGCCGCAGCAGGTGAGCGGAGCCGAGCAGTTGGCCCCGATGCCTCCGCAGCGGCACTGCCCATCGATGCAGAACTCGCCGCTGTCGCACAGCACGCCGCAGGCGCCGCAGTTGCTCTCGTCGATGAGCCGGTCGACGCAGGCGGTGCCGCAGCACGACAGCGAGCCGGAGCAGTCGGGGCCGCTGCCGCCGCACCGGCAGGCGCCCGCCAGGCAGGACTCGCCCGCGTCACACGCGATGCCGCAGTTGCCGCAGTCGCTGTTGTCGCCCTGCAGGTTGACACACTGGGTTCCGCAGCACGAGAGCGGCGCGCTGCAATCGGGTCCCGTGCCACCGCAGCGACAGATCCCGCCGGTACACACCTCGCCGGGGTTGCAGGCGTTGCCGCAGCCTCCGCAGTGCAGGTTGTCGCTCATGGGATCGATGCAGGCAGTGCCGCAGCACACGTAGATGCCGGAGCAGTCGGGGCCGCTGCCGCCGCAGCGGCAAGAGCCGAGCTGGCAGGTCTCGCCGGCATCGCAGGAGACAGCGCATTGCCCGCAATGGGCCACCGAGGTCAAGGGGTCGAAGCAGCCGGTGCCGCAACAGATCTGACTGGCATCACAATCGGGGCCGGTGCCACCGCAGCGACACTGGCCAGCGAGGCAGCTCTCACCCGCCTGACAGGCGTTGCCGCAAGAACCGCAGTGATCCTGACTCGCCTGCAAGTCCACGCACTCGATGTCGCAGCACGTCTCCGGGGTCGCGCAGTCCGGCCCGATGGTGCCGCAGTGGCACTGGCCGCCGGCGCAGTTCTCTCCCGCGTCGCAGGCGTGGCCGCAGGCGCCGCAGTTGGCGAAGTCGATGTTGAGGTTGGTCTCGCAGCCGTTGCCGGGATCCCCGTCGCAGTCGAAAAAGCCGCTGCTGCAGTCGCCGGGGACGCACATCCCGCCGACGCAGTTCGGCGGCGCGTTGGGGATGACGCACACGTTGCCGCAGCCGTTGCAGTTGAGCGGATCGCTGGCCAGGTCAGCCTCGCATCCGTTGGCGTGGACGTTGTCGCAGTTGCCGAACCCGATGTCGCAGCTCGAGACGCGGCACTGCCCGCCGACACAGGCCGGGGTGGCGCGGTACAGTGAGCACAGGTTTCCGCAGGAGCCGCAGTTGGAGACGTCGCTCTGGGTATCGAAGCCTTCATCGGTGTCGCCGTCGCAGTCGTTGTCGATACGGTCGCAGGCCTCCACGCCGTTGTTCGTCCGGCTGCAAGGGTACTCGCATCCGTCGGCGTCGCTATGGTCGATGTCCCAGTAGCCGACGTCGCAAGCTCCCATGAGGCACTGCCCACCCTGGCACAGGGCCTGGGCATGCACGAAGCCACAGCGCCGGTTGCAGGCGCCGCAGTGGAGGGGGTTCGTCGCCAAGTCGAAGTCCTCGTCGGTGAGCGCGTCGCAGTCGTTGTCGATGGTGTCGCAGGCCTCCAGACCGTTGTTCGTCAGGTTGCATGGGTACTCGCAGCCGTTGGCGGGATCGCCGTCGATGTCCCAGAAGCCCGTGGGACAGCCGCCACCGCGGCCGGTGAGCACCAGCATGCGCACCGGGGCGTCCAGGTCCAGGCTCTCGATGCGCACCGCGCCGTCGTCCTGCGCCACCTCGAGTGGCGAGTAGCGGATGGTGAAGGTCACGATCTCGGAGGAGTTGGCGATGGTGAGCGGCAGCGCCGGCAGGTTTTCCAGGGCGAAGTCCGGCGAGCTCCCGGAGTTGATCGAGATGGCGCTGATCTCCAGCGGCCCGACGCCGGCGTTGGTCAGGTACACCGTCACCGTGGCCGACTGGCCACGGTACACCGAGCCGAAGTCGTACGGCGACAGGGGCAGGATGAAGATGTTGGGATCGATGGCGTTGCCGGAGAGCGGCACGTTCTGCACTGGCCGATCGGGATCGTTGCTCACCAGCTCCAGCACACCCTCGCGCCACCCGATGGTCTGCGAGGAAAAACCCACCTGGAGCAGGGCTTGCTCCCCCGGACCGAGCGCGGGTAGCGCCGGCGGGGAGAAGCTGAAGGTGTTGGCCGGGCCGACGATCCGCATCTCGGAGACGGAGAGGAAGCGGCGCCCGATGTTGCGCACCACGAGGTTGGCGCTAAGCACCGCCCGCACGTGCAGATCGCCGAAGTCGAGCCGCTGCGGTTCCACCTCGATGGCCGGCGGGAAGTAGCCGAGCCCGCGCACGGATACCCGCCGGGGTGAAGGAGCGATGTCGGGGCTCTCCACCACGAGCTCGGCGTTGTCCTCGCCCTCGTCCACCGGTGCGTATGAGAGGGACAACCACCTCCCCTCCCCCGGCGACAGGAGCTGCGGCTGGGCTGGGGACAGGTTGACGAGATCGAAGCCAGTCGCCGGGTCGGAGGCCAGGACGAACTCCGGGGTTCCGTCGCCGAGTCGGAGCCCGGTCACGGCCAGCGGCGCGCCGCCCTGGTTGCTGATCTCGACCGGCAGCTCGCCCACCCAGCCGATCCGCACCTCGCCCACGTCCACCGGCGCCGGATCGACTTTGAGGTTGGGCGAGACCCCGCGACCGGCCAGCCCCACCTCCGCTTGCGGGAGGTCCGCATCATCGCTCACCACGATCACCCGGTCGGCGAGGGTGCTCTCGGCGGCGGGATGGAATTCCACGACCACCGAGAGCGCGTCCCCCACTCCGAGGTAGAAAGGAAACGCGGCCAGCTCGACGAGCGCGAAGTGGTCGTTGACGAGGCTGGCGAGCTGGACGCCGCGCACGGTGAGCACGGAGTTTCCCGTTCCCTGGTTCGAGACCGAGAAGGAGAGCCTGGCGCTGTCCCCGACACGGATGTCGCCGAAGTCCAACGAGGCCGGGTTCAGCGAGATGCGCGCGCGGCCCTTGAACTCGCTGAGCAAGAGGATGGGCACCCGGGGCTCGTCGGGATCGTTGGAGAGGATGTCGAGCACGCCGTTGTCCGAGCGCCCGTCCTGCGCCAGGTACTGCACCTCGATCACCGTAGATTCTCCCGGGGCCACATTGATCGGCAGGCGATCCCGGGTGGCGGCGTCCAGGAAGAACTCGCTCGAGCTCCCCATCTCGAAGTTGAGTTCCACGATCCGGAGCTCGGCGGCGCCGGTGTTCCGCAGCCGGATGACGCCCGCCACTTGCTGGTTCACCGTCACCGAGCCGAAGTCCAGAAGGTACGCCGGGGGGCTCCCCGCCAGCGTCGGCTCCAGGATCTCGATGTCGGGCTCGTCCGCGCCATCGCCGTCGCCCCCGTCATCGCCCCCATCAGGCGCCTCGACGCAGTGGCCCTCGCGGCACACCTGACCGGCGCCGCAATCCTCGTCGCGCACGCAGCGATCCCCATCGCCGCCCGGGGTCTGGCAAACTCCGTCGATGCAGTCCTGGCCGATGGGGCAGTCCTCGGCGCGGGTGCAGGTCTGCGGACCATCCTGGGGTGTGGCGGACTGATCGGAGCAGGCGAATCCGCCCACCACAACAGACAGGCCCATACACCAGACCAACCACAGGGGTTTTCTCGGCATGCTTCCTCCCGGCAGGAATGCGCGATTCTACCACAGGTTGGCCGGGGAATCCCTCTGAGGCGCTACGCCCGCCCCTTGGAACCAAGGTACCACTCCACCGTCCGCCGCAGCCCCTCCTCGAACGGCACCCGTGGCCGGTAGCCGAGGATCTCCTTGGCGCGGGCGCAGGAGAAGTGGAAGTCCTTCGACACCAGGGCGGTGCGGTAGTCGGTGATCGGTGGCGGGTTCTTGGCGCGAAACAGGCGGAACACCCACTCGGCCATGCAGCCAGCGGCGCGGGCCACCGGCACCGGGAAGGAAAGGCTGCGCCGCGGGTTCTGGAACATGCGCAGCAGCACCTCGATGTACTCCGCCCAGGTGACGCGGAGGTCATCGGTGAGGATGAGGGTGCGCCCGGCCGCGACCGGCTGTAGCCCCGCCGTCAGGATGCCCTCGACCAGGTTCTCCACATAGGAATAACAGAAGACCCGCCGTCCGCCGGCCACGTGGGCCCAGCGGCCCCGCTCCAATACCGGGGCCATGTGGACGAACGCCGTAGTATCGCCCGGCCCGTGCACCACCACGCCCGGCCGCAGGATGGTCGTCTCCAACCAGCCCTCTCGCTGCGCCGTATGCACCAGCGCCTCCGCCGCCACCTTGGAGGCGCCGTAATGGTACCGCCGCTGGTCGGCGGGCGTGTCCTCGTCCGCGTCCAGGTGCCCGGTGAAGCGGTGCACCGCCAGAGAGCTCAGCAGCACGAAGCGCCGGCACCCCGCCCCGCGCGCCGCCTCGAGCGCCGCCCGGGTGCCCTCGACGTTGATCCGAAAGAACTCGCGTCGCGGCCCCCAGTCGGTGGCGCGGGCGGCCAGGTGAAACACCACGTCGACTCCCGTAAAGGCTGGCACCAGAGAATCCGCCTGCGTCACGTCCCCCTGAAACACCCGCACGCCGAGCCCCGCCAGACGATCCGCCGACCGGTGGGACAGGGCATGGACCTCGAGGCCCTCGGCCAGAAGGCGGCGCGTCAGGTGGGCGCCGATGAACCCGTTGGCCCCGGTGACCAGCGCCCGCCTCACCACAGGCCCCCTGCGCGCGCGCAGAAGAAGTCGGTGGCGGCGCCGAGCGCCCAGTGGACCAGCCACAAGGGCCACACCGAGCCCAGGCGTAGCACCAGCGCGCCGAACAAGAGACCCGCAAACAACGCCGAGACGATCTCGCCTGTAGGCTTTCCGATGTGGAGCAGGGTGGTGATCGAGGTCTGCACCAGCAGGGCCGGCAAGGCGCCGATCACGCGGGTGAGGCCGAGCTGGAGGAAGCCACGGAAGAAGGCCTCGTAGGCCGCGTAGTACAACAGACCGTAGGCGAGCTGGTAGATGACGAAGTTCGCCCCCGCGGTTGCGGACAGGCGCGCCATGGGGTACTCGGCCAGAAAATCCGGTTGCGTCGCCGCCATGAGCCCGCCCGGGATGGCGAGCAGCACGATCCCCAGCGGGACCACCACTCCGAAGCCGGCCCGCACGTCGCCCAGGCCGAGGCCCAGCGTCCGCAACGGGATGCGGCGAACCCGGAACATGAGCAGCGGCAGCCACAGGAACAAGAGCTGGGCGCAAGCGAACTGGTAGATGAGCGACCACCACTCGACGACCGCGGCGGGCTCGCCCGCGAGCCAGGCGGGAGCGAGGTGGGCGACGAAGAACGCCCGGCCGCCGAGGAGCAGCCAGCATAGCAGCAGCAATAGCGCGCCGGCCGTCAGCGCCACCGCCTCGAAGGGCCGGAGCCCTCGTGCCAGATCCCGAAGCTCCGTGCCGAGCCTGCGAAAGGTTTCCATCGAAGAGCGAATCAACCAAAATCGGCCCACACACTCAAGATCTTTGTTTTCACCTTGACTCGGACACAGCCTCTCACTCATTCTTGCTCTCGATTGGTCGTCATTTTCAGCGGAGGTTCCATGAAGGCTCCCTTGTTCCTCGTCCTGTTCGCTGCCGTCGTCGCCGGTCCCGCCGCGGCGCGCGCCGCGTGCCCCGGCGTCTCGGCCCAGGAAGAGCAGGCCCGGGCGCTCTACGAGGAGGCCCTGGCGGCCGAGGTCAAGGGGAACCTGGGACAGGCCCGCGAGCTGCTCGAGCGGCTGCTGACGCAGTACCCGGACGGCCTGTTCGCCTGCTGGGCCCGCCCCAAGCTCGAGGATCTCAAGTCGGGCAAGGGCCGCCTCAACCGCGAAGGACGGGCGCAGTTCATCACCGGTGCCACGCTGTACGGCGCCTGGAGCGGGTTCTCCATCGCCATGATCGCCATCAACGAGGACATCGACGAGGACGAGAGCAAGGCGGCCATCTGGGCGGCCATCGGTGGCTCGGTGGCGGGCCTGATCCCGTCCATCCTGCTGTCGTCGGATCTTCCCATGTCCACCGGCCGGGCCACCACGATCAACTTCGGCTGGAGCTGGGGCCTGTGGCACGGCATGGCCTTCTCGCTCATGCCGGCCCCCGACCTCAGCGTGCGCACCACCTTTTCGCTTTCGCTGGGCCTGAGCGCGCTCGGTTGGGGCGGCGCCTTCGCGCTCACCCACTACCTGGACGTGGCCGACGGCGACGCCGCCCTGGTGTCCACCACCGGGCCGTGGTTCACCTGGTTCACCGCCGCCATCGGCACGCTCATCGCCGAGGAGGAGTTCTTCGACGACGAGAAGGTGTGGATCCCCATCCTGCTGGCCGGCGGCGATGCGGGCGTGGCCGGGGCGGCGCTGCTCACCGGCAAGTTCGACATGAGCGCCGGGCGGGTCAACCTCATCAACCTGGGCGGGCTGATGGGCGCCCTGGTGGGCGCCGGCATCCTGGCCCTGGCCGAGCCCGACAACATCCGGGCCGCGGTGGGCCTCGAGCTGGGCATGACCGTGGCCGGCCTGGCGGCGGGGGCCTTCTTCACCCGCAACTACGACGAGCCTGCGGCAACCGCCTCGGGACTTTCGCTGCTCGAGCTCACCCCCGAGGGCTGGGCGGTGGGGGCGCCGGTGCCGCGCTTCCGTCCCGGGCCACGCCGCGCCGACGGCACGCGGGCCGTGGGGTTGGAGCTCGGGCTGGTGGGGGGCCGCTTCTAGCCGGCCCGGGCGGTGGACACGCCGCCAAGGAGAATCCATGCGATCGATAACGATCGGGCTGCTTGGACTGCTTGCCGCTCACGCCCTGGCCCAGACCGCGCCGCCGCCCCCGCAGAAGGACTGGAAGATCGTGGTCCCGGGCATCATCGCCTACCCGGGCATCCCGTCCGGGACGGCGGAGGTGCTGAACGATCTGCTGCTGGAGGCCATGCTGTCGCGCCACGGCATTCGCGCCGTCGGGCCTTCGGACGTGCGCTCGCTGCTGGCGGCCGAGCAACAGGCGCAGCTCCTCGGCTGCAGCGACGAGGGTTGCATGACGCGGCTGGCCGGCATCCTGGGAGCGGATTTCCTGGTCGGCGGCACCATCGGCAAGCTCGACAACCTGTTCGTGCTGAACCTGCAGATCATCGACGCCCGGGAAGGCAAGGTCACCTCGCGCGCCAGCGAGAGTTTTTCATCGCTGGCCGAGGCGCCCGCCCGCGTCGGGCCGCTTACGGACCGTCTGCTCAACGCCCAGCCTCGCTACCGCGCCTCGACCGCGGCCTTCGCGCGGGCCCTGCCGACGAAGGCCATGGAGACCGGCGAATTCTGCAAGCGCATGCAGGAATACCTCGACGGGGCGAGCCGCGCGCCGTACGCTGGAGCGCTGGTGGAACTGCGCCGTACGCTGCTTTCGGATCTCGTCGCAACCCAGTACCAGATGGTGTTCGATCAGAAGCGCTCCTGCTTCTGGTCGAGCCACGGACGCACCCAGGGCTTGCTTCGGCTGCAGCGCTACCGGGCGGGCGACGACGAGGCGGCCTTCGACGTGTGGCGCCGGGCGAAGGAGTTCGACGCCATGGCCGAATCGCTGACCTTGCTCGCCGAGGCCTACCCGCGCGGCCTGGAGATGGAGAAGAACGGCACCGGGCGCCGGCTCGAGGAGCTGCCCTTCGCGGTGCGCGAGGAAGTGCCCGAGCGGCCGGAGCAGATCCCCGGGTACGCACCGTACCGGCAAGCGTACCTCGAGGCGCTGCCGCTCCTGAAGCAAGCGCTCTCGCTGGTCGAGCGCGACGACTCGAAAGCCTTCGCGGCGTTGTTCTCCCACGCGGACCCCAGGCGCGCCAACCGCGACCCGCCGAGCATCATGGAGAACCTGCGCCATACCCGAAAGACCGGCTTCGCCCTCGAGCCCTGCCCTCCCCTGGCCATGGGCTGGTCGGACCTTGCGAGCGCCATCGAGCGGTTCCAAAAAACCAAGGAGCTGGGCCTGTGCTATCGCAAGGTCAGGTCTGATTACGTCTCCATCGAGCGCATCCTTTTCGTCCACGACGGCAAGGCCTGGCGGTTGCTCGGAACCTGAACGCGCCCGCGCTCCCCTGTCCAGCCTCGCTGACTCAACCTCATTGAATTTCTCTGAAAAATGTGCTTCGTGTGCGCGAACGATTTTGGCCGCGAGCGACCGCGGAGTCGCCAAAGCTGGCGCGGTCGGATCGCGATGAGAGGTTGTGAGATGAACCATCCATGGATCCCCGCCATCGTCGCTGCTCTGGCCTGCGCTTGCTCGAGCGAGGGTGGTGGGCCAGCGCTTTCGCACCTTCTTGTGCCCCAGCACCCGTTCCTTGCCCCCAACGGCCGCAGCAACATGCACAACGACGCCTACATGTCCGACAGCTACGAGATCGCCGGGCCCGCGCGCTTGGATGCGACGGCGACGGTGAAGAGCTACGCCGCCGGCGTCAACACCTGCGCCACGGTGGTCTTCGACGAGACCGGACGGGTGATCACCACCGGCGCCGAGATGCTCTCCTTCTCCATCCGGCTCATCGATCCGCTCACGCTCGAGAGCCTGGCGGACTACCCGCTGCCGCCGCGCGACCCCTCGGACCCCTTGTTCCCCTATGACGACACCTCGGGGGCCACCTACTTCGTGCTGGACCACGCCGGGCGCGTCATCCTGGCGGACGCCGAGAACGCCGTCCAGCTCCTGCGCTTCGACGACGCAAGGAGCGCTTTCGAGCTGGTGGCGCGCTTCGATCTCCGTCCGGCTCTTGCGCCACGGACACCCCCGTCCCGCGACCATCTGCAGATGGCCATCCCGGACTGGTCGGGAAAATACTTGTGGTTCACCACCCGCTACGGCCGCGTGGGCACCCTCGATCCCAGTAGCGGCAGTTTCCGCACCATCGACCTCGACGGCGAGGAGATCGAGAACTCTTTCGCCGTCGGCGAGGACGGAGCGTACATAGTGACCGACCATGCCCTGTACCGCTTCTCGGCGGCGGCGGACGGCACGCCGGTCGCAGACTGGCGCACGGAGTACGACCGGGGAAGCCGCGTGAAGCCGGGGCAGTTCAACCAGGGGTCCGGCACCACGCCGCACCTCTTCGACGAGTTCGTGGCCATCGCCGACAACGCCGAGCCGCAGATGAACGTCCTGTTCCTGCGGCGCCCCGACGGCACCACGGCCTGCTCGGTCCCGGTGTTCCCGGCGGGCCGCTCGGGGACAGAGAACGCCCTGCCCGGTTTCGCGCGCCGCGGCCCGCATGGCCTCGAGTACACCGTGTTCGCCGACAACAACTACGGCATCGATCGCAGCCACATCCAGCTCGAGGGGCGTTCCTGGCTGGACCACGAGGGTGGCATGGCCCGTATCGACATGCGTCCGGACGGAAATGGGAGCTGGATATGTGAAGTCGTATGGCACAGCCCGGAGAAGTCGTCCGGCGTCCTGCCCAAGCTGTCGCTGAAGAACGGCCTGCTCTACATCTACACCTACGAGCACAGAGCGGACGCCGAGTACGATTTTTTCCTCACGGCGCTGGACGGCAACAGCGGAAAGAGGCGGCTACGCATCCCGACCGGCACCGGCCTGGAAGCCGCCAACTTCGGCTCGCCCATGGCCATCGGCCCGGACGGCGCGGCCTACCTGGGCACCCTGGGGGGGCTGCTGCGGGTGCACGACGAATGAAGCGCAGCAACCACGAGCATCGCGCGCCACGACCTCGCGCCCTGCACAAAGGTGAAGGGCCATGACACCTGCCCGCCTGTCAGCGACGGCGGCGGCGATGCTCCTGCTGACCGCGTGTCGTTCCGGCGAAGACCCGGCCGGGCTCGGCCCCGGCCGTTCGCTGCGGATCGCCACCACCACTTCCCTGGAGGCGTCCGGGTTGCTGGATGTCCTGCTGCCCGCGTTCCAGAGGCATAGCGGCATTTCCGTCCATGCGGTGGTGGTGGGGACGGGCCAGGCGCTGAAATTCGCCGAGTCCGGCGACTGCGACGCCGTGCTGGTCCACGATCGGGAAGGGGAGGAGCGCCTGCTCTCGGCCGGCGTCCTGATCGAGCGCCGCATGTTCGCGCGCAACGACTTCGTGGTGGTGGGGCCGCCCGAAGACCCGGCCGGCGTCCGGCAGTCCCCATCGATCATCGAAGCCTTCCGCCGCGTCGCTGAGAAGGGCGCCTTTTTCATCTCCCGCGGCGACGACTCCGGCACGCACCGCGCCGAGCGGCGGCTGTGGGAAAAATGCGGCATCCGGCCGGCGGAAGCCTGGTACCTCTCGGCCGGTCAAGGGATGATCGAGACCCTGCTCATGGCCGATGAGAAGCGGGGGTACGCGCTCTCCGATCGATCGACCTTCCTGCGCGCGAAGAAGCGCTTCGAGCTCGAGATCCTGCATCAGGGAGGCCGAGAGGTGCGAAACGAGTACGCCATCCTGCTGGTCAACCCCGCGCGTCACCCGCACGCACGCCACCGAGAAGCGCACCAGTTGCTCGAATTTTTGCTTTCGCCGGAGGGGCAGCGCCTGATCGGCTCCGTGACGGCGGCGGGAACGCGCCTCTTCGAACCCGCTGTCGGGGAGGCGCCATGAGCGGAGGGTTTTCCGAGGCGCTGGGGCTCATCCTGAGCGGCAGCCCGCAGGTGTGGTCGGCGGTACGGATCTCCTGTCTGGTGTCGGGCACGGCCACGCTCATCGCCTGCGCCCTGGCCCTGCCGCTCGGCTACTGGTTGGGCCGGGGGCGCTTCTTCGGCCGCGGCGCCCTGGTGGCCCTGGTGAACACCTGCGTGGCGGTGCCTACGGTGGTGATCGGGCTCGTCGCCTTCGGCATGCTCTCGCGGCACGGGCCGCTGGGCGGGCTCGAGCTGCTCTTCACCCCCGCGGCCATGATCCTCGGGCAGACCCTGCTGGCGCTGCCCATCGTGGTGTCGCTGGTGGTGGCGGTGCTCGAGCGCGCCGAACCCCGCCTGGAACTCACCGTATTCGGCCTGGGCGGCGGGCGCTGGCGCCTGTTCTTGAACATGCTCGTCGAATACCGCCGGCCGCTCGCGGGCGCCATGCTCATCGGTTTCGGGCGCGTGTTCTCGGAGGTCGGCGTCTCCATGATGCTGGGCGGAAACATCCCCGGCGTCACCCGCAACATCACCACCGCCATCGCCCTCGAGACCATGAAGGGAGAGTTTTCCCTGGGTATCGCCCTGGGGATCCTGCTGCTGTTCCCCGCGCTGCTTCTGGTGTTGATGGCGCGCCGGCTGTCATCGGCGAAGCCTCGGAGGGCGCCATGAGCGCGCCCGACCTTATACTGCGGTCGCTGCGGGTGCGACGCGGCGAGCACACCGTCATCGACATCGAAAAGGCCTGTTTCGAAGGTGGCAACATCAGCGTCATCGTCGGCGACAACGGCGCCGGTAAGACGACCTTGCTGCTCGCCTGCGCGGGCCTTCTCGACCTGGCCGCAGGCGAGGTGCTCCTCGGCGGTGAGGTGTTTCACCGTGGCCGTGCCCCGGCGCCGCGAATCCTGCGCAGGCGGACCGCCTCGGCGTTCCAGGAGCCGTTCTTATTCGCGGGGTCCGTGCGCGAGAACCTCGAGTTCGGCCTGCGCTGTCGCGGCGTCGCGCGGCGGCTTTGCGCCGAACGAGCGGAGCGCGCGGCGGACCTGCTGGACCTCGGCCGGCTGCTTTCTCGCTCCTCGCGCGAGCTTTCGGGGGGCGAGCGAAAACGCGTCGACCTGGCCCGCGCCCTGGCGGTGGAACCCGAGGTGCTATTCCTCGACGAACCCACGCTAGCGCTCGACCTGGACTCGCAAAAGAGGGCGCTCGACGCCCTGACCACCCTGGCGGAAAAGAAATCCACCACCGTCCTGCTGGCGACCCATGACGCCGCCTGGCTCGGAGGAATCAGGCATCATCTTTACAAGTTGGAGAAAGGCTTCCTCGTGAAAGGCTCCTGACCCCGGGGAAAAACCCGCCAAAAAAGACCTTCTCGTCCGAACTGTTACCGGCCATCACCGAAAGTGGAGGGAGCAGGCGCCGATTCTGCCCGGGACCCTGCCGCGGGGCGCCGCACCAACCTCCCGCTCTAATTGATTTTTTTTCTACGGGCCGCTGGCACGGAAAGTGCTTTACACCTTGTGAACGTTATCTCTACGAGAAAAGGAGACTGCCAAGATGAGAAACGCAGCTTTCAGTGGCTTGGCGCTCATGGCCCTGCTGGCCATCGGCTGCCAGAACTACACTCCGGTCCTCCTCGGTGACGTGGATCGCGACGGGAAGATCACCCAGAAGGATCTCGACGCTATAAAATCGCTGATCGCCTCCGTCGGGTACCAGAAGGAGGCCGACCTCAACGGCGACGGCAAGGTGGACGCGGCCGACCAGGCCGAGTTGGAGCGGATGCTGTGCGTAAAGAACGGTGGCCAGATCACCCAGAGCGGCGCCTGCTGCGTGGTCGCCGGGAACGGCACGGTGTGCTGCGATCCCGAGTTCGACGGGCAGTTCAGCGAGTGCCAGCCACCGGACATCATCTGTCAGACCATCGCAGATTGCAGCGCGCTCAACTGCCCCGCCTACTGCGGGGCTGACGGCAAGTGCCACTGTCAGGGGATGTGCGGCCAGGACGAGGATTGCATCTTCCTCAACTGCCCGGCGCGCTGCAACGAGTTCTCGCGCTGCGAGTGCAAGGTGCCTTGCGCTCAGGACGCCGAGTGCGCTTTCATCGAGCACTGCCCATCGGTGTGCGACGAGGCGCGCGGCTTCTGCGTGTGCGGCGACGACTGCCTGCCCGAGGGCTCCGAGTTCGCCACCGGCGACCCCACCGGGATGTGCTGCCCGGGGACGCTGCCCATCCCGTTCGAGGCGTGGTGGGAAGGGGCCTGCTACCCACTGAACCGCGCCAACTACGCATGCGCCAAGTGCGGCAACGGCGTGTGCGGCCCGGGCGAGAACCCCTGTAACTGTGTGCAGGACTGCCCCGAATGCCAGAGCGGGGAGACCCGGGAGTTCACCTGCCCGAGCGGCAAGAAGGTCCCCTGGTGCACCTGCGAGAACGGCGCCTTCCACTGCATCAAGACCCCCGAGGCGCAGTGTACCACCGAGTGCCGCGGCCTGGGCGAGCACTTCACCGTGGACTCCGAGAACCCCAACAACCCGGCCAACTTCTGCTGCGCCGACCTCGAGCGGGTGGCCGACTGCACCCCCGTGCTCACCCCCGACGGCCGGCTGGACTGCTCCTGCCCGCGCTGCTTGTGTTTCGTGTGCGTCGAGGCGGGCGACCAGTCCTGCGGGCTAGGCGAGAACTTCTGCAACAGCCCCCAGGACTGCCCCGTGCCCGAATGCAAGCCTGGCGAGCGGGTGGCCTGCGCTTGCCAGAACCAGTACGTGATCCAGCCGGACTGTTTCGAGTGCGGCGAGGACGGCAAGTGGCACGAAATCCTGTACTATGCCGATCCCTGTGACTGTCGCAACTGGCCGCACTGCACCGCCTCGCAGTTCTGCGACACCCAGACCGGCGTGTGCCGGCCCCTGGCCGGGTGCGAGCCCGGCGCCACCCGCTCCTGCGACTGCGACAACCTCTACCAGGAGCAACCGGAGTGCTACCGCTGCAACAGCAGTGGCGAATGGGAACAGATCCTGTGGGAGTTCGATCCCTGCCTGTGCACGCACGGCCCGCCCTGCGCCGAGGGGCTGGTGTGCGATCCGACCAGTGACAAATGCGAGCCGGATTGCCGGCTCGACCACTGCGCCCAGGTGAAGGACGAGATCGCCTGTCTGTCCATGAGCTCCTGCTGGCCCGGTTACGTCGGTTTGTGCAACTGCAGTTGCCCCGGCTCGAACGGCTACGAGAACGGCGGCTGCGAGGGCTGCCCGCGGGAGTGTTTCCAGTTCGCCGCCTGCATCGGGGGGTATTCGTGCTGGGCGGGCGAGATCTGCGACAGCGCGAGCGGCATCTGCCAGACCTCCGGCACGTGCCTCCGGGCGGGCGAGACCTATGAGAGCTTCGACACCCAGAACCGCTGTTGCCCCGGCCTCGAACCCATCTCGGAGGCCCGGGCGGACAATGCCGGCTGTGCCTTTCCCAACTGCCCCTGCTACGTGTGCAGCGACTGCGGAAACGGCACCTGCGAAAGCGCATGGGAGAACCGCTGCAACTGCGCCGAGGACTGCGTGGGCTTTCAGACCTGCCGCGCGGCCAACTGCCGGAACGTGGCCCGCTCGTACTTCGTGACCGGCGACTGTTCGGGAATCCCATCCGGCACCACGGTGTACCTGCCCGTGCGCCAGGAGGGATGCGCCCTGACGTTCACTGATGTCCTTACGACCGTGCTCGGCGAGAAGGCCTGCCTGGACACCGACGTGGTGTTCACTGAAAAAGGCTGTACCGGCTGGGTGCATCCCATCGGGGCCTCCATCACCATCTCGTTCACCTGCCCCGTGAGCGATCCATCCCCTGCCATCCGCACCTGCCAGGTCATGCTGGACGACGGTATCGATTGATATGACGGGCCGCATGGCCCGCGATGAAGGACCGGTCGCCCCGGCGGTCGGTCCTTTTATTATTGCTGTCTTCCCTCGCGGGCCAGGTCGACGAAGCGCTTGGTCACCTGTCCACGCAGGATGTCCACCTCGAAGGTGGCGGTGAGTTCCAGCGCCGGGTTGACCAGGGTCACCCGGTGCCGCCCCGCCGGCAGCGCCAGACCGGAGATGGTCGGGGTGGTCACCCCGGTGTCCTTGCCGTCCACGAAGATGCGGGCCCAGGGCTCCGAGTTGAGCACCAGCGTCCCCGAGGGGCGAACGATGGCAGCCGCCGGCGCCCGGTCGCCGGCTGCCCTCCCCGCCTCGCTCGCTCGGTCCTCGGTCCCGCCGTCGAGGGAATTTGTCCCCGCGGCCGCGTCGGCCGGGCCGTCGGCCGAGCCACCGTCCGCAAATACCGGTTCGCGGCCGCTGGAAGGAGCGGAGAGGGCCTGGCGCTGGGATGCAACCGGCGGTTCTCCTGCGCCGGGCCACCACCAGAAAAACGCCACCAGCGCCACGGCGCCGCCAAAACCCACCAGCAACAACAGCCATGGCAGAACCGCCCGCCGCTTCTCTTGCGGCTCTGGCGTGGCGAGTTCACGGGTGGTGGGCACCGCCGCCGCCGGCGAGGTGGATGAGCCCAGGACGACGTCGGCCTCGCTCGCCAGCGGCTGGATGCGGCGCGGCGGGATCGCCTGGTGCAGCCAGTCCGCGAACTCGGCGCGCGAGGCCTTGAGGCCGGCCTCCGCGGCGGCTTGCTCCAGGGTGCGATCGAATTCGCGGGCACAGGCGAAACGGTCCTTGGGTTTTCGCATGAGCGCCCGCATCACCACCGCGTCTAGCGCCGGCGGCAGACCTGGACAGGTCTCGGATGGCCGCGGGGTTTCTGGGCCATAGAGCCGGCGCACGATTTCGGAGAGGTTGCTCCCGGGGAACAAGGCCTGACCAGTGAGTAGCTCGTACAACACCACGCCCGTGGAGAAGAGGTCGCTGCGTTCGTCCACGTCCTCGCCGGCCGCCTGCTCGGGCGACATGTAACCCAGCTTGCCGCGCACCATCCCCGCCTGGGTGGTGCGGGCCAGGTAGCGGGCGCGGGCGATGCCGAAATCGGCCAGCTTCACCTCTGCGCTGTGAGAGACGAGGATGTTCGCCGGACTGATGTCGCGGTGCACCAGGTGTAGCGGCCGACCGGCGTCGTCGCAGCGCCCGTGGACAAACTCCAAACCCCGCAGCACCTCGCGTATGATCCACACCGCCAGCGCCGGAGGAAGTCGCTCCCCTCTCTGAGATAGGTTCTTCTGCAGCGCGTCCAGATCGTTGCCGTCCACGTACTCCATGACGATGAAGTACCGCCCCTGGTGCTCTCCCAGATCGAACACCTGGACGACGTTGGCGTGGGTGAGCCAGGTGGCCACCTTGGCCTCCTGGATCAGCATGGCGCAAAGCTGCGGGTTCTCGGAGTACGCCGGCAGGATGCACTTGATGGCCACCGTCCGCTCGAACCCCGCGGCCCCACGCGCCTTGCCCAGGAACACCTCGGCCATCCCGCCGCTGCCGATCCGGCCCAAGATCCGGTAGGTGTTGGCCATGCCGTGCCTCAGGGACGGCCGAGGACGATCCGGTACCCCGGCGAGTCCGCGGACAGGGCAGCCGCCAGCCCCAGCGCCACACCGGTCGCCACCGCGGCCCCGACCGAGGTCCAGAACCACCACTGCCGGTACCACGGGCGCACGGGCTCGGGGCTCGGAACCGGCGCCGGCACGGGCTGGGGCGGCGGGGCCAGGGGTGGTGGCAATTCCACGATCTGTTTTCGCGCCGCTCGCATCTTTTCGAACTGCTGTGCCACACACCGGGCAACGTCGCCGGGGGGACACGACACGGATGCGGGCACGGCGCCTGCGGCCGCGGAGGCGAAGAGCACTTCCGTCGTGTCGCCCACCACCTCGAGCCAGATCATCCAATCACTTCCATAGCGCGCGGCCACCGCCCCGGCGATGCTGCGAAACTCTTCGCGCCCTTCCAGCACAGGCGACAAAACGACGTCCAGCGAAAGCTGCTGTCCGGGGGAAAGGCGCAGGCGTTGCACTGCCGTGAGAAACAGCGGATGCGAAACCGACAGGCAATGCTCGCCCGCGGGCAGATTCGACCGGTGCGCGGCGCCGCCGAAGACCCGCCCATCCAGCCGCACCTCGGCATCCGCGGGGAGCACGCGAACCACGAGCACCGAGGCGGGCCGAGCCTGGACCGCGACGCGGATCTGAGACAGCAGCGCCACGATCTTCGGCGAAAGCACGTTTTCATCCGGCGTGTATTCGGCGTCCAGCTCGAATAGGCGCGCAAAGGCCCGCTCGGCCTGCTCGCGATTGCCGCCGCTGAAATGAATCATCCCCTCCAACAACTCGATGGAAAGCGCCAGGTCGCTCGGCGCCACGCCGCACCCTTCGGCGAGGGCCTCTCGCGCTGCACCCACCGACGCCAGCGCCGCGTCGCTCTCGAAGCGCCGATACTCGTCGCGGGCCTGCTCCAGGAGCTGTTGCGCACGGCCGGCCCGGGCGGCGAGCTCTTCGGGCGGCAGGGCCGAGCCGACGAACAGCGGCTCCGGCAAGCCGCGTTCGGCGAAGGCCTGGACGATCGCCTGCTGGATGGCTTCCCGCTCCTGGACCGTCGACTCCTGCTGTCGCAGCCATAACACGCAGGACTCGCCCGAGACCGGCGCCGGCCGGGCCAGAAGCAGCGGCAGAACGGTGATCCACACCCAAG
The DNA here is from genome assembly GCA_012798435.1 of Myxococcales bacterium. Classification (GTDB taxonomy): domain Bacteria; phylum Myxococcota; class B64-G9; order B64-G9; family B64-G9; genus JAAZNF01. The sequence continues at coordinate 5,543 of JAAZNF010000029.1, read as the reverse complement.
GCTTTGACATCGCGAGCAGTCTACATTCCCCGTACAACGCCTGACAAGACCGACATCCCGCGAACGAACCCCCGCTCTGGCGATCCATGGCACCGCCGCGAGGTCATTCGGATCGTCTGACGGCGCCAGTCACAGGATGCCGTATTGAACCAGGGCCCCCCACACGGCTCCCGCCAGGATGGCGATGCCGTAGGGCACCGTCAGCCGCTCCGGCGGCGCGGCGCCCGGTTCGGGCTCTTTGGGGGCGCGGCGAAATCGTCGCACCAGCCGTTGCACCTGCTCGCCGACCCGCCGCGAGACGACGATCCAGACGAGCGCCAATACCGCACCCGCGATCCCCACGCACATGGCGATCCCCAGCGACCCGGAAAAGCCCGCCAGCGCGCCGATGGCGGCCATGAGCTTCACGTCGCCCGCGCCCATGCCGCGGTTCCAGAGATAGAACATGCCGAAGACGAAGCCGCAAAAGGCCGCACCCAGAACAGCCGACACCAGGCCACGCTCGAAGGCCCCACCCAGGCCATCTTCGGCGAAGGAGAGGATGAGCCCCGCTCCCAGCGCGGGCCAGGTAATGAGATCGGGGATGCGCCGCTTCCACAGGTCCATGGCGCAGCCGGCGGCAGCCGCCGCCAACATCAGGGAAAGACGCGCCACTTCGACCCAGGACATGACCGGAGCCTACCGCCCGTTCCCCCACCAGTCAATCCGCGCGCAGACAACGCTCTGCACCGCACCCTCGCCCCGTCCCCTCTCGAGCAGGCCCGAGCCACCCCGATAGACTTCGCTCGCGTCTGCCTTCAAAAGAAAACAGGCAGCCCGCCTGGGCTGCCTGTCTCTTTCGTCGCCAGAGAAAACCCTGGCGCACCGGGTCCGGCGCTACTTGTTGGTCTTGCCGAAGTCCTTCAAGTTGCGGTGCCCGTGCAGAGCATCGGTGGACGAGTTGGTGAGAGCTTCGGCGGCCTCGTTGCCGGCCAGCGCGTTCGCCGAGGTGCCGAAGAGCGCGCGGATGTTGTCGCCGAACAGCGACACCACGCCGATGGCGGCGATCGCGATCAGCGCCACGATGATGATGTACTCGGTCATACCCTGGCCTCTACGTCCTCTCATTTTTCTCAGCATGACACTCTCCTTTCCTAGAATGTTTGGCTCTCCTGAGCCTGGTTCAATCGCCTTTCGCCTCCAGGGATACCGCCAACGGTCATGCCTGGCAATCGGTCAAGTGACGTATGCCGCAACTAATTGATTTAATGTGCGAATACACCTAAAAGCGGAACAACAAACCCGCGTTGGCGTGGAGCACGCGCTTGTTCTCGTCGTCCTGGATGATGATCTTGTACTTCACCTGCAGGAAGGCGTCGATGTTCGAGAACAGGTTGAAGGACACGCCGCCGAGGCCGCCGATGTTGAACAGCGTGTCGTCGCCGATGGTGGTGAGCCCCGGTACCACGCCCACGAAGATGTCCAGCTTCCACACCGGGATGATGAACTTGAACGCCAGCGAGATGTCGGTGGCGTTGATGTCGCCGAAGCGGTACAGCTCCGCCGAGGGCGTCAGGTGGAACGTCCACAGCAGGGGGATGTTGACGTAGAAGCCCCAGTTGAAGCTGGTGGACCAGTCGTCGTACTGGATCTCGCTCGACTTGCCCTCGGGCCAGGCCGCTCCGATGGAGACGCCGAGCCCGACCGACTGGCGATCGGGCTGCGCCATCGCGGCGGGCGCCGCCAGCATCGCCAGAGCCACCACCGCCGCGAGCATTGCCATTCGCTTGTTCATGGGTTCCTCCTTGGGTTTGCCTCTCTGTGACGTCGGCTCGCGCTCGTGTCTTCAGCGCTGTCCAAGGTGCACCCTGGCACGGGTTCGACGAATGATCAAGCAAAGCTGCGGGGCATTGTGCTTGACATGCCCCGTGTCCTGCCATAGAACCTGCCCGTTTGACGCCGGAGTCAACATGAAGGACAAGAAGCAGAAAAACACTTTCTCCCGCCAGCGGCCCGAGGCCTCCCGGGAAAAGCGCCGCCGCATCTTGAACGCCGCCATCCAGGTCTTCTCGCAGAAAGGCTTTCACCAGTGCCGCATCTCGGACATCGCCAGCGCCGCCGACGTGGCCTATGGGCTGGTGTACCACTACTTCGAGAATAAGGAAGAGATCCTCAACACCATCTTCGAGGAAAACTGGGGGCTGCTCACCCGGGCCATCGAGAACGTCGGCGAGGGGCCGGGGACGATCGAGGAGAAGTTGCTCAACATCGTCTCCTTCATCCTCGACGCCCACCGCATGGTACCCGACATCATCCAGGTGATGGTGATGGAGATCGCCCGCTCCAGCAAGCTCCTCAAGCGCCCGCGCATCGAAACCTTCGAGCGGGCCTTCGTGAAACTCTCCGAGATCCTGGCCCATCACCAGCGCTTGCACGAGGTCCGCGCCGACCTCGATCCCAAGCTGCTGGCCTACATGCTCTTCGGCTCCATCGAGCTCATCTTGACCGGATACTTGCTGCACACCCTGCCGCCGGAGAAGGACGAGGCCTACGAGGGTATGAAACGCGCCCTGGTGGACTCCTTCCTGCGCGGCGCCAGCGGCCTGAACGCCTAGAACCTCTGCGCCGTCCCTCCCCCTGCCGATCCCAGCATGGCCAGATCCAGCAGAAAGAACACGTCGGGGTAGGACTGGCCGCGCACCCAGCGCACGTCCAGCGAGGCCAGCAGACATTGGCAGGGCGAACGGTACGAGACGCCCCCGCCGGCCCCGATCAGGTGGCCGCCGGCCAGATCCAGGTTGGCCAGCGCCGAGAGCGCCACGCCCGCGCCCAGGGCGACCGTCCCCTGCCCCTCCAGGAAGTGGACCTCGCCGCTTACGAGGTGCCAGGCGTCCGGCGAAAGACCGGCAAGCAACCCCTCCTCGCGGTTCATTCGTTCGGCCAAGATCCACCTCGAGCCGTCCTGCTGCGCGAACACGGGGAGGTACCGATACCCCAGCCGCAGCCGATCTCCCCGTCGATCCATCACTCCGGCCACGAGCTCGATCTCGCACAGTCTCGCCTGCTCGGGCGCCAACGACAGCCAGCCGGAGACCTGCCACGGAGCCTGGTCGAGCCACAGGTGCGCCGCGCTCTGGCCGATCCGGCGCCGCTCCAGATCGACGGCCTGGCGCAGTGCCAACCGCAGCCGCCGCGCCCAGCCGAAGCCTTCGCGCGCATAGAGGTCGGAGTCGATCCCGGCCAGCAGCTGCGCGGCTTGGCGAGAAAGCCGATCCAGCTCATCGAAGTAGGTCCGAAAGTCGCCGGCCTCGGCCCCGGGCCAGACGCCGACGAGAGTGAGGCGCGGCTGCAGCACGTGCCCGAGGGAGGATTCTCCCTCCCCGTAGCGCCGCGAGATCTCGGAAAACAGCTCCAGTTCGACGCGGCTGAGCCCGCGGGTGGCCGGCCCGGGGGCTGCGGAGCCGTGGGGGAGGTACACCAGCTGGCGGTGGGAGAGCCGCCCGGAGTAGCGCAGGATTCGCCCACCACCGGCCAAGCTGAGCGCCGGCTCGGCCCTCAAGCGCAGGGCTCGCCGCACCTCGCCGAAGGAGACCACCCCGTCCGCCTCGCCGACATCGCCGCTCCCCGCCGTCCCGTCCAGACCGAGGTCTCGCACCGAATACCCCAGGGAAGAATAATTGGCCGCCTCGGCAACGACGTCGAGGCCCGCGAAGGGCACCGCGGCCAGGACCGGCCGCCACCGGAAGGTCACGCCCCCCAGGCGGTGGATGGTGTCCGCGCCGTCCGCAGAGAACAGATCCACGCCTGGGACTCGCAGATCCTGGTGATAGGAGAGATCGGCCTCGAGCCCGTACGCGGTACGCTCCCAGGAAAGCCGCAGACGCGAGGGTGCCTCCTCGGCGGAGCGGCCGGCCAGGTCGGTGGCGAAGTCCCGGCTCTGATCGCTGTCGCTGAACAGGTGTACATCCGCCGCCAGCGAAAGCGGGCCATGCACCGCGGCCTCGGCCTCCAGGCTGTAGCGCCGCTCGAAGGCCGGGTGCTTGCGGTCCGCGATGTGAGAGAATTCCGCCCGCGTCCAGACACCGGCCGCCGGGGCAGCGCGCAACTCCACGCGCTCGCGCAGGCCACGCTCCTCGAACCAGTCGAGCGAGAGAGTGGCGTCGGCCGAGCGGCCCAGGGTGACAAACAACGATTCGGAGAGCACCACGCCGTCCCGGCCCGAGTAGTTGGCCCGCGGGAACAAGAATCCGCTGCGCCGCTCGGACAGAGGCAAGTACACGCCGGGCAGGCCCAGGATCGGCACCCCCTTGGCGTAGAACACCGGCCAGGAGAGCCAGGCCCCCTCGCCGGGCTCGAGGGCTGCGCGACTCGCTCCAACTTCGAAGGTGGGTGCCTCGTCCGGACCGCAATCGCAAGGGGTGAAGCGCGCCGCGACCAGGAGGCTCTGCTTTTCCCGACGCAGGAGCTTGCCGCACTGGATGACCAGAGTGTTCCGGCCGCACGGTGCGTCTCGCCGCTCCTCGGCGCAAGCGGCGGACACCTCTCGCTCCTTGACGAGCAGCGTGGCCAGAAAGAAGGTCTGCTCGGCACGCTCGCGGTCCAGCACGACCTGCTCGGCCCGGATCACCTGCTTGTCGTGAATGAGGCGCACCCGACCGAAGAAGCGCGCGCGCCGCTCGGCAAGCCACAGTTCCGCGTGATCCGCCTGCAGCCGCGCGCCCGACCCGGATACCACGACCCGCCCATCCAGGCGCAACAGGCTCTCGGCTTCGGAGAAATGCAACCGGTCGGCTTCGACCTGGACCTCCCCCCGCGAGAACATCAATCCCTCGAGAAAATCCGCCGCCCGAGGCGCGCCCTGTCCGCGCGCCAAATGCGGCAGCGAGAGCAGAAAGCCGAGCGCCACGGCCGCGACCTGAGCCCCGTTGCCGCGCGCTCGTCCGACGGGTCGGCGGTCGCGTCTGGCCGGAGCGAAATCGCGCGACCGCCCGCGTTGGCTTTCGAAGCCTCGCCTCCGGTCGGCCTCAGGACCATCGACAAGGGATGCGAGCAGGCTGATGCAAAAGGCTCTACCGGCAGACAGACGGGAGGGGCACCGTAGAGAGACCGGGCAGCGGGGTTCGAAAGGCAGGCTCAACGGGGCCGCTCGAAGCGCAGGTACACCACGTTGTCTTCCTGGGTGGCCGAGTACGGCACCTTGTGGCGCAACTGGATCTCCACGCGCACGTTGCGGCTCACGCCCTCGATCTCCCGCGGGGTGATCATGGTGACCGCGGTGTTGAAGAAGTGAGTGTCGAGGAAGCGCCGGTTGTTGCGCAGCGGGATGCGGGTGTTCTCGAGTTCGAGCACTACCAGATCGTCGCCCTCCTCCACCACCCGGTAGCGGACCGGTTCGTTGGTCTTGATGAACACGCGCGAAGCGTCGGCGGTCTGCTGGAAGCCGAGCCAGGTCATGTCCTTCATGGCCGAGGTGACCTCCACCCGGGCCTCGGGCTGGATCACGCGTTCCTCGCGGGGCGTGGGCTTGGGCTGCGTCGGTGGAGGAGGAGGCGGGGGAACTTCTT
>JAAZNF010000028.1 GCA_012798435.1 Myxococcales bacterium | reverse complement strand
GTATTCGAATAAAATACAAATAAAAACAAACAACTATAAAGACACAAAATCAGCAGACAATCTGTGAAAATTGGCCTTCTGTCCGGATTTCGAACACGGTGTCCGAAATCCGGACAGGTAAAACCGGGGTGGGTGGAACCGATTTCGGGATTTCGGAACCGGTTTCGGGATAGGTATGGATTCGGCGCGTGCCAAAAAGGTGAACGGGGTGTTGGAGCAGCGGTGTCTGCGGGATGGACAGTCGCGCCAGGCTGTATTTCTGCTGGCGGCATGCCAACTCGCCTCCTATTCTCAAACTTTGTTTAGTGTCATCCTTACTTGACGGTTTGATAAAGACTGTCCTAGTTATTTTCAATATATTGAAAAACAATGACATTTTAATTATTTTTATGCTGTGGTGTAAAGATAGAATTACATCATGTGGCGCTGATCACACTGTCTTTGTAGTAAAAAGCAAATATTTATCATAGTGTTATGCGATATTGCGAAAACCAGGTCTCTGGCACGGGGGTTGCTTTATAAGCTTGCGAATGATGCCCCAGACCCCCAATCCTGAAAGGAGAACGGTGATGAAAATGAGGCATGTGAACCTGTTGTGTACCGTGGCCTCTGCGGCGCTGGTCCTCGCCGGCTGCGTCGACTACGGCATGGGTGGGAAGTCGGAATACCAGGCGCCGCTCCTCTCCGGCAAGGACGACGCCGCGAACAAGGTCGATCTCAAGGGTAGTCTGCGTTTCGGAAAGAGCATCACGGACAAGTTCTCGACCCAAAAGCCCCTCACGGGATTCTTGCTCAACGCCAACGCCGGCGCGCGCCTCACCGTGACGCTCACCGGCTCCGCCGACCAGGACCCGGTGCTCCTACTGTACGGCCCCCGCAGCGACAAGGGCATCTTCGGCTCGGCCCTCGCAAAGGACGACGACGGCAAGGACGGGCGCAACGCGCTCATCAAGAACTTCGCGCTGCCCAAGGGCGGCATCTACCTGGTGGCGGCCGCCGACTACGCGGGCAAGGGCGGCGGCGACCTCGACGTTGCAGTGGGTTGCCAGGGCAACTGCCAGGAGCCTTCCTGTCCTGACCTCATGTGCGATCTGTACTGCCCCACTGGCTTCATGACCGATCCCAACGGCTGCCCCATCTGCCGTTGCAACGAATTCGAGTGCCAGACCGACGAGGACTGTCTGAACGTATATCCGTGGGCCAATGGCCGGCCCGTGTGTCTCGATGGCCGTTGTGTGTTCAACGACATGTACTGCGACGAGAACACCCCATGCCCGGCGGGGTACTTCTGCGAGATGGGTCCCTGCCAGGAGGCCCCCTGCGGCTCGGACGGACAGTGCCCTCCGTGCCCCGGAAGGTGCGTGCCCGAGCAGCAGTATTGCCAGGCCGACTCGGACTGCGCCGCCGGCGAGATGTGCATCAACGGCGCGTGCGTGCCGCAAGCCATCGAGTGCCAGGACAACAGCCAGTGCCCGCCGGGGATGGAGTGCCTGATCTCCTGCCCGGCCGGACCCTACTGCGATGACCCGACCGATCCCAACTGCAGGCCCTGCGATCCCAACATCGATCCCTGGTGCGGGCAATGCTTCGGTCAGTGCGTGCCGGTCCAGCCGCCCACCTGCGACGAGAACACCCCCTGCCCGCCGGGATACATCTGCGTCATGGACTGCTGGACCTGCGACCCCGCCACCGGCCAATGTCCGCCCTGCGATCCCAACACTGACCCCAACTGCGGTACCACCATGTGCCAGGGTTACTGCCAGCCGATGAACGGCGAGTGCCAGACCAACGAGGACTGCCGCTACCCCGACGGCCAGATCGGCTACTGCATCAACGGCAAGTGCGTCAACCAGCAGATCCCCTGTGGCGAGAACGGCGCCTGCCCGGCCGGCATGATGTGCATCGACACCTGCCAGCAGTGCGATCCCGCCACCGGCAATTGCCCGCCCGAGCCGGTGTGCGAATCCTACTGCGTGCCGGTCGAGCCGCCGATCTGCTACAGCGACTTCGACTGCGTGGACGCCAGCGGCCAGATGGGACGCTGCCTGAACGGCCAGTGCGTGTTCGGCCAGCTCCAGTGCTCCTTCGACTGGCAGTGCCCACCGAACTACCGCTGCGACCTCGTGCAGTGCATGCCTGGGTGCGATCCCACCGTGGTCCCGGATTGCTGCTACGGCGTGTGCGTGCCCGACGGCCAGTCGTACTGCCGCGACGACTCCGAGTGCGTGCAGAACGGCGTCGCCGGCCGCTGCATCAACGGCCAGTGCGTGTTCGGCTGCGCCTGCCCCGATGTGTGGGACCCGGTGTGCGCCAAGGTGTGTGACTCGGCCGGCCAGTGCTACGAGCGCACCTACCCCAACCCCTGCTTCGCCAGCTGCGACAACGCCTGGGTGCAGTACGCCGGCGAGTGCGGGCAGAACCGCACCTGCGTCGACGACGCCGCCTGCGGCCCCGGTTACTACTGCGAGTTCTGCATCGGTGCCAATGGCGACCCGGCCGGTCCGTGCAGCGACGTGGGCATCTGCCTGCCGCTTCCCGACATGGTGTGCCAGTCGAACCTCGACTGCCCCCAGGGCTACGAGTGCATCTTCGACTACTGCCCCGACATGCCCTGCGGCCCGGACGGCAACTGCCCGCCCTGCATGGGCAAGTGCCTGCCGGCCCAGACCGCCTGCGTGCAGACCGGCTGCAACGGCGAGGTGTGCGCGCCCTTCCCGGTGAGCACGAGCTGCATCTGGCTGCCCGAGTACGCCTGCCTGGGTTTCACCACCTGCGAGCAACTGATGAGTTCAGACGGGCGGGTCACCTGTGGCTTCGTGCAGACGCCAGAGTACCTGCGCTGCTTGCAGGAGATTCAGAACCCGGCACAGTGCAACGGTGACATGGATTGCCCGCCAGGCCAGGTGTGCCAGACCTTCTGTGACGAGACAGGTGTCTGCCGTACCGGCTGCTACGCCTCCGATTGCGTGTGCCCCGAATACGCCGATCCGGTCTGCGGCGTCGACGGAAAGACATACGACAACCCGTGCTTCCTGGCTTGCGCCAACATGGAGATGGCGTACCCTGGCCCCTGCCGTTGAGCCCGCGGTTGCCCTGAACGATGAGATGAGCCCCGGCCTCGGCCGGGGCTTTTCTTATTGGGTCTTTCGGCGGTAGACGTTCAGGCCGATCTTCACGCCCTGGTCTTCCTTGCCCGGGACCGTCTGGTTGCCCTCGGTGGTGGCGATGATGATGTTCTTGCCCGAGGACGACGGGCCGAAGTCCTGAGCGAGATCCACCGTGATGACGAGTTGGGTGCCGTGGACGTCCAGTTTCACGTTCTTCATGGGTACCTCCCCAAAAGTGGTCGCAGGCAGGAAAGCACGATCGCATCCCTTTGGCAAGGGCTACGGTGGGTTCATGGTGGAGCCGACTCGGCCGGGGAGAGCGGTTCTAAGCTCACGAACTCGATCTTGAGGTCGCTGGCGACGACGCCGGCCGCCTCGCGCGTTTCTCTTTCCGCCATGCCGGGCAACAGCGGGTCGATGGCGAGCCGCAGGTGGGTGGGACGCGCGGGGAGGCCTTCCAGTCCCGCGTCCAGCGGGATCCAGCCGCCCAAAAACACCTCGTTCCACATGTGAAAGCCGAAGGCGCGGTCGGAATACACCAGCCCGAGCACACCGCGCGCCGGGATGCCCGCTGCCCGGCACAGGGCGGCCAGCAGCAGGGCCCGCTCGCTGCAATCGCCGCTCTCGGCGCGCCAGGCGTCGAGGGCGGAGGCGTTGGGGGTCTTCATGTCCGAACGTAGCCTGCGGTTGGCGGTCCGCGCCAGCCGTAGCACGGCGTCGAGGGCGTCGCTCGCGCCTCGGGTGGCCTCATGGGCCGCGGCCACGATCTCAGGGTGATCGGACTGGACCTGGGCCGCCGGCGCCAGGTGTGGCACCACCTCCGGCGGAACCTCCACCAGCGGGTATGGGAGGTGCGGCGGTGGGTCGGGGACGGACAGCTCGATCTCGAAGCTCCCCGGCGCCAGTCTTCCAAGCACGCGCTGACCGGCCCCATCGGGTGGCGCCGGGAGCTCCGACGGGAAGTTGGACAGGCGCAGCCGGGCTCGGCGGGCGTTGTGCGGGTACCCGGCGAGCGGCTCGACACGGATCGCCATCAGGTCGTCGAGGTTCGCGCCGTGAGGGACGTCGAGCGGACCCTCGGCGCGTACGCTGCGGATGCGCAGGCGCCCGAGTGTCTGGACGGACTCGATGATCCTTCCTTCGCCGTCGAGGCGAAGCGCGATCACGGCCCCCGGCGCGGCGCAGGAGCCGGCCTCGATGGATGCCCCGGTGGCGGAGGCCTCGCGCACCTCGATCGGTATCCGGCAGGCGCCGCCGTTCTCGGCGTCATAAACCCGGACCTCGAGCCGCGCGCCCGGGCGCAGGCCCTGGCGGAACAGGTGCCACTCCAGGCGAACGATGGCGAAGATCGGCGGCGAGAGCGGCTCCCTGCGGATCTCGTCGTTCACCACGGTCACGAACTCGCTGCCCGAGCGGCCGGCCTCGATTCGCTCACGGGCACCCGGCTGGGTCTTTGTCTTGCGCAGCCGGAGCAGGTGGCCGTCCTCGTTCTCGTGCACCGCCGTGTTCTCCTCGATGACGGCGCGCTCGCCCTGGCGCACGATCGCGACCCGGCTCTGGTGGCGGACGAGGTACCCGCCGCCCCCTCCAGGAGGGACCCGGTAGACGGTGTTATGGACGAACCCCGCCGGCTGGTTCTGGATCTCGACGCGGTACCAGTCCTGCGAGAGCCGCTCGCCCGGCGCCGGGAGCTCACCCAGCGCCCGTACCACCTCGTCGACGCGGGACAGGGGATCGGCGCAGCGGCAGGCGCCGGCCTGCGTCGCCGTCAACACCACCACGATGCCGAGGAACATTCTTCGTGATGAACTCAAGGGGACGCCTCATGGGTGAGCCATGAAGCGCGCCGGCGCAGCGCCCCCAGCACCCGCATGGCGCGCGCCGGGCTCGCGAACACCGGCACACCCGCGCGCCGCAGGCCCCGGCGGAACTCGAGCGCGCGCTCCGCGTCGCCGCCAATCAGGCAGGACAGCAGCGGTTTCTCCGGGTGCGCGCGTCGCAGTTCTGCGAACAGGGCCTGGGCATCGAACTCCGACTCGGGGATGAGGGTGAAGATGCAAAGCAGCGCGTCCACGCCGGAGTCGTCGAGCAGCGCCCCCGAGAGCGCGCGGTAGGCCGCTTCCACGCCGCTGCGCTCGATGGCCGACCACATGTCCACCGGGTTGCGCACCGGCGCCCAGTCGGGGAACACCTCCCGGGTGCGGGAGAGCGTTTGGGGCGAGAGGGTGGCCGGGCGCAGGCCCTCCTCCGCGGCGGCGTCGGCCCACAGCACGCAGCCCACCCCGGTGATGGAGACCACACCCACCCGGTCCCCGGCGGGGAGCGGCAGGCGGGCGAAGCCTTCCAGAAGATCGAAGAATTCCTCGAAGTCGCGTGCTCGCTCGACGCCGAGCTGGCGTAGCAGGCCCGCGAAGATCGCGTCCTCGCCGGCCATGGTCCCGGTGTGGCCGGCGGCCGCGGCGCGGCCCAGCTCGCTCTTGCCGGACTTTACGGCCACCAGCGGCTTCATGCGCGCGAGGCGGGCGGCCGCGCGCCGGAAGGCGGCCCCGTTCGTGACGCCCTCGAAGTACATCCCCGCCACGCGGGTTTCGGGATCGGTACGCAGATACTCGAGCACGTCGGGTTCGGCGATGTCGAGCTTGTTGCCCAGGCAGGCGATGCGCGAGATGCCGAAGCGTTCCTCGGACGCAAGCTCGCGCGCGAAGCCCGAGGCGAACATGCCGCTCTGGCCGAAGACCGCCACCGGCCCGGGCGGGAGCGGCTCCAGGGTGGTGATGGAGGTGGTGAAGCCGCTGGCGGGGCTCACCGTGCCGATGCTGTTCGGGCCCATGAGGCGAAAGCCGGCGCCGTCGCGGATGCGGCGGATCTCCTCGTGGAGCGCCCGGCCCTGCTCGTCGCCGGCGTCGGCGAAGCCCGCGGTGGCCACCACCGCCGCGCGCACGCCCTTTTGGGCGGCCTTGCGCAGCTCCTCGGGCACCGCCTGGCGCGGCACGGCCAACACCGTATTCTCGACCGCGCCCGGCACGGCCTCCAGGGAAGGGTAGCAGCGAAAGCCGTACACTTCCGAGAGGCGCGGGTTGATGGGGTACACCGCGCCCGCGTAGCCGAGGTGGCGCAGGTTCTTCACCATCACCGCGCCGGCCTTGAGCGGCTTGTCGGAGGCGCCGACGACGGCGATGCTCTCGGGCGCAAAGAAGCTTTTCACGGGACGGTCATGCTCTCCGCCCAGGCGGGCGTCCCCTCGAAGCCGGGGCCGTCGCTGAGCCGGAGCGTTCCCAGCACGGTGAGCGTGATGGGCATGCTGCCCGGACGGACCCGGACCGCGCTCAGGAAGAGATCCACGCTGCCGGAGCGATCGCTCTGGTAGGCGAGCAGGCCGGTCTGAGGCAGGGCCTCGGGGGTCCCGATGGGGAGGTAGGCCGGGTGCTGGTTGGCGGCGCCGTTCTGGATGATGGTGCTGGTCATGGACGCGCCGCTGAGAAGCAAGGTCGCGAGCAGGTTGGAGCTGGCCTCGGTCTGGCAATCGAAGATCCAGGGGTAGCTCCCGGCGTCGATGAAGACGGGGATGATGGCGGAGCGCCGGGCGTGGCAGGACGGGGACATCTGGAGGGTGAGGGGCTGGAGCGACCAGCGGCCGCCGAGCGGCGGGTAGGTGCCCTCCCAGCCCGTCCACTGCAGCGCCGGGTCGGCCGGCATCATCTGTGGGTTGGGGGCGAAATCGGTGGCGAAACCCAGGCGGATGGGGTCCTGGCTGACCGCGTCACCGAGGCGGCAGGAGGGGAAGCGCAGGCTGCCCGGACGCTCCGCGGGGAGCTGGCCCGCGAGTGCCAAGCGCAAGCCGGCCTCGTTCCCACCCCCGGGGAGGTTTTTCACAGGCACCGAGTAGATGTCCCAGAAGCCCTGGCCGGTGCGGTACTTCTCGTAGAACAGCACCGGCTCGGCGTCGGTGCCGCAGATGGCCGGGCTGCCCACCTCGTCGCCCCAGGCGAAGCACTCCGGCGCGGCCTCGAGGTTCTTCACCGACACGCGGCAGATGCGAAACAGCGGGTGGGGATCGGCCGTGGTGGCCCGGGGGCGGTGCTGGAAGTAGATGTGCTGGTGGATGGGGTCCCACGCCGGGCTCCAGGCCTCGCCGGCGTCGCGGGTGATGGGGATGGTGACCAGGCCCGACTTGGTCATGCGGGCGGCGTGGATGCGGATGTCGCCGGTCTCGGGATCCTGGGCCGCGTACAGCAGCGCCGCCGGCCACTGGCATAGGGTGGGCTCCTGGAAGGGGTCCGGGATCAGCGGACAGTCGTCGTTGTCGTTGGGGATGCCGTCGTTGTCCAGGTCGGTGTCGCAGGCGTCGCCCAGCGGATCGTCGTCGTGGTTGGCCTGGTCCGGGTTGAAGACGGCGGGGCAGTTGTCGTTCTCGTTGAACACCCCGTCGCCGTCGGGATCGCCGCTCATGCCCGCCTGGCACACGTCGCCCACCCCGTCGCCGTTGCTGTCCATCTGGTGGGTGTTGGGGATCATGGGGCAGTTGTCGCGGTCGTTGGGAACCCCGTCGCCGTCATCGTCCAGCGAGCCGCCGGGCTGGTCGTCCCAGGGATAGGAGGGGGCCGGGGAGGTCTCCGGGGTGAGGACCAAGGTGGTCCCGAGGTCCAGCGTCTCGTCGGCCCGCACTTCGAGGTTGGGGATGCCCACCGGCCGGTAGCCGTCGTGGGAGGCGCGCAGGTGATAAACACCGATGGGCACACCGGCGAACTCGAAGCGGCCGTCGGACGCCGTCTGGGTGTTGAACACCCGGCGCAGGAAACGATCCTCGAGCTCGACGCGCAGGCCCGCCCGCGCGCCGGGGTTGCCCAGGACCACCATGCCGCGCACGTTGCCCGCGGCCTGCTCGGCGAGCTTTACAAGCGAAAGTTCCACCACGATCTCGCTGCCGGCCGGGACCTCGACCGAGCGGTCGGCCGAGGGCGTCGCCCCGACGGTGACCGTCGAGAGCTGGTAGCCGGGCCGGCTGGCGCCCAACACCACCCGGCCCGCGGGCAGGCCCTCGAGGCGGAACGAGCCGTCGTCGGCCACGAGCGCCACCCGGTCGCCGCCCACGGCGTACACCACGGCATACAGCGGCGATCCCCCGTCGGCCAGGGTGGCCTGTCCCCGCACCCGCCCGGCCGCGCCGAGCGTGATGGCGCCGAGGTCGGTGACCGCCGGGCCCCGCACGCGCGCCGGGGACGAGAGCTGGACGGCCAGCGGCGTGCCGGTGTCGGAGACGCCGTCCACCCGCACCGAATAGTCGCCGGTGGGAACGCCATTCAGGTGGAACAGCCCCTGCGAGTCGGCGAGCGCAGAGAGCCCGCACTCGAGCAGGCGCACCCGGGCGCCGGCGGCCGGCAGGGTGGGGCTCCCGGAGAGCGCCACGCTCCCTTGCACCTCGCCGGGGACCGGAGGCGCCTCGAAGTCCCGGCTGCAGCCGCCGGGACCGATGGAAAGCCATCCGCACAGAGCGGCCGAGAGAACCCAGCATCCCTTGGAAAACTCGGTTTTCATTTTAGCCTCGCTGGGCGCAGTCTAGCGGGCTGCGGCGGGTGGGTCAAATCTACCCTGGACTGCTGCGACCGGTTCGAGTACTGCGGTTCGTGCGCCTGCGTTCAGTGACGTTGCGCCTACGGCCCGGCGCCGGCGCTGCGGGGCTCGATGTGGATGACGACCCGCCCGACACCCGCGATGTGGCGGCGCAGCGCCTCCTCGAGCCGATCGGTGAGCGCGTGCGCCTCCTCCACCGGCATGTTTCCCGGCACGAGGCAATGCAGCGAAAGGTACAGCCCTTCGCTGGCCCGAGTGATCAGGATGTCGTGCGGCTGGCAGGTCCTGTCCTCCGAAAGCACCACCCGCTCGACCTGGCGCGCCAGGGTCATTTCGCTTCCCGGCGCTGCGGGAGCGGGCTCGACATGGACGGTCACGTCCGCGCCTGGCACCAGCTCGCACACCGCTCCTTCGGCCTCGTCGGCGAGCCGGTGACCTTCCTCGACGCTGGTGTCCCCGAGGACTCCCAGCGAGAGGTCGACGAAGGTGGTGGCCCCTCCCTTGCGCAGGCGGATGCGGCCCACCTCTTGCACCTGGAGCTCGGACAGGCGCTTGTGAATGCGTTGGACGAGCCCCGCCGGCGCCTCGTCCAGCAGGCCCGACAGGGTGCGCCGTCCCAGGCGCAGGCTGACCCCGACCACGATGAGCGCCACGCACAGGGCGGCCACCGCGTCGGCGTTGCGAAGCCAGGCGAGGCCGGTCCGCTCCGCCACCAGGACGCATGCCAGCCCACCGACCACCACCAGGGATGACCAGATGTCGGTGGAGAAGTGCAGTGCGTCCGCCTCCAGGGCCTGGCTGTCGTACTTCTGCGCCGCCCGCTGCAACGCCCGGGAGCGTGAGAAGTCCACCGCGATGGACACGCCCATGACCAGGAAGGCCCACACGCTGGGATCGACCTCCACCGGCTCGCCCAGCAAGCGGCGCACCGCCTCCACCACGATCCACACACAGGCTCCCAGCAAGAGCAGCGTCTCGAACAAGGCCGAGAGGTTCTCGAACTTGCCGTGGCCGTAGGGATGGCCCTCGTCCGCCGGCTGGCCGGCCAGGCGCACGGCGAAGTAGGTCATGGCGGCCGCGATCAGGTCGAGCCCGGAGTGCAGGGCCTCCGAGAGGATACCCAGCGAGCCGGTGAGAAGGCCCACCACGAGCTTCATTCCGGTCAGGGCGATCGCGGCCAGCACCGACAGCGCCGCCACCTGGCGTTTTTCGGCATCGGAGCCATCGACCGCGCGCGCGCCGCCCCTGGTGGGAGAAGGGGTCTCGGACATGGGCGTCTTCTACAACGGAGCGAGGGCGAAGACAAATCGATCGGCATTCGGCAAAGGGTTATTCGCGATTCAATCCTTGACAGGCCCCCGGTGGACCTGCTAGGTAGGGCGCTACCGCGTCGCCCGGAGCGTTCGCGGGAGGCGGCATGGGCGGGTAGCTCAGTGGGAGAGCGCCGGCCTTACAAGCCGGATGTCGCAGGTTCAAGCCCTGTCCCGCCTATAGGTTGGTATTTGAAATGGTCGGGGCCGTAGTTAAGCTGGTTATAACGCCGGCCTGTCACGTCGGAGGGCGCGGGTTCGAATCCCGTCGGCCCCGCCATTCTAAGCCGCCGGGCTCTCGAGTCCGGCGGCTTGTTTTTTGGAGCGAGTCGCGGACGGGTGCCGCGACGAAGCGAGTTGAAAAACGCCCAGGACGGCGTCTTTCAACCTCGTAGTAGGAGGTTCGGGTGCGCGCATTGATCGCGGTGGTGGCGCTCACGCTCGGCGCGGTGATCGTCTTCGTGGTGCTGGCCCTCTCCGGCGGCGAGCCGCACACGGCGCTGCCTTCGCTAGACGCCGGCCCGCTCGGCGCGGAGCCCGACGCCCCCCGCCCGGGCCCGCGCCGCCTACCGCCGAACCTGCTGCGGCCGGACACCCCGCCCGACGAGGAGCGCGAGGTGGCCTTCGAGCAGTACGATGGCGGGCCGCCCATCAACTTCGGCGAGGCCTTCGAGAAGAAGTGGTACGCGGACCGCGAGCGCCTGGGCCTCGAACGCCACCGGGAGATGGAAAAACTGTGGTGGGCCGGCCGCCGCCCGCGCGGGGAGACCGCCTCCATCGAGAAGCTCGAGGAGCTCTTGCGCGACTACCCCGACACCAACCGCGCCGGCTGCGCCGCCTACGAACTCGGCCAGCACTACATGCGCTCCCGCGCGCTGCCGCTCGAAGAGCGGCGCAGGAAGGCCGAGGCGGCCTGGCGCCTGGCCATGGACCGCTACCGCGACGGCATCTGCGAATACAACGCCCCGGTGGCCGGCTCGGCCAAGCTGGCCCTGGTGAGCTGGATCTACCGGCACACCGATCCGGGCCTGGCGCGCAACCTCCTCGAGGACCTGGCCAAGAATCACGCGGGCGAGACCGACCACCTGGGGCAGGAAATCTCCAAGATCGCCGAGCGGCTGCTCTCGGAGATGAGATGAGCGCGCCCGAGCGCCTGGCGGTCTTCGTCTCCGGTGGGGGCACCAACCTGCAGGCCATCCTGGACGCCTGCCGTCAGCCGGGCTATCCCGCCGAGGTCGCGGTGGTGGCCTGCAACGTGGCCGGGGCCTTCGGGATGGAGCGGGCCCGCCGCGCCGGGGTGCCGGTGGTGCTGGTGCCCCATCGAGACTTCCGCTCCCGCGCCGAGCACGAGCGCGCCGTGCTCGATGCCCTGCGGCCCTACGGGGCGCGCACCGCGGTGC
Source organism: Myxococcales bacterium (assembly GCA_012798435.1). GTDB lineage: Bacteria > Myxococcota > B64-G9 > B64-G9 > B64-G9 > JAAZNF01. The sequence goes on along the minus strand of JAAZNF010000028.1, from coordinate 149,867 downwards.
TGGCCGGCTACATGCGGGTGCTCTCGCCGGTTTTGCTGGACGCCTTCTGGGATCGGGAGCGGGAGCTGCCGGGGGTGCTCAACATCCACCCCGCCGACACCCGCGCCTACCAGGGGGCGCACGGCTACGAGTTCGCCCTGGGGTTGGTGCCGGGCGCGCGGCGGCTCTCCGAGACGCGGGTGACGGTGCATTTTGTGGACCGCGGGGTGGACACCGGGCCGATCATCGCCCAGCGGCGCGTGCCGGTGCTGCCGGATGACGACCTGGAGCGCCTGCGCGCGCGCGGGCTGGCCGTCGAGCACGAGCTGTATCCGGCGGTGATCCGGGCCTACTGCGAGGGGCGTCTTTCGTTGGCGGGTGGCCGCGTGTGGTGGGACGGCAAACCGATCGAACTGGACTGAAACGAACACGGGAGGTCATGCATGGCGGTGAACATCGTCTCCAAGGCCGATCGCTGGGTTCCCATCCGCACGGCGCTGGTCAGCGTCTCGGACAAGAAGAACCTCGACGTGCTGGCGCACGGGCTGTGCGCGGTGTCCGAGAAGTTGCGCATACTCTCCACCGGCGGGACCTTCGAAGCCCTGGCGAAGATCCTCGGCCCGGAGCGCGCCAGGCAGCACCTGGTGCAGGTCTCGGATTACACCGGCCAACCCGAGACCCAGGGTGGCCTGGTGAAGACGCTGGACTTCAAGATCTACCTGGGGCTGCTCACCGAGACCTACAACGAGAGCCACCAGCGGGACCTGGCCCGCCTGTCGGCCGCCCCCATCGACCTGGTGGCGGTGAACCTCTACCCCTTCACGGCGGCGTCCTCCCGGCCCGGGGCCACGCCCGAGGAGGCGCGCGCCAACATCGACATCGGCGGGCCGTGCATGCTGCGGGCCGCGGCCAAGAACTTCCTGCGCGTGCTGCCGCTGTGCGATCCGTCCGACTACGAGACGGTGGTGAAGAAGCTCAAGGCGAACGGCGGGCGCATCGACATCCGCACCCGCTTCGAGCTGGCCCGCAAGGCCTTTGCCCACACCGCCGCCTACGACAAGGCCATCGCCGAGTACCTGGCGGCGCGCTCGGCGCAGGAGATCGAGGCCGTCTACCAGTACCCACAGGAGCCCGCATGAGCACCGACCTCAAGAAGGCCTACCGCACCATCGTGGCGGAGCACTTCCCCGAGACGCTGCGCCTCACCTTCGGGGAAGGGGAGAGGGCGACCACGCTCACCTACCGCAAGGTGACCTGGGAGGTGGAGGGCGAGCGCCGGGGGTTGCGCTACGGCGAGAACCCCGGCCAGGAGGCGGCCCTGTACCGGCTGGTCGACGGCAACCTGGTGCTGGGCGAGGTGCGCCTGATCGGCCCGGGTGAGGAGCTGGTGTGCGCCGCCACCCTGCACCAGTTCGGCAAGCACCCGGGAAAGATCAACCTCACCGACGCCGACAACGCGCTCAACATCCTGCGCTACCTCACTCGCCGGCCCGCCTGCGCCATCATGAAACACAACAACCCTTCCGGGGTGGCGGTGGCCGACTCCCTGGTCGAGGCCTACCTCAAGGCCGACCTGGCCGACCGCATCGCAGCCTTCGGGGGCTGCATCGCCCTCAACCGGCCGGTCGACCGCGACACCGCGAGCGAGATCGCCCGGCGCTACGCCGAGGTGGTGCTGGCCCCGGGCTTCGAGCCGGGCGTGGTGGACATCCTGGCGAAACGCAAGAACCTGCGCATCATGGAGATCCGCGCCATGGAACGGCTGGAGCGCTGGGCGGGGCGGCGCTTCGTGGATCTCAAGAGCCTCATCGACGGCGGGCTCATCGCCCAGGTGTCGTTCGTGCCCGAGTGCCTGGACCCGGCGGCGCTACGGCCGGCCGAGTGCCAGCACCAGGGAAGGACCTACCGGGTCCAGCGCGCCCCCACCGAGGCCGAGCGGGAGGACATGGTGTTCGGCTGGATCGTGGAGTCCGGGGTGAGCTCGAACTCGGTCATCTACGTCAAGGACGGCGTCACCGTGGGCATCGGCACCGGCGAGCAGGACCGGGTGGGGGTGGCCGAGATCGCGCGCGACAAGGCCTATCGCAAGCTCGCCGACCGGCGGTGCTTCGAGCGTTTCGGCACGCCCTACCACGAGACGCCCGAGGAGCGGCGGCGCGCCGTGGACGAGGAGGTGCGCGCCGAGCGGGGCGGGCTGCCCGGCGCGGTGATGGTGTCGGACGGGTTCTTCCCCTTCCGTGATGGCCTGGAGGTCGGGCTGCGCGAGGGGGTGCGGGCGGTGATCCAGCCCGGCGGCTCGCTCAACGACCACGAGGTGATCGAGGCCTGCAACGAGCACGGCGCCACCATGGTCTTCACCGGACAGCGATCGTTTCGGCACTGAGAACCTTCGCGCCGCGCTCGAGTGACACAGGGCGCGGCTGCCCATCGGCGTCGCCGCCTTGGATGTATCGTGGCGGCCGCGTAGCCGAGCGGGGGCCCCCCGCCGGCGCGCAGGGTCCTCCCGAGCAGCGCCGGGGGTGGTCGGCGTTAAACGGGCCGCTCCTTGAGTAAGCTGTTTGCGGCGAAATTGTTCGCCTGGCGCGCCGCGCTCAATATCTCAACAGAGTTTTCTCCGAGGTTTTTTCCCGGCCTTTACTTAGTAGAAGGTTTATTCCGGGTTCTCTTCGGGCTTTTCTCTGAGCTTTTCCTTGTCAGCAGGTTTTTCTCGGGGGATTCAAGGGGGCGCAGCCCCCTGGCGGTATTTTCATGAGGCGGTGGTTGCGGTGGGGTCAGAAGCCGAGGTTCAGAGAGAGCGCGACGAACATGGCGTCGGTGTCGTACCAGTCGCTGTTCGAGCCCTGGAGCATCCAGGCGGCGTCGAGGTCCACGCCGAAGTCGGAGATAGTCGCGCCGTCTTTCTCGGCCCGCCAGCGGTACTGGACGCTAAGGCGCGGGATGACGCGGGTGTCCGTCCGGTCCTCGCCGATGCTGGCGCCACTGGCGTCCAGCGCCGGCCAGCCAGAGTAGGTCCGCCGCTCGAAGGCGCAGCCGGCCTCGAACATCCAGCTCACGCCGATCACCTGCCGCAGCGCGAGCGCGGCCTGCCAGCCGGAATACAGAAACTCCTCGCCCAGGTACACGAACTGGGCCTGGGCCAACTTCTGCGAGAGGAGCGCCGAGGTGCCCAGGTCGGGAAGGAAGCTTCCCTGCACCTGCAACCCCGCGCCCTCCCACAATCCCTGGCCCAGCTGCAGCCCGATGACGAGCTGCTGGTCCAGCCGGTCGGGCTCGCCGGTGGTGGTGGATAGCGGCTGGGTGAGCCAGCGCAGGCCGTAACGCAGCAGCGGAGAGATGCTGGTGCGGCTGGGAAGCTGGAACGAGAGCCTGGCCCGGGCCCACACGTCGATCGAGCTCGAGGAGCTGTCCTCGAAGAACCACAAATACGAGGTGTCCAGGCTGAACTCGGCCCGAAGCCATTTTTGCGGCTGGAGCTCCAGCTTGTTGAGCCAGGCCGGGTGCAGCAGGTTGATGTCGCGAAAGCTCCTGGTGTTGAGGAGCGTCTGCAGGCGGACCTCGCTGGTGAACTCGTTCTCGCCGTCCTCGCCCCAGGCGGGGTTGTAGAACAGGTACACCTCGTGGAAGTGAGAGAAGAGCTTGGGGTGCTCGGCGAAGACGTTGGCCTCGCCGGTGTAGCCGACGGACCAGGTGTCGGCGAAGTCTAGGCCCAGCTCGGCCTGGGGCCGCAACACCACGTCCCACTCGTGCGAGGCATCCAGGAAGATGTTGGAGGTATAGGTCGAGTCGAGCGAGAGCCCGCCCGAGAAATCGGCAGCGCGGGACGGGAGGCTGAGCGAAAGCGCCATCAGCGGGAACGCTGCCAGGAAAGCTCCCCACCGGCGGTCGCGCGCGCGATGATGCGCAAGGAGTGCGGTTCTCATATGGATACCCTGATTCTGGTTGGAGAGAGCGAGCTTACGAGCCGGATTTTCCTTTGCGGTTGCGGTACTGGTGCTGGAACGAGCCATCCTCGTTGTCCCTGTTTCGCTTTCCATGCCGCTGCTTGCGGAAGCGGTGCTCCTTGCCGTCATGGATGCCGTCGCCATCGCGATCTACGAAGGCCTCGCCGTCGCTTCCCGTCTTCGGCGCGTTGTTCTTTGGAGGCTGCGCCGGGGGAGTGGCTTCGCTGGCGGCTTGCGGTTCCTTCGGCGTGTCCGAGGTTTGGCCCAGGGCGAATGGCGAGGCGAGGAGGGCGAACGCGAGAAGGAACGGTATGGAGAGCGATCGAAACATGAAAAAAGCCGGGTGAGGGCTTTCGGGCCCTCACCCGCCTCCTGCCACTATTATTGCCCAACCGAGCCGCGAGTGCCAGTCCCCGAGCCGCTGCCGGAGCCAGAGCCGCCCTGTCTGTGGTCGCAGATGCCGTCGCCGTTCGCGTCCACGAAGCCCTGGCCGAAGCCGCGGCCGGAGCCCATCCCAGCGCCCGAGCCCGCGCCGGGGCCATTACCGGCCTGGTTCTGGTGGCGGTAGCGGTACCGGTTGCGGTGCTGGCCGCGCTTCTTCTGGCCGGAGGCCGCGCTGCCGTCGTCGCCGCCAATGTCGGTCTGGCCCACGTCGTTGGCGCCTACGTAGTTCGAGCCATCGCTCGAGCCCTGGCCGCCCTGCGCGGGCTGGCCGCCCTGGCCGCTGCCGTCCCGAAGCTGCTTGCGCTCGCGCGCCTGGGTCCGGGTGCGGACCGTGTCACCCTGGGCGTCGCCGGCCTGCTTCTCCACGGTCTTTTCTTGCCGGACCTGGTCGCGTTTCTGGGTCTTGGTCTTGTCTGCTTCCTGGGCCAGCGCAATGGACGAGAGGAACATCAGGGCCACTGTCGCGATCGAGAGCTTCCACAACATGACTGCCTCCTTTTCCGGCAAGGGCCGGTGTTGTTACCTGCTTGGGAGTCAGCAAGCAGCGTGCCACCGGTCAGGCTTGACTTATCTATATGAAAATCAATGATTTTATCTTCAGGAGAGGGTGGCATCGGCTCGACGACATGGTCGAGTTCGACGAGCGGTTCGACGAAAACGTCGAGGTCGGATGAAATGCGTGCGTGTGCCAGGATGTGCGCCAACGCGCTGGCGGTGCAGGCCCCGCGTTCGCGCGGCGTTTACAGACCGTACTTCTTCATCTTGTAGCGAATGGCGCGTTCGGTGATGCCGAGGGCGCGGGCGGCCGCGCTCTGGTTGCCGTCCGCCCGCTCGAGGGCCTCGCGGATGAGCCGGCGCTCGAGGTCGGCCACCTGATCGTCAAGGCCGCCGCTGGCTCGGGGTGAAGCGTCCGCAGGGTTTTCGGCCGGCGTGTCGTCGAAGAGCTGTGCCGGGAAGTCCGCGCGAGAGAGGTGTGGCCCCGCCGCCAGCACCAGGGCGCGCTCGATCCAGTTCTCAAGCTCGCGCGTGTTGCCGGGGAAGGGGAATCGCCGTAGACGCTCCATGACCTCGGGCTCGACCCCCTCCACGGGAGCGCCGGCGAGATCGCGGTGCTTTCTGAGCAGGTGCTCCACCAGGATCGGGATGTCCTCCGGCCGCTCGCGCAGCGGCGGAATGGGGATGGAGATGACGTTGAGCCGGTAGTACAGGTCCTGCCGGAACAGCCCCTCCCGGATCCTGGCCTCCAGGTCGCGGTGGGTGGCAGCGATCAGGCGCACGTCGGCCTGCACGGTCCGGGTGTCGCCGAGGCGTTCGAAGGTTCCGGACTGGAGCACCCGCAAAAGTTTCACCTGGACCGGCAGCGGGATGTCTCCCACCTCGTCGAGGAACAGCGTTCCTCCCTCGGCCAGCTCGAAGCGCCCCGGGCGGTCGGACGAGGCGCCGGTGAAGGCACCCTTCTTGTGCCCGAACAGCTCGGACTCGATGAGGCTCTCGGGCAGGGCGGCGCAGTTCACCGCCACGAAGTCCTTGCCGGCGCGCGGCGAGGCGCGGTGGATGGCGCGGGCCAGCACCTCCTTGCCGGTCCCGGATTCGCCCAGGATGAGCACTGGCACCCGGCTCTCGGCCACCCGCGCCCCGAGCTCTCGCACCCGAGTCATGGCCGCAGACTCTCCGACCAGGGTGCGAAAGGCCTCCTCCCGGGTCGCCTGGCGCAGGCGGCGGTTCTCGTCCCGGAGCGAGACGCGCTCCAGCGCCTTGGTGACGAGCAGCTCGAGCCGGTCGAGATCGAGCGGTTTGGTGCAAAAGTCGTAGGCCCCGGCCCGCATGGCATCCACCGCGTCGGCGATGGTGCCGTAGGCGGTGAGCACCAGCCCCTCCATGTCGGGAAAGTTCGCCTTGAGGGACTTGAGCAGTTCGACGCCGGTGGGGCCGCCGAGGCGAAGGTCGGTGATGAGCAGGTGGGGAGGGGAGAGGCGCGCCACCCGCTCGGCCTCCTCGGCCGAGGCGGCCTCGGCGACCCGGTAGCCGCGCTTGCGCAGAAAGCCAGCGAGCGTCTTTCGCTGGTTGGCGTCGTCTTCCACAACGAGTAGGGAGTACTCCGACATGCATCACTCCTTGGCCTCGTCCGGGGCCGGCAGCGAGGTGACCCGAACCTCGATGCGTGTGCCCTGGCCCGGCTGGCTCTCGATGGAGAGGTCGCCGCCGTGCGCCTCGGCCAGCCGGCGGCACACGAACAGCCCCATGCCCAGCCCGCGGGCCTTGGTGGAGGTGAAGGGCTGGCGGATGCGCTCGAGCAGCTCCGGCCCCATCCCCGGGCCCTCGTCCTCCACGGAGAGCCAGAGCCGCTCGCCCTCGGAGCGCAGCGCGACCCGCACCGCCTTGCCGGGTGGCGTGGCGTCCAGCGCGTTGCCGATGAGGTTGTCGGCGATCTGGCGCAACCGCGGCAGATCGAAGCGCCCCGGCCGGAGGTCGCCGGTCTGGATGAGGAGCGTCTTCTTCTCCTCGGCGGCGCGCAGCCGGGCGCCGGCGAAGAGCGCCGGTTCGAAGTCCTCCGCTCGCACCGGCGCTGGGTTCAGCGAGAGCGGCCGGCTGAGATCCAGGAACTCCTCGATCACCCGGCCGATGCGGTCGCACTCGGCGAGCAGCACCCGGCACAGCTCGCGGAACTCCTCGCGCTCGCCGTCGGGGACCGTGAACTCCCGCTCGATGCGCTGCGCGGCCATGCGCGCGGTGTTCAGCGGGTTTCGCACCTCGTGGGCCACGCCGGCGGCCATCTGGCCCAGCGACTGCCAGCGCTGGCGTTCGCGCTCGCGCTCGGCGGCGGCCTCTTCCAACGCCTGCAGGCGCCGGTCACGGGCGGAGAGCCGCCACCCGGCAACCAGCGTGCCCATCAGCAGGACGAACACCGCTGCCAGCAGGGACAGGTGACGGCGGCGCACGCTGTGGCGCATGCCGGCCACCGGGTTGGCATCGAGCCCGACCCGCAGCACGGCCTGGCTGCCATCGGGAAGCTCCATCGCGCTCAATCCCTCGAAAAGCTCGCCATCCGGCAGCGATAGCGCGCGGTAGAAAGGCGCGCCCGAGCGCAGGGTGTCCGAAAGCAGCGGATCGTCCTCCCAGGCGGGCTGAGCGCCGAGCTCTCCCGCGGCCGCCAGGATGCCTTCTGCGTCCTGGACCTGGACGTAGCGCACCGGAGATGCGGCCACCTCGCGCATCCAGTGGCCCAAACTGGCCTCTTGCTGGATGCGGCGGAAGATTTCGGCCGACCGGCAGGCGACGGCGCGGCCCGTGGGAAGCGGCGCCGAGGCGCACAGCAAGTTCTCCTCGGCGAGCAGCGACTCGCTGAGCGGTTCTTCGCGGGGAAGCCGCCGCAGTCGCTCGAGCACGACAGGCTGCCGCTCCCGAAGCTGCGGAGCCAGGACGGCCTCCGGCTCCGTGTCTGGCATCTCGCGCAGGTAGAGCTGAAGACCCAGCGCCGCCAGGTCGGAATCACCGATATCCTGCATGGCGAGGTTCGCCAGCCACTGCAGCCGGATGGCCAGCTCCTCCTCGGCGAATTCGAAGATCGCGTCCATGGAGGCCGTGGCGTGGCCCAGGCCGTCCGCGATCAGCTTCACCGTGAGGTCGACGTGGGTCCGCTGCAACCGGTCCAGATCCCGCTCGGTGCGCTCTTGGTCGAGCAGCGACCAGGAGAGGACCACCACGCCCAGCACGGCTTCCAGCAACAGAACGAGGCGGATGGCCCGCGCTGGCCGTATCGAGGATGCCATGAGGTTCCCGTCAGGTCGGTGTACTGGAACGGGCGCGCTCCGCGGCGCGCAAAGTGTTCGAGAGCAGCATGGCGATGGTCATGGGGCCGACCCCGCCGGGGACCGGGGTGATGGCGGCGGCCTTCTCGGCCACGGGCGCAAAGTCCACGTCGCCGCACAGCCTGGCCTTGCCGGAAGCGGTGGTGCCGACGCGGTTCACGCCCACGTCGATCACCACGGCACCTTCCCGAACCATGTGGGCGGTGACCACGCGGGGCCGGCCCGCCGCCGCCACCAGGATGTCGGCGTCTCGGGTGAAACGCGCCAGGTCCGGTGTGGCCGAGTGGCACACCGTGACCGTGGCGTCGCCGCCCTCGCCCTTTCGCAGCATAAGGCACGACAACGGCCGGCCCACCAGCTGGCCCCTGCCCACGATGACCACGTGCGCGCCGCGGGTGGAGATGTGGCTCCGCCGGAGCAACTCGACCACGCCGAGCGGGGTGCATGGCACGAAGCCGTCCTCGCCGCGCAGCAGCCGGCCGGCGTTCTCGGGGTGGATGCCGTCCACGTCCTTCTCCGGCCGGATATGCTCGATGGCCGCCCGCTCGTCGAGGTGGGCGGGCAGCGGAAGCTGGACCAGGATGCCGTCCACCGCGCCGTCCGAATTGAGGCGTTCGAGGAGCGAGCGGAGCTCGTCCATGCTGGTCGCGGCGGGGAGGTCGAAATCGAAGGTGCGCACCCCGATCTCATTGCATGCCTTGCGCTTGCCGGTGACGTACGAGCGCGAGGCGGGGTTGTCGCCCACCAGCACCACCGCCAGCCCCGGCGGCCGGCCCAGGGTGGTGGCCAGGGCCTCCGCCCGGCCGGAAAGTTCCGCGCGGACCTGCGCGGCGATCTCCGTCCCTGACAGGATGCGGGCGCTCATGGCCGGTCCCTGCCGGGTTCGCGCTCGAAGCGCGCCCACTCCTCGTCCGAGATGGGGAAGGCGTGCTCAGGCGCCGGGAAGGTGCGCTCCCGCACCTCGCGGGCGTAGGCCGCCAGTCCCTCGCGCATGACGCGACCGGCCTCGGCGAAGGTCTTGAGAAAACGCGGGGCGAACCCGAAGGTGATGCCCAGGAGATCGTGGAACACCAGCACCTGGCCGTCGCAGCCGGTCCCGGCCCCGATGCCGATCACCGGCACCGAAAGCTCCGAGGCGATGCGTCCGGCCAGCCGGTCGGGCACGCACTCCAGGACCAGGAGCGAGATCCCCGCCTCCTGAAGACGCCAGGCGTCCTCCAGGATGGCGTGCGCGGCCCGGCCGGTCTTTCCCTGGACGTGATAGCCACCCAGCAGCGCGGCGGTCTGCGGGGTGAGCCCCAGGTGCCCCACGGTGGGGATGCCGGCGCGGACCATGGCCGCCACCGTCGGCACCAGCGTCCCGCCGCCCTCGACCTTGACCGCCTGGGCCAGGCCTTCCTTGAGGAAGCGCCCGGCGTTGTCGATGGCGCGCTCGGGCGAGACCTGGAAGGAGAGGAACGGCATGTCGGCGATCACCACCGCCCGGCGCACCGCGCGGGTCACGGCCTTCACGTGGTGCAGCATCTCGTCCATGGTGACCGGCACGGTGTCCGGGTAGCCCAGCACCACGTTCGACAGGCTGTCGCCCACCAGCACGCAATCCACGCCCGCCTCGTCGGCCAGGCGCCCGGTGGGGTAGTCGTAGGCCGTCACCATGACGATGGGCTGCTTTTTTTCCTTGAGCTTGGGAAGGTCGCATAGCTGCAAGCGGTCGGTGCCCATGCATACCTCGCGGTGTGGCCGCCGGAACGCCCGGTCGGCCCAGACTACCGATGACAGGGACGAGCGGTTTTGTCAATCGGCACGCTTTACACGCGGTGCCTTGGAGGGTAGATTTCCGCGCCGGCGCCTGCCGGGAGGCCGCGTGCACGAGACGTCCATCATCGAGGAGCTGCTGGCGATCGTCCAGCGCACCGCCGAGGAGAACCGCCTGGTGCGGGTCACCGGGCTTTCCGTGCGCGCGGGCGAGATGCGCGCCGTGGTGCCGGAGCTCATGCAGGAGGCTTTTACGGTGATGAGCCGCGGCACGCTCGCCGAAGGGGCGACGCTCGAGATCGAGAGCGTCCCGCTCAAGGCCCGCTGCCGCACCTGCCGGCGCATCGTGCGGGTGGAGCAATTCGCCTTCTTCTGCCCCCGCTGCGGCAAGGCGCTTTCCGAGATCGTGTCGGGCAAGGAGCTCGACCTGGTGCAAGTCACCGGAGACAAGGGAGACTCGCCATGAAGGTCACCGTGCTCAAGGACATCCTGGACGCCAACCACCAGGTGGCGGCGCAGAACCGCGCCCTGTTCGAACGCCACCGGCTACTGGTGCTCAACCTGATGAGCTCGCCGGGGGCGGGGAAGACCGCCCTGCTGGAGCGCACCCTGCGCGATCTGCGCGGCCGGCTTCGCATCGGCGTCATCGAGGGCGACATCCAGACCACCCTGGACGCGCGCCGGGTGGAGCGCGCCGGGGCGGCCTGGGTGCACCAGATCAACACCCGCGGCGCCTGTCACCTGGACGCGGGCATGATCGCCCCGGCGCTGGCCGGCGCTCCGCTGGGGCGGCTGGACGTGCTGGTGATCGAGAACGTCGGCAACCTGGTGTGCCCGGCGGAGTTCGTGGTGGGCGAGGATCACAAGGTGGTGCTCTCCGCGGTGACCGAGGGCGAGGACAAGCCGGCCAAGTACCCGCTCATGTTCCGCGAATCTTCGCTCTTGCTCGTCAACAAGATCGACCTCTTGCCCCACCTGGACGTCAAGCTCGCGGCCATCCACCGGGCGGCGCGCCGGGTCCACCCCGGCCTGCGCATCCTCGACGTCTCCTGCCGCACCGGCCAGGGCCTGCCGGCCTTCTACGCCTGGCTCGAATCCCAGCTCGAGCGGCGCCGCAAGGGCACCGGCCGCGGGAGGAAGCGAACGCGCGCATGAGCGGCGATGCGGCCATCCGGCTCTCCGTCACCGGGCGGGTGCAGGGGGTGGGCTTCCGCCCCGCGGTGTACCGGCTGGCGGCGGACCTGGGGCTTTCGGGGAGCGTGCGCAACACCGGCCGCGCGGTGGTGATCGAGGTCCAGGGCCCGGCAGACAAGCTCGCTGCCTTTCGCGCGCGGCTGTCCGACGTCGTGCCGGGGTTGGCGCACGTCGATTCGATCGAGGCCGAACCCATCCCCGCCTCGCTGCCCGCGGGCTTTCGCATCCTGGAGTCGGAGAGCACGCCGAGCGACGGCCGCGCGCGCATCCCGGCGGACCTGGCCACCTGCCCGGACTGCCTGCGCGAGATGTTCGACCCTGAGGACCGGCGCCACCGCTACCCCTTCATCAACTGCACCCGCTGCGGGCCGCGCTACACCATCATCGAGTCGCTGCCGTATGACCGGGCGCGCACCTCGATGAAGGCCTTCCCGCTGTGCCAGAGTTGCCGCGCCGAGTACCAGGATCCCGGCGATCGGCGCTTCCACGCCGAGCCGGTGGCCTGCGCCGAATGCGGGCCGCGCCTGTCCTGGTGCGACGCTCGGGGGAATCCGCTGGCGGGAGATCCGTTGGCCGGGAGCATCGCGCTGCTGCGGGAGGGGCGCATCCTGGCATTGAAGGGGCTGGGCGGGTTCCACCTTTCGGTGGACGCCGGCCGGGAAGAGGCGGTGGCCGAGCTGCGCAGGCGAAAACGGCGGGGGCGAAAGCCGCTGGCGCTCATGGTGGCCGGGCTCGACGACGCCCGCCGCGTCGCCCGCGTCAGCGCCCCGGAGGCCGCACTGCTCGAGTCGGCGGCGCGGCCCATCGTGCTGCTGGAGGCGCTACCGGGCTCGCCGCTCGCGCCGCTTCTGGCCCCCGGCCTGGGCCGCCTGGGGATCATGCTGCCCTACACCCCGCTGCACCACCTGCTGTGCCGCGAGTTTCCGGCGCTGGTCATGACCTCGGGGAACCTCTCCGAGGAGCCCATCGCCTGCGACAACCGCGAGGCCCTCGATCGGCTTGCAAACCTGTGCGACGCCTTTCTGCTCCACGACCGGGAGATCCGGGTGGCCTGCGACGACTCGGTGTCCTTCCTCGCGGCGGGCGGGCCGGCGCTGGTGCGCCGCTCGCGGGGGTACGCCCCGGAGCCCGTGCCCTTGCCAGGCGCGCCCGACGGACTGCTGGCGGTCGGGGCCCAGATGAAGAACACCTTCTGTCTTACGCGCGACGGTCAGGCGTACCTCTCGCAACACATCGGCGACCTCGACAACCCGGTGACCTTCGAGCACTTCCGGCGCTCGCTTTCGCAGCTTTCGCGCATCACCGGCATCACGCCCCGCCGGGTGGCCTGCGACCTCCATCCGGACTACGGCTCCACCCGGCTGGCGCAAGAGCTGGGGCTGCCGCTTCTCCAGGTGCAGCACCATCACGCCCACCTGGCCGCGGCGCTGGCGGACGCCGGCGTGGAGGGCGACGCCATCGGCCTGTGCCTCGACGGGACCGGGCTGGGCGACGACGGGACCATCTGGGGCGGCGAGGTGCTGGTGGGTTCGGCGGCGCGCTACCGGCGGGCGGCGCGGCTGCTTCCCTTCGGGCTTCCTGGCGGAGACGCGGCGGTGCGCGAGCCGTGGCGGACCGCGGTAGGGTTGCTGCTCGCCGCCGGCGGCCCGGACCGGGCGCGGGCCGCCCGCGCGCTCTTCGACGTCGAGGAGCGATTGTTCCAGGGCGTGCTCACCGCCGCCGCGCGCGGCGTGAACACCCCGGTGTGTTCCAGCGCCGGTAGGCTCTTCGACGGCGTCTCGGCGCTGCTGGGGATCTGCCCGCGCGCGGAATACGACGGCCAGGCCGCGGCCGAGCTGGAGGCGGCGGCCGGCGCCGATGAAGGTCCCCCCTGGGAGATGCCGCTTCGCGAGAACGGTTCGCTACTCGATCTCGACTGGCGCCCGCTCCTCGATGGTCTGCTCTGCGAGCGCGCGCGCGGCGTCCCCGTCCCTGCGCTCTCGGCGCGGTTCCATGAGTCGCTCTCGCGTGGGCTGGTGGCCTGTTGCCGGGAGATCCGCCGGCGGGGCGGCCCGGCGCGGGTGGCGCTCTCGGGCGGGTGCTTCATGAACCGGCGCTTGCAATCCCGGCTGGAGGGCGAGTTGCAACAAGAGGAGTTTTCGGTGATCGTCCACCGGCGGGTGCCGGCCAACGACGGCGGCCTGTGCCTGGGCCAGGCGGCGGTGGCCGCGGCCCGGAAGGAGAGGTGAGCATGTGCCTGGCGGTCCCCATGAAGGTGCTCTCGCGCCAGGGTGAGATGGGCGCGGTGGAGCAGGCGGGGGTGAGGCGCGAGGTGAGCTTCGCCATGCTGCCGGAGGCGGCGGTGGGCGACTTCGTGCTCATCCACGCCGGGTTCGCCATCCAGCGCCTGGACGAGGAGGAGGCCCGCTCCACCCTGGACCTCATCCGCCAGATCGCGGCCGCCGGAGAGGACGGCGGATGAACGCGGGGCAAAAGCTGCGCGCGGCGCTCGACGATCCCGCCCTCGCCACCCGCTTGCTCGACGCCATCCGGCGGGAGGCGCGGGAGTTGCCGCCGGTCCGCTTCATGGAGGTGTGCGGGACCCACACCGTGGCCATCCGCCGCGCGGGCATCCCCAGGCTCCTGCCCCCCTCGGTGGAGTTGGTGTCCGGCCCCGGCTGTCCGGTATGCGTGACCCCCAACGAGACGCTGGATCGAGCCATCGCCATCGCCGAATTGCCGGACGTGACCGTGGCCAGCTTCGGCGACATGCTGCGGGTGCCGGGGACGGTCTCCTCGCTGGCCCAGGCGCGCGCCCGGGGCGCCGAGGTGCGCGTGGTGTACTCGCCGCTGGACGCGGTCCGGCTCGCCCGCGAGCGGCCCGACCGGAGGGTGGTGTTCCTGGCGGTGGGCTTCGAGACCACCGCGCCCACCGCCGCCGCGGCGCTGCTCGCGGCGCGCGACGTCCCCAACTTCTACCTGTTCTCGGCGCACAAGCTGGTGCCGCCGGCGCTCGCGGCCCTGTTCGCCCGGCCCGACTTCGCGGTTCAAGGGCTCCTGCTCCCCGGGCACGTCAGCGCCATCATCGGGGCCGACGCCTACCGCCCGCTGGCGGAAGAACGGCGCGTCCCGTGCGTGGTGGCCGGGTTCGAGCCGGCCGACGTGCTGCTCTCGATCCTGATGTTGCTGCGCCAGCTCAGGACCGGTCGCGCCGAGGTGGAGATCGAGTACCGCGTGGCGGTGAGCGGGCCGGGGAACGCGCGGGCCCGCGAGATCATGGAAGAGGTCTTCGTGGCGACGGACAGCCGCTGGCGCGGGCTGGGGGAAATCCCGCAAAGCGGCCTTTCGCTCCGGCCCGAGTTCGCCGCCCAGGATGCCGGCCGGGTCTTGGCCGTGTCCGTCCCCGAGAGTTCGGAGCCCGCGGGGTGTCTGTGCGGGCAGGTGCTGGTGGGCGCGGTGAGGCCCACCGCCTGCCCGCTGTTCGGCGACGCCTGCCGCCCCGCCCGTCCGGTCGGCCCGTGCATGGTCTCGAACGAGGGCACCTGCGCCGCCTACTACCGATACGGCGGCTAGCCGTCCTATAGCACGGGAAGGTGGCTCGCTGCCGCTCGCACCTCCCCGTACCTCGCCTCGCTCCGGCGGTTCGTGCCCGCCTCTGCTCGCGCGCTTCGACCTGGCTCGAAACCAACCGCACCCTGGCAACATTCTCGGCGGTAGTAGATCAGTCCCAGGCCAGCTCGGGGGGCTCGAACACCGCTAGTTTTCCGGTCATGGGGCGGATGTCGTCGCCGCGGCCGAAAAACGAGATGTTGAGCTCGCCCTGCTCGGACTCGCTGATCTGCATCTCGATACCCAGCGCCGCGGCGCGCTGGCGTGCGCTCTCTGCACCCAGGCGCCCCGCGCGCACGGCCTGGAGAAGCTCGAAGGCCGCCGCCCCGCGCAGGAAGTCGAGATCCTGGCACAAGAGGACCGCGTCGGGCTCGAGGATCGACGAGAGCAGCAGCACCCGCGTGCCGGTGGCCCCGGTGACCGCCCACACCGTGACCTCGGGCAGGTAGGCTGTGCCACTGCCGTCGAAGTCGTAGCGCAGCGCCCGGGCCAGCGTGCCCAGCTCGTCCTGGCGCATGCGCGAGCGGATGCGCACGTTGGTGTGCTTGCGGTAGTTGTTGGCGATCTCGGCCAGCAGGCGGATCCCGCCACCGAAGCGCTGGCTGGAGAAGAGCCGGGCCGCGGTGGGGAGATCGATCTCGACCACGGTCTGGGCCGTGGCCGGGATGGACAGGAGCAACGCCATCCCGATGAGCCATGCCGTAAGGCGTGCCCGCATGGGCGGAGAATACCGCCCGCGCGCGTGGGCGATCAAGGATTTTGGACGCCGCCGGTCCGCGTGGTAGGGTCGGCGAACCATGAAAAGAGAACCGGACAACGATCTTGTCGTGCACGACGCCCGCGTCGAGTTGGCCCATGGCAGCGGCGGCCGGGCCACCGCGCGACTGGTGCGCTCGCTGTTCCTCAAATACCTCCCCAGCCCGGCGCTGCACGAGCTGCACGACGGGGCGGTGGTGCCGATCGCGGGGCCGCTGGCCATCTCCACCGACGCCTTCGTGGTGGATCCGCTGTTCTTTCCCGGCGGGGACATCGGCAAGCTCTCGGTGTGCGGCACGGTGAACGACGTGGCCATGTGCGGGGCGCGGCCGTCTTCGCTGGCCGCGGCCTTCGTGCTGGAGGAGGGGCTCACCATCGCGGAGCTGGAGCGCATCGTGGCCAGCATGGCCCAGGCCTGCGCCGGCGCCGGCGTCTCCATCGTCACCGGCGACACCAAGGTGGTGCCGCGCGGGAAGGGCGACCGGGTGTTCGTCACCACCACCGGGGTGGGCCAGGTGCTGCCGGGAGTGAGCGTCGGGCCGCGACAGATTCGCCCCGGCGACCACGTCCTGGTCAGCGGCCCGGTGGGCGACCACGGCACCACCATCCTGGCGCTGCGGGCCGGTATCGACGCCGGGCTCGAGCTTGGCTCCGACTGCGCCCCGGTGGCGGGCGAGGTCATGGCGCTGCTCGAGCGCATCCCCGGGGTGCACGCGCTGCGCGATCCCACCCGCGGCGGCCTGGCCGCGGTGCTGAACGAGTTCGCCGAGCAGTCGGGCACGGGCTTTTGGATCGACGAGGCCAGCGTCCCCGTCTCGCCAGCCACCCGCGCAGCGGCCGACATCCTGGGCCTGGACCCGCTGCAGATGGCCTGCGAGGGGCGTTTCGTGGCGGTGCTCCCCGCGGAGCGCGCCGACGAGGCGCTCTCTCTGCTTCGGGCGCTGCCGGCCTGCGCCGGCGCGGCCTCCATCGGCGAGGTGGTGGCGGCGCATCCCGGCAAGGTGGTGGCCCGCACCCGCATCGGCGGGGAGCGGTTGCTCGACGTCTTCGAGGGCGAGCCGCTGCCGCGGATCTGCTGACGACGCAAGACGACGCAAGATCGCCAGGCGCTCGACCATCGGCCGCGCGCTGGAACCGGCAGGCCGAGGGGGCGGCGCGCCCTCACATCTCGTAGCCGTCCTCGTCCTCCATGGCCGCCGTCTCCACCGAGAGCTTGCGCGTCCAGCGCATGAGCTGGGCGGCGGGGGCCGAGAAACGCGGCTCGCCGGTCTCCTCGGTGGCGCCCTGGTCGGGGTCGTGGTTGTCGGCGCCGTGGGTGCGCATCTGGGCCTCGCCGCAGCTTCCCGGCACCGCCATGATGTTGTAGCTGTTGACGCCGCCGCCCGCGGCCGTGTCGTGGCCGAGCTGAAGGGTGTGGCCGACCTCGTGGATGAGGGTGCTTCCGGTCATCTCCAGCACGGTGATGGCCGGCAGCAGCGGGGGCATGGTGCGCTCGCAGGCGGGGAAATTGGCCTCGATCACGTCGCGGTAGATGAACACCCCGGCCTGCTCCGGGTCGGAGTCGGCCGCCACCACCTCGCCGCCGCGGTCGGGGATGTCGGCGCGCCGGGCCACCGCCATGACGTGGACCATTTTTCGCAGCGGCAGGGGCGGGGAGAGGCCGTCGTTCATCTCGGGGCCGTGAGCGGCGAGGTAAGCCCAGCGTTGCTCGAAGGAGCCGTCGAACTCCTGCGCGGGCAGATCCCGCTCGTCGGGGACAACATGCAACTGGACGCCGCTCGAACCGTCGGGGTTCTGCAAGGACAGGGCGGCGAAGGCCCGGGCGGCCATGAGGAGCGCCTCCTCCTCCGGCGCCCGGCCGCTCATGCTGTCGAGCTCGATGAGCAGATCCCGGCGCAGCGGGTGGGGCGGCGGTTCGGCCGGGATGGCCGTAAAGCGCGCGGCGGCCAGCTCCTCCAGGTTGGACAGCCCGTCGCCGTCGTAGTCCTCGGCCCCGTCGGGGGTGCCGTCGCCGTCGCTGTCGCGCTTGTTCGGGTCCAGGCGCGCCTTGTCGCCCGCCGAAAGCTCCCACACGTCCGGCAGCCCGTCGCCGTCGCTGTCCTGGTTGGGGTCGATGTCGCCACCGCCGTCGGGGCCGGCGTCGCCGCCGTCGTGGCCCCCGTCCGTCTGCCCGCCGTCGGGATCGATCTCCTCGATGGTCCCGGGCCCGCAGGCGGCAACAAGGAGGGCCACGGCCAGGCCCGCGAGCCAGGCGAGAACGGGGGAAGACACGAGTCGAACGGGCGACGCGCGCATGCGGTGCGATTATGCGGCGTTACGAGCGTGGCGGCAAGGGTAGAGGGTGTCAGCGCAGGCCGAGCTGGCGGGCGAGGAAGGCAAATTCCAGCGCCATGATGTGGGCCTTCTGCTTGTTGGTGGCCGCCCCGGCGTGTCCCCCGGCGGTGTTTTCGAAGTACAGCACGTCCTGGCCCAGCTCCTTCATGCGGGCCGCCATCTTGCGGGCGTGGCCGGGGTGGACGCGGTCGTCGCGGGTGGAGGTGGTGAACAGCGTCCGCGGGTAGCGCACGCCGGCCTTGAGGTTATGGTAGGGGGAGAACGTCCGGATGAACTCCCACTGCCGCGGGTCGTCGGGATCGCCGTATTCCTCCATCCAGCTGGCGCCGGCGAGCAGCTTGCGGTAGCGCCGCATGTCGAGCAGCGGCACCTGGCACACCACCGCCCCGAAGAGGTCCGGGCGCCGGGTCAGCATGTTGCCCACGAGCAGCCCGCCGTTGCTCCCGCCCATGATGCCGAGCTTCTCGCTCCGGGTGATCTTGCGGCGGATCAGGTCCTCGGCGACCGCGATGAAGTCCTGGTAGGCCCGGGGCCGGTTCTCGCGCAGGGCCGCCTGGTGCCAGGCGGGGCCGAACTCGCCGCCGCCGCGGATGTTCGCCACGGCCAGGGCCCCGCCGCGCTCCAGCCAGGCCGCGCCCCATGTGGCGGCGTAGAACGGCGTCAGGGAGATCTCGAAGCCGCCGTAGCCGTAGAGCAGGGTGGGGGTCTGGCCATTCAAGACGAGGCCCTTTTTCGTGACCAAGAAATAGGGGATGCGGGTCCCGTCGGCGGAGGCCGCCTCGTGCTGGCTCATGATCAGCCCGTCGGACCGGAAAAACGCCGGCAACCGCTTCAGCGGTTCCAGTTTCGTCCCCGGTCTCCCCAGCGAGAGCGTGGTGGGGGTCAAGAAGTCCATGGAGGTGAGAAAGAACTCGTCGCTGCGATCGGCGTCTAGGGCCAACGCCGAGGCGCTGCCGATGTCCGGGACCCCCGGGATGGGCTTCTGGGTCCAGGCGCCGGCTTGCCACTGCCACAGGGTGAGCCGGGTCCTCACGTTGTCGAGGGCGTTCACGATCACGCCGTCTCGAAGAGGCGTGAAGGTCTCCAGCGCGATGCGTGGGCCGGGCGCGAACAGGGTGGCGAAGTCCCGCCGGCCCTGCAAGAAGTCGTCGAACCCGATGGCCAGCAGCGAACCGGCCGGGTAGGTGTTGCCGCCGACGATCCAGTCGCTGCGCAGGGTGACGAACAGCCACGAGCGGTGCGTTTGCAGGTCCGCGTCCGGGGGCACGTCGAGGTGCACCCGCTTGCCGCCGAGGAGGACGAAGTATTCGCTGGCGAAGAAGCTCACCCGCCGTCCCACGATGTCGCGCTCGAAGCCCTCGGAGAGGTCGCGGAACCCGAACGCCGACACGTCCTCGGGCCGCCCCTCGAAGACCGGCTCGGCCTCGCTGAGCGGGGTGCCGCGTCGCCAGCGCTTGATGATCCGCGGATAGCCCGAGTCGGTGAGGCTGCCCGGGCCGAAGTCCGTCCCCACGAACAGGTGGTCGCGGTCGATCCAGGCGGCGGCGCTCTTGGCCTCGGGCAAAAAGAAACCGTCCGGCACGAAGGCCTTGTCGACCACATCGAACTCCCGCACCACCACCGCGTCCGAGCCGCCGCGCGAGAGGAACAGCAGGCAGCGACGGTATTCCGGCGGCAGGCAAGCGTTGCCCTTCCAGATCCAGTCCTCCTTCTCCTGCCGGGCCAGCGCGTCCAGATCCAGCACCGTCTCCCAGGCCGGGGCGGGCTTGCGGTACTCGGCGAGCGGGGTGCGCCGCCACAGCCCGCGCTCGTTCTTCTCGTCCCGCCAGAAGTTGTAGAGCGGTTCCCCGAGCCGCTCCACGAAAGGGATGCGCTCCTTGGAGTCCAGGATGGAAAGCAGCCGGGCCTCGAGCCGGGCGAATCCCGGGTCGCCCGCGAGCTCGCGGCTGGACTCGGCGTTGCGCTCGTTGACCCAGGCCATGGCCTTCTCCCCGCTCACCTCCTCCAGCCAGAGGAAGGGATCGTCGGGCTCCGGGGCCGTGGCCGGCGACGCCGCGCCCACGACAGAACCCAGCAGCCAGAGCGAAAGCGAAAGGAAGAGCGCGCGCGCCATGGACGGACCTCCCGGTGGCAGGTGGACCACGGCTCCACCAAAGCGCATCCGGCCCCGGCCGTCAATGGCGCATCGTGCGCACGTCGAGATCCCCGTGTCCGATTTCGACCTGCTCGGGAGCGAGAATCTGTTCTGTCTCAACCTGGGTTGCCGTCTCGTGTTCGGCCGGCTCTCGCCCAGCCTCAAGTTGTCGCTCCCGCTCGAGAAAAACACGAAGTTCTTCTGGGACTCGGACTGTGAGATCCAGGGAGCGATCGGCGTGGCCTGGGAGATCTAGTCCCCCGCCGATTTGACTTGAGAACCCCTTGCGGGTACCGTCTCGGCCGCGAACGGGCGGACGCTCACGCGGGAGAGGCCCATGCAGTCGCTGCCCCGGGAAACCGGCTGGATCGAGGTCATCTGCGGCTCGATGTTCTCCGGCAAGACCGAGGAGCTCATCCGCCGCCTGCGCCGGGCCCAGATCGCCCGCCAGAAGGTGCTGATCTTCAAGCCGCGCATCGACAACCGCTACCACCCGGAGCAGATCGTCAGCCACAGCGACCAGCGCATGCAGTCCGTTCCCATCGCCAACGCCCGGGAGATGCTGGAGAAGCTCGAGCCGGACGTGCAGGTGGTGGGCGTGGACGAGGCGCAGTTCTTCGGGGCCGAGCTGGTGGAGGTGTGCGAGACCCTGGCCAACCGCGGCCTGCGCGTGATCGTGGCCGGGCTGGACCAGGACTACCTGGGGCGGCCGTTCGAGCCCATGCCGGCCCTGCTGGCCGTGGCCGAGTACATCACCAAGAACCTGGCCATCTGCGTCAAGTGCGGAAACCCGGCCAACCGCTCCCAGCGCATCCGGCCCGGCGGCGACCGCATCCAGGTGGGCGCGCAGGACACCTACGAGGCCCGCTGCCGCCGCTGTTTCCAACCCGAGCCCGGCCAGTCGCCGGAACGGGAGTGAGAGCATGCCTGACCGGAGCTACCGCCACCTCGTCTACCGGCCGCAGCAGATCCCCCACCGCTACGGCAAGAACGTCCATGTGCTGTCCGACCCGGTGCTGGTGTCGCGGGTGCTCAAGCTGTCGCTCCCGGAAACCCGCGGCATCGAGGGCGGGCAGCTCTTGTGCGCCATCTA
Source organism: Myxococcales bacterium (assembly GCA_012798435.1). Classification (GTDB taxonomy): domain Bacteria; phylum Myxococcota; class B64-G9; order B64-G9; family B64-G9; genus JAAZNF01. Next base: position 128,840 of record JAAZNF010000028.1, on the reverse strand, counting down.
CCGCACCCTGATCCACGTGGTGATGGCGGCCGAGTTCCCGCGCGCCTCGGTGTCGGTGCTCACCCGCATGGCGCGCTCCGCCCCCGACGCGGTGTGGTCCGGCGAGGTCATCGATCCCGAGACCCGGGCGGTGACCGTGGGGGTGGCCCGGGCGGGCCTGCTCTCCTCCCAGGTGTGCTTCGAGGAGATGGGGCTCTTGCTCGGCGAGCGCAACGTGCGCCAGGATTTCCTCATGGCGGAGCGCAAGGTGGACCGGCGCGGCCGGGTGCGCGGCGCCATCGTGTCCGGCGCCAAGGTGGGCGGCTCCTACGAGGGCCGAATCGTGCTCTTCCCCGATCCCATGGGCGCCACCGGCGGCTCGCTGGATCTGGGCATCCGCTTCGTGCGTGCTCAAGCGGGCGGGGATGCCATCGCCAAGATCATCGTGATCAACCTGGTGGTGACCCCGGAGTTCTTGCGCCGCCTGCGCGCCGAGCACCCGAACGTCATCGTGTACGCCGCCCGGCTGGACCGGGGCCGCAGCAGCGAGCGGGCTTTGCGCTCGCTCCCCGGCGCGCGCCCGGGCGAGGAGTTTGGGCTCAACGAGCACGGCTACATCGTGCCCGGCCTGGGCGGCCTGGGCGAGTTCCTCAACAACGCCGAGCACTGACGGGCGGCGGAGAGGAGGGCGGCGTGGACGAGGGCATGCGGCAGATCATCGGCAAGGAGCAGATCGCGGCGCGGGTGCGCGAGCTGGGCGCGCAGATCACGCGCGACTACGCCGGGCGCAACCTCAACCTGGTGGCAGTGCTGAAGGGGAGCTTCCTGTTCCTCGCCGACCTGTGCCGCGAGATCCAACTGCCGCTCACGGTGGACTTTCTGGGGATCAGCTCGTACGGCGATCGCACCACCACTTCGGGCGTCATCCGCATCACCTCGGACCTCACCCAGCCCTGCAACGGCAAGGACGTGCTGGTGGTGGAGGACATCGTCGACACCGGGCTCACCATGCGCTACCTGCTCGACAACCTGGCCACCCGCAAGCCGGCCAGCCTCAAGGTGTGCACCCTGCTGCACAAGCCCAGCCGCGCCCGGGTGAAGACCCCCATCGACTACTTGGGGTTCACCGTCCCGGACGTGTTCGTGATCGGCTACGGGCTCGACTACCAGGGCCGCTACCGCAACCTGCCCTTCATCGGGGTGCTGGACCCGCCGCCCGCCCCCTGAAGCGCCGGAGCGCGCATTCCGTCGATTTGCATTTCCCGGTAGCGACGGGTATATGGGCTTCGGAAACCATGTTCCCATCGCGCGAAGAGGGGAGATGGTTTTGGGAGGTAAGCCATGAGCGAACAAGAGGCCCCGGTGATGGAGGCGACCCCGCGCCGCCGGCGCTCGAACCGTGTGCTGGTCACGGGCATCGTCATCCTGTTTCTGCTGGCCGTCATCGTCTATCTCCTGTCGCTGCTGCACTCCAAGAAGTTCTACCTGGCCGTCGAGAGCGGCCAGGTGACCGTGCGCGCGGGGATCTTCTTTCCCTGGGGGAGCACCCGCTACAAGCCCGAGGACCCCGAGCAGGCGGCCTTGTACGCGCCGCTGGAGCTGCCGCGCGACTTCCGCGCCGAGAACCGCGAGTTCGACGATCTGCCCTCGCTCAACCGCGAGCTGGCGGCCATCCTGATAAGGCTTGTCGAAGAGCGGGTGTTCGTGGAGGACGAGGAGACCTTCCAGAAGGGCAAGGGCTACCTCAAGCGCGCCGAGAAGCTCCAGGGCCTGGACGTGGCGCAGGTGCAGCACATCCAGCGGCTCACCGCGGACGTGGACTACGTGGAGGCGAAGCGGGTGTACCTCCAGGTGGAGAAGCTCCTCGAGGACACGCGGCGCAAATTCGAGCGCGCCCGCACCTACGGCTCGGGGCGCTTCGCCGACGCGGCCGAGTGGTCGCGCAAGGTGCAGAACCTGCTCCAGGTGATCGAGGCGGCCAAGGCCCAACCCTCCGCCGAGGTCCGCCCCCCCGAGCCCCCGCCGGCCCCGGTGCCTGCGGAGCAGCCCGCGCCGCGTCCGGCGCCTTCCCCGGTGCCGTGAGATGTCGCTTGGTCGCGTTTCTCGTCAGGCATAGCCTCCGCCCGATCTGTGTCGTCCAGGGCCTGCGGTCGCTCCGCGACTCGCTGCGCTCGCCCTTGACGGCGATCGGGCTGCGGCTGAAATTGCTGGTATGAGGAGCATGCGAGTATGCTCCTCTCTTTGCAGGAGGATCTGTTGTTGTTTGAGGTGGCTGGCTACGGGACCGGGAGAGCGAGCGAGGCCAGGCGAGAAGAGAGACGGCTCGTAAGCAAGCGACAGTTGAACGAGAGGGGGAACCTTGCCCGCCGAGGGAAGGTCCCGGGCCGCATGAAGCTCGCCGGGTCGGCCGCCGTTTGCATGCTGTTGCTCGCGGGCTGCCGCGGCTCCGCCCGGGAGGAGGAGTGCCTGCGGGGCAACCTGGGGCAGTACCGCCTGGAGTCGCTGGAAGCGAATGCGCCGGGGGGCGGTTGCCGGGCGCGCTACCGCGATCCGGACGGCCGCGCGGCCGAGGTCCGGGTGCGGCGCGGGTCCATCCTGGAGGTGGGCGAGGAGGCGGGTCCGCCTTTCACTTTCGAAAAGCGCCTGGTCCGCTTCCGAGCGGAGGGCGAAGGGATCCGCATCCGCTGGCACGGGCGCGAACGGGTGGTGGAGGTCTGGCTGCCGGACGCCCAGGAGCCGCGCGGGCCGGTGCTGAGGGCGTACCTGCTGCATTTCCCTTCGGACCTCGCGGACCAGGCGGCGGTGCTGGAGGACGAGGTGCAGGCCCTGCGCCAGGAGAGCCGCGACGCGCCGCGAGACCCCGGCCCCCACCTGAAACTGGCGCGCAACTACTGGAAGCTCGGCAACACCATCATGGCCGCCCAGGAGTTCCAGATCGCCGCATCCGCCGATCCTGGCTGCGCCGAGTGCTATTTCGAGATGGGCCGGCTGTACCGTGAGCTGCGCCACTGGGATTTGTCCATCCGGGCGCTGCGCAAGGCCGCCGCGCTGGCCCCCGCCGAATCGCGCATCTGGCTTACGCTCGGCGACGTGAACTACGACGTCCACAACCGGCAGGAGGCCGAGCTCTCTTACCGCAAGGCGCTCTCCGCCGGACTCTCCCCGACCGAGGAGGAGCGGGTACGAAAGCGCCTGGCCGACCTCGTCGAGGGCAAGTTCATGTTCGAGCCGCTGCCCAAGGGGCCGTGAGGGGGTTTCTGTTGTCAGCTCGGGGGCGATTCGCTATGCTTGCTGCGGCAACTCGCGGTGTGGTGAACCCAGGAGGAACGATGCGTTTTCCAGGCAGGGTTTTTCTCATGGCCCTATTTTCATGCGGCGCTGCGACGGCCTGGGGTGCCGATGAGGTCCCGGTGGCGGTCATGGAGTTCACCGGCAAGGGGGGGGTCACCCAGGAGCAGATGGACTCGCTCGGGGACCTTTTGGCCAACTCCATCCGTGCGCTGGGCGGGTTCCGGGTGATCGGCAAGTCCGACATCCGCGCGGTGATCAACTTCGACGAGCAGCGCCAGCTTCTCGGCTGCGACGAGCTCGGCTGCGCCTCGGAGATCGGCGGCGCGCTGGGGGTACGCTGGGTGGTGGTGGGCAACGTCAGCCAGTTCGAGCAGCTCTACCTCGTCAACCTGAAACTCATGGACGTGTCCAAGCTTCGCATCGAAAAGGGCCTGTCGCGCAAGGTCGAGGGAGGTCAGGCGAAACTCATCGACGCGCTGGCCGGGCTGGTCGAGGAGCTGATGATGCCGCTGCGCGAGAGCGCCGTTCCCGCGAGCGGTGGTGCCTCCCCCCCGGCGGTACCCCCAGCGGTCGAGACCGGTACCAGGAGCGACACCGCGGGAGCGGTCGCGGTGACCCGTGAGCTCGAGCGGCCGCGCTCGGCCCTGAACCTGTGGGGTCACGTCACCCTGTGGTCGGGCGCCGGGGTCTCGGCCCTGGGCTTCGCCTTCCTGGGCCTGGCGCTCAAGGAGGCGAACGCCTACGACATAGGCGAGGTGGGCTCGCTCGCCAAGACCCGCACCTTCACCGGCTTGATGTGGGCGAGCTTCGGCGCCGGGGCGGCCCTCATGGCCGCCGGACTTACCTTGTGGCTACTCGACGACGGCACCTCGGCGACGGTGGCAGCCACGCCGCTCCCGGGCGGCGGAGCCAGCGTCGGCGTGGCGGGGAGGTTCTAGCATGCGCGCTTCGACAACCTTCTTCGTGCTCGTGCTGGGGCTTGCCGGCGCGGACTGCAACGTGTTCATCCCCGATTGGGGCACCCAGGGGAAGGCCTGCCACTCGGACGCCGATTGCAACGGCATCACCTGCGACCCGTTCGCCACCTGCGCCGAGCGGGTTCTCTTCGCCGACCAGGGCAACGGCGGCCACCTTGCGCTTCCCAACCCCTGCGGCGAGAACGTCGAGCTCTCCTTCTCGCAGGACGGCGAATGGGCCTATCTTCTGGTCGGGTGCACCAAAGAACCTCGCCGCTCCGCGGGCTGGCAGATCGGCTTCATGCTCGACGAGAGCCGCTTTGTGGTCATACCGGTGGCGTCGCGCGATTCGCCCTGGACCGCTACGGACTGCCTCGGCATCGGTCCGCTCCTCCCTTTCCCCAACCACAACGGGCTGATTGCCGGCTGCCGCAACCTCGATGGGGATCGGTTGCTGTTCTTTGAGCGGTCGGCCAACGACTGGCGTCTGGTCATGAATCCCTGGCAACAGGTGATGGCGAAGGCGTTGGCGCTCTCGGAGGAGTTCACGGTCTCCGGTGCGTCGTCGCGCTACGTCGCCACCATCGATAATGAAAACCTCCTCCGTGTGACCGATTTCAATTCCAACTCCGCGGTGCTGGCCGAGCCGGCGAGCCCGCAGATCAAGGTTCACAGTGTAGACTTCCCGGGCGATCAGTTTCACCTGGTGCTGGGCGGACGCGACATTTCGGTTCCCACAAAGATCGTACTGGCCACCATCAACAACAACAGCGTGACTTTTTCGGACATCGTCACCGATCTGAGCTCGGCGGACGAGCTTTCCTACTCCCCCGGAGGTAATTGGCTGTTCGGTCTGGTGCGGATATTCAGCGCGCCCGCCGAGCCACAACTCTACGCGTGGAAGGTCGGCATCACCTACGACGCTCCCAAGATCGCGGATTGCCCAGCCTGCAGTCACATGGTGGTTTACCAGGAACAGACCTTCAATATCGTGATCCTGTCCCAGGCCAAGACGACGCCAGACAACCACACGACGCTCGTGGAGTTCAAGCTCTCCGACGACGCCACCTCGGCGGATAACCTGACGCTGGTGGAAATCACACGGGGTGGCTCTCTGCCCGGAATGCCGGCGGACCTTGCCGTTTCCGCCGTCGGCCCCGACAATGCTCGCACTCCTCTCCTCGTCCTGGCCACGTCCGAGGCGGTTCACCTGTGGGATCTCAAGCGTCTGCGCGCCGACTAGCCAGCGGCGAGTATGCTCTTGAAGGAACTCGTGGGGTGTGCCTAATATTTTGCCGCTCGGGGCGGCGACAGGCCGCGCCGGCGAACAGCACGAGGAGGAAAAATGCGCCTGTTCTGGTTGTGTCTGGCCGTGCTGGCCATGCTCGCTATCGGTTGCGACAAGAAGGACGCCGCGAGTGCGCCCACGACGGGAGAACCCGGGGTAGCCGAGCCGGCGAAGGCGGCCGACAAGGTGGGCGCGAAGCTCGCCGGCGCCGACGCCGTGACCGTGGCCGATCTCGTCAAAGATCCCGCCAAGTACGAGGGGAAGATCGTCCGCGTCGAAGGCACGGTGAAGGACTTTTGCAAGCACGCCCGCGCCTGGTTCGCCATCGCCGACGCCGAGGGAAAGCTCATGCTGCGGGTGACGGCGAAACCCCGCTTCGAGACGCCGGCCGAGTGCCTGGAGCGGCGCGCGGTGGCCGAGGGCAAGGTGATGTTGCAGACGCTCACCCCGGAGCAGGTCGAGTACTTCCAGAAGGGCCACAAGTTCCTCGCGCCCGAGGCGGTGAAGCCGGGGGAGCCGGTGCGCTTGCCCGTGATCGAGGCCTTCGGGGCCGAGTTCTATTGATGCCGTCCGTCGCGTGACGAAACGCAAGAGGTGCCCATGAAAAGTGCCCGCTACTGGTTCGTGCTGGTGTCGTCCGCTGTGATCTTCGGCTGCGCCGCATCGGGAACCGCGGTGATCAAACAGTACGAGAATGTCACCCCCACCCGCTTCGAGGGCGCGGTGGCGGTGGTGCTGGAGGACCGCTCCACCGGGACGGTGGACGACCGCGGCGAGAGCCTGATCACGGAGGGGTTCCGCCGGGTCAAGATCCTTGACCGCAAGGCGCTGGATTGCGCCGAGGACTCGTCCAACTGCCGCATCGAACGGGCCATCTGCTACAACGAGACCTGGGACAAGGTGGAGTCGATCGAGGCCCGCGCCATCGCCCCGGACGGCAAGGTCTTCCCGTTGGAGAAAGACGACATCCGCGATATCACCTGGGTGGACTGGGCCATCCCGGAGCAGGACCAACGCTGCATGGTGTTCAAGCTCAAGGGCGCCGGCCCCGGGGCCATCATCGAGGAGCGCTACCGTATCCGCTCGGCGAAGTTCCTGGGCGTGGGTGGGCTCAACTTCCAGGACCGCGATCCAGTGCTAGAGGTGAGCTACACCCTCGACACCCCCGCCGACTTTGCCTACAAGTGGCGCACCGACAACATCGACATCAAGCCGCTGGAGGAGCGAGTGGGCAACCGCCTGCGTCGCACCTGGACTGCCCGCGACGTGCCGCCTCTCTTCATCGAGAAGGGCATGGTGGCGCCCTCCGACGTGCTGGCGCAGCTCCGCGTGGCCAACGAGAAGGTCTCGGCCTTCGGCGAGTACCCGGCCTGCAAGGCCATCCGCTCCTGGGAGGATCTGGGGACCTGCTGGCACGAGATGATCAAGGACAAGCAGGAGATCACCGAGCCGGTGAAGGAGGTGGCGAAAGCCATCGCCGAGAAGGCCAAGACCGAGACCGAGAAGCTCAAGATGGTGTGGGACTACATGAACAACAACGTGCGCTACGTCGGCCTGGAGAAGGGCCTGGCCGGCTTCATCCCGCTGTCGGCGCACGTGGTGTGCAGCAAGAAGTACGGCGATTGCAAGGCGGTGGCGGGGCTCATCACCGTGCTGTGCCGCGAGCTGGGGCTCAAGGCCGATCCCATCCTGATCGGCATCCGGCCCTCTCTTGGCAAGCTGCCGCTCGATCTGCCGGGGCCGTTCCACTTCAACCACTCCATCGCTCGAGTCGAGGCCGACGGCCAAGTGTACTGGATGGACGCCACCTACCGCGACCTCGATTACAAGACCACACCAGCCGCCGACCAGGGCGTACACGTGGTGGTGGCCCGCCCGGGGGCGCCGTTCCTCGACTTCATCCCGGTCCAGCCCGCCGAGAGCAACCAGGCCGAGTGGAAGGTCGAGTTCCGGCCCCTGGACGCGGTGACCGCGCAGATGAGCGTGGCGCTCTCCACCACCGGCAACACCGCGGGCAACTTCCGCTCCCGCGCGCAGGAGTACCCCGGCGACCGCTGGCCCAAGTATCTGCAGGAGATGCTGCGCGAGGCGTACCCCCAGGCCACCCTGCTCGAGCAGGTGACGACGGGGAAGGACGACAACAACCAGCCGTTCGCCATCCAGTTCAAGGCGCGCCTCGACAAGGCCTTCCAGTCCACCGGAAAGGGCGTGTCCTTCGACGTGAAGCGGCCTTTCTTGAGTTCGCTGTCCGACCTGCTTTCGCTTCCCAAGCGCCGGTACCCGCTGGATCTCAACTCATTGACCTTGACCCGCATCCGTTACGAGGTAGCCATCCCGGCGGGGATGGAGCTCGCCGGTCAGCCCAAGAACTTCGCCCTGGACGACGAGTGGGTCTCGGCCGAGCGCCTCACCCAGATCGAAGGCGACCGGGTGGTGACCGAGTACCGCATGGCGCTGAAGCAGCTCCAGATCCCTCCGGACAAGTACCCCACCGCCCGCGAGTCGTTGCGAAAGGCGCTGGACGCCGGGAACTTCGTGCTCATGTTCGAGCCGGCCAAGAAGAAGGCATAAAGTTTCCATAGAAAGGATACCCCATGGCACCGTCACGCAACTCTGGTGTCGTATCACTCGCCGCGCTGCTGTTTTCCGCCTGCGCCGCGAGCGACCTGGTGATCATCCCGCCCGAGGTGGAGAACGCGCGCGCCCCCGAAGGCAAGTACCAGAACGTCCATGCCGTGTACCTGTACGACGTGGGCTACGTGCACTTTCACCCCTACGACATCGGCAACAGCTACTACCCCTCCTACGCCACCACCGAGTACGCCAAGATCAAATTGCTCGACCGGGCGGCCACCGAGGGCTACCACTTCGGAAACATCTTCATCTCGCACGTCGGGGACCTGCTCGACCTCGCCGCCACCATCGAGAAGCCCGACGGGCGCAAGGTCGAGCTCGGTAAGAGCGACTTCATGACCACCGTAGTGGCCAAGGACATCATTCCGGACGTCACCCCGCCCATCAACGCCTACCGCACCGTGATCGTGTTCCCCGGCCTGGACGCGGGCGACGTCATCAGCTACCGCTACACCAAGCGGGGCGGCGCACCGGTGTGGATGTTCTCCAAGATGGACGCGCCGGTGATGTACTCCAAGTTCATGATGGCCCGCCCCATCCAGCGCGCCGAGATCCAGCCGGTCATCTACGACCCGGGGAACCTCAAACCCGACTACAGCGACACCACCGGCATGATCACCGGCATGATGGGCTACGTGGGTGTCAGCCGCCAGGCCACCTTCGACGTGTGGGAGGCTCGCGACGTGCCCGCGGTGATCGCCGAGGAGGGCATGCCCGAGATCACCGACCTCGGCGCGGCGGTGTACGTGTGGCAGGGCGAGAAACGCTGGGATTGGAACACCCTGGGCGAGACGTACTTCAGGTGGTTCAACCACTACGGCCGACCGCCCGCCATCGCCAAGGAACTGGCGGAGAAGGCCGTGGCCGGCGTCACCGACCCGAAGGAGAAGGCCCGGGCCATCTACCACTGGGTGAAACACAACCTCTCCATCGAGGCCTACGAGGGTTTGACCTACGTGCCGCGGGAGATCGAGATCTCCACGGTCAAGATCAAGCAGGTCGTGGATGAGAAGACCGCCACACCGGAGCAGGCGGCCAACCTGATGTTCCTCATGCTGCAATCCCAGGGACTGGACGCCTCGGTGGTGTTGACCTCGCCGGCGGACCAGGTGGCGCCGCTGGAGGGCGTGCCCGACCTGTACCAGTTCACCCACCCGTTACTGGCGCTGCCCGACGGCACGCTGCTCGACACCACCAACCGGCTGGTGGGCTTCGGAAAGATCCCCTGGGCCTTCGAGGGCCGCAAGGCCCTGTTCGTCAAGGGTGGTCAGGTGTCGTTCCGCGACCTGCCCATCTCCGCCGCCGCCGAGAACAAGCGCGAGATCACCGTGACCGGCGCGATCTCCGTGGAGGGCGTGGCCAAGGTGGACGCGCGCTCGGTGATCACCGGCCAGATGGCGCTGGCCTACCGCACCTGGCTCACCCCGCTCAATCCCAAGGATCGCGAGAGCGCCGTGCGCTCCATCGCCACCGCCACCGCCGACAAGGCGGAGATGGACGACTTTGCGGTACTCAACCTGGACGACGTGGACAAGCCGCTCGAGATCACCATCAGCTACCATGTGCCCAATCACGCCCAGCTCATGCGAGACAAGATGGTCGTGAAGGCCAGCCCCTTCTTGCACCATGTGGCCTGTCCCACCATGTACACCCGCACCGGGCGCCCCTACGATGTCTGCCCCATGCCAACCGCCGAAAAGCGCGAGCACATGCTGCGCTATCCTTTCAAGTGGCTCGATGACATGAGCGTGACCGTGACCTTCCCGCAGAACATCCTGCTCCAGTCCCTGCCCAAGGGGTTTAGGACCGAGTCGCTGGAAGGCGGCTCGCTGGGTCTCCAGACCAGCTACGCCAGCCAGGGGGGCGCCGCGCTTCAGGCGGTGCGCAAGTACTCGGTCAACCAGATCAGTGTGGATCAGGCGGGCTATCCGAAGCTCAAGGACATGAACGTCCGTTACCTCAGCCAGAGGGACGTCATCCTCACCCTCGACATCCCCAAGTGATGAGGCATCCCGGCACGGGGGCCTGGCCCCCGTGAACCCCCGAGAACCATCTCACCCCAGAATCCTTCTCTTGCTCTGAATTTCCCTCCTCCTCTGCAACACCTCACCACCCTCCGCGTCCCTTCTCCACAGTAGCTGTCCATTGGTCACATTTACAGGCGTAGCCTCCGCCCGACCTTTGCCGTCAAGGGTTTTCAATCGCTTCGCGACTCGCTGCGCTCGCCCTTGACGGCGGTCGGGTTTCGGCTGAAATCGCTATTGTGAGCAGCATGCAGGCATGCTTCTCCTTTTCCAAGAAGAACATGCTTGCATTCTCTTCATCGAATGCAACGACAATACACTTGGGTTGTTTCGTGGCTTCTGAGTATTGGAAATCCTTCTGGGCCTTTATCCTGTCAGAAGGTTTTTGGGGTGGGGCTCTCCTGGGGTGTGAGGAGGCCGTGCCCCATTGCTAGGAGAGCGTCTCCGGAGCGAGAAGGGTCACTTGCGGCGCGAGGTCGGAAAGCAGTGAGGTGAGGCCCGCCAGGTGCTCCCAGCCGCCCACGTGGACCAGGTTGGCGCCGGGTGTGGCCAGGACACGGATGCGGCGGGCCATCTTGCGGTCGGCGGAGGCGAGGCGGCGGGCCAGATCGGTCCCGGCCAGCGGGCTCTTCTCGAACTCACGCTTCGCGCGCACCCACTCGCACGCCACCAGCTCGGCGAGTGGGATGTCGCGGCGCAGGGCGAGCGTGACCAGGTTGTCGGTGGCCATCAGTTCGCGCTCCAGAAGAGAGAGCAGCGCCTGCGAGCGGCGGCTGTCGCCAATGCACACCAGCTTGGCGCGGTTGAGCCGGGCGTAGTCGTGAGCGGCGCGGTACTCGAAGGGGATCTCGAGCTGGGCCTCCACCGCGGCCAGTCCCTCGGGGAGCGTGCCGTCGGGGCGGCGGAAACCGGAGAGCCGCTCGCGCAGCCGCTGGCCGTGCTGGCGCCGGAACTTGAGCGCGTACTGGCTCAGCTCCACCGAGATCACCTGGGGGCGCAGCCGCTCGAACAGCAGAATCAGGCGGGGATATCCCTCCGGGTCCAGGTGGATGGTGCCGACCAGGGCGAGCACGAAGTGACTCTATCAAAAAGAGCCGGGCGGGAAAAGCGGCCCAGGGACTGTGGAAATTGGGGGAAACGCTGCCTTGCGGCACGAGCGTTTCGTTGAATCCACTGGCGGCGCTCGTGCGGCGGCGTCAGCGGTTGAGGGCGGCCTTCAGATCTTCCTCCGGCGTGGAGATGAGCACAAGCTGGAACTTGTCAACGAGCACCTTCAGTGCCTCAGGACTCACAAACGCCGGGAGCTTGGGACCCAGCCGGATGTTGCGGATACCGAGGTGGAGCAGGGTGAGCAGGATAGCCACTGCTTTCTGCTCGTACCAGGACAACACCAGGGATAGCGGCAGGCCGTTCACGTCGGTGCCGAACGCCTGTGCCAAGGCCCCGGCGATGCGGATGGCCGAGTAGGCGTCATTGCACTGGCCGACGTCGAGCAGGCGGGGGATGCCCGCGATCTCGCCGAACGAAAGCTTGTTGAAGCGGTACTTGCCGCACGCCAAGGTGAGGACCACGCAGTCTTTCGGTACTGCCTCGGCGAAGCGAGTGTAGTAGTCGCGGCCTGTTTCGGCGCCATCGCAACCACCGACCAGGAAGAAGTGGCGGATCTTGCCCTTCTTCACCGCCTCGATCACCTTGTCGGCCACCCCCAGGACCGCCTGGTGGCCGAAGCCGACGGTGATAGTCTGCTCCGGACCATCGGTCGTGAACCCTTCTGCCGCCTGCGCGGCCCGAATCACCGGGGAGAAGTCCTTACGCGTCACATGAGTCACGCCAGGCCAGGCCACCAGACCGGTGGTGAAGATGCGAGCCCGGTAGGAATCCAGAGGACGCTGGATGCAGTTGGTGGTCATCAGGATGGCCCCGGGGAACTGGTTGAACTCCTTGCGCTGCTCCTGCCAGGCGCCTCCGTAGTTGCCGGCCAGATGTGGGTGTTTCCGCAGACCGGGATAGCCGTGGGCCGGAAGCATCTCGCCATGCGTGTAGACCTGGATGCCCTTCCCGGTGGTCTGTTCGAGCAAGGCGGCCAGGTCGAGCAGATCATGACCCGATACCAGGATGGCCTTGCCGCGCCGGGGTGTGACTCGCACCGCCGTCGGTGTGGGATGGCCGAACGCGCCAGTGTTGGCGGCGTCCAGCAGTTCCATGGCCTTGAGGTTCCACTCGCCGACCTTCAGGGCGAGACTGAGCAGTTCGGAGATGCTCGCCGGGCGTGTGAGTCGAGCCAGCGCCTCGTGGAAAAAGGCGTAGAGCGCCACATCCTCCTGGCCGAGGATCTGTGCATGGTCGGCGTAAGCGGCCATTCCCTTGAGCCCGTACAACACGAGCTCTTGCAGGCCGACGATGTCGCATCCCGCGGCCGAGAGACGCGCCGAGATTCCCACCGCCTCGCCTTGCCTCACGCGGCCATCGAGATCAGGCACAACCTTGAGCGTCACGGCACCGTCGAGATCCTCCGGCGTCTGGCCCGCCTTACGGTACGCTTCGAGATAAAGCTCCCGGGCCCGCTCACGAAGAGAGGTCATCTGGTCGATGAATGCCGAAACCCGCTGTGGGTCGAAGTTCACATTGGTCACCGTCGAGAACAGCGCCTCGATCACCCCCACGTCGATCTCCCGCTCTCGGGCTGCCGGCCCCGCTGCAGCCCGAGCCTGGTGGGCGTACATGGCCACGCCCTTGGTGAGCTCGATCAACAAATCCTGGAGCGCGGCGGTTCGGGCGTCCTTGCCGCACACGCCGTGTTGTCCCTGACAACCTTGCCCTCTCGCCGTTTGTTCGCACTGCCAGCAGAACATAGATTACCTCCTTTGGCGCGTTCTCCGCGCAGATGGCCTGGGTCTTGTACGGGGGCTCCATCGTCTGGCGTGGGTGGATCGCCCTCGAAGCGCAGCGCGGCGAGCGCGGCGACCTTCGTTCCGGACAGGTACTCGCGCACATCGGTCTGCACCCGGCGCAGCAGATCTCCGAGCACGCAGCCTCCCGCGGTGCACACGGGCCGGCGCAGCAGGCAGGTCGAGGGCCGCAGCGTTCCAGACACGGCCTCGTACACTTCGAGGAGGGTCATCTCGCGGGGAGAGCGGGCCAACTGGAAACCTCCGCCCGGGCCACGCACCGAGCGCACCAATCCCGCCCGCGCCAGGCTCTGGAGCACCTTGGCCAGGTGGGCCTGAGAAGCACCCAGCATCTCGGCCATCTCTGGGACCGAGCGTAGCCGCTTCGGCTCTGCCGCCAGCAATCCTGCCGTGTGTAGCGCCAGAGACGCAGCGTCCGAGAAGGCCAGGATTCCGTTCATCGACGTCTCATCCGAGAAAACAAGAAAACAGGTACTCAATTACCAGAAATACTGGGCCGGTGTCAAGGTAAGAGCGCCGGCCGAAAAACAGTTGATCGGACCGCGGGGTTGTGGTTTGGTCAAAACCCGAGAGAGAACCCATCCTACCTTCGGAGGAGAGAGCATGATCAAGTTCGGCCCCGGGAATCTGGCCATTCCCAAACAGATGCGTCCGGTCTACCTGGTCGCCGCCGGCCAGAGCGACTTCAAGAAGTTCTATCCCGAGAAGAAGACTGAGGAGTTGGCGGTCGAGGCCTTCCGCATGCTGGCCCTCGAGAACAACCTCAAGGTGGACGGCATCCAGGAGCTCAAGGAGTACATCCACACCGCCTGCTATGGGCACTTTGCCGATCACTTCGGCGATCAGCTGCTCGGCGAGGCTTTGATCCACGACCGGCTCGGGCTGGATCCCATGGGGAACGTGGGCATCAAGACCGGCGGTGCCACCGGCGGCTCGACCCTGTGGATCGCCAGCAATCTGATCGCCTCTGGTTACTCCGACTGCGCGCTGGCCATGGGCTGGGAGCGTATGGACGAGGTGGACACCTGGACGGGCAACCACTACATCGCCACCGCGGCCGACAAGGACTACGAGACCGAGCTGGGCCACATCTACACCGGCTACTACGCGCTCATGGCCCAGCGCTACTGGAAGGTGTTCGGCAAGGGCTCGCCGGCCTTCCGGCGCACCATGTCCAAGATCGCGGTGAAGAACCGCCGGCACGCCTATTCCAACCCCTTCGCCCAGACCCACGGCAAGATCACGGTGGAAGACGTGGAGAAATCCCCCGTGGTGGCCGATCCCTTGCGTTTCTACGACGCCTGCCTGATGAGCGTGGGAGTGTCTGCGGTGCTGGTTTGTTCGGAGGAGGTCGCCTATAAGTTGAGCGACAAGCCGATGCGCCTGTTCGTCACCGCCGGCAGCCACACCCTGCGCACCGCCGACCGGCGCAACATGGACATCCCGCTGCTGCCGCACGAGGAAGCCGACCCCGAGATCCGCAAGTACTACGAAAAGCTCAAGGGCCCGGAGGTCAACGAGCGCTACCCCGGCTTCACGGGATTCCTGGCGGCGCGCATGGCGGCCTACTACGCCTACAACATGTGTGGCATCCACGACCCGTGCGAGGATCTCGATCTCGTCGAGTTGCACGACGCCTTCACCATCAGCGACATCCAGACCTACGAGGACATCGGCCTGCGGCCGTACGGTCGGGGGCCCGAATACATCGAGAGCGGCGACGCCTACCTCACCGTTCCCGACGATGGCAGCTTTTCGAAGAAGCTGGCCGGAAAACCCGGACGCCTGCCCTCCAACCTCTCGGGCGGACTCATCGGCTGCATGCATGCCGTGGGCGCCACGGGCATCATGCAGGTGTGCGAGCTGTTCTGGCAGCTGCAGAACCGCTGGAAGTACTTCCACGCCCGCAAGGAGATGTGGGAGCGCTTCGGCAAGACCATGCCCAAGGACATCGAGAACCTGCAGGTGCCCGACGCCAAGCGGGGCCTGGCCATCAGTCACGCGGGGGTTGGCTCGCACGTCACCTGCAGCATCCTGATGCGCCCGGACGCGCTTCCCACGAAATAAGGAGACACGCCATGGCCAAGCACGATTACGACTTTTCCAACCTGAACCCCACCGCCACGGTGCTGCGCAAGCTGGATCCCATCGTCATCGAGAAGCCCCGCGCCCCCATCCACATCCACACCTACGGCGGGGAGAGCCCCTTCTTCCGCGGGCTCACCGAGGGAAAGCTGCTCGCCACCCGCTGCGTCAACAAGAAGTGCAAGCCCGCCGGCAAGGAAGGGCACGTCTTCCTGCCGCCGCGGGTGTACTGCCCGGACTGCCTGGAGCGCACCGAGTGGATCGACGTGACCGAGCGGGCGCGAAAGACCGCCAGGATCCACACCCACATCACCGTGGCCCACCCCGGCGCCTTCAACCGGGTGCCCATCCCGTGTGAGCTCATCTCGGTCGAGATCGAGGGCGTGTCCACCATCATCATGAGCCAACTCCGGGGCGCGAAACCCGAGATCGGCATGCCCATCGAGCCGGTGTTCGAGACCGCGCATCCCACCTTCACCATCCTCGACCTCGCCTGGGTGCCGCGAAAGGCATGACGGCGATTCTCTCTGCTTCCTCCCGAAGAACCGCTGACCACCGTCCTTGACACCACTGGCCCGAAGAGGTCAGAATCGCAAGAACCATCGGGCGCAACGCCGCTCGAGAGGAGCGAAGGACCATGACCCGAACGAGAGCCCTGGTCGTTGCCGTGGCGTTTTTTCTCGCTGCTAACATGGCCGCTCCGCCGGCCCTGGCTCACTGGTGCACCAACATCTACAACACCCCCTCGCGCATCATCGTGAAGCCCGAGCGCGACACGGTGTTCATGAACGAGACCATCGGCTCCCAGGAGACGCTGCGGGTGTGGGTGCGCAACAACTTTCCGTACGGCATCTCAGGGGTGCGCCTGCTGGCCTCCAACTCGGACTTCAGCGTCTCCTGCTCGCCGTCCAACGTCACCGTCATGCCCGGCGAGAACAAGCTGTTTACCCTCACCATCACCCGCACCGCCAACAACGGCGACGACAACTTGAATCTCAAGATCACCCTGGCCACGCACTTCTCCCCGCACCCCAGCCCAGGCGGCAACTTCAACATCGACGACAACTACTACACCAAGGTGCTGCCCACCCAGAGCGAACTCGACAACAGCAACGGCCAGGCCGAGCACCTCATGTGGCAGCGCTACACCGAGCTGGCCGCGACCTACCCTGGCGCCGGCGGCCTCGACCAGATGCTGCAGCGCTACGGTCACGCCCGGCTGGAGTACACCGCCGACGGCGGCCTGGACGGGAGCTGGCACCCGAACGAGCACCAGGACGAGGACGACGGCGCGGGCTTCGACTACTGGGCCTTCGACCACGCCCAGATGGAGCGCGGCCTCATCGACCTGGCCAAGGTGAAGGTCTCCGATCCGCGGGTACAGGAGGCCTTCCTCCGCCAGATGGACGACCCCAACCCGACCTGGCGCGGGCTGGCGGCGGTGCTGGCGGCCGGCTTCACCCCGGGGCCGGCGGTGCGCACCCGCATTGAGACCATGGCCAACCAGGACACCTGCGTGGACAGCGCCACCTGCAGCCACTACCCGTCCGGCCGCTTCGTCTCGAGCGACGACGCCAGGACGCTGGCCAAGGCGGCGCTGGTCATCCTGGGCGAGACGCAATACCAGAGCGAGGTGAACACCTTCTGCTACGCCAACCGCGGCTACGACGGCTGGCGCAGCATGGTGTGCGCCATGGCGCTGGGCATCGCGGGGCAGGACCAACCGGTGCGCGACATCTTGATCGCGAACACCGGCGACATCGAGGATCTCACCGCGCTGTGGGCGGGCTACCTGCTGTCGGCCGTGGCCGAGCACCGACGCGGGCCGAGCGGGCAGGGCTGCGTGACGTTCTTCGACGAGGTCTGCGTGAGCGACGACGTCCGCCCGCGGCCCCCGCAGAACCTCCAGGTTCGCCCCTTGTAGCCTCCGTGATGGCGCTCCGTCCGGTGCCCATTATTTCCATGACTTCTGCCCGCCCCTGGGTAGAATGTTTGGCGGACAAGGCGCGAAACACCAAGTGTCGGCGAACAATCTACTTCGCAGTCGAAGGAGGAACGAGATGAGAACCGTGGCTCTTTTTGTGGCGCTTGGTTTTGCTCTTTCGCTCGCGGCCTGTGGTGGCGGCAGTTCGGCCAAGAAGGTCGGGGAGTACATGCCGAAAACCGGCGACATCACCGGCTGGGAGGTGGACCTTACCCCCTGGGCGCAGAACCCGCCGGCCGGCGGAATCGCCGCCGCCTATACCCGTGCCGAGGCCGAGATTCTCATCGACGGGCACATCACCATCTTCGTTGACGACGTCGGCGGCTGGGTAGGCATGGCCATGGCCTACTACAAGAATTCCGACAAGACCACCGATCTCCAGATCTACGAGATGTCGAAACCCGAGCAGGCCCAGTCCGTCTACAACAACACCTCCATCAAGGGACTGGCCACGTGGGAAGACATATCCGGTCTTGGCGACGCGGCACGCCGGCGCTTCAACGCGGCCAGCGAGGCCTGGCTGTTGCACGCCGTGAAGGGAAAGTACTTTGTGGAGATCGACCTCGGCAAGACCGGCAACGACGATCCCGGCAAGCAACTCATCACCGACTTTTTCGGCTCGGTGCTGAACCGCCTGCCCTGACGGCTGCGAGTTCCTTTTCACGCAAAGCCTCCGTCCGGCTCGCGCCGGCGAGGTGGCATGAGCGGTCGCGCCCTATGGATTCCTCAAAATAATGATCCCGCGCCGGACTCTTCTGCTGACGGCTGGCGGCGTGGCCCTGGTGCACCTCGTCATCGGCCTCGTGCCCGAGCCGGTGCTTTCGCTGCCCACCAACCTGGTGATGTTGGCGGTGAACCTGTACGTGGCCTGGTGCGGGCTGCTGCTGCTCCAGACGGGCGAGCGCCGCCGCCTGGGACTGTTCGTGGCCGGATACCTGGTGCTGTTTCTGCTGCTGGTCGCGCTGCTGCAACGGGAGTCGCTGTTCTTGTTGCTGGTCATCGTGTACGCCAGCGTCTTTCGAAACGGCCTGCTGCTCGGGCTCTTTTCTGCCTTCGTCTTGAGCTACGTCGTATTTCAACCGTACGCCTTCGAAACCTTCGTGCCACTGGCCCTGCTGTGGATCCTGGTGTGGCGCAGCGCCAGGGCGGGCACCTCTCTCTTTGTCAGCGCCTCGCTGGCGGTCGGGCTGTTCGTCCTCGGGCTCATCCTGCTCCCTTTCTTGCACATGCTGGTCCAGGAGACGCCGCAGACGCTGCTCCAGTTCGCCGGCCGGCCCGAGGTGCGGCAGGCGCTGCTGGTTTCGCTCTCCTCGGCCAGTCTGGCCACGCTGATCGCGT
Organism: Myxococcales bacterium; assembly: GCA_012798435.1. GTDB lineage: Bacteria > Myxococcota > B64-G9 > B64-G9 > B64-G9 > JAAZNF01. Next base: position 110,352 of record JAAZNF010000028.1, on the reverse strand, counting down.
TTCTCTTCGGGGTGCCGCTGGCGTACGCACTGGTACGCGGGGAACCCCGGGGGCGCAGTCTAGTCGAGGCCCTGGTGGATCTGCCCATCCTGCTGCCGAAGCCGGTGGTGGGGATCGCCTTGCTCACGCTGCTCGGCCCGGGTTCGCCGCTGGGCGAGATGCTCGAGCGCGCCGGGCTGGGGCTGGCCGGGCGCTTCGCCGGTATCGTGCTGGCCCAGGTGATTGTCTCCACTCCCTTCCTCATCAAGTCCGCCATGACGGCCTTCGAGGGAGTTCCGGAACAGCTCGAAACCGCGGCCCGCACCCTGGGGGCTAGGCCCTGGCAGGTGTTTGGCAGGGTGGCGCTGCCGCTGGCCTCGCGGGGCGTGCTGACCGGCGTCATCCTGTGCTGGGCGCGGGCGGTCGGCGAGTTCGGGGCCATCATGCTGTTCGCGCCGCACCCGCTCTCTGGCTCGGTCATGGTGTACAACGAGTTCCTCAAGGGCGGGGTTTCCGAGAGCCGGCCCATCGCCATGCTGCTCCTGCTCATCTGTCTGTGGGTGTTCGTGCTCATGCAGTTCGGCCGCGCCCTATTGCCCGCGCCTTTCAGCCGGGCGCCCCTGCGGAGGGCCTGAGCGTGCTCGAGCTTCGCAAACTCCAGCGGTGCTTCGGCGAGTTTACCTTGGGGCCGATCTCGCTCTCGCTACCGGTCCGCCGGTACCTGGTGGTGCTGGGTCCGAGCGGGAGCGGGAAATCCTTGCTGCTTTCGGCCCTGGCCGGGGTGTTTCGCGCCGAGCCGGGCCATCTGCTGCTCGATGGGCACGACGTGGGAGGCCTGCCGCCGGAGCGAAGGAACTGCGCGCTGGTGTTCCAGGACCCCTGGCTGCTGCCGCACCTCGACGTATCGCGCAACGTGGCCTTCGGGCTCTCGTTGCGCGCGATCCCCAAGGGAGAGCGGGAGGCGCGCGTGCGGGAGTTGCTCGAGCTGTTGGGCATCACGCGTCTGGCGAAGGCGCGGCCCGCGCGGCTCAGCGGCGGCGAGGCGCAGCGGGTGGCCCTGGCGCGGGCACTAGCCGTCCGGCCGCGTCTGCTGCTGCTCGACGAGCCGTTGAGCCGGCTGGATCACAATAGCCGGCTGGAGCTTCGCGCCGAATTGCGACGCCTGCACCAGACGCTTTCGCTCACCACCGTACACGTCACGCACGATCGCGAGGAGGCGCGTTCGGTGGGTGACGACGTTGCCATCATGCTGGGGGGGCGGGTGGTGCAGAGCGGCCCGCTCTCGCTGGTGATGGAGCGGCCCGCATGCCCCTTCGTGGCGCGGTTCCTCGGCCTGTCGTGGCGCGAAGGCGGCGCGCTGCCGGGTTGTTCTCAGAAATGCATGGAGGGTTCTGGCTTGTGTGATCGTATGGAACCAACCGGCGAAGGCGACTGAGCCTTGGACACCAATTACCTCCCCCTGTGGAAGACCCTGGAGTCGCCGCTGGTGGCGCTCGACGAGAGCCACGTGGAGTTGTTCTCGGTACTGGCCCTCTTCTTGCTCACTCTGCTCGTGCTCAACGTGCGCCGCCACCGCCAGGGGGTGCGCCACCTGGTGCAGGGGCTCGCCATCCTGGTGTTCTTCTACATCGTCTATTCCTGCCTGGGCGTGTTCGGCATGATCCGCAACACCCTGCACGGCATCACCCTGATCGGCACAGTGTTCACCGAGTCGTTCTTCTGGATGAGCCTGCCAGTGGTGGTGTTGTCGTTTGCCCTGATGAGCGGGCCGTTCTTCTGCGGGTGGATTTGCCCCACCGGCACGCTCCAGGAGATCATGGTCATCCTGCGCGAGAATCTCGGCCGTCTCGGCGCGCGGGTTCGGCTTCGGCCCGGACCGGCCACGCGCAACGTTCTGCTGTTCTTGTTCTTTGCGGGGTTCATGCTGCTGGTCTTCTGGATGGGAAGCACCAGACAGTTCTACGTGGAAGACTCCAGCCTGTACTGGGGCGCCTCGCTGTTTCTACTGTTGTTCTTGGTTCTCAGCGGCGTGGTGCGTGACGAGGCCATCCGAGGCCTGCGGGCCGCCAGTTTCTGGATCATCGTGATCTCGGCGCTACTTCGAACCACCATCGTCTCCCCGGTGCACTTCGCCTTCGCCGACGTGCGTGATCCCGCCTCGGCGCTGACCACCCTGGTGTTGATGGTGGCCTCGCTGTTTTTGGCGCGGGCCTGGTGCCGCTACATTTGCCCCTGGGGCTACCTGATGGGATTGATCCACCGCCGCTCGCGGCTGCGCGTGCAGGCGGAGGGTGAATGCCGGGACTGCGGAGTATGCGCGCGGGTGTGCCGGGTGGGGGCCATCCAGGCGGGTCGCGTACGGCTCGACCAGTGCCAGTTCTGTCTGGCCTGCGTGGATCGTTGCCCTCAAGGGCGCATGAAGGTCGTCGACACATGGCAGGCAAAAACCGACAACCAATGTTCCACATCCTGACGCTGTGGAGCCTCACCGTCGGGGTCGGCTCGAGCGCGGGTGGACAAGTGCTCGCGGAAGCGGACTGGCCGATGTGGCGGCGCGACGAGATGAACCGGGCCAGCGTCCGGCTCGTCACTGCGGACGGGGAAAGGCCGCGGCGCTGGAGTTTCGATCTGGCCGGCCGGGTCCACGCCTTCGAACCCGGGATGACGGTATGGTCCTCTCCGGCCGTGGCCGCCTTCGACGGTCGGGCCTGGGTCGCCGCTGGCTGTTACGATCACCGCGTGTACCTGTGGGACGCCGTCAGCGGAGAGCTGCGCTTTCGCTATACCACCGGTGGCGGCGTGTATGGCACCCCGGTCATGCGAACGCGTGGCGGGCGCACGCTGCTGTACGCGGCCTCCTCGGACCGGACGGTGTACGCACTGGACGGCATCGACGGAACTCGCGTCTTCTCGACCGAGGTCGAACCCTACCGGCCGACGGTGGGCGGCGCCAGGCTCAGCGCCCCCGCCCTGGGCCGGGCCGGCGAACGCGAGGCCGTGTTCGTCGGACACTGGGTGTACGACAAGTCGCTCGGAGCCAATCGGCAGCGTGGGGGGCTTTCCGCGATCGACGCCGAGAGCGGAGCGCGACTGTGGCGCGCAGATTTCCTCGACAACCGCGTCTCCCACCCGGTGTACTTCGAGCTCGACGGTAGCGGCTATCTGTGCGTGGGCTCGGAGGACGGGAACCTGCGCGTTCTACGGGCGGACACCGGCGAGGTCGTCTGGCATCACCGGGAATCGGAGATCATCCAGGGGAGCTGCGCGCTGTGGTTGCGCACCGAGCGCCCGCTGGTGTTCGCCGGCTCACACTTCGGAAAGTTACGGGCCCTGGATGCGCGCACCGGCGAGGAGGTCTGGAGCATGAAGACCGGCTACTGGATCGCGGCCACGCCGATGGTCATCGATGAGCCGGGCGTAGAACGCGTCGTGGTGGGCTCCTACGACGGCAAGATGTACGCGCTGGACGCTCGCACCGGCGCGGTGCATTGGAGCCACGCCTGCGGAGGCCCGGTGCACGCCTCGGCGGCATGGTTGAAGGACGGACCGCGCGCGACGGCGCTTGTGACGGCTCTCGACCATCGGCTGTATGGATTGTGGATGGACCAGGGGACGGAGCGTTTCTCTGTCTTCATCGGAGCGCCGCTCTGGGATGGAGTCAGTCTGGGCGAGAGCACCTGGTCCTCCCCGGTAACGGTCGCCATCAACGGGCGTTGGATGGTCTACCATGGCGGGTACAACGGAGAATTCCTGGGCTTGCCGATCGCGGAGGCGATGATGTTCGAAGGGGGACGGCCGTGGTCGAACGCGCGCTTCTGGTTGACGATGGTACTGGTGCTGGTGGGGGTGGGCGGGGCCGCGTGGCTGCTCGACCGCCGTCGGGTCAAAGCGGCGTAACCGTGCCAGAGGGCCAGTCCACCGTGCACACCATCCAATCGCTGTCCTCGCCGGAGATGTCGCGCTCGAATGTCGCCTTGAGCTGCCCCGAAATGTAGACGTTGACGGTCACATGGTTGGCACCGGTGTACTCCGAACCGGGGTAGTCGTGGACGAATACCGTGTACAGGCCATCCGCCGGCGCGGCGATGTTGATGTTCTCCGGGCCGTCGCCGGGAATGTCGTCCAGGTCGAGGTGGGGGTTGTCGGTGGTCACGCCGATGGCCCCCCAATCGGGAGACAAGGGCCGGATGCAGTTGGAGAAGAAGCAGTCGCCCTGGGTGCGCTTGATGCCGTTGGGCTTCAGCAGGTGCAGGTCCATGTCGTCGTTCGTGTGCTGCCAGTACATCTCGATCCACAGGTCCTGGCTGGGGATGACCGTGGCGGTGGCGGTGCACGGCTGGCTGGATTGGCCGAGGTCGTTCTGCACCACAAGCTGCGCCGTGTAGTTGCCGGCCAGGTCGGTCTGGGTAGTGCGGTTGGGGCCGACGCCCAACAAGCGCGCCGAGGAGCCGGCCGGGAAGGACACGATGCTCCAGGTGTAGGTCGTGATGGTGCGGCCGTCGGGATCGTAGCTCTGATCGCCGCGCCAGGTGAGGGTGTCGAAGGCCGCCGCCTGGGCCGGGGTCACGGTGCACACCGCCACTGGGCCGTTGCCGCTGGGTTTGGCGAACCCGTTGAGGTCCACCTTGACCTCGTTCGTGTCCTTGTCGTTGCAGAAGATGCTCAGGATGCCGGTGTCCTGGCCGAGGTTGACCGGGTGGTAGTCGATGGACACGTTCAGGGTTCCGGCGGGCGCGATGGAGCTGTTGGGGCTTGGCGGCAGAGGGAGAGAAAACTCGTTCTGGGACGTGTTGCGGGTGATGGCGACCTGGTTCAGGACACAATCCTGGTTGCCCGCGTTGCGCAGCACGAGGTCCACCCGAGGCGTGTCATCCACGTTGACCACCCCGAAGTTCACCGCCAGGGGTTCGGGCACGATGTCGCAGTAGGTCTCGTCGCTGCGGCCCTTGAGGATCACCGTGCCCGTGTAGCCGGTGCCGGCCTCGGCGGTGAAGTCATTGGAGAAGATGTCCACCCCGCCGATGTCGCTGCCCGCCCGCGGGGGAGCATATTGCACCTGGACAGTCAGCGCGTCGCCCACCGGCACGTCCACCGGCAGGGCGGGGGCCTCGAACAGCGTGAAGTCCGGGCTGCTGCCGGATGCCAACGAGAGGCCCTGGATGCGAAGCGTCTGCAAGCCGCAACTTCGGATGGCGAAGGACTTCACCGGCCGGTCACCGACACGCACGCTGCCGAAGTCCAGCTCGAGCGGTTCCGGGCAGGCGCGCGGGGCCACGCCGCGGCCCGCCACCAGGATCTGGATCTCCGGCTCGTTGAGATCGTCCGAGAGCACCCGCACCATGCCCGTGTGATCGCCGCCGGCGGCCGGGTGGTACTTGAGGAACACGGTTCGCTCGGTCCGTGCGAAGAGAGACTGCGGGGGCGTGAAGCCGGCCAGATCGAGGGCCAACGAGCGGCCATCCGATGACTCCAGCGGCAGCGCCGCGATGCGCAGTTCCCGCTCGCCCAGGTTGCGGATCACGATGCGGCGCGAGGCGGTGATCTCCATGGGCGTGTCCCCAAACTGGACGATCAGGTTGTCCTTTCCCACCTGCTCATTGCACAGCTCCGCCGCGCCGCTGCAACCGGCCGAGGCCTCGTCTCCAGTGCAGTCCGCGATGCATACCTGGATCTCCCGGGTCACGCCCCTCCCTGCGATCGACACGTGGATGGAGGCGTGTTGGGTGGTGTTGAACCCGAGGGTAAAGCCGCCGCTGTCTGTTTCTTCCTCCAGCGGGACATAGGTGACCTCGACGATGAGGTCGCGACCGGGGGCGACGCGGAGTGGCACCCCGCCCGCCAGGCAGCCGTCGATGACGGTGCCGCTGACGAGACAGCCGATCTGTAAGTCCGGGCTGGTCGCGGAGTCCCGGGAGAAATTCGCCAGGACCAGATCTCCCTCTCCCTGGTTGCGGATCAACAGGTAGAGTCGCGAGATGGTATTCACATCGACCATGCCGAAGTCCAGGGAGAGTTCGTCGTTGTCGGGGAGTTGCTGGTATTGTTCGATGGCCGGGACATCCGAATGGGGTCCCGTGAAATACCGCTCGAGCTCCGGTCCGACCTGGTGCACGGTGGAGCCGCAGTCGCAGGCCGCAAGACCACTCGCGATTACCACAGCCAGCACCAGAATCCACAGTCGGCGCACGGGGACCTCCTGCCGGAAGCCGGCGGCATGGGACGAGAGATTCTATCATTCATGTAAAAAATTCGGCAAGGTGGCCCAGAAAAATGAAAGGATGATTATTGTCTTGATATTCCGCGAAAGGCCATTTACATTGGTGAAGAAGGAGGAGCGATGGACCTTCTATGGCTGCTCTTGTTCGTCGTTGCCTGGATCCTGCTCCAGGCGGTGATTTTGCCCAGGCTCGGGGTGCCCACCTGAATGTCCTCCGCGTGCCGGCCCGGTGGGTCGGACCAGGACCAGGGCGCTTGCAAGCTCCCGAAAGCCGCCAAGAAGCCGGAGGAGCGATGAAGGGTGAAGGCTGGGGGCGGCTCCGACGCGCGCTGGGGTTCTCCGCACTGCTGGCAGGCATCGGCGCCGTGGTGAGTTTCGGCCTGGGTGCGGCCGGCGGCGGTTGACCCATGCTGTGCCAGCCCGCGGTCGCGGTGCCAATGTTCGCGGTGATCGGGTTCTTCCTCGGGCTGGACCGCCCGACGGACTGATTCGTCCATTTCCGCCATTTCGCGTTGACCCAACCTCCCTTTGCGGGCAGAATGGCCCTCGATGGCCGATGGGAGGTATTTCATGCGCGCGGCGTCATTCTTCATGGCGGCTTGGTCGGTGGTACTGCTCGCGGCTTGCTCCAACCAGGCGCCCAGCCTGTTTCCGATCCCCAACAAGAGCGTGGAGACCGGGAAGACACTCGAGTTCGACGTGCTGGCGGCCGACGGGGATGGCGATCCGCTGGAATTCGGAATTGAAGGGAAGCCCGCGGCTGCGGTTTTCACCCAGGTCAACGACACCACCGCCCACTTCCAGTGGTCGCCGATCGCCTCCGATGCCGGGCCGGATGGCCGCGGCAAGGACTACCCGGTGACGTTCAAGGTCACCGACGGCATCGACGTGGACACCGAATCGATCATCATCACCGTCACCCTGGGCGGAGCAGGTGTCGGCGCGCCGGTGTTCATCTCCCCGGCCGACTTCACGCTGGACCTCGATCGTTCTCAGCGCATCGAGTGTCACATCGAGGTGCGCGATCCGGACTCGGCGCAGGTGACCTTGCGCCTGGTGCAGGGCATTCCCGGCGGGGAGTTCTCCACCCTTCCTGGCGACAAGAAAGCCACCTTCTCCTGGACTCCGTCGGAAGCCCAGATCGCCGAGCGACCGGTGTGGGGGTTCAGGGTCGGTGCCGACGACGGCAGGAATCCCGAGGTGTTCCAGGACATCACCATCCTGCTCAAGGGCGGGGCCCAGAAGTGCGACGGCACCCCGCCGGTCATCACGCACCAGGCGCTGGCCGACCAGCGAGGCAGCGGCGACTACCCGGTCACGGTCACGGTGACCGACGCCGAGTCTTCCATCGGTGGCGTGGCGCTGTACTGGGCGGTCGGCGGCGGCGAGTTCCAGAAGAAGAACCTGGATGCCCAGGGCGGCAACGCCTGGAGCGGCGCCATCCCCAACCCGAAGCTTGCGAGCGGTGAGACGGTGAAGATCGCCTACAGCGTGTGCGCGGTGGATCAAGACGGAGCGGGAGGGCAGGCCGAGTGCAACCAGCGCGCCTGTGTGCCAGCCGAGGGGCGATACTCGTTCACGGCGTACGCCGCTGGCGACACGGGGTGCCAGGACGATCCGCTGGAGCCGGACGATCTTTCCGACGAGGCCATGTCGCTGGACTTCGATCAGAATTTCGAGTGCTACCAGAAGGACCTGACCATCTGCCCCGGCAACGTGGACTGGTACGTGGTGAGCGTTCCCGCCGGCCGGGAGTTCTACGCCGTGATCGCCTTCGAGTCCGCCAACGGGGTGCTCGCGCTGGATGTGTTTCAAGAGGATGGCACGACCCTGGTCGGGAGCGCCGGCCCGGTGCAGAACGATCCCAACATCCTGGGCCTTGGTGTCGCCGACTCGCCCTCCGCCCGGAGCTTCACGCTGAGGGTCCAGGGGGCGACCGCCTCCGTCACCAACCACTACCAGATGCTGCTGTGGCACGACGCGCCCTGCGCCGACGATCAGTTCGAATCGAACGACAACCCCAACGACTCTGCGGTGGTAGCGGAGAACGTCTACGACAACCTCACCTGCTGCGGTGACCCGGACTGGTACATGATCGATCTTCACGCCGGGGACAAACTCGAGGTGCTGCTCGATTTCGTCAACGCCGCGGGCGATCTCGACCTGGCCATCTTCTCCGAGGATGCGCTCTCCGCACCGCAGCTCACCTGCCAGGTGGCGCTCGCCTGTAGCGTGACGGAGAACGACGGCGAGCTGGTCACCGTGAGCCGCATTCCGGCGGACGGCATCTACTTCATCGTGGTCGTGCCTTATGAGGGCGCACGCAATACCTACGACATGACCATCGTGGTCACGCCGAGCTCCTCCTGCCCGGACGACAACCAGGAGCCCAACGACTCGCCTGGTGACGCCAAGACGCTGACGGCCGGCTCCCGCTCGGGCCTCAAGCTGTGTCCCAACAACGAGGACTGGTTCCGGGTGTATCTCTATCCCAACCAGACCCTGGACGTGACCATCGCGTTCACCAGCAGCTCGGGCGATCTCGATCTCAAGCTCTACGACCCGGGCGTGACCCCCAGCGATCTCACCGGACACCAGCTGGCGGCCTCGCAGGGAGTGGAAAATACCGAGCACGTGAGCTGGCGTGCGACCAGCGAGGGTTATTATTATTTCCGAATCTACGGGTACAACGGCGCCACCAACACCTATGATCTGACGGTGGGAGTGCAATGATCCTCCGTTGGTTTTTCAGGGATCGTATCAATTGGTTTGCGGTGGCCGTTCTCGCGACCGGGTGCACCAGTACGCCATCTCAACTTCCTGACGCGGGACTGCCGGAGCTGGTGGTGGAGAGCGCCGGCCCCGCGCTCGTTTTACCGGGCACATGGTTGCGCATCTATGGCCGGGGGTTCGTGGACGAGAACACGGGCAGCCTCCTGGTGGAGATCGAGCGGGCAGGGGAGGCGCCCTGGATCCGGAAACCCGAACGGCTCTCGGATGTGGAGTTGCGCCTGCGCATCGACCGGACCTTCTTTTCTCAACTGGGTGGACCGGGAGATTTCAACGGGGTCCTGCGGGTGCGCTGCGACTACGGCGCCGGGCTGAGCCAGAAGTCGGAGATCGGGCTTCGCCTGACCTTGCAGGAGAGCCTCGTCCCGCGCCTGGACGCGTTCTCCGCCGGCGGCGGTCTGGTGTACCTGGGCAGCGAGATCGACGTCACGGGTGACGGTTTCCTCCTCGAGGGAGAGGGGCAGACGGAACTCAGGCTCTCGGGTACTTTTTTGCCCGACACCGGTGGTTCGCAAACGGTCGAGTCGGCACCGCTGGTGCTCGGGTATCTCCGCAGGGATGCCTTGCGCGGGCCGCTTCCCGCCGAAGCGCTCGGCATCCACCCCGGCCGCTTCGAGGGACAAATCCGGCCGGTCAACGTCATGGAGGACAAGAGCGAGATCCCGGGCAACACCCTGTCGGTCAACTTTGAGATCGGTCCCACCGCCCTGTTACGGATGGAGCCCGCGGCCGCCTCGCGGGGACAATACATCCATTTCTACGGACGAGGGTTCGTGGCCGGGGGCGCCCGCACCACCATCCGAGTGGAAGGGACTTTCACGCGAACCACGGGGCAGGTCACCGACCTTACGGGTCCGAACGCCCTGGAGATCGCGCCGCAGATCGTGAGTGGCGATCACATGCGCTACGTGTTGCGAGTGCAGTCCGACGGCCAGGGCGGCGTCCAGGGCCTGGGCGCGGTGCCCGGAATCCTGCGGGGAACGGCCACCCCGAGGGTGACGCTGGGCGCCGAGGTGCAGGTCGGGGTGCCGCTTCCCGGGGAGGCCCGCTTCGACGTGTTGCCGCAGAAGCAGGTCGTGTACATCAGCTACCTGCCGGGGTTCACGGATGCCATGCGCCTGTTCGGCCTGCGAAACATGGAAAGCGCCGTCCGCGCGCGCATCCTGGAAGTGGTCCGGCGCGACTACGCGGACTACTCGGTGGAATTCGTGATCCAGCGGCCGGCGGATTTCGCCGAGTACAGCGTGATCGAGGTCGGCGGCGAGGATCCCAATCACCAGGGCCTGATGGGGCTCGACGCCACCATGGGCAAGGACATCGGCAACATCTACTTCGACGACATCGTGGGAGGCAACAACGCCGACTCCCGCGAGAGCGGCCACTATGCCTTTGGCGGGGTGTTCGTGGACTCGTTTTTGGCCTTCTCCCCGCATGCCGACAAACCCATGTCCATCGCCTCGCCGCGCTTCGACGACATCTTCGGCCCGTTTGCGCCCATGCTGGACGGTACACCGGTAGAGGCTGGAGAGTACCCCGGCGGGAGCAGGGCCGCCGCCATCGAACTGGCGGTGCGCTCGTTGGGCAACATGATCGGCAACACCATCTCCCACGAGATCGGCCACACCTTGGGTCTCGCGGCGGGCCCGCCGGATTTCTTCCACTCCTTGCCGGGGCCCAACCAGCTCATGGACGGCGGTTCGGATCGTCCCTTCGAAGAGCGCGTCGAGATCGACGGGCAGGGACCGGCGGTGTTCTGCCCCGCCGATAGGGAGTATCTGCTCCAGATTCTGCCCAAATAGCGCATACCCGGAACGCGGGCGGGTTCAACCAGAGGAGGAACGGATGCTGGAACGCACGCTGTCGATCGTGAAGCCCGATGCCGTGAAGAAAGGTCTCATCGGGGCCATCCTGGGCAGGTTCGAAAAAGAGGGCCTTCGCCCCGTGGCCATGCGCATGTTGCGCCTCAGCCGCTCCCAGGCGGAGGGCTTCTACGCCGTCCACCGTGGCAAGCCATTCTTCGAGGGGCTGGTGGAGTTCATGTCGAGCGGGCCGGTCGTCGTCTCGGTGCTCGAGGGCGAGAACGCCATCCAGCGGCACCGCGAAGTGCTCGGCGCCACCGATCCCGCCAAGGCCGCGCCGAACACCATCCGCAAGCTCTACGCCGAGAGCGTACAGCACAACGCCGCCCACGGCTCGGACGGGCCCGACACCGCACGCACTGAAATCGCCTACTTCTTCTCCAGCCTGGATATCGCGGGTTGAGGCGCTCCCGCAAGTAGCGCCGATAGCGGTCGAAAGCCTGAAGAAAACCTGCGAATAGGGAAAGGTAATGGCCCGTTGAATCCTGAACCCGGAATGGATGCCGTCACCGGTCAGGTATTGCTGGGTGGGTTCTCAGGCGAATCCGGTGAGGGGGCCGATGGAGCGGGCGAGGGCGCCGGCTCGGCGGATGGAGCGGGCTTCTCGGGGGGCGGCGCGGGCTTGGGCGGCGGTGCCGAGCGAACTTTGGCCTCTTCCTTCTCGAGTTCCTCGAAAGCCGCCTCGGCGTTCTGACGCACCTTTTCTACGGTTTTTGGGGGAATCTTCTTTTCCTCCAGCTTATCCACCAGGCTCTGGATGGGCTTGGAGGGATCGATGCACACCAGCGAGTAGCAGCCGTTGTCCGGCCCGCGCTGGCCGAAGCGGTCCAGCCATTGAGACTCGACCTCGGAGCCGTTCAAGACAGTATCGGAAGCGCTTTCGGAGCCCTCCACCATCACGTCCATGTCGTAGGAGCCACGGGTACCGTCGGAGATGTCGATGGTGATGGTCCGGATCTTCACCGAGATGGCCTGGGAGAGGTGCCCGCGAGCGTTGTCCGCGGCGTTCTTGAGACAATCGGTCTGGTAGAAGGTCGGACCCGAGTAGCCGAGGGCACACAGCTTGCCAGTGTGTTGCGGAAGCTTGTCCACCCAGGCGGGAGGTTTTTCGGGAGGTTCGAGCCGGGCACGCGTCCCTCCGCAGCCAGAAAGGAGCATGATCCCCGCACAACCCAGGAAATAAGCTGTCGCGCGCTGCATGAAAAGCCTCCAAGTCCGATACCGTGTCCGACCGCGGCCCGCTGGATTCACGAGCACGACGGTGTACCAAAAAACAAAGCGGCCTTCCAGTCCATTTCTCTTACCCGGCTCGAACATGGTCCAAGCCGTCGGCCGTCACAAGAAAAAAAGGGCCGGAACCTGCACGGCTCCGGCCCTTCACGCATTCTGCCGTGTCGCAGAACCGCCGACTAGTGGCCGGCCTTGGCTTCTTCCTTCTCCAGGTCGTCGAAGGCCTTGGCAGCGTTGGCGCGCACGTAGTCACGGAGCTTGGCATCCAGCTCGCCCTTGTTGGCCAGCACGTCGGCCACGGCGGCCAGGTCGAGGACCGCCAGCGAGTACACGGTGCCGTCCGCCGGATCCTTCCAGCTGTCGACGATCTGGGCGCCGTTCACGTCGCCGATGCTCACGGTCTTCTGGACGGTGAGCACGTCCGCCTCGTAGGACTCCTTGCTCATGTCGCCGGCGGTGGTGCTGCGGGCGTAGTCCTTCATCATGTAGGCGATGTAGTTGTTGAAGATCTGCAGGATGGCGCGGCGGGCGCGGTTGTTGGCCCGGTCGCGCTGCATGGCCACGTCCACCATCTTGGGGGCCGAGCCGACGCCGTAGAAGGCCTTGCCGCGGTCGCCGGTGAAGGCGCCGCTGCCCTTGGTCACCCACGCCGGGGCGCCGCTGGACGTCGTCTGCATGAGCTCGTTCTGCCCGCCGCCGCCGCCGCAGCCGACCACGCCGACCGCCGCGAACAGCACCATCACCGAGAGAATGATCGCCAGGTTCTTCATTTCCTTCCTCCTTGTTTGTGAAGGTGATTGCGACCCTTCTTGTTACAAACCATTTCCCTTACCGAAAATCCGGCCACTATCCCACCGGATCTTGAACACGGCCTTGCCGTCGAACGTGCTGAGCGCCTCGAAGTCGATCCGACGCTCTCCCTTGGGCCCGACAAAGCGACCCGTGAGGAGAATATCTACTCCCTTTTTGAAGAGCTTTTCAAGCTCTTTCTTGTTGGTCTTCTCGCCCATCTTGTCCAGGATCTTTTCGACCGAGGAGTCATCCACGGGCTCGAATTTCTCGGCTTCCTTCATGGCCTTGATGAGCCCTTCCTTGAAGAACTCCACTAATTTTTCGTTGGCCTCGTCCATGTCCTTGATGTACCCGATGGCCACCTTGGGTTTGTATTCCTCGCTGGAGGCCTTGAGTCCCTTCTCAAAGGATGACACTTCGGCCTCTCCATCTGCATCGGCCTCGACGAAGCTGCCGGCCTTTTTCTTCAGCACGATCCAGCCGACCTCGTCCTCGCCGTTCTTCACCTGGAGCTTGAAGCCGGGCCACCACTGGTTGCCACCAGCGGATATCTTGACCTTGATGGGGGCCTTTCCCTCGGCGTAGACGTTGACATCGTCGATAACGCCCGCCACCCGAGGCAGGGCCTGCTGGATGGTCTCGATGACGGCTTCCGCGGCCGCGGTCATGATCTTGGTGTCGATCATGGCCAGATCCTCGGTCTCGCCGGCGGACTTGCCCATGGAGCCAGTCTTGGCGTAGTCGGCCATGAGCTTGGCGATGTTCTTCAGGGTGACGTTCATCTTGGAGACGTCCTTCATCTCGTACACCTTGGCCCAGACGATCTCCGCCTTTTCCACGTCCACCAAGTTGATGTTGAACTCGAAGTAGTTCGGCTGGCACAGGAAGTCTCCGCCCACGATGAGATCGGCCTGCAGGAACTGGCCGGTGGCCTTGGCGTTCTCGGCGTCGCCGAGACCCGTCATGGAGATCTCGTGCTCCTTGAGGACCTTGAGGATCTGCTCGCGCGAGAGAACGGTGAAGGCCCCGGTTTCGGCGAGGCGCGAACGCAGCGAGGCCGCCGCGGTCTGGCCGTAGTTGGAGGGCCAGCCCCGGCACACATTCTCCCCTCCACCCTTGGTGAAGAAATCGCCGACCGCAATACGCAGCTTCTTCTTCTCCTGGGCCATGGCCGGGGAGGCCAGCGCGAGAATCAGCAACGAAAGCAGGCTCAGCAGGGCAGCTCTTTTCATGGTCCCGTTCCCTCCTGGGGCGAACCCTTTGCGTCCGGCGGGCCGTCCGCAGCACTTTTGGACGGTGGTGCCGGAGGTTGATTCAACGCTTGCGCATTCGGCCGGTAGCGGGCCTCGGCGTAGACGAACTTGCCTTTCACCCAGAACTTTTCGATGGTCACGCCTTCCGGGAGCTTTCCCCCGGGGAGTTCGACGCCCTTCTTGCGGAGCAGCTCGAGCAGTTCCTTGCGCGCCCGGTTGGAGGCGGCGTCCCGGGAGAGGCCGATGTCATGGCCCCGGGGGGCCTTGCCGATGGCCGAGAAACCGCCGCTCGTGTCGTCACCGGCCTCGCCGTCGCCGTCCGGGGCCTCCGCAGCTCCGTCGGCTTCTTCCCCGCCATCCGTGCCTGTTTCCGCAAGGGCGTCCTCGGGCACGGCCGCATCCGGCGGTGTCGCCGCGTCGAGTGTTTCGGCTGGCGGAGGGAGAACCTGGGCGTCGGGTTCCTGCGGCGGCTCCTTCTTGCAGCCAAAGACGCCCATGAGGAGGGCCAGGATCGCAACGATCCCGCTCCGGAGTTGAATATCCTTTCCCGCCATCCGGTCAATGCAGCCCGACATGGAAAAGCTCCCGTTCCCGAAGACGGCCGAGATACTACGCAAGCTGACACGCCGGCGTCAACCCAAATCTCGGGGGAAGGCGAATTCCGCTTGACTCCACTGACGGCTTCTGGAATATTCGGCCCGCTTGGCGGAAAACCCAAGGTGTCCAAAGGAGGAAGGCACATGAAGACGATGTCACTGGTGGCGCTGGTCGTTTGCGGTTTGTGGACGGTTGGTTGCACCACGGTGGTGGTTCAGCCGCAGCCGCAGGGCCCCGAGGTCTTGCTGCCGGGCGAGTTCATCGAGAGCGTGGACGCCAACACGGTTCTGGTGAAATGCTCTGGCAAGGGTCCGGATCAGATGGCGGCCATCAACAACGCCCGCAAGGGGTGCCTGGAGTGGTTCATCGTGAACCAGCTCTCGGCCACGCAGGAGGAACGGCAGGCCTACCAGACCAACCAGCAGAAACTCTTCGCCCAACTCGACCGCTACGTGAACCTGCCTCCCCCGGGCGCCTCTGATGGCAAGGGCAAGGGCGTGAAGTCCCAGGTGCGCCTGTCTGACACCGAGATCAAGGTGGACATCATCACCGACGTGCACAAACAGCAACTCCAGGACGACCTGGTGGCCATGGGCATCATGAAGAGCAAGAGCGACATGCTGGAGGCCGTGGGCATGCCCACCATCCTGGTGCAGCCCAGCAAGGCCAATAAGGGGCTCAAGGCCCGCCAGCAGATGGAATCGGCGGTGACCGAGTACCTCACCATGAACAAGTGGGAGGTCAAGGATCCCCAGGGCGTGGCCGACCTCAATAAGATGATCGGGGCGCTTGGTGAGGCCACCGGGGCCGAGGAGGACGAGGCCGCCAAGATCGCCATGGCGGTGGGCGCGGACGTGTACATGGTGTTCGAGGCGCTCCAGGACAAGGGTGCCGACGGCGGCGTGGCCTACGGCGCCATGGTCAAGGCCTACGAGACGACCACTTCGCGCAAGCTCGGCGAGAAGCAGGTCATCGGCCCGGCCCGCGCCAGCTGGAAGGCCGGCGAAGACATGAAGGCCTGGGCCGACGCGCTGCGCGACGCCACCGGCCAGGTGGTCCCCCAGATCATGGGCTACTGGAAGGAAGACGCCCCCAAGGGCAACCGCTTCACGGTGGTCATCAACAATACGCCGAAGGGCGCTGATATCAAGGTGAGCAACGGCCTGAAGCGCGCCTGCGCCTTCGTGAAGGTCACCCTGTCCACCGCCAAGACTCTGCACCTCAACGCGCAGTGCAAGGGCGACAACATGGAGGTGGCCGGTGCCCTGGACGAGATCCTGGGCGGCCTGGGTGGCGAGTACGAGTTCGGCGCCAAGTCTGGCAACCTGCTGCTCGTCAACTTCAAGTAAGGCCTGCGATGGTGCACACACGGGGAGGCCGGCAGGTTCCGGCCTCCCCGTTTTTGTAATGATCCTGATCCCCCCAATTCAAGGAGCCCGATCATGAAGCTTCGCCTGATTGCGTCCCTGCTGACTCTCGCCTGGGCGAGCGCAAGCCTCGCCGCCGAGAGTAAAGAAGACAAGATGCAGACCGACCAGACCCAGGCCCGCTACACCCGCAAGTCCATCACCTACCTGGGCATCAATGTGGCCGGTGGCCTCTCGGTCGACGAGGAGCACCTCAAGGTCATCGAAGAAGGCTACCGCAAGCAGCTCGAGCTCCCGCGCTTCGACTACAACGCGGTGTCGCTCGCTGGCGTGTACACCATCGACCAGTTCGTCGAGCTTTTGCGCGAGTACGTGAAGAAGGTCTCCTTCGACCGTGCCGCCGCCGAGGCCGAGTACGAGGCGCGCTTCAAGTCGGCCCGGGTGTACATGAAGGACATCGAGCGCATCATGAACTCGGCGTACTTCTATACCCTCAACGTCAAGACCTTCAAGAGTGGTCCCTGGGTGTGCCCCGAGAACCAGGGCAAGGGTGGGGCGTTGCTCAACCTCTTCACCTTCCAGTGCGTGCCCGGCACTCCCGGCGTCATGACCGAGCTCGACGTGTCGGCCACCTTCTACCGGGCCAACCTCACCGACCCCAACAAGCCGCCCTACGAGCTCATCAAGGACGTCACCTGGATAAAGACCATGGAGTTCACCGCCATCGTCCCGCCGGCGCCTCCCGCCCCCGGCGCCGGGCAGGCGCTGCTCGAGGCCTTCCAGCGAGCGCTGGCGGAGTTCAACGCCTCGCTGCCCCAGCGCCAGCACGAGGCCAGCCTGGCCAACACCATGAAGTGCGCCAAGAACCAGGGCGAGATCCTGGCCCGCGAACTCAAGAAGGTCCCCGACTTCCAGCTCCTGACGCCGGTCACCTCGGCGCTCTCGGACGGCGTGGAGTTCATGCTGGGCACCAAGGAAGGCCTGGCGCTCGACGACACCTACGAGGTGGGCGAGTTCGACGTCGCCGGCAAGAAGACCCGCATCGGATTCGTCAAGGTGCGCAAGGTCAACGACAACACCGGCTCCGGCGAGGGCACTCCCAGCTACGCCGAGAAGGTGAAGGAGAACCGTAAGTTCGTGGGCGGCGAGCTCATGGCCGAATGGCCCATGTTGAAGCTCGACTTCGGCATCGCGGCGGTGTTCGAGGTCGTCTTCACCGACCTCTTGGCCCGTGTCAACGACTCGGGCGACAAGAAGATGGGCTTCTACCCCGGCGCCGAGATCTGGGCCTACAAGGACATGGCCAACATCTTCAAGCTGCCCGAGTTCTATCTGGGCATCGACGCGGACTTCCTGTTGGTCGCCAGCGAGGACCAGTACTCGGTTTATCTGATCCACGCCATGGTGGGAGCGGAGAAGAAGTGGTTCGCAAACAGTCTGATGTTCACCGCCAAGCTGCGCGCCGGCATCAGTTACTATGCCGTATCGTATGAGAGCGGCGATAGCTACGAGGGCGACGCGGTGGGCTTTGGTGCCGACCTGGGCCTCTCTGTGCAGTACTACGTCAACCCGCACTTCCAGCCGTTTCTCAAGGTCACGGGCCGGTTCTTCACCAACCCGTTGGACGAGAGCCTCTTCGCCGATCGCCCGATGGAAATCGGTGTCATGGCCGCCCTCGGCCTGAATATGGAGATCTAGCTGGAGCGTGCCTGAATAGTCGGATCGTGGGCCGCGTCACAATTTGTGCCAGTTTTCCGGGGCGCAACGCCCCCACGGTCAATCTGGAGGATCCATGAGACGTATCTTCGCCTGGTTGGTGATTTCAGGCTTTACCGCGGCCAGCCTGTTTGCCTGCGGTGGGCCGAAGCAGCAGGCCAAGCCGCAGGATAAGCAGCTCAGCCGGCAGCAGACCGCCGACATCCGGGCCCGGGCCGACGCGGCCTTCGAGGACCTGGACGCGGTGGAGCGCGGCGTGCCGCCTCCCAAGCGCGAGGAGCCAACGCCTCCGCCCAAGAAGGAGCCGCCGCCCGAGCCGCCGAAGCCTTACAAAGAAAAGCCCATCGTGGTGCCGGTGAACCCGGCGCGGGCCCGGCCCGACTGGGTTGGCAGCCAGCCCAACATGGAAGGCTACTACGTGGGTGTGGGCGTCTCCACCTCTCACGGCAACGAGGAGGAAGACTGGGCCCGTGCGCGCACCAACGCCTACGTGGAGCTGGCCTCCACCCTCAAGGTCAGCATCCGCTCCATGATCAAGGATTACTTCCAGGAGAAGAACCTGCGCCTGTACGATAAGGACAACATCACCAAGGACCAGTCCAGCCAGAACTCCGACTACGCCCAGGACGCCTCGTTCTTCGTGGACACCACCCTGGAAGGCGTGGAGATCGTGGACCGCTGGAAGGACGAGGGCCAGAAGAAGTTCTGGATGCTGGTGCGCCTGAGCAAGGCCGAGATCGAGCGCAAGATCCGCGAGCGGCTCGAGAACGCCCGCAAGAAGGCCGAGGACTACGTCAAGGCCGCGGTGGCCGCGGAAGGGCAGGGCCGCATCGGCGAGGCCTTCAAGGGGTACTTCTTCTCTTATCTTGCGCTGCGCGAGTACTTCGGCGGCATCGTGGAGTACGACATCAACGGCGACGGCAAGAAGGAGATCCTCAACCACGAGATCGAGCGTGCGGTGACGCGGCTTTCCACCTCGCTGGACTGGAAGGCCGAGGAACCCAACCGCAAGGCGGTCATCTCCCAGGCATTGGCGCAGCCGCTGCGGGTCCAGGTAATCCAGGGGAGCACCCCGGTCAAGAACCTCCCGGTGGCCTTCGCTTTCCAGCGCGGCACCGGCAGCGTCGAGCCCCACACCACCACCGGCGAAGACGGGGTCGCCTCGGCCAAGGTGGTGAAGATCTTCGGCCAGAAGCAGGCCATCATCGGCGCCCGGGTGGACGTGGGCGCCCTGGTGGAGAACGAGCGCGACCGGCGCATCGTGGAGGCCAAGTTCGGCAACGACATCGACGTCAAGACCGGCAAGTTCTTCGTCGAGCTCGAGGAGCTCACCGCCTTCATCGACATCCGCGAGGAGAACCTGGGCGAGGAGGTGCGACCCGGTTCGGTGGCTGCGGACATGAAGGACCTCTTGGCCAAGGAGCTGGGCATGACCTTCGCCGCCTCGGCCAAGGGCGCCGACATGGAGATCACCGGCGAGGCGGTGACCGGCGAGTGCAGCGACATGTTCAGCCAGCGCGTGTGCGTGGCCCGGGTGAACATCACCGTGGCCGACCGGCTGCATAACCGGCAGCTCTTCGCCAAGAAGTACAAGATCTCCGGCAACGCCGAGAACGACAAGTCGGCCGGCCTGGAGGCCCTGCGCAAGGTCGGCCCCCGCATCGCCCGCGAGATCATCAAGGCCATGCAGTAACCCCGCCCGCCGACCTCCGAAAGACCAGAAAAGCAGATTCTTGCAAGGGGGCGCTGCCCCCTTGGACCCCAGGAAAGAATCTTGGGAAGAACCGTGGAGGGAACCTGCAATTTGGGAAAACCCCAGACGAAGAACCAGCCAACCATGACAACCCGCAAGGCAGATTGCCTTCTTCAACGAAGATTTTCACATTTCCATGCGTAGCCTCCGCCCGACCTTTGCCGTCAAGGGTTTTCAATCGCTTCGCGACTCGCTGCGCTCGCCCTTGACGGCAGCCGAGCTTCGGCATCATCCGCTGATATGAAGAGCATGCAGGCATGCTCTTCCTGCTCCAGGAAGACCTCATTTTCGATGAAGAGGGCATTGAGTTTCTTCTGCGATTTTCCTTGGTAGAAGGTTTTGTCCGGGCTTGTCTTTGGGTCTTTCCTTGTTAGCAGGTTCATCTTGGTTTTTTCTCGGTGGTTCAAGGGGGCTTGCCCCCTTGCCGAGGTTCTTTTCTCTATCGCAGGGTTTTGGTCTTTCCCTTATCAAGTAGTTTTGCGGTATAAAGGCGTTGCAGGAGGCCTGCTGTGGCGACCGATCTCGCATCTATGAACGTGGCCGAGCTCGAGGCCTGGGTCGAGGCCCAAGGACTGCGGGCCTTCCACGCGCGGCAGATCTTCCGCTGGCTGCACCAGCGGGGCGCCGCGTCCTACGAAGGCATGACCGACCTCTCCAAGGAGCTGCGCGCGCGACTGCCCGAGATCGCGCCGCTGCGCCAGCCGGAGATCGTCGAGGAGCGGCCCTCGTCCGACGGGGCGGTGAAGTACCGCTTCCGGCTGCACGACGGCCTGGAGGTAGAGGGCGTCTTCATCCCGGAGAGCGACCGGCAGACGGTGTGCATCTCCTCGCAGGTGGGCTGCGGCATGGGCTGCGCCTTCTGCGCCACCGGCACCATGGGACACGTCCGCAACCTAACCGCCGGCGAGATCGTGGGCCAGGTCGAGGCCATCATGGCCCGCCTGCGTGCCCCGGACGGGCGGCGGCCGGTCTCCAACGTGGTGTTCATGGGCATGGGCGAGCCGCTGGCCAACCTGGAATCGGTGATCCGGGCGGCAGAGATCCTGCTGCACCCGCTGGGCCCGGGGTTCTCGCGCCGGCACGTCACCGTGTCCACCGCGGGCCTGGTGCCGGCCATGGAAGAGTTCGTGCGCCGCTCGAGCGTCAAGCTGGCTGTCTCGCTCAACGCCACCAGCGACGAGGTGCGCGACCGCATCATGCCCGTCAACCGGCGCTTTCCGCTGGATGTGCTGCTCTCCGCCTGCCGCAACCTGCCGCTCCAGCACGGCGACCGGGTGACCTTCGAGTACGTGATGCTCGGCGGCGTCAATGACTCGGAAGAAGATGCCCGGAGGCTGCTCAGGCTGCTCATTGGCATCCGCGCCAAGGTGAACCTCATCCCGTTCAATGCCTTTCCGGGGAGCGCCTTCGCGCGTCCGTCTCGCGAGCGAGTCGATGCCTTCCTGGAGCGGCTAGCCGCGGGCGGCGTCTCGGCCTTCGTGCGTCAGTCGCGCGGCGCCTCCCAGGGAGGCGCCTGCGGGCAACTGGTGACCGCGGCCCGGGCGGGTTCGACGCCGGCTGCCGGCGAAGGAGGGTGACGTGGTCAAGACCAGCGAATCCCAGATGCGCATCACCGAGCAGCTCAACCTCGACCTGGGCGAGGTGAAGCTCCAGCTCCTGCTCATCTCTCAGGCCCTGGGGGCCATGCATGGCTTCTTGCAGAAGTTTGGCGCCCGGCTGGAGCGCTCGGGAGCGCTGGGTCCAGAGGAAGGGAAGCTGCTCGCGAACTACAAAAAGAGCATCGAGGAGCTGCAGAAAAAGGGCCTGGTGCTGGAACTCCCGCTGGAGCCGGGTCAGAAGCCGGTGGAGACGGTGTGCCCGACGTGTCAGGCGAAGCTGAAGGCCCGTCCCGGCCAGCGCATCGCCCGCTGTGACTGGTGCGGGCACGAGTTCTGAACCGGATCTTTTGCGCATTGACGCAATCTCACAACCTGGAACCCATAACCTGGAACCCGGAACCCCGTTCGCTCCCAGACTAAACCAGAGATTACCAAACTTCCGGCCTCTTGTTTAGAAGCTTGTTTTTATTTGGTTTTTAAAAAAACGCTTGGAAAGCGCTGGGGACAGGCCCGAAGCATTCTTGGGGAGCATTCTTGGCATTCTTGGTGCCATTCTTGGTGCCAGCCACCCCGGTTTCCTCCCGGTTTCCCAGAAACCTGGAACATGGAACATGGCACCTGAACATGGAACCTGAAAAGTGTAAACATCTGATAAATCAATAAGATGAAAAGTTTTTCGAGCTTTTCCCTTATAAGCAGGTTTGTTCTGGTTCTCTCCTGGCTTTCCCCAGGGTTTTTCATTGATAGCAGCTTTTTCCGGGGCCTTTCGGATAAGGGAGAAAAGAACGGGCGCCCTTATCAGGTTGCATCAACCCCGCGGCTTGAGCTTCCAGCTCAGGGCGAGCAAGAGCACGGCGAGCAGAGCGCAGCCGACGATGCTCCACAGGACAACATTCCAGGCGCAGGCTGCATCCTCCTGCCCCAGACGGTTCAGCAGCCAGCCGAAGCCCTTGGCCTGGGCGGTGCGGCCCAGGTAGCCGAACAGCCCCACGAAGCCGGCCGCGGTGCCCACCGCTTTCTTGGATGTGAGGTCGAGCGCCGCCACCCCGAGAAGCATCACCGGCGGGTACACGAAGAATCCCACCACGCCCAGTAGTACGAAGTCGAGCCATAACATCCCCGGCGGTGTGAGCAGGATGCCGGTAAAGGCCAGGGCCACCGGCAGCATGCACAGGAGGCTCACCATGCCGCGACGCCCGCCGAGCCGGTCGGAGAGCCAGCCCATGAGCAGGGTGGAGGGGATACCGGCGAACTCGATGTACATCACCGCGTCGCCGCCCTGCACCGCGTCGGCGCCCTTCATCTCGCGCAGGTAGGTCGGCCCCCAGTCGAGCATGGCGTAGCGCGCGATGTACACGAAGAAGTTGGCGGCGGCCACCAGCCACAGGGCGCGGTTGCGAAGCACATGCTGGACGAGCAGCTCACGGAAGGAGAGCTCGCGCTCCCGGTCCCCACTGGAGGCGCCGGGATCACCGGGAAAGTCGTTGCGATACATCTCGACCGGAGGCAGGCCCTCCGACTGGGGCGTGTCTCGCAGGCGCCACAGGAGGTACACCGCCCCGGCGACCGCGATGAGCCCTGGGACGTAGAAGGCATACTGGTAGCCCCAGGCGGCGGCGCAGCGTCCGGCCAGCGCGCCGGCGATGCCCCCGCCCACGTTGTGGGCGATGTTCCACACCGCGAACACCGAGCCGCGCTCGCGCACGGAGAACCAGTGCCCGATGGTCCGGCCGCAGGGGGGCCAGCCCATGCCCTGGATGAGCCCGTTGAGCCCCCACAGGAAAAGGTGGGTGCCGTAGCTCGCGGTGGCGCCGAAGAGGAAGTTGCAGCCGGCGGTGAGCAGCAGGCCGCAGGCCATGAACACCCGCGGGTTGCTGCGGTCCGAGAGCGCGCCCATGAGGAACTTGCCGACGCCGTAGGTGATGGCGGTGATGGCCAGGAGGTTGCCGACCTGATCGTGGCTGTAGCGAAGCCCGGTCTCCAGGTCCTTGGCCACGGTGCCGAGGTTGTTCCGCACCAGGTAGAACATGGCGTAGCCGAGAAACGTCGCCTCCAGGACCTGGAAGCGCAGCCGGGGGTAGCGCCGGCGGACCTCCTCGGACGGAAGAAGCGGCCGGTGCGGCGCGGGTCGAAAGATGTGGAGAAGGGAGCGCATGTCGCTTCCTCCGCGGGGTGCGTTGCTCACGGCTCGTGCGGCGCGTTGGTGCGGACGTGGTACACAGTGGAAGACACCGCCGGGAAGCCAGGCTCGGCCACGTCGCGGATGCGCACGATGAGGAAGCCATGGCGTTTGGCGTAGTCCGCCATGCTCATCTCCTGGCCCGGGGCCACGAACTCGTCCGGGTTCACGATGAGCCGCAGGTCGGCGGAGTACTCGATCATCTCCTTGTCGCCGCGGCTGTTGCCGCCCACCAGCAGCGGCCGGTCCTGCACGAAGGTCTCGATGGCTTGGAGCTTCCCCTCGTCCTGCGGCACGGGCTCGACGATGCGGTCGGTGATCACCCCGCCCTGGATCACGGATTTCACTCCCAGCACGCGTGTGATGGGCACGGAGAGCTCACGGGAGAGGAACTTCTGGTACAGCGCTTCGGGAGAGGCGGTGACGATCCACACCTCGAAGCCGTGGTCGTGCAGCCTGCGGATGAGCTCGCGCATGGGCGGGTAGATCTTGGTGGCGTAGTACTTACGAAAGCATTCGTCGCCCAGGTCGCGAAGTTCTTGCAGCGTCATACCGGAAAAGTAGTGGACTCGGTCCTGGACGTAGGGCAGCGACACGTTGGAGAGCGGGGTCATGCGCGCGATGACCTCGGGCTTGCGCTCGGGGTGGGTTTGCGCGTGGAGGTACAGGCATTCGTCGGCCAGGTAGTGCGGTACCTGTCCCAGGGTGGTGCCATCGCCGTCGAAGACCGCGATCTTGCGGCCGGGATGCTGCGCCGTGCGGGCGAAGAAGTCCGCCAGCGTCCGGTTGGCCGCGTCGTCGAAGCCCTCGATGGTGAAGGGCCGCACGGCATTCCGGCCGCCGGCGCAGGCGTAGATCAGGAGCGCCGTAAAGAAAGAATAAAGAATGGTTCGGGTCACGGAGTTCCTCCAGGTCCGGCCTACTTGGTTCGCTGCGTGAACACGCCGTCCCAGCCGGGCGGCGCAGTGTCTCCCAACTCGGCCAGGCGCGTAAGGTACAGCGCGCTTACCGGATCCGCCGGGTTCTTCTGCCGAAAGGCGATGAAGTGTTCGCGAGCCTCGGCAAACCTCCCCGCGCGGTAGGCGGCGATGGCGCGCTCGAACAGGGGAAGGTCCTGGTACTCGGCGATGACGTGATCGGGCCCGGACAGGAGTTCGAAGATGGCTGCCGGCTCGGACTTGCCCTTGACGCGCACCCGGTCCACCTCACGGAAGCAGTACTCGTCTCCGGCCGCCTGCCGGGTGGCCTCCCCGGCCAGGCAGAACACCCCGTAGGTCTTGGTGAGGCCCTCGAGCCGCGAGGCCAGGTTCACCGTGTCGCCCACCGCGGTGTAGCTCAGATGGTCGCTCGAGCCCATGAGGCCCGCCACGGCCACTCCGGTGTTGAGGCCGATGCCGATGCGTAGCGGCTCCGACCCGATGCGCAGTTCCTCCCCGGGTTCCATCAAACGACGGTGCATGTGGAGCGCGCACCGGACGGCCTGCCGGGCGTGGTCGGCCCGGCGGCGCGGGGCGCCGAACACCGCCATGATGGCGTCGCCGATGTACTTGTCCAGCAGGCCGCCGCACTCCAGCACCGTCCCGGTCATGGGGGCGAAGTAGGCGTTGAGGAAGCGCACCAGCGCGTCGGGCGGAGTCTGCTCGGAGAGCCGAGTGAAGTCGCGGATGTCGGAAAACAGCACGGACAGCTCGCGGTGTTCGCCGCCGGGCACCAGATCCTCCTGGTGCTCGACCAGGTCGGCGATGACCTCGGGCGACAGGAAGTGAGCGAACATGCGGCGCAACCGTAGGCGCCGCAGCCCCTCTCCCAGGTAGGCCTGGGCCAGGCAAGCGATCCAGGTGATGGAGAAGGCGAACAGCGGGGCGGCCGTTGGAGTCCACAGTTGAAGAGACGAAAAGGCCACCTGCCCGGCCGCCAGGTGACCGAAGACGAGCGCGAGCGAAAGGCCGAGCTGGACCCAGGGCCGCAGCCCCAGGCGGGGCCAGTAGAGCAGGGGCAGTAGAAGACAGAACGCGAGGCACGACAGCGCGTCCAGCCAGCCCGGGCTGCGTCGCAGCGGATCGCCGCGCAGGACGTTGTCGACGGCGGTGGCGTGCAATTCTACACCGGGGTAGGTCTGGCTGAACGGAGTGCGCGTCTTGTCGTGGCTGAACTGGGTGATGCCGACGAAGACGATCTTGTCGTGCAAGGCGCCAGGGGCCAGGCGCTCCTCGACCAGATCCACCGCCGAGTAGGTGGCGAAGCTCCCCTCCGCTCCGCGGAAGTTGAGCAGCAGTTGAAAGTCCTCGTCGAGGGCTACCCGGTGCCGGCCGAAAGACAGGCTGCGGCTCGGGCCCAGGAAGGCGGTGGCGCTGCGGGGCGTTCCTTCGGCTGCCGCCAGGGCCATCAGCGAGAGCGGCGCGAAGACCCCGCTGCCCAGCGCGCGCGCCATGGGCAGGGCCCGGGTGCTGAAGGTCTGATCCTCGAAGGCGGTGATCGAGCCGAGCGCGGCGGCGGCCCGGCTGAAGCGCGGCAACGAGGCGATGACGTGCCGGGCCCGCGGCGGCGGCACCGGTCCGGGCACCACCTGTCCGAACTTGCCCCGCACCAGCGCGGCCTCGTCCGCCTTGGAACCCTCAGACACGCCCAGATGCAGTGCCAGCACCACGTTGCCGGCCGCGCGGATCGTCTCCTCCAGCCGCTCGTCGCCGCGGGTTTCCTCGCGCACCCGGCGTAGCAACGCGAGCGCCGGCTCCGCCGCGACGGGGGGCGCGGGCGAGCCGTCCAGGAAGGCCTCGATGTCTTGCCGCAGCTTCTCCGGCAGGATGACCTCGGGGGAGTCGAAGAAGGCGTCCACCGCGATGGCCCGGGCGCCCGCTTCCTTGGCGGCGGCGATCACCCGGCTCCAGCCGTGCCGCTTGCGGTTGAGCTCAGGGGCCTCGGCATAGGTCTTTTCGTCGAAGGCCACGATGACGCACTCCGGGCCGGCCGGCTGGGGCCCGCGCAGCAAGAAACGCAGGTCGAGCGTGCGCCGTTCGAGGCCCTCGAAGAAATCGGCGAAGAGCGGCAATTCCATCCCCAGCCTCTGGCCCGAGAACAGCAGGGTGGAGAGCGTGGCGGCGAGGAACCCAGCCAGCCAGTGGGTGCGCGGCAGCTTCAAACCTTCGCCTCCTCGAGAACAACGGTAGGGTAGTGGAGGGCGGCGCGGCTTTCAAGGCGGGTGAGGGCCGAGGCCGGTTTTCGCTTGACTCCGGGCGGCCGCGAGGGCATCATGCGGACCGCTCTTGGGGCTGTAGCTCAGCTGGGAGAGCGCTAGAATCGCACTCTAGAGGCCGCCGGTTCGATCCCGGTCAGCTCCATTCTCCACCCCACCCGTGTGGTGGGGTTTTTGTTTACCGGGTCGGTGGGCGCGCACGATGGCGCCTCTCGGACGGTCCGGGTAGACCCCATGGGATGGGTCAGCCCGGGGGAATCTCGTCGGCCGCCTACAGCAGGCGCAGGGAGAAGGCCAGGGTGTAGTAGAGGCCGATGCCGATGAAGACCAGCGCGGTGAGGCGGCGCATCCAGCGCTCGATGCGGGAGAGCGCGTCGAATGCCTTCGAGATGCGGTTGGCGGCGAAGGCCAGGATGCCCGAGACGATCACCACCGGGAGTGCCGTGCCGATCCCGTACAGGATGGGCAGGAGCACCGCGGAGTCGTGCCGCAGCGAGAGCGGGATCAGGCTGCCGAAGAACAGCGCCGCCGAGAGCGGGCAGAACGCCATGGCGAACACCAACCCGAGCAGGCCCGCGCCCCACAGCCCGATCCGGTCCACCCGGGCCTTGAGTTTCTCCGAGACCCCCGCTCCCCCCGTCCACGGCCAGGGGATGACGTCGAGGAGCATGAGCCCGATCAGCAGCAGCAGCGGGCCCAGGATCTGGTTCATGCGCTGCTGCAAGAATTGCGACAGGCCCGGCACGGAGACCAGGGTCTTCACCACCAGCAGGGCGACGGCGAAGTAGGTCAAGGTACGCCCCAATGTGTACAGCAGCCCCGCGGCCAGCACCCACAGGGGCCGCCCGACTCTCCTCCCGGTGTAGGAGATGGCGGCGATGTTCGTGGCCAGCGGGCAGGGGCTGATGGAGGTGAGGATACCCAGCCACAGGGCGGTGCCGGCCGCCGCCGCGAAGGACTCCATCACTTGTCTCCAGCTGGCGTGAGGCGGGCGCGGAGCTGTTTCTCGACGTACTCTGCAAACCGCTCGGGCTCGTGGGCATACTCCCACACCTTGTCGCAGTTCTCGAAGTCGACCACCTTGCCATCCTTGACCCGGGCCACGATCAGCGAGGAGAAGGAGATCTGGAACTGTTGCACCAGCGCCCGGTTTTCCTCCCGGTCGCTGTTGACTTCGCGGTAGTGCAGGCGCGCCGCCGTCTGCTCGGCACCGAAGCGCTCACGGATGATCTTCTCGATCCCTTCCTGGATGCCGAGGCAGGTGCGGCAGCGCCGGTCACCGTGGAAGTACAGGGCCACCACGCCGTCGGGAAGAATCGCCGAGGCAGACGTCGCCGCTGGGGCCTTCGCAGCAGCGTCGGAGGTGCTCCCTGCCGGCTCGGCGGGAGCCTTGTTGCAGCTCCACGCGAACAGGCAGGCGCCCGCCAGGAAATGCAATGCTCGCAGGTGTGACAATTGGGAGAACGAGTTCACTTCGCAGTCTCCTTCTTGGAAGTGCAGGGACAGGGTTTACGCGCTTGCCAGCCACGCAGTCGCTCTTCTAGGCGGGTCAGCTCGGGCGCCACCAGCCAGCTCCGCAGGGAACGCAGCACCGCCCTTCTGCGAGGGTCGAGACGATCGGATATGCGGTAGTGCACCCACACCGTGTCCCTCCGATCGCGCAGCAGGCCGAGGTGGAAAAGGTACCGCAGGTGTCGCGAGGCCATGGACTGGGTGATGCCGAGCGCCTCCACGAAGTCGCACACGCACAGCTCCCGATGGCGCAGCATAAGATACAACATGCGTAGCCGGACCGGGTGCGACAGTCCGGCGAAGGTGTCGGCGAGGGCTCGGATCTCGTCTTCCATGCGGGCCTCCGTTCCACGCCCACGTTGCCTATAACCGAAAATTCGGTTATATACAAGTGCCGGAGGTGCGCGATGCGCAAGGCTCGCTTCGATTCCGCCGCGACCCGTTCGCACGTGCTCGAGCGCGGCGGCGTGCTGGCGGTATCGGTCCAGGTGCGGATGGTCGGCTGATGAAACGCCGTCCGCGGCCCGGTCGGGTCGCTGGAGAAGCCCGAGGATGAAGCCGGCTTCGAGCGTTTCGACGCCGAGGGGGTGACGCTATATCTGCAGCGGGAGCTGCTTTCCGAGGCCGAGAAGACGGGGGCGCTGGCCTTCGATCTGGGGCTGCTGGGCCGCTGCCGGATCTTCATTTGACACCTCGCTTCCGCAAGTCATAACCTGCCGGGCGCAATCTCATCCCTTGGCATTCCAGGAGGAGATGTATGGCCCACGCGCGCCTGAGAGAAAGGCTCCGCTACCGTTTCGAGAACTTCATGTCCAAGGGGGGCGCCTCGATCTTCATCAGCCTGACGGTGCTGTTCGCCGTCTGTCTGTTGGTCGCCATCGGGCTGCGCTGGCTGGTGGTGACGCTGGTGCCGGGCGTCGAGGGAACGCTCGCGGACCACTTCTGGAACACCTTCCTGGCCATGACCGACCCGGGCAACATGGGCGTGGATGAGCAGCCCGGCGTGTGGCTGCGCGTCTCCGTGGTGGTGGCCGGCTTCCTGGGCGTGGTGATCTTCTCCATGCTGATCGCCTTCATCACCACCAGCCTCGACACGCTGCTGCACGAGTTCCGCAAGGGCCGCTCGCGGGTGGTGGAGCGCGGGCACACCGTGATCCTCGGCTGGAGCGACCGCGTGCTCGACATCATGCGCCAGCTGGTGGTGGCCAACGAGAGCGAGCGCGACGCCAGCATCGTCATTTTGGCCGAGCACGACAAGGAGGAGATGGAGGATCGCATCGCCACCTTCCTTCCCGACCTGCGCACGACCAGGGTGATCTGCCGCAACGGGCAGACCTCCACCCTGGCCACCCTGAAGCGCATCGCCGCTCCGGTCGCCAAGTCGGCCATCGTGCTGGCCACCTGCCCGGAGACCGCCAGCGAGGACGAGAAACGCATCTCCGACGCCAAGGTGATCAAGACCGTGCTGGCCCTGGTGGCCTGCCAGGAGGGCGGCAAGAACCAGATCCCCATCGTGGCCGAGCTGTATTTCCAGGACAGCCGCGACGTGCTGGCCACCATGGAGGACGAGCAGATCGTGTGTGTGAACTCCCGGGAGTTGTTGGGCAAGATCATGGTCCAGACCTCTCGGACCAGCGGCCTGGCCGTGGTCTACAACGAGATCCTCGGGTTCGAGGGCAGCGAGATGTACCTCACCGCGCAGGACTGGAAGGGCATCCGCTTCTACGACGCCCTCTTCCATTTCCCCGACGGGGTGCTGCTGGGCATCGAGCGGGCCGACGGCAAGCTGGAGATCCGGCCCCCCATGGACGCGGTGCTGAAAGACGGCGACAAGGCGCTGATCATCTGCGAGGACAACTCGACCATCGATTTCCGGCCCGCGCCCCTGTGGAAGCCGTCCGAGCACCCGTTCACGCCCCGTCGCCTGGAGAAGATCATCGAGCACGAGCTGCTGCTCGGCTGGCACGACATCGCCAACACCCTGGTGAGAGAGTACGCCGACTACCTGCTCGAGGGTTCCAGCGTCAACATCGTGGTCCACCACCCCTCCGACAAGATCAAGGCCGAGGTGCAGGCGCTCGCGAAGACGTGCCCGACGCTCAAGATCCGCCTGGTCGACCGCAACCCCATGGACCTCGAGCAGCTCCGCTCGCTCAAGCCCTTCATGTTCAACAACGTGTTCGTGCTCAGCCAGAGCGAGGATCCGAACCCGGAGAAGACCGACTCCGAGACCATGGTGATCCTGCTTTTGCTGCGCAAGATCCTGCGCGACGCCGGGGTCGAGAAGCCCAGGATGAAGCTCATCACCCAGATCCTGGACTCCGAGAACCAGGACCTCATCAGCCAGACCCACGTCGACGACTTCATCATCTCGAACAAGCTGGCCAGCATGATCCTGGCCCAGCTCTCCGAGGCGCCGCACATCAAGCGGGTGTACGACGACCTGTTCTCCGAGGAGGGCTCCGAGGTGTACCTGAAGCCGGTGGAGCTGTACTTTGCCGAGCTGCCGGTCGAGGTGCCCTTCCTCGACTGCATGGGACAGGCGCTGAAGCGCGAGGAGATCTGCTTCGGCTACCGGCTGGGCGCGATGAGCAACAACCCGGAGGCCAACTTCGGGGTCAAGGTGAATCCCGACAAGCGGCAGAAGCTCACCTTGCAGAAGGGCGACTCGCTGGTGGTCCTGGCCGAGAACGAGCTATAAATCCCTTGGTTCTTTCGCGGGTGGCGCCGCACGGTGTCTTGCCTGGTGGGGATCACGCGGGCGGGCAGTGCGCGCCGCGGATGATGCCCCGGTTGTTCTCCTCGAGGCACTCGCTGCGTTCGGAGCCGTCGTCGACCACCACCGTGATGTCCTGGCCGTACTCCGTGGCGCCATCCCAGGTGCAGTCGACCGTCTCGCATTCTCCCGGCGCCAGGGAACGTTGAGTCTGGGCGGCGCACACGCGTGTCCCGCCGGCGGCGGGGTCGCCGAGGTAGAAGCCGACGCTGACCCCGGCGGCGATGGGGTTCGTGCCGCGGTTGCACACCCGGGCGTGAAGCGAAAGCGAGCTGCCGACACAGCCCGGGTCGAAGTCGCCACGGCCGGAGGTGAGGTCGGGGATGTGCTCGGGGTTGAGATCTCCCTGCACGTTCTGGCGGAAGTTGTTGAGGCCGGGGACTTGCCAGTTCTTGCGGGCCGTGGAGGTGCGTGGAATGCGCCCGTCGTCCTCCACGTTGGTGACGGCGTAGGCGTGCTGGTTCCAGATGGGGCGCGAGCCCACCCAGCGATCGAGCGTGTCGCGGTACACTCGCACGCCATGCAGCTTGCCGCGCCACTCGGCCCGGCAGGTATTGCCCGCGCCGGGGGTGCCGGCCGGCGGCGGCGCGCACACGAACCCTCCGCCGCCGCAGTCCGCGTCGGCGGTGCAGCGGCAGAAGCCCTCGAGGCAGGAGTGCGCACAATCGCTGTCTCCCTTGCAGGGCAGCCCGGCGAACAGGGGATCCATGGGGTGACCGCCGGGGCTCACGTCGTAGGAGCGGCCGCCCAGGCTGGAGGGCACGACGTTCTCGCAGCTCTCGTTGGAGGGGACCACCAGCTCCGCCGAGTAGTCGCCGTCGACGTCGGCCACCACCGGGTTCTCGTTCCAGGTGCAGGAGCTGCGCCACTGGGAGTAGAGCACCGTCCCGTCCGAGCCGCGGTAGACGCGCACGAAACACTCGTCGGCGTACACCGCCTCCACCTTGCCGTCCCCTTCGAAGTCGAACAGCGAGCTCCCGGTGATGTTGGAGGAGTGATCCTGGGAGGGCTGGCTCCACAGGATGCCGTCGCTGCGCAGGGTGGGGCAGGTGGCGGCCTGGGGGACGCCCCGGCAGTCGGGATCGAAGATGGTCATGGAGTCTGAGCCCGAGGCGGCCAGCTCCGCCCGACCGTCGCCATCGAAGTCGCCGATGGTGGGCGGCCCGCCGCCGGCGCTGGAAGGGATGGCCACTGGCCCGAAGACCGTCCGCCCGTCGAGCGCGTCGAGGCGGGCTTGTCCGTTCTCCACCACCGCGATCTCCGGCACGCCGTCCAGCATGGTTCGATCCTCCCCGGCCGGGGTGTACGTGCCGAAGTCGGCCACCGCCACGTAACCGTGCGCGCCGCCGAAGGCCCGTTCGAGCTTCCAGACATGTGCCGCGGCGTCCCATTCCCAGATCCCGTTTCCGTTGGCCAGCTCCACCCGTCCGTCGCCGTCCAGATCGGCGGCCACCGGGAAACCCACCGCGTGCACGCCCGCCAACCCGAGCGCATCGTCGAGTAGCAGGCCCCGGGAGTCGTACACCAGGCCGCCGGAGAGAACCTCCGGCACCCCGTCGTCGTCGAGGTCGAGGAGGCTCGGACCGCCCCAGTGCGTGGCGGCCTCGCCCGGGGCCAGCGGATTGCCCCCGGCGTCGTGCGCCTCCCACAGGGTGGCCCAGGCGCCGCTGCCGGCATCGTAGCGGTAGGCCAGCGTGCCGCCCAGGTTGCGGTGGGCCACGATCTCCGGCCGGCCGTCGTTGTCCAGGTCTCCCACGGCCACCGGGTTGCTGCCGTTGAGGTAGGGCCCCAGGGTGAACTGGGTCTGGCAGGTGGCGCCGTCGATGATGCGCAGCACGCCGTCGAGCTCGGTGATGCAGCCGGAGTCGCCGTCCAGGCCGTCGTAGGTGTTGAAGACGATGGAGGGGCGCACCGTCTCCGGGTCGTTGTCGAAGTCGAAGTCCACCACCACCGGCGTGCCCAGCACCTGCACGTGGGCGGGGTAGGGGTCTCCCGCCGGCGGGCCGGTCCATTCGCACTGCAGCGCCGGCTGGAACAGGCCGGCCACCACCAGCCGGGTGCAATCGGGGTTGGTGTCGCCCCGGGGGCCGCTGCCGTAGGGGATGCAGTGGCCCGCGTCGCAGTAGCTGTCGTCCTGGCACTCGCCGTCGGTGACACAGGTGGCCGCCTGCTTCACGCACACGTCGTGCAGGCAAAGCTCGTCCGCGGCGCAGCACACCGAGCCGCACAGCGGGTCGGGCGGGCAATGGCCGGGGCCCGGATCGCCGCCGCTGTCGCTCTTGTCCCCGCCGCCATCCGAGCCGTCGGAGAAACCGTCCGCGCCGCCGTCTCCGCCGGCATGGTGGCTCGAACAGCCTGCCCAGAAGTGCAGCGTAAGAGCGCAGCCAAGGAGAATTCGCGTGGCATTTATCATGGTTTTCATTCATTTCCTCCGCGGGGGCGGTCCGGCGACGAGATCGACATTAGCCTCCGTCCCGTCGAGTTCGTCAAGGGGGTCGTATGCTGAGGGTGCTGCCAGAGGGTCGAGGGGGGCGGTGGTATTCGGCGCGGCCGGTCGCTACTCGAGCTGGAAGGCCTTCTTCTTCGCCTGCTCGCGCACCGACTGGATCATGGCGCCGTCGAGCGTGTCCGCGCCGGCCGCCTCTTTTTGCTTTTCGGCGATGTACTTTCGGCGCTCCTCGGCCAGCTTCTGAATCTTCTGCTGGAGCTCGGCGCGTTTCTTCTGCTGCTCGGCGAGGTAGGCCTTCTGCTGCTCGGCGTTCATGCCGCGCATCTCCTCGGGGAGTTCCTCGGCCGGGATGTCGCCGGCCTTGGCCTTGCCCTCCTTGACCGCGTCCACCAGGTCCCAGCCGCCAGCGCCGTAGCTCCCCGACGACTTGAAAGCCGCGCGCTCCGCCGCGGCGGCCGGGGCCGCCGACTCGGCCTTCTTGTCCTGCGCCGCCATGCGCGCCTTGGCCGCCTTGCCGCGCGCGCCGTAGGCCACGTAGGTGCGGTTGAGCTCGTCGTTCAGCCTGCGGATCTCGGCGTCCTGCGGGGCCGCGATCTCGAGCACCTGACGGTTCTGGTCGATGGCCATGAAGCTGCCGTCGGCGAGCTGTGCCCCCTCCTTCCAACCGCTGTTCTCGCCCTCGCTGCGGTTGCCGCAGAAGATGGTGTTGACCATGATGCCCTTGGCGATGGCCGCCTTGACGGCCTGGCGGAAGTCCACCGGGCCCTGGGTGAAGGGCTCGTTGCCGGCGATGAAGATCACCTTGAGGTCGGCGGGGGACGGGCTCCAGGAGAGCCCGTTCACCGCGGCCTGGATCACCTGCCCGCAGTGCTCGCTGCCGCCGTTGGTCTTGAGCGCGAACAGCGCCTCGGACACGGCGTCGAGATCGGTGGTGAGCGGCGACACCATGCGCAGGTAGCCGCCGTTGGCCGGCAGGCCGTCGTTGCCGTATTCGTACACCGCCACCTGGAGCTCGGGCCGCACCCCGTCCTTCTTGGTGGCGACGAACTGGTTGACCACTTTCCACAGCTGGGTGCGGGCCTGGTTGATGAGCCCGTCCATGCTGCCCGAGGTGTCGAGCAAGATGGCCATCTGGATGAGCGGCTTTCGCTGTTGCTGGGCGCTCGCCGGAAGCGCCAGCAGGACGGCGACGAGGACCTGGAACGTGATCGAAATCACCTTTGTTTTCATGGGCTTTTCTCCTTTATTTTTTCGACACCGTTGTTGACGGGCCATGCCTGCGATGGATCTACCCGGATGCGGTTCTTCGGGATGACGTGAAGCAGCGTCTCAAACATCGGCGGAAGATGCAATCGGCGACCGCGCTCCGCGAGAGGTCTGTCGAAAGCCATTCCATCGATTTCTCGTTGCGGTTGTTGTGTTTGCTGATATGGTCGCCGAGGCCAGTGTCCAGTCCATTTCAGGCGGACGGTGTCCTGCCGAGGAGGAAACATGCCGGAAAGACCCGCCAGCGTACCCGCCGAGGCCTTCTGGTCCGAAGACGAGAACGAGTGGTGCCTACCCGAACGGGACGATCAAGGCGAGTACCACGGCTGGGTGCAGTGGTGGCGCCCGGACGGCACCCTGTGCTGCAAGACTGAGTACCAGCACGGCGCTCCGCACGGCGTCTTCCGGCGGTTCCATGAGAACGGCGAGGTGTCGCGCGAGGGCCGCTTCGAGCAGGGCCGGCTCCATGGCACCAACGTCTTCTACCGCTCCAGCGCCAAGACCACCGAGAAGTTCCCGCAGGGGTTGGGAGAGGCGGTGAAGCGCGCCGAGATGGACTACCGGATGGGCGACATCGTGGCCGCGCGCTGCTACGACGAGCAGGACCGCCAGTGCATGGAGGACGGCGCCCCCTTCCCCGAGCGGCCGAAGAACGTGCCCGCGGACGCCCACTTTCGCAAGCGCGAGCAGGACGGCGAGTACCGCTGGGTGGTCGGCTCGGTGGTGGACCACCAGGATGGCACCATCGCCCGTATCGGCACCTGGCGCTTCTACACGCCCGAGGGGGTGCTGGTCGCGGAGGAGAACTACAAGGACGGCAAGCTGCACGGCCTGGCGAAGTACTTCTCGCCGGAGAGCGGCGAGCCGACCGAGGAGATCACCTGCGTTGAGGGGAAAAAGCGGGGCCCGCGCTGCCGGCCGCTGGAACAAGACGAATCGGAACCGCTCCAGGTGAAGGCGGTGAGCGAGCGCGGCGAGTTCGAGGACGACGCGCCGCTCGGGGTCGTCGAGTACCTCGACGGGGCAGGGAAGGTGCTGGCGCGCATCGACACCGGCCTGCCGGAGGATCTCGAGGCCACGCAGCAGGTCCTCGGTGCCGGCGGAGGGTTCGCCGACCTGGCCGGTGCGCTTTTACGCGAGCGCAAGACAGGCGCTTGGCTGTTCGCCCTGGGCCGGGGCGTGGGGCGCGGCGAGACGGACGCCGAGAAATTGCGCGGCGCCCTGGCGGGGCTGGCTCGCCCGTGGTCCGATCACGCGACCTTTCACGTGACCCAGTACGCCAAGATGGTGGTGTCCAACATGGTGCGCTTCGGCGCCGGACCGGACAAGTGCCTCAACCAGGTCTTCGAGGGTATCCGCCGCGGGGGCTTCGGAACAGAGCTGCTGCGCTTCGGCGCCGGCGTGCTCGACGACATGGGCGAGTCCCGGCTCGCGCTCGAGCTGGTGGACGCCGCCATCGCGGCCGCGCCGGCCGAGGAGGCGCCGCTCCACGAGTACACCCGCTCGCTGGTGCGCGCCAGCCTGGGTGATCGCGACGGGGCGCTTTGCTCCATCGAGACCCTGGCCCGGGCCGACCCCGATACCGCCCGGGGCATCGGGGCTTATCTGCGGGCCTTGTTCCCGGCCTGGACCTTCTGGCCCGCCACCGACTCGCGCCGCGCCAACCTGGCGCCGCTTCGGCGATACCTCCAGCGGGGGCACTGGCTCAAGGCGGCCAGCCTGGAGAGCTTCCGCCTGGCCATCCAGAAGAGCGCCACCCGCTTGCTGCGCCACCGGGCCCGGTTGACCGAGGTCTTCGGCGAACGTGACTGGATGGTCCCCGACGTGTCGTTCCTTCTCCCGGACGGGCCGGTCGAGGTGCCCGTCCCCGAGGATTACCAGGGCGTTGGCATCCAGCACCTGTGTCGGCAGGAGTGGACCCGGCTGGTCTGGCTGTGCCACTTCGCCGGCCTCGACAAGCTCGCGCTGCCGCAGGAGCTTGCGCTTCGCGAGGACAGCGTGCCGCTGCACATCGTGGGGATCGCGCGGAACTTCCTCGCCAATGCGGAGGACCCCTCCGAGGTGCTGCTGGATTTGGCGAGAAAATCCACCATCGTGGTCGAGGGCGACATCGAGAAGGTGGCGTCGCTGGCCCGCGAGCTCGCGCTCCAGTCCGACTGGTTCGGGCTCAAGATCGCCGACATCGAGGCCTCGCCGGACGCGAGCTTCATCCAGCAGGACGAGGCGGTTTTTTTGCAGACGCTCGAATTCGCCAAGGGCGGCCCGGTGGACCTCTTCGGTGAGCAAGAACGTGGCGAGGACGAGGAGGAAGAAGAGAGCGACGAAGAAGAGGATGGGTGCGCGGAGTGCGAAGAGTGCCAGGGAGAAGAAGAAGACGGGGAGGAGCCTGGAGAAGACGGCGATGAAGATGGGTAATCAACGCAGTGTTTTGTCTTCGAACGCAAAGATGCAACCCGAGCGAGGTGGCGTTGGCTGACAGGTGGTTTTTGGGAAGACGCCGAAATTGAAAAACAGAAAGGAAGGTGGCGGGATCATGAGGACAGTTCTTGTCACCATGGCCCTGGCATTCTGTATTTTCTCAAGTTGTGTCCCGGTGCACCGAGTGGTGGGCCCCACCATGATCATGCTTCCAGAAGTGCCAGAAGGCCGTTACTTGTTCTTCTCGGACGGAATTCCATACGCGGTGTCTGATAACACATGTTCGACGCTGATGTCATCGATGGGCTTCGATTATGTGGCCGGTTACAAGTACATCAAGGTGTACCTGGCGTATCGCAATACGACGGAGAAGGAGGTACTGTTCTATCCGGGAAAAACAATGAGGATCATTCCAAGAGGAATCAAGGGGGCAGACAAGCCAATCCTGCCGGATTCTCCGTCGACACTGGCAGCTTCCGTGGAAACCTCTGCTGCCATGACCAAGGCGGCAATTGCGACCTTCGGGTGGGCGCAAACGATGTACCTGGCACCAACCGTTGCAAGTACAACCGACGGGAAAACAATCCTCATCAATAACAAAACTCAGCAACAACTTGAGGTCATGAGGGATACCAGGGATCAAATCGCCACGGTCGATCGATACGCGCACGAAGCCGTGGCCCACGTATCCAGTTCCACCCTGAAGCGAAATACGGTCTTTCCCGGACAGACCGTCAGCGGTTTCGTTTTCTTTCCTTTTCCTTTCAACATTCCACTCGAGAACGAAAGGCGCAGGGGTTGTTCCATTCAACTCGAGATCGAAACACCGTGCGGGATGACGACGATTGTGTATAACCCAGCAGATGGAGAGTGATTCGGGCAGGCCTCAGCATGTAGCGTGGTGGGCATCTTTGCATTCAGCTAGTTCCCGAATGATAATTCCCTCCGCCCGGAGGTGCCGCGCGATGCGCATTCGAAGACTGCCTGGGATGGCGTTGCTCGTGGCCGCGTGCGGCGTGGCCTCGTTCGCGGCGGCTCGTACTGGTCGCGCCCAGGAGCAGGGTGGGACAGTCGTGGCGGTGTTCGAGATCGAGGACACCCGCCCACAGAAGGCGCGCCTCTCCGACCGCGAGCGCGCCGACCTCACCGTGTACCTCGGGGCCATCCTGGCCGAGGACGGGACGTACCGGGTGGTGCCGCCGGAGCAGCTCAAGAAGGCGCTTCTGGACAAGAAGCGCGAGTCCTACCGCGAGTGCTTCGACGAGCGCTGCCAGATCGAGATCGGGCGCGAGGTGGCGGCCCAGAAGACCCTGGCCACGCGCATCATGCAGGTGGGCCAGCAGTGCGGCATCATCGCCACCTTGTACGACCTGCGCCAGGCGGCCAGCGAGAAGGCCACCACCTACAAGGGCGCCTGCGGCAAGGATGCCTTGTTCACGGGGCTCGAGTTCCTGGCGAAGAAGCTCCGTGGCGCGGGCCCGGCGGAGAAGGTCGCCGATCCCGCGGCCGCCGCCAGACACTACCAGGAGGGCCTGGCCGCGCTGGAGAAGAACGACCTCCCGGCGGCGGAGAAGAGCTTCGCAGAGGCGGAGAAGGCGGGGTTTTCCGACTGGAAGCTGGAGAACGACCTCTACCACCAGTGGGGCGAACTGTACCGC
Organism: Myxococcales bacterium; assembly: GCA_012798435.1. Taxonomy (GTDB): domain Bacteria; phylum Myxococcota; class B64-G9; order B64-G9; family B64-G9; genus JAAZNF01. The sequence goes on along the minus strand of JAAZNF010000028.1, from coordinate 71,750 downwards.
GCGCGCAAGAAAGACCCTGCCAAGGCCGCTGAGATGTTTCACCGCTGTGTGGAGGTGTCGCAGGACAAGACCGAGTGGCCGGCCTACTGGTGCGTCTACCTCCAGGGCCTGCAGGCCTACGAGCAGGGGAAGTCGCAGCCGGCCATCGAGCACTTCGAGCGGGCGCTGTCGTTCATGAAGGGCGCCTCCTTCGCCTACCAGAACGACGTGTACCACATGCTGGGCGAGACGTACCGGGTGTTGCTCCACGACCCGGCCAAGGCGGCCGAGTTTCACCAGAAGACGGTGGAGGTGTCGCAGGACAAGTCCGACTGGCCGGCGTTCTGGAGCGAGTACCTGCTGGGGGTGCTCGCCTACGAGAACAACCAGCCCGACCGGGCCATCGCCCTGTACCAGCAGGCGCTTCTCTTCGCGCCGGACATGAGCTGGAACCTGAAAAACGACATCTATCACATGCTGGGAGAGGTCTATCGCAACCCGAAGGGCGACCCGGCCAAGGCCGCCGAGTTTTTCAAGAAGGCGGTGGAGGTGTCGCAGGACAAGTCCGAGTGGCCGGCCTTCTGGAGCGAATACATCCTGGGGGTACTCGCCTACGAGCAGAACCAGCCCGACGAGGTCATTGCGCTCTTGAAACAGGCGCTCCTTTTCGCGCCGAACATGGACTGGAACCTCGCCAACGACATCTACCACCTGCTGGGCGAGACCTACCGGCTGAAAAAGAACGATCAGGCCAAGGCGGCCGAGTTTCACCAGAAGGCAGTAGAGGTATCACAGGACAAGTCCGAGTGGCCGGCCTTCTGGAGCGAGTACATCCTGGGGGTGCTCGCCCACGAGCAGAACCAACCCGACCGGGCCATCACCTCGTTCCAGCAGGCGCTGGCCTTCGCGCCGGGGATGAGCTGGAACCTCAAGAACGACATCTTCCACATGCTGGGCGAGACCTGCCGCAACCAGAAGAACGACCCGGCCCGGGCGGCCGAGTTCCACCAGAAGGCCTGGGACGTCTCCGAGGACAAGTCCGACTGGCCGGCCTTCTGGAGCCGCTACATCCTGGGGCTCATGGCTTACCAGCAGGGCAACGCCGACCGCGCCATCGCGTTGTGCAAAGAGGCTCAGACCGCGATGGACCGCGCCAGCTGGTTCCCGCCGGATCTTCCGCGCTGGCGCCTCCAGAACGACGTCCTCTACGTCCTCGGCGAGGTGTATCGCACGCAGAAGAAGGATCCGGTCCGCGCCGCCGGGTACCACCAGCGGGCCTGGGACGTCTCCGAGGACAAGGCGGACTGGCCCGGCTTCTGGAGCCGCTACATCCTGGGCGTCATGGCCTTCGACCAAGGCAACGCCGAGGGCGCGCTCTCGCACTTTACCGGCCTGCGCGAGGTGCTGCCGCGCATCGCATGGTACTTCCAGAATGACGTCTTCTACTACTGGGGCGAGACCTTCCGGTACCTCAAGAAAGATCCCACAAGCGCGGGGCCGTTCTACGCGGAGTGCCTGAAAGCGTCGCAGGACCTTGCCGACTGGCCGGCCTACTGGTGCCTGCTGCGCCAGGCCGAGCTCGCCCGCGACACCGGCCGCAAGGGGGAGGCGGCGGAGATGATGCTGCGGGCCGAGGCCGCCGGCAAGGCCGACGAGGCTTTCCAGAAGGAAATCGACCGGATCATGCGCGCATCGGGGATGCGCTAGCGCTGACATCGCTGGCTTCGGGCCCAGAACACGCCTTGGGCTGATGCCGGGCGAGCCATGGGGCAAGTTGGTCCCGAGGGCGGTGTATTGCCAGAGCGGCCGTGTTGTTGCCGGCGGTGGCTGGTCTTGCGGGTCCGCTCGAGTGACACTCGGCGCGGTCGCTTATCAGCGCGGCTGGAACTTCGGCAGCGGCGGGTCGAAGCGCCCGTTGCCGTCCGCGTCCACGAAGATGGGGTTGGTGATGGCGTAGGGCGGCTCGCCGCCGAGCTCCGACAGCGTGCCTGTCCCCTTGACCTCGAGGACGTACCAGGCGTCCGCCGCCGGCGTGTCCGACAGCACCTCGTCGCAGCGCACCCCGCCGGCCCCCGCCGTCCACTCCGCCGCGCTCTTTCGCAGCGCCACCTCGCCGTTGCGCACCAGGCGGAACTCGTCGAAGCTCATCCAGCTCGGCGCTTCCACTCGCACGCGGATGTCGAGCGCGCCGGAGAGTGGGACCGTCTCGCCGAGCCCGTGCCCGTCGATGGAAAAGCGCACGAAGGGCCCGCACGAGACGAAGGTCTTGAGGTCCTTCACCGCCGTCACCGACTCCTGCTCCTGGTATTCGGACGGCGTGTGGGGAGAGGGCAGATACACCCGCGGGATGCCCACGCGCTCCTGGTGCGAGTCGGAGCCGCCGCTCACCGCCACGCGGTAGCCGCGGTTGAGGAAGGCGAACCAGTCGTAGACCTCCTCGCGGTTGCCGTTGCTGCATGTGCCGTTGAACACCTCGATGGCATCGAGGTCCTCGCTCCACCAATCGGCGCGCTCGTAGGTGCCGGCGAGGATGTCCAGCCCGACCGCGCTGAAGTATCCCCCGATGGACTCGGAGCGGGGGTGGTTCACCTGGATGACGATGGGGTGGTCCTCGGAGTCCCGCATACGCGCAAGGAGCGCCGGGGCCGGCGTGTCGAACCACTCGATGCCGCCGTGGTTGAGCGCGTCGGGCTTCTCGGTGAGCGGCCAGGCGTTGAAGTGGCCGTAGTAATAGGTAGTGATCTCGCTCGCGGTCAAGGGGAAGATCCAGTCGGAAGCGCCCGGGATGGACTCGACCACCGCCCGGAAGTCGCGCACGGTGTCGTGCTCGGTGACGGCCAGGATGGGCATGCCGGCCGCCAGCGCCGTGGCCACCCGGCGCAGCGGATGAACGCTCGAGTCGGGGCTGTACTGGGCGTGCAGGTGGAAGTCGGCGGCCACCCAGCCGGTGGTATCGACCGCCTTGACGAGATCGAAGCGCAGCGCCTTCGGCTCGGCGCCGAGCTCGATCTCCTGCCGGTCCATCTCGTACTCGAAGCCGCGCATGGCCACGGCGCGGTAGCGGCCGGGCGGCAGCGCGCCTTGCCCGCGCCCGTCGGTGAGGTACAGGGTGAGCGCGGCCCCGCCCTCGTGTGTCTCCTCGCCGAAGTACGCCGCCAGGAGGTTCTTGGCCTGGCCGTCGAGCGAGTAGAACCCCACCCGCGCGGGCACGGCCTGCCCGCCCGAGGTCACCTCCACCGACACCGGCGTGGCGGTGGGGAGGGTTGCGTCGAACTGGGTCGTCTGGCCCGCCGCGATCTCCACGGTCTGTGCCTCCGTCGGGGCGTGGCCGTGCGCCTTGGCGATGACGGTGTAGCTCCCCGGTGGCAGTTCGGCCGCGAAGGTTCCGTCGGCGCTGGCGCGGACGACCGAGAAGGGTTTGCCCTCGGAGAGGACGTGCAGGCGGAGCCCCTCGGACAGGGCGGCCGCGTCGGCCTGGACGGAGCCGGAGAGCGTCCCGAAGGGCTCGGCCGGATCGCGCAGGATGGCCTGCACTCGGTCCACCCCACCCTCGGCGACCGCCAGGTGTCGGGTCAGGGTGAGCGTGCCGCCTCCCGGCACGTCCTGGACCGGGTAGGTGCCGAAGGCGATGTTGGAGTAGGTGAAGATCATGTCCAGCGGGCCCTCGCCGAGAAGGCCATAGGACAGTCGCTCACCCATCCCCGCCCACAACGGGAACTCGCCGTACTGCTGCTCCTTGTCGAAGCCCGCGCCCGGAAAGAACGACTCCAGCCCATCGCCCATGATGAGGGCCGCCTCCATCATGTCGATGCGCCGCGGCTGGTTGCTGCGGTTTTGCAGCTCGATGTCGATCCGCAGCGTGCGGTCCGTTGGCCCCAGCGAGTAGGTAACGCGCATCTCGCACTCGATGGTGTCCATGGAGAAGATGTCGCCCAGGAACGAGGCCAGCCAGGCGAACAGGGCGTCTCGGCCCACAAAGCGCACCGCGGCGCGGCCATCGGAGCCGTCGGAGAGGATCTCGGCCGAGGCGGGTTCGAAGAGCCGCTGGTTGAAGCCGAAGAAGAGATCGCCGAGCTGGCTCGCCCCCGCCTCCCCCGGGGCGCGGGTGACGTCGGCGTCCACCACCCGCCCGCCGTAGCGGCCGTAGCCGTCGACGAGCCCGCTGTCCGCGATCACGAACGAGACGTGCCGGTTCCAGATCTTGTAGTCGCCGATCCGCCCACGCGTCATGCGGCCGCTGAGGAGTTCATCGGCGGAGGAGATGCGGGCTGCGAACACCTCCCGCTCGGGACTGTTGCCACCGCCGCACCCGGCCGCGGCGAGCCAGATGGCAAGCCCAAGAGCCCTCGTCTGGAACCTGCGTCGGGACATGGAAACCTCCACGATAAGAACGTAGCTTACCAGAAAAGAGGGCCGCCGTCCCCGTCGGTCGTGCCCCGGGTTGACAGGCTCACCCGCCCGTGGATATTCCTGGCGGTGGGAGCGGGCATGGGCACGCCTTATCAAAGCGTTCGGGAAAAGGCTATCGAGTCCCGGCCGCGCCTGTTCCGGCGCTCGCGCCGGACAGCGACCTACCTGTTCATCGTGGGCGCGGTGGACCTGGTCACCATGCTGGCGCTCTTCTTCCTCGCCGCGCCCAGCGTGATCGAGACCGTCGATGGGCGAGAGGTTTCGCTCCCCAACCCGGAGCGCTGGAAGCTGCTCCTGGCCGCGGGGATCGGGGCGGCCACCATCGGCGCGGGCTTTTTCGCCCTGCGCCGCCGTGGCTTTGCGATCCGGGTAGATGACGTCGGCATCGAGGACCTGCAGGCCGGCCGCGGGCCGATCCCCTGGGGCGCGGTGCGCGACGTGGAGACGAAGACCAGCGACGAGTACGAGCTGCTCGTCCTGCACACCGAGCTGCCACAGGGCGAGGTCCGCATCGACATTGGGGAGCTTCGAGAGGGCGATCGCGCCGAGATCTTCGAAGCCGTCCTGGTGCGCTGGAGCCGCGCCACCGGAAGGGCGAGGTGACGGTATGAGGGTGGTGTTCGCGCCGCCGGAGCGCATGAACCTGCTGGGCTACATCCTGCGCTCGCTCCTCGAACGCGCGCTTTCCAAGCCGCGGCTGGCGCGACGGATGCGCAAGGTGGACCGGCCGATCGAGATCCGCGCCTCGGCGATGCGGGTCGTGCTGCTCACCACCGGCGAGGAGGTGGTGCTGCGGGTTCCGGAGCAGGCCGGCGAGCCGACCGCGCGCCCGGCGGCCTGGGTGCGCGGCGACCTGGAGGCGCTGCTGGGCCTCACCCTGGGGAGGGGGCTCGTCCGTAACCTCTTGCGCGGGCGGTTGCGCGTGGGTGGCCGGGTGTGGCGGTTGCTGCCGCTGCTCTCCTTGCTGCGGGCGCGGGAGGCCGGATGAACCGGGACGAACTCCAAAGAAGGCTCGTGGCCGCTCTCGGGCCGGAGGCGGTGATCACGGATCCGGCGAAGCTGGTTCTCTACGCCGGCGACATGACCGAGAACGATCCCGTGGAGCCGGACGTGGCGGTGTGCCCGAAGAGCGCCGAGGAGGTGCAGGCGGTGGTTCGCCTGTGCGCGGCGGAGCGTGTGCCGATCACACCGGTGGTGGCCAACACAAACCTGGGCGGGCTGGCCATCCCGGTCCGCGGCGGGCTGGTGATGGACCTGCGGCGCATGGAGCGCGTGCTGGAGGTGGACCGCGAGGACCTGTTCGCGGTGATCGAGCCAGGGGTGACCTGGCAGAAGCTCCACGATCACCTGGAACGACACGCGCCAGAGCTGCGCTTCGCCTACCCGCTGTCGCCGCCGGAGAGCGGCATCGTGCCGAACTGCCTGCTCGACGGCCTGGCGAACCTCTCGCTGCGCGCCGGCCCGGCCTCGTACTGGATCAACGCGCTGGAGGCGGTGCTCCCTGACGGGCGGCTGCTGCGGACCGGCCACTGGGCCTACGCGGGAAAGCCCTGCGCCCGGGCGCCCTTCCCACAGCTCGAGGGGTTGTTCGTGAACTTCGCCGGCACCACCGGCATCGTCACCCGACTGGCGGTGCAGCTATGGCCGAATCCAGCGCACCGGCGCCGCTTCTTCCTCATGGCCTACGATGCGGCCGAGGCTTTCGCGGCCCTGCGGCACCTCGCCCGCGAGGACCTGGCCGACGACCTGGGGGCGCTCAGCTGGGCCTCGGGCAAGATGCTCTTCGGCGACCACCGGCCGCTGTGGCGCGACCCGGCGGAGCCGCTGCTCTTTCTGTACCTCGACGTCTCGGGCCACCACCGCGAGCTGTTCGAGGCCCGGGTGAAGGCGATCGAGCGCCTGGTGCGCGAGTGGCGGCAGGCGGGCACGCGGCTGGACGGCCCCCTCGACATCGCCGATCTGGTGCGCCTCGAGCCGCGTTTCGGCAAGTTCGCGGACTTTCCCACCCGGCTGGATTTCTTGCTGGACGGACACGGTGGCGGCCTGAGCTGGGTGGGCACCTACGGGCCGACCAGCCGCTTCGCCGAAGGATACCAGCGCGGCAGCGACATCCTGGCCGCGCACGGGTTCTCGCCGGTGGTGGTGTGCCGGCCCATGCTGGGCGGGCACTTTGGCGTGCTGCGCTGGATCTCCGTCTTCGATCGCTCCGATCCGGGCGAGGTGGCGCGGGTGAAGGCCGCCAACCGGGCGCTGGCCGAGATGGCCATCTCCCTGGGGTTCTTTCCGTACAAGACGCCGCAGTGGGTGTGGGAGGCGCACGGCGCGCGCCTCGATCCCGCCTTTCGCGAGGTGGTGGATGCGGTGCGCCGGCTGCTCGATCCCGCCGGCATCATGAACCCCGGCCGGCTCCAGTTCCCGCCGCTCAGTCCTCCATGAAGAAACCGACGGTGTCCGTGCAGTAATCGATCACTCGGTACTCGAGCCCGCACACCGGCTGGCCGTTGCAGCCGCGGATGCAGCGCTCGTGGAAGCACACCCCCGAGCCGATGCCGGTGCAATCGTAGTCGTCGTAGCAGGTGGTGGTGCCGTTCGGGCACTTGCCGGGGCACTGGCTGTCGTTGGCGCACACCTGGTTGCCGAACTCGCAGCGCCCGGCGCAGTCCTCGTTGCGGTAGCACTCCTTGCCGTCGTTGCACAGACCGGGGATGCAGAATTGGCTCTGGCACTCGAAGTCGGCCGTGCAGGCCTCGCCGAAGTTGCGCGGGGCCTGGCATACGTACTTCTGCAGGTTGTCCAGCCCACAGTAGAGGCCCTCCAGGCACTCGACCGGGTCGCGGCACTCCTGGTTGACGCCCTTCCTCGCCTTGCAGCGGCCGTCCTCGTATGAGCAGTACAGCCCGGTGGCGCACACCCCGGAGGGGCACAGCTCGTTGAACTGCGGGTAGGCCCGGCACTTGCGGTCGGCGGCGCAGTAGAGCTGCGGCATGCACTCCAGGTCGTACACGCAATCCTGGCCGGCGTTCTGCAACCCCGACCACCACACCTCCCGGCAATACTGCTGCCAGGGGACCTGGAAGTCGACCTGGAAGCAGCTCCCCGGTGACACCAGCAGCGCCTCCAGGCAGAGCTGGGTCTCGCCCTCCCGGATGACCGCCGTGCCCTTGTCCACCGCGTAGAGCAGCGGCGCGATCTGGTCTTCGCAGATGAGCTCCATGTCGCGCAGGCACTTGTCGTGGGTGACGGTGATGGTGAGCCCCAGGATGTCCTCGATCTGCTTGCCGGTGCAGCACTCGAACATGTTGTAGCACAGGACGTCGGCCACCTGCTGGCACAGGTTCTCCTGGGTGACGTTGGGCGTGGGGCGGCCCCCGCCCCCGCCCGAACAGCCGGCCGTCCCCGCCAGGGAAGCGATCGCCAACCCCGCCACAAACCGTACGAAACTCATGTTTCGCTCCTTTTGAATACTATTGGCCCAAGAAAGCAAAAAACCGATCAACTGGCAACAGCAGACGGAATTTTTCCTGCACTATTCAGGGGCTGGTATGTTTTCTCTTGCGTGACCAGGGAACGTGCGGCAAGTGTAACAGGTTGTGCGAGGAGGAGTCCATGAAGACCGTCGGGCCGCTGTTGGCAGGCATCTTCTTGCATGTTGGATTGTTGCACGCCGGCGAGCTTGATGTGCGAGGCTGGCTGGACAGGCCGGGGACGCGGCTTCTGGCGGTGGAGTTCTACGCCACATGGTGCGAACCCTGCATGAAGGCCGTCCCCCGCTGGAAGGCCCTGCACGAGAAGTACCGCGCGCAGGGGTTGCGCCTGGTGGTGGTGAGCACGCTCGACCCGGAAGGCCAGTGCGTCAACCCGGGCTGGATGCCCGACGAGACGGTGTGCGATACCGAAGGCAAGATCGCCGAGGCCTTCGGGTTGGGCGGGAAGCTCCCGGCGGCCTTCGTGTGGAGCTGGCAAGGGAACCTGCTGGTCAGCCACGGCCACGTGGACGAGGCCGAGCGGGCCATCGAGGCCTATTTGCAGAAGAGCCCCCGGCTGGTCCTGGACTCTTCCATTGGCGTGCCGGGGTTGCGCGACGTGGTGCGCGAGCAGCTTCTCGCTCGTGGCAAGCTCGTGCTGCTCGCCGGCGAGGCCGAGTCGGCCGAGCTGGAGAAGGTGAAGAAGCGCTCCTTCGAGGCGCGCTTCGACGACCGGCTCCAGTGCGAGCTGGGCCAGGAGCTGTCGGCGAACTCCCTGCTCAAGGTTTCGCTCTCCAAGGAAAAACCGGCGCGCCTCTCGCTCATGTTGTTCTCGGCCGAGAGCGGTTGCCTGCTGGCGGCGGGGAGCGCGCCCTACCTCGCCGAGTCCGCCCGCGCCGCGGTGGCCGAGGCGGCGGACAAGCTGCTCACCCGGCTGAAGAGCGAGCCCCAGCTCCCCGGCGCGCGACCGGACGCGGTGGCGAAGAAGAAGCAGCTCGACCGGAAGAAGGCCGAGCTGTGGCTCGAGTACGCCCGCTCGCTTTCGATCTTGGAAGAAGAGCAGAAATTCCGGGCCCTGGACCAGGCGCTCGCGCTCGATCCCGAGCTGGCCGCGGCCCACGCCGAGCGGGCCGATGTGCTGTGGTCCCGCAACATGGGGACGCCGGCAGATTGCAACGAGGGGCCGGAGAAGAAAGAGGCGTGCCTGGCGCGGCTACGCGAGCAGAAGAAGGCCTTGGACGAGGCCCTGGGCGCGCTCGACCGGGCGGTGGCGCTCGCCGAGGGAGAGGCCGAGTTCTACGCCATGCGGGTGAACGTTCGTGAGGCCCTCATCGAGGTCGAGGAGTTCGCTGTCCTGGTCGAGCTGGGGTCCTCGGACGAGCTTGGGGCGCGGCAGCAGGCCATCCGTGAAGGGCACAACCAACACATCCGCAAGGACATCGACCGCGCCATCGCGCTCGGCTCCATCGCCCGCTCCCACCTCTACAACCTCCGGAGCGTGCTGAACGCCCAGGCCGGCCGCAAGGAGCAAGCCATCGCCGACGCCACCCGGGCCATCGAGGCCAAGGAGGAGGAGCTGACCCGCCCGGCGCGCTACTATTACGGACAGGCGGAGCTGCATAGCTACTACCACAACCGCGCCTACCGCTACCGCGAGGCGGGTCAGGAGGAACTGGCCAAGAAGGACCACGAAAAGGCTCGCGCTCTCGAGGAGCAGGAGCGGCGCAAGGAGCGCGAACGGATGGAGCGTGAGGCGCGCGAGTTCGCCGAGCTAGAGAAGAAGTCGCACTTTGTCAAGATCGCCACCGGTCTGGAGCGGGAGTGGCGCGAGCGGGCGCTGGGGATGAAGATAGAGGATTTCGGGCGCCTGCCGCCGGCGGCCCAGCAGAAGAAGTCCGAGGCCATCACCAAGCGTCTGCACGAGCTCGCCCGCCGAGGCAAGGCCACCGCGGAACAGTACTTCGTGTTGAGCGATTTCGGCGGAGGCGACGCCAGCGAGGCGGAACGGGACCAGTATTTCGCCAAGGGGCTCCAGCTGCTCAAGGCCCAGGCGAAGGGGATGGAGCAGGCCCTGCTCTTTTGCCACCAGGCTGTGTTCGGCGCACAGCGCTTCTTCATGCGCGAGCGCTACGACCAGGCGCTCGCGCTGCTGGACCAGGTCCGCGAGGTGGCGGGGCCGTACATCGAGCCCCACCTGGCCGCCGCCGATGGCGAGATGTTGGAGCTTCTGCGAACCCTCATGAGCCGCGGGGGAGGAGATGAGGACGGGTTCGCCACGATGCGGCGGCTGGCCGCGCTGGACCGGCCCCAGGCCGAGCGCCTGACCTGGCTTTCCATGGAGGCGAGGATCGCCGATCTGCGGGGACGGGTGTTCGAGAAGCTGGAGCTTTTGGGAAAGGCGAAGGAGGAGTACCGGCGACTGTGCGACAAGCTCTCGCTTCCCGAGGCCTGCCGCAACCTGGAGCGGCTTCGCTAGAAAAAGATTTCTCTTGTCCATGGGGGTGGAATGTGGATAGAAGCTCAATAAGGGCGAGGGCAGAAAATCCTTATGAAGAGAAGGAGACACGCATGAAGAAGTCAGGGTTGGCCGGGGCATGGGTGTTTGGTCTAGGGGTTATAATGGCAGCCTGCCAGGGCGGCGCCGACGTGGCGCAAAGCTCCTCCGGCCTGCAGGCCGAGAGCGCGGCCAAGGCGGCGCCGGAAAAGTCGGTCGCCCTCGAGCACCGGCCGCCCATTCAGTATCCGGATGATCCCAACTGGATTCCCTACGAGCCGGGCGTGGTGGTGGTGAAGTTCCGCGCCGGCGTGGACCGCCTCTCGGCCGCCTCCATCGCCAAAAGCCTCGGGCTGTCGGTGGTCGAGTACCGCAAGCCCCTGGACCTGTACCGCATGGGTCTCTCGAGCAAGGAGACCCCCGAAGAGGCAGCCCGGCGCATCGCCCGCGATCCGCGCGTGGCCTATGCCGAGCCCAACTGGAAGATCCGCCTGCTCAACACCCCCAACGATCCCCGCTACTCCGAGGACTGGGGCATGAACAACACCGGCCAGACCGGCGGGACCCCCGACGCCGACATCGATGCCCCCGAGGCCTGGGACATCTCCATCGGCTCCTACGACGTGGTGGTGGCGGTGCTGGACACCGGCGTGGACTACACCCACCCGGACCTCGCCGCCAACATGTGGACGAACGCGGACGAGATCGCGGGCAACGGCATCGACGACGACAACAACGGCTACATCGACGACGTGCGCGGCTGGGACTTCGAGCACCAGACCAACGACCCCATGGACGACTACGGTCACGGCACGCACTGCTCGGGCATCATCGGCGCGGTCGGCAACAACAGCCTGGGCGTGGCGGGCGTCAACTGGCGCGTCACCATCATGCCCCTGCGTATCATCGGCAACCAGGAGCTCGAGGACTACTGCGTGGACGCCGCCGAGGCCATCCACTACGCGGTGGACAACGGCGCTCGCGTCATGAGCTGCTCCTGGTGGACGGTGCAGCACTATAGCCAGACGCTGGAGAACGCCGTCGCCTACGCGAACAGCATGGGCGTCATCCTGGTGGCGGCCGCCGGCAACGGTTACCCCGACGGCATCGGCAAGGACACCGACGACCCCTCCACCATGCACTGGCCCAGCTCTTGGCCCTACGACAACATCATTGCGGTGGCGGCCACCACCCACACCGACCAGAAGGCCAGCTTTTCCAACTACGGCCTGGTGACGGTGGACGTGGGCGCTCCAGGCGAGGACATCCTTTCCACCATCTGGCCGGGCGGTGGCTACGATCTCATGTCCGGCACCTCCATGGCCACCCCGCACGTGGCGGGCCTGTGCGCGCTCATGTTCTCCATCCGGCCCGACCTCGACATGCTCCAGGTAAAGAACACCCTCATCGGCACCATCGACCCGGTGGCCGACCTCCAGGGACGGTGCGTCAGCGGCGGCCGGGTGAACGCCCTTCGAGCCTTGCAGGCCATCTCGGGCGTGCCGCTGCCCCCGGTGGCGCTGGCCGGCGGCAACCAGACCGTGCCCACCGGCACCCACGTGACCCTGGACGGCTCGCACTCGTTCGACCCCAACGGCGATCCCATCTCCCACGAGTGGCAGTTCTACCGCCCGGCGAACAGCTCGGCCGTCCTCTCCAGCACGACCGCTCCGGCGCCGACCTTCGACGCCGACGTGTGCGGCGAGTACCAGGGCATCCTCACCGTGACCGACTCGACCGGCCTCATCTCCAACCCCGACCGGGCCCGCGTCGTCGCGGTCAACCAGACGGCGCTCAACCCCGTGGTGGAGAGCGCTCACCCCTACGCCGACAACTTCGACTACACCTGGACCATCACCCAGCCGGGCGCGGTGGTGATCGGGGTACACTTTGCGTCCTTCGACACCGAGCAGGGGTACGACTTCGTGCACGTGCTGGACGCCAACGACGTCGAGGTGGCGAGCTACTCGGGTGCGCTGGGCGCCTTCAGCACTCCCGTGGTGACCGGAAACACCATCAAGCTGCGGCTCACCAGCGACAGCTCGGTGAACCGAAACGGTTTCGTGGCCGATGCGATCACCTGGTGCGACGCCGGGCGCTGCCCGCCGGGCCTGGGCGACTGCGACGACGATCCCGCCACCGGCCCCGACGGCTGCGAGACGAACACCGCAAGCAGCACACAGAACTGCGGCTGGTGCGGCCACGCCTGCGCCGCCCCGCACGCCGTCAACCAGTGCGTGGCCGGCATGTGCCAGGTGGCCGGTTGCGAGAGCGGCTGGTTCGACTGCAACAACGACTTTGCCGATGGTTGCGAGAGCAACCCGCTCATCGACCCGCAGAACTGCGGCCTGACCGGCTGCGGCAACCCCACCTGCGGGCCGGTGCCCCACGGCAGCGGCGGCTGCGCCGGCGGCCAGTGCACCGTCGGCACCTGCGAGGCGGGTTGGGGCGACTGCGATGGCAACGTCGGAAACGGTTGTGAGCGGGACGTCACCGCCGACGTGCAGAACTGCGGCACCTGCGGAAACGTGTGCAACCTGCCGCACGCCACCGGTCACTCCTGTATCGACGGCGTGTGTTACCCCTCCACCTGCCAGGACAGCGCAGAGGACGTGCAGTCGCCACACCCCTATCCTCACAACTACAACAACACCTGGACCATCACCCGGCCCGGCGCCAGCGTGATGTCGGTGCATTTCTCGATGCTCAACGTCGAGCGCAACTGGGACTTCGTGCGCGTGCTCGACGGTAACGATTCCGAGATCGCGACCTATACCGGGCAGTACGAGCCCTTCTGGTCGCCGAACGTCCCCGGCTCGACCGTGAAGGTGAACTTCACCAGCGACAGCTCGGTCGCCTACGACGGCTTCACCATCGACATGGTGCGCGCCTGTCTCGGTGCCTGCGAGGCCGGCTACGGCGACTGCGACGGTCTGCCGGCGAACGGTTGCGAGGCCTCGGTCCAGAGCGACGTCGACAACTGCGGTGGTTGCGGTGTGGTGTGCGGCTACCCGCACATGGACAGCCAGTGCGTCGGTGGCACATGCCAGCCCGGCACGAGCTGTCTGGCCGGCTGGGGCGATTGCGACGGCGTGGCCACCAACGGCTGCGAGACCGACCTCACCTCGAGCGCCCAGCACTGCAGCGCCTGCGGCAGCGCCTGCACCTACGACCATGCCTCGGGCGTGTGCAACAACGGCACCTGCGAGTTGGGGAACTGCGCCAGCGGATATGCCAACTGCAACGACAGCCCGTCCGACGGATGCGAGGTCCAGACCAGCACCGATCCGCAGAACTGCGGTTCGTGCGGCAACGTGTGCACGCTCGACCACGCCAGCGCCGGTTGCGCGGCGGGCGAGTGCCGGGTGGCGAGCTGCGAGGTGGGTTGGGGCGACTGCGACCATGCGGCCGCCAACGGCTGCGAGCAGCCGGTGGTGGACGATCCGGCGAACTGCGGCGCTTGCGGCCGCACCTGCAACAGTCTGCCCCACGCCACCGGGCACTGCGAGGGCGTGGACTGCGCCATCGACTCCTGCGCCACGGGTTGGGGCAACTGCGACGGGGCCGGTTTCAACGGCTGTGAGTCGCTGGTAGGCTCGGATCCGGAAAACTGTGGCCAGTGCGGCAATGCCTGCACCTTCGCCAACGCCTCGGCGCTGTGCGTGGGTGGGCAGTGCCAGCTCGATCGCTGCATCGGCGGCTTCAACAACTGCAACAACGACCCGGCCGATGGTTGCGAAAGCAACTACCGCACCGATCCCGAGAACTGCGGGAGCTGCGGCAGGCGCTGCGAAGCGGCGCACGCCACCGCCAACTGCGTCGGTGGCTACTGCGGCATCGCCGCTTGCGACGAGGGCTGGACCGACTGCAACCACGCGCTCGCCGACGGCTGCGAGGTGCACACCGGTGAGGACGCCCAGAACTGCGGCGCCTGCGGGGTTTTATGCCGGCTATCGCACGCCACCGCTGCTTGCCACCTGGGCCAGTGCGTGGTGGGAAGCTGCGACATCGGCTACGCCGACTGCAACGGTGACGCGGCTGACGGCTGCGAGGTCGACACCCGCAGCGACGCCCAGAACTGCGGCGCCTGCGGCACCTCCTGCGCCCTCGCGCACGCGGTGTCGGCCTGCGACGCCTCCGCCTGCGTCATCACCCGCTGCGAGGCCGACTTCGGCAACTGCGACGGGCAGACCGCCAACGGTTGCGAGGCGGACCTCACCAGCGACGAGGCCAACTGCGGCCGCTGCGGCATCGAGTGCGGCAACGGGCAGGAGTGCCGCGAGAAGAACTGCCTCTGTCCCGACGACGACGGCGACGGCTACGCGAAACCGCCCTGCGGCAACGACTGCGACGACACCCGCCAGGGCGTGCACCCGAACACCGCCGAGATCTGCGGCGATCAGCTCGACAACAACTGCGACGGGCTGACCGACAGCGACGACCAGGTCGCCTGCCCCAAGGAGGAGACCAGCGGCGGCGGCTGCGGGTGTGGCACCGGAGCCTCCGGCGGCTCGGGCCTGCTCATGCTGCTCGGCCTGTCCCTGCTCGGCATCAAGCGGCGCAAGTAGCCCCGCCATCGCTCCGGCGACCACCGCCCAACCTGTTTTAACTTGTATCGTTATGGGCCCGCGTTGGCGGCGTTCGCCTTCGCCAGGTCGCGCTGGCTCCCGTGGCCCCGCGACCAGGCGTTCGATTGAATGAAATGGGTCTTCCTCGAGCAGGAAGAGCATGCCTGCATGCTCTTCACAATTGCGATTTCAGCCGAAGCCCGACCGCCGTCAAGGGCGAGCGCAGCGAGTCGCGAAGCGATTGAAAACCCTTGACGGTATAGGTCGGGCGGAGGCGACGCCTAGAAATGTGACTGAGAGACAGCCATAGAGGAGAGGGGGGAGCGGTGCAGCGGAGAGGGGGCTCGGCCGCTGTGCGATCGGCCAGGGTGCCACGGCTCATTGCTTCCAGATGAGTCGCTCGGCGTTCTTCACGTAGAGTTTCTCCAGCACCTCCTCGGGGAGGTGGATGCCGTCGATGCGCCAGGCGCCCTGGATGGGGGTGGGTGTGGCCAGCGCCTTGTGGTCGGTCTCGAAGTACTCCCGGTGTGCCCGGTAGAAGACGTCCGCGTCCTCGTCGGTGTCTGGCCAGATGGAGAGCGAGCCGAGCTGCAGCTCGCCCGGCCCGATCAAGATGTCGGAGCCGAACAGAATGCGGTCCTGGTGGCGCAGGAAGAACTCGCGCACCGCCTCGGCCGGGTGGCGGCCGAACTCGGGCACGCGCGCCGAGGTGTCGGTGTAGAGGTTGGGGTAGGCCCGCAGCATGCGGTCGACGTGCTCGAGGTTCTCGGCGTCGCAGCCGAGGTGGATGAGCAGGAAGGTGGTCTTGGGGTGCGCGGCGATGACCCGCTCGGCGGCGGCAAGCAGCGTGTCGAAGGCGGGGAAGTCCTTGCCGTAGAACCCCCAGCCCGGCGCGAACAACAGCTCGAGGTAGCGCTCGTTGTCGGGAGTGGGGGCCTGGAAGAACGCCCGCGGATCGGCCACGTGCCAGGCCACGATGGCGCCGAGCTCGCCGGCCTTCTGCCACAGCGGCTCCAGGGCGGGATCGTCCGGGGCGAGCAGCGTGCCGTCGGCCCGGCGCACGTAGAGCCCCAGCGCCTTGAAGATCTTGATGCCGCGCGCCCCGGCGCGCACGGCGGCCTCCAGGTTCTTGGCCAGGCCCTCGCCGAAGTCGGGCCGGTCCACTCCGCCAAAGTCGGGGTTGCTGAAGAAGGCCAGGCGGTCGCCGAGCCTGCGTTTCAGCTCCAGCGTCGCGCGAAAGCGGGACGAGCCGAAATGGCCGGCGCTCTTTACGCAGAAGCGGCCGATGCCGTTGCGCTCGAAGATGCGCAGGGCGCGCTCGACCGACTCCGGGTCGGGCGATAGATGGACGTGCGAGTCGATGATGAGGCGCTGGGGGAGGTCCGGGCTCGCTCGAGAGCAGCAAGAAAGCAGCAGCGCTCCCACCCCGACGAGCCAGGGGAGGCGCATGGTCAGCTCCACACGCCGGGGATCTTCTCGCCGCACTTCGGGCACTTCCCCTCCCGGAGGCGGTTCTCCAGCACGGTGAAGCCCACCCGCCGGATGAGCGTCTCGCGGCAGCCGTGGCAGCGGGTGTTTTCGCCCTCGTGTCCGGGCAGGTTGCCCAGGTAGGCGTAGCGCAGGCCGGCCTTGCGGGCGATGTCGTACTGGCGCTCCAGCGTCGCCGGCGGCGTGGCCGGCAGATTCTTGAGCTTGTAGGTGGGGTGGAAGCGGGTGAAGTGCACCGGCACGTCGGGCCCGAGCTTCTCCAGGACCCAACCGCACAGGCGCTTCGCCTGCTCGGCGTCGTCGTTCAGGGTGGGGACGGTGAGGTGGACCAGCTCGAGCCACACCCCGGCTTTGCGGATTCGCTCCATGGTGCGCAGCACCGGCTCCAGCGTGCCGCGACACTGGCGCTGGTAGAACTTGTCGTCAAAGGCCTTGAAGTCGATCTTGACCGCGCCGAGCTCCTGGAGCAGTTCGTCCATGGGTGCGGATTCGATGAAGCCGTTGCTGATCATCACGCCCGGGAGGCCGGCCGCCTTGGAAGCGCGCGCGGTGGCCAGCGCGTACTCGAAGAACACCACCGGCTCGGCGTAGGTGAACGAAAGCGAGCGCGAGCCCTGGCGCTTCGCGAGCTCGACCAGGTCCTCGGGGGAGACGAAGCCGTAGCGGGCCGGGATCTGTTCCGGGCGGAACTGGGAGATCTCCCAGTTCTGGCAGAACAGGCACTCGAAGTTGCAGCCGGCGGTGGCCAGCGACAGGGTGAGCGAGCCGGGCTTATAGTGGAACAGCGGCTTCTTCTCGATGGGATCGTTGGCGATGGTCACCGGGCGGCCGAATACGGTGGTGTAGTAGGTGCCGCGCTCGTTCAGGCGCACGCCGCACCAGCCGTTCTCCTGGTCCGCCACCTGGCAGCGGCGCGGGCACAGGCGGCACTCCACCCTGGACTCCGGGAGTTTCTGGTAATGGGCCGCCTCGCGCCAGAACTGGCGCTCCCCGTCCAGCGCCAGCGTCGTGCCGCCCCGCGGCGGGTCTTTCCTCGGGTGTTCGGCGCCGGTGGCAGGCCAGGGGCCGCCGCCCAGAGCGGCGCCCAGGGCAAAAAACTCGCGCCGCTTCACGACAGCACCTCGCGCAACACCAGGATGCGGATCATCTCGTCGGTGCCCAGGCCGCGCGAGGCAGCGGTGCGCAACCAGCGCGGGGCGCGGTTCTCGCGCTCGAGCGGAGGAAGCCCGGTCTGCTTGCGGCGCTCCTCGATGACGTCCCAGGCCACCCGGTCGAGCGCGATGACGTCCCGGCTCGCCAGCAGGCTATTGTATGACCAGGCGTGCGCGGGCGAAAAGCCGGGGCCGCCGTGACACTGGGCGGTGAGCCCGTCCAGGATGGTAAGGCAGAGCCTCTTCTGCACCACCGGCATGGCCAGCAGGTCGGCCAGGTACGGGTCGCAGCCGTTGTCGTGGTACTTGTTGGGGTTGTGGATGAGGCCGTAGAGGTTCTTCGTCCCCGCGCCCAGGCCTGCCAGGCTGTGATCCTTGAGCACGCCCAGGTTGATCATGGCGCCGATGCGCCGGGTGAGGATACGGGAGAGGCAGGAGCCGAGCTGGCCGGAGATCTCGGGCTCCTCCTCGTAGCCGGCGCCGGCGCTGTCGTTTCCCAGGTAGCGGACGCCGTCGTGTTCGCCGGGGGTGAAGCCGCCGCGGCGCAGATCGCGCTCGCCGCGCTCGAACACGATCACCCGCTCGCGCGGGATGCCGGCGTCTGAAAGGATTTTGATCAGGGCCTCGACCAGCGGTAGAGCAGGGGAGAGCGGCCGGCCGGCCAGGCAGTTGAGCTTGATGCCCACCACCTCGTCCGCCGGAAGCACGCCCGCCAGGTTCGCGCTCCCCAGGGCCTTTTCGAGGGTGGCCCGGAGCAATCGTTCCACGCGCTTTGCGTCGATCTCCTCGCCCCGGCGCACGCCGGGATCGGTGACCAGGGCCACGCGGCTGCGGCCGTCCCCGGCGGGCTTCTGGGCCGCGGAGCGGGCGCAGGCCGCGCCGGCGCTGGAGAGTCCGGCGGCCGCGGAGGCCAGCCCGAGCGTCTGCAAGAACTTCCTGCGGTCCATCGGCACCTTCCGGAGACAACCCGCGCCCATGCTAGCGCGCCTGCTGGCCCAGGACAAGCCATTCTCGGGCTGATCGTACCTTACATATACCATGATTCCACTGAGGCATTGTTGAACTTGTTGTGGCGCGGCGCGCAAGGCGGGTCCTCCATCCAGCGGAGCCGGCTCTGCGGCGAGCAGTTAGGAGGACCCGACATTAAGCAGCCGCGCCGAAGAGAATATTGTCGGAAAAAAAACTGATGTACGGTCAGATTCTCGGGATTCGAGGGTTGAAAAATGCCCGAGAAGGTGTTTTCCAGTGTTCGAGGAGGAGGCGCACATGCGCTGCGCTGGATGCGGGCAAGAAGTCGCCGCCTGGAGTTCCTTCGTGCTGTGCGTCGAGCTCTTCGCCGCGCCGGAGGCACCGTCTTTCAGTGAAGAGGACCTGGCGCGCGACCGCCGGCCGGAGCTCGACGAGCTCATCGACCGGCTGCGCGCCATGGGCGAGGCCGAGATCGCCGCCGAGGAGGCCCGCGTCCACGAGAGGCGCGTCTTTCGCCTGTGCGCCACCTGTCGCGAGCGCTGGCACCTGGCTCTGTCCGGCATCCCCCGCCCTGTCATCTAGATGTTTTCGGCCGCGACCTTCGGCCGCAGCAAGGTGCGCGTCTGACCGCGCTTGCTCTGGCGGCATGGCGGTCAGACGCTCCCCTTTCACGCGGACGCGCTTTTGCACCCGGTGGTTGGCCCATGCGGTCGGCGGCACAGGGTTGTGAAAAGTGCGAGAACGCGCCTCTGCGCGAGCGGGGGGCCGGGTGTTCGCCTCAGCCTCCGATGGGGATGCAGGTCTGCAGGACGCAGCGCTGGCCCGAGCGGCAGTCGGCGTCCGCCTGGCAGCCGGAGCAGTAGTGGAGGACGTTGCAGGTCTGGCCGGCGCGGCAGTCGGTGTCGTCCACGCAGGTGCCGTCCTCGGGGTAGCACGAGCCGTTCTCCGGGTCGCACAGCTCGCCGGCCGGGCAGGTCACGTTGTCGCAGGGGTTGTCGAGGCGCGGGATGCAGGCGTACAGCACGCACTGCTCGGAGGGCTTGCACTGGGCGTCGCTGGTGCAGCCGATGCAGAATCCGAACTGGCACTGGAGCCCGAACGAGCAGTCGGCGTCGCTCTGGCAGCCGCTGTCGGAGACGCACTGGCCGTCCTGGCAGCGCTTGCCCGAGGGACAGTCGGCGTCCGTCTGGCAGGTGGTGGTGGCGTTGCCGACGCAGGCCCCCAGGATGCACTGCTGGCCGGGGAAGCAGTCCGTGGCGGATGAGCAACCGGTGCAGAAGCCGAAGGAGCAGGTGAGCCCGCTCGGACAGTCGGCGTCACTCTGGCAGTTGGCGGTGTTCTGCACCTGGCACTGGCGCGTGAACAGGTTGCACACCTGGCCCGCGGGGCAGTCGCTGTTCTGGGTGCAGCCGGTCTGCGCGGGCACGCAGTCGCCATCCTGGCACACCTGGCCTTGCGGGCAGTCGCTGTCGCGCTGGCAGCCGGCGGGGTTGGCCACGCACTGCCCGTTCTCGCAGTGAAAGCCGTTGAGGCACTCGGAATCCGTGATACAGCCGCTGCGCGGTTGGCACACGCCGTTTTCACACTCCTCGCCGTTGAGGCACTCGGCGTCGGTGGCGCAGGTGGCGGTGACGCACAGGTTGTCACGGCAGCGCTTGCCGACCGGGCACTCCCGGTCCGCGGTGCACTCCACCGTCACTACCTGACAGGCGCCGCTCTCCACCTGGCAGCGGGTGCCCGAGGGGCAGTCGGCGTCGCTGCGGCAGCGGGTGTAGGGGTTTGTGCAACTCGCGGTGATGGGGCTGCACAGCTGGCCCTCCGGGCAGTCGGCGTCCTCGTCGCAGCCCGGCACGCACTGCGCGGTGAAGACGCTGCAGATCTTCCCGGCGGGGCACTCGCTGGACTCGAGGCAGCCAATGATGCACTGGCTGGTGAAGGGGTTGCAGATCTCGCCGCGGCGGCATTCTTCGTGGGAGCGGCAGCCCGTGAGGCACACTCCCCGGTAGGGGTTGCACACCTGGCCCTCGGGACAATCCGTGTCGAGCTCGCAGTTCACCGGCCGTACGCCGCTCGACGAGTCGCAAGAGAACACCGATAGCGAGAGCGCCGCGATCGAAATGCACAGGAAGCGTCCGCTCATGTCCAGGCCTCCTTTTCCTCTTCCGTCCGGGCGCCAATCTAGCACGGGGCGGTCGCCGGCGGCAATCCACGCCATGAAACCGTCTCGAATCGGAAGGCCCGGTTGCGGTGCCGGGCCGATCTGGGCAACCGCGTTCGCACCTGAGCAGCGCCGGTCGGAATTCCGACCGCTTTCCCAGGTCAGAAAACCAAGGCAAAACAGCCCGATGCCATCTTGGCAACGCGACGCGTCATCCGTGGCACGGGGCTTGAATTCGTGATTCGTCGCGGCTTGCGCCGCATCACAAGGGAGGTGATCATGATTCGCTGCACCGTCATCTCCAGTACCCAGCAGCACAAAGAGAAAGATGCGCCATCCAAGATCGCGGGCCTGCGCCTGGCCGTGCTCATCCCGGCCTATAACGAGGCCGCTCACCTGCCGGACGTGATCCGGGCCTGCCGGGCCGTGGAGCCCTCGGTGATCCTGGTGGTGGACGACGCCTCCAGCGACGACACCATCGAGGTCCTCGAGCGAGAGGAGGCTCGCTGCCGCACCGGGACGCCGCTGTGTTGGGAACGATGCGAGGTGAACCTGGGAAAGCAGGGCTCGATCCGCCGCGGCTTGAAGGTCCTGCGTCCGATGGACCTCGACGCCGTGGCCCTTCTCGACGGCGACGGCCAGCACGATCCGGCGGATCTACCGCGCCTGTGCGAACTCGTGCGCCAGGGCTACGAGCTGGTGATCGGAGCGCGCGAGCGCCTCGAAATGCCGATCGAGCGCCGGCTCTCGAACTGGCTGGTCAACCGCTGCTTCGCGTGGATCGGCGGTGTGGACTTCGGGGACGTGCAGTCCGGCCTGCGCCTGTATAGCAAGCGCCTGGCCGACGTGCTCTCCGAGCGCCTGCCCGAGCGGGGCCGATACGCCCTCGAACACGAGTCGCTGGCCGCGCTGGCCGAATACTCGCGAGAGCAGGATCGCGACATCCGGGCCGCCGCCGCGTCTGTCCGCTGCCGCTACGGCGTCTCCAGGAGCCACATCGGCGGGCGGGACGTCGCGCAGCTCGTCCTGGAGACGATGCGGCAGGCGCTGCGGCTTCGCCTGGCCGCCTGGGAAACTCTGGCCCTGGAAGGTGCCCGATGACCCGGCTCGGCCTCAGCGTGGAGATCCACGACGTCAGTCCTGCCTCCGAGCCGGAGGTCCGGTGGATGCGCTGGCGGCTTCTGCGCCTGGGGGTGAATCGGCCGGCGCTGCTGGTGGTGCCCTGCTGGCAGGATGCGCGAGGTCGCCGGTGGGATCTGCGCTCTTCTCCCTGGTTCGCCGAGTGGCTGCGGCGCGAGCAGGAGGCGGGTGCGCAGATCGTGCAGCACGGGCTCACCCACCGGGCGCCCGATCCGCCACCGCCGGGCCTGGTCAACGCCTTCTACCACCATGCCTTCAGCCGCGGCTGCGCCGAGTTCGCCCATTTGAATTTCGCCCAGGCGAGCGAGCGGCTCCAGCGGGGCCGGCACATCCTGGCGGCCTGCGGTTTGCACGCGGAAGGTTTCGTGGCGCCGGCCTGGCTCCAGAGCCCGGAGGCGCTCGCGGCGGTATGGGCGGAGGGGTTTTCATTCACCGCCTTCCTCCACAAGGTCGTGTGGTTCGGCGCTCGCGGCGCCGAATCGGTGCCCTCGCCCGCGCTGACCTTCGACGCGGCGCACCCGGCCATCGACTACGGCAAGCGCGTGGTCATGCGCGCCATCGAAGAACGGGGCCGGGAGGCAACGCTGGTGCGGGTAGCCCTGCACCCGGCCGACCTGCGCGGTGCCCGGCCGGTGGAGCACATCCTTACGCGCATCCGGGAGTTGCTCAGAACCCGCGTTCAGGTGACGTACCCGGATTGGAGGGAGACATGGCGCCGGGCCGCCTGACCCTGCGAAGCCTGTCGGTGAGCTTGCTCTCGACCGCCGTGGACGCCGGGTTGTTCTGCCTGTGCACCCTGCTCCTGGCCGGCGGCAGAGCCCTGCTGGTCGCCCGCTGGGTGTGTGGGGCGCTCGGGGCGGTGAGCAACTTCACCCTGAACCGCCGCTTCGCGTTCCAAGGATGCGGCGGTGGGTTGTGGAGCCAGGCCGGCCGCTATGCCGTGACCGCGCTCTCGGCCGTCAGCCTGGCCACCCTGACCTGGTGGCTGCTGCGCCTGGTCACCGGCGGCGATCCCCGCCTGTTGCACCTGGTGAGCCTGGCGTTGGTGTGGGTGTGCTTCACCTATCCGTTGCTGCGCGGCTGGGTGTTCCGGGTGGCGCGGCCCGCCGCCTGGCGCTGATTCGCTCAGAACCCGTTGCCCAGCACCAGAAAGACGTTGTCCACGCCCTCGGCCATGAGGCCGCGGGCGTATCCCAGGCGCACGGTCATGGGAAAGTAGTAGGCGAGCATCAGGTCCAATCGCAGCTCCGCGCCCAAGCCGACCTTGAGACGGGACGGGATGTCCGAGAGCGAAAAGGCCGCCGCCCCGACGTCGACGAACGCCGCCGCGTGCAGGCGCCCGGCGTACACCGGCAGGGTCAGCACACCCCGCTCGATGTCGCAAAGCGGCAGGCGGTACTCGGCCGAGCCCAGGGCGTAGGCGTAGCCGGAAAAAGCCCAGGGGTCGTAGCCGCGCAGGTACACGTCGGCGTAGCGGTAGCCGAAGTAGGAGTCCTGTAGCGGATCGCGCAGCGGTAGCCCGCCCAGCCAGTACACCGGGCGGCGGCGATCGTCGCCCACCGCGGCGCCGGCGTTGAACCCCAGCGCCAGGACGTGGTTCTTCTCCGGCCACACCGGAAGATAGCCGCGCAGGGCGAGCCTGCCCTCGACTAGCGAAAGGCCGCTACCGATCTGCGGGTGGCTGTAGCGCAGCGACACCGAGGCCCACAGGCCTTGTTCGGCGCTGATGGAGTCGATGTAGTAGCGCAGGCTCGAAAAGGACCAGCCCATGCCCAGCCAGGCCCGCCGCCGGTCGTCTGGAAAGGTCGGGGCGGCGTCGTCCGGGCGCAAGACGAGCGGCGTCTCCCGGTCGAAGTGGTGAAAGTCATAGTTGAAAAACAGAAAATGGCGCTGCCGCATCGAGGAGAAAGGGAAGGAGAGCTCCGCGAAGCCGACGTGCTCGGTCTTCACCACCGAAAAGCCCTTGTCGTCGAGCACGGCGTCGTGCCCGGCCTCGAAGGCCCGCCGGCTGTGGAACAGGTAGAGGTACGGATATACGAGATGCAGGGTGGCGCTGATGTCCCAGGAGAGCCGGCCCCCCACCACACCCGCCGAGAGCGATGCCTGGTACGAGGCGAAGTCCAAAACGTCTGTTCCGCCGACCAGTACCCCCACGGTCATGCCGTCGGGATCGCTGCCGAAGAGCGGCAGCCAGCTTCGCGGCCACAGTGTCTCGAGGGGCGAGTAACCCTCCACCGGGTAGCGCTCGCCGGAGGCCGCCAGGTCCTCCGCGGGTGGACGGGCGGCGCGCGCGGGGCCTCCAGGGTACTCCCGGAAGGGTGCGTCGATGCGCGCCAGGTCGAAGCCGCGCGGGCCGTACACCACGAACACCAGGCACGAGCCGTCCGGGGCGGGTTCCGGCGAGAAGGCGCCGGTGGCGAGGTTGGTGATGCGGCGCAAGGCGCCGCTCATGAGATCCAGGCTCCACAAGTTGAACACGCCGGTGCGGTCCGAGGCGAAGAAGACCTGAGTTCCGTTCGGGGAAAACACCGGGTCGAGGTCCAGCGCCGCTCCATGGGTGAGCCGCCGAGGTGCGCCGCCGGCGAGGTCGAGCAGCCACAGGTTCCGGCCGCCGCCTGGTACGGCCATGGAGAACACCACCTGCTTTCCATCGGGGGAGAATCGCGGCGTGTGCAACGCCTCGTCCAGCGAGGGCTCGAGGAGCCAGCGCACCTGGGTGGGGTTTTCGAGCTCGAGCAGGCCCAGCCGGGTCCGGCCCAGGCGCTGGGACACGAACACCACCCGCCGTCCGTCCGGCGAGACGTCCGGGGAGTGGGCCCGCAGGCCTTGGGTGAGCCGCTGCTGCCGGCCGCTCGTTAGGTCGTAACGGTACAGGTCGAAGAAGACGTAGAACCCCCGCTCCACCTCGGACTGGGAGAAGATCACCGCCGTGCCGTCCGGGAGGAAGTCCGCGCCACCGGCGTCGTTCGATTCGAACAGGAGCCGGTCCTCCGACCCGTCCGGGCCCACCAGGCGCCAGGCGGGCCAGGCGGACGTCGAAAGGCTGGCGTACAGCACCCGCGCGCCGCCGGGCGAGAAGCGCGGCGCGTGCTGCATTTGGGCGCGCTCGGTCAGGCGCCGAAAGGGGGTCAGGCCGTCGAGTTCGAGCCTGGAGAGCAGGCCTTTCGCCTCGTCCTCCACCTCGCGCCGCCACTCGTCCCACAGCGCCGGGTAGTCGGCGCCCAGAACCTCCCGGGCGTTCAGGTTGAGGGTCCAGGGGATCAGCCGGCCGCTCATGAGGTGGGACAACTGGCGAAGCGCGTCCGAGCCATGGTGCCGCGCCAGAAAATCGAGGAAGAACCCGCCGAACAGGTAGGGGGCGTTCCCCTGCGGCCAGCGTCGCATCCAGCCGGAGAGCTCGTCGATGGCGGGGAAGGTGCCGGACAGGGCCGCGGTGCGCAGGACCATCCGGAACAGCGACGAGCGGACGCGCCCGGCCGAAGACAGCGCCGACTCGTTGCGTACCGCCACGCCCTCGATGAACCAGCCCGGCTGGGCGCCGTTGGGGAAGACGGTGCGGCCGAAGATGGCGTTGATCAGGGCGGGCACGCCCGAGACCGTGTCCATGTGCACCACGTGGCTGAGCTCGTGCAGCAGCAAGACACCCAGGTAGTCGTCGTAATCGTGCAGCACGCTGAGATCGTCCGGCGGCGAGGCGAACACGTGGACCGTGTTGTAGGGGATGACCGTGGCCATGCCGTTGGCCGAGTCGCCCTCGTCGGAGATCACCATCTGGATGGGCTCGCGCGGGAGGTGGCCGAGCTCCCGGGCCACGCGCGCCAGGGCGGCCTCGGCGGTGCGCGCCACCCGCTGCGCCAGCGCCTCCGCCTCTGGATTGAAGTGCACCACGAAGTGGGGCGTGCGCAGCGACCGCCACTCCAGCGCGGGATCGCGCGCCCGCGCGCCCGGGGAGACGAGGATCCCGGCGAGCAACAGCAGACATGCGGCGAGCGGTCGGACGCGCCTCATTTGCGCGGCGCCTTGGGTTCTCGCACCAGCGCGGCGCTGATGCGGCGAGGCGCATCGTTCTCCAGCCGCACCCGGCTGCGGAACGGCATATATCCCGCCCGGCGCAGCTCGATGTCCTGATCCGTGGCCAGCGGGATGCGGCGCAGCTCGGCCGGGGTGACCAGGCCGGTGTCGCGGCCGTTGAGGAAGATGGCCGCGCCCCTGGGGTTGGAATCCACCTGGATGGTGCCCTCTTGAGGCGCCGGCTCGGTGCGCGGTGGGCGCACCGGGTCCATGGCGTCCACCAGCAGGCGTAGCGCGAGCGCCGCGCCGATGAGCAGTAGCGAGAGGATGAGCCAGGCCAGCGTCGCCGGCCGCAAGACGCGGCGCCGCAGCGGCTGAGCTTCCGGACGGAGCGCCTCCCCATCGCTGGTTCCCAGATCGTCGAACAGCAAGGTCTCGAGTTCCAGCTCGGCGCCTACCTCGCCGGCGCGCGACATGCGCTCCCGCTCCGGACCGAATATCTCCCGCAACATCTGCGACAGCCTGGCCTCGTCCGCCAGGGCTTCGCCGCACGCTTCCTGCAGGGCCAGGCCCATCTCGGCGGCGTCGCGGAAGCGGCGCTTGGGATCCCGCTCCAGCGCCACCATCGCCACGCTCTCCAGGGCCTCGGGGACGTTCAGGTTGACCTCGCGCGGCGTGAGGATGCGGCCCTCCAGCGCGGCGCGCCGGATCTGCGCCGGATCGCTCCCCGGGAAGAGCGCGCTGCCGGTGCACAGCTCCCACAGCACCACGCCCAGCGAGAAGATGTCCGAGCGGCGGTCCACCACCTGGCCACGGTACTGCTCGGGCGACATGTAGCCGTACTTGCCCAGGGTGCGGTTCGGTGGCAGATCGCGCGAGCGGCTCACCGCGGCTGCAATGCCGAAGTCGAGGATCTTCACCTGGCCGTCGTAGGAGATCATCAGGTTGCTGGGGCTGATGTCGCGGTGCACCAGCCGCAGTGGCTGGCCCCGATCGTCGCACAGTTCGTGGGCGTAGTGCAGGCCCTGGCAGGTCTGCCACACGATGCCGGCGGCCTCCTCGGGCCGCACCGGCCGGCGCGCCTCGCAGGCCTGGTGCAGGAGGTGGAAGGCGGTCTCGCCGGGGATGTACTCCATGGCGATGAAGAAGTAGTTGTCCACCCGGTCCAGCACCTGGATGCGCACGATGTTGGGGTGCTCGAGGTGGGTGATGAGGCGGGCCTCGCCCAGGAAGAGCTTGATGGCACGTGGATTACGCAGGGTGTGGGGCAGCATCATCTTGATGACGCACAGCTCGTCCCCCACCTCGTGGCGGCGCCGGGCCAGGAAGATGTCGGCCATGCCGCCGCGCGCCAGCTTGCGCAGCAGGGTGTAGGGTCCGAACTCGCGACCGACGGCCACGTGCCTCTCTCCAAAGCTCTATCCCGCCGCCGGCCCCGGCGAAGGGAATTCGACCACGAAACAGGTGCCCTGGCCCGGCGCGCTCTCGCAGCGGATACGGCCGCCGTGCTCCAAGACGATCTGCTGGGTCAGGGTGAGCCCCAGCCCGGTGCCCCCGTCGCGGGTGCTGAAGAAGGGATCGAAGATGCGCTCCAGGCAGGCCGCGTCCATGCCCCGCCCGGAGTCCTGGATGCGCAGGCGGACGGTCCCGTCGCTACGGTCGGTGCGGATGCGCAGCGTGCCGCCCTCGGGCATGCTCTGCACGGAGTTCTTGATCAGGTTGATCAGCGCCTGGCGCACCTGGGATTCGTCCAGGGGCAGGGGAGGGGTAGCCGCGTCCAGCTCCAGATGAACCTCCACCTTGGCCCGCGTCATCTCCGGGCCGAGGAAGCGCAGCAGGTCCCGGACGATGGCGTTGAGGTCCTCCGGCGCCAGGTGGGGTTTGGGCAGCCGGGCGAAGCGGAGGTACTCGTCGGTGACCTGGGTGAGCCGCTCCACCTCCCCGCTGATGGAGGCCAGCAGCTTGCGAGGCTCGTCGCCGACGCCGCGCTCCAGGCGCAGCAGCTCCTCCTCCAGCAACTCGGCGTTGAGCCCGATGGCGCTCAGGGGGTTGCGGATCTCGTGCGCCACCATGGCCGACATGCGGCCGATGGCCGCCAGGCGCTCCGACTGGATGAGCGCCTGCTTGGTGCGCACCTTCTCGGTCACCTCCTCCCCCAGGATCAGCACGCCCTGGGCGTTGCCGTCGGCGCCGAACAGCGGCGCCGCCCGCAGATCCACCAGGCGCTCGCCGGGGCCGGGCAGGGTCAGGGCCTCGAAGAACAAGCCGGCCTTCTCGTTCAGCACCCGGCTCCAGTTCCGGAGCAGCTCGGCGCAGGTGCCGGCCAGCGGCAACTCCGACAGCGGCTTTCCCACCGCGGTCGCCGGCTGCAACCCGAACAGGGTCTCGGCCGCCGGGTTGAGGGTGGTGACGAACCCGCGCACGTCGCACACCAGGATGCCGTGGTGGATGGAGCGGATGATGTTCTCGTTGTAGAGCTTCAAGAGCTCCAGGTCCAGACTGGACTGCTTGAGCTGACGGTTGACCAGGGCCAGTTGCTCCTGCTGGCGCCGGCTCTCGGCCTCCCGCGCCTCCAGGGCGCGCGCCATGCGGTTGAACTCCGTCGCCAGAAAGCCGATCTCGTCGCGGGCGCCCGTGGGCACGCTGGCGGAGAAATCTCCCTGGGAGATGCGGCGCGCCGCCTCGGAGAGCCGCTGCACCGGCCGCAGGGCGAGGAAGGACAGCAGCACGATGAGCGCCCCGACCGCCACCGACAGGAGCGAGAGCCACAGCACCACCGCGGTGGCCGTGCCTTCCTGCTGCTCCAGGTCCAGCACCTGAGCGGTGATGCGGTTTTTGAGAGCCAGTTTCATCAGGCGCACGTCGCGCAGCAGGCGGCGGCCGGCGGGCTCGATCTCGGCCTCTGGGCCCGGGGGGGGCTCGAACGACTCGGGCTCCAGCCAACGCTTCTCGATTTCGGCCAGCGTCCGGTCCAGCGCCTCGCTCTGCTCGCGGATCTGCTCCAGCCGGGTGCCGACCTCGTCGAGGAAACGCCGCTGCTTGTCCGGCAGGGAGGCTGTGTCGCTGCGTCCCAGGATGCCCTGGGCTTGACGGATGCGCAGCTGCATGCTGCGCTGAAAGGAGCGCCGGCCGCTCTGCAGCAGGGTGAGACGAGTGGCGGGGTCGGCGCGCAGGATGTCGGTGAGCCCGCGCACCGAGGCGTCGCTGAGCGCCTCGATCTCCGCCGCCAGGCGGTCCAGGGGCAGGAGTTGGCGGTTGAGCTGGTTGAGCTGGGCGCGCTCCGCCGAGAACCGACCCAGCACGTACACCGACACCACCCCGAACATCAGGATGAGCAGGGTGTAGCCGAGAAACATCTTGGTGGCCAGCGACAGGCGCACCGGCGGCAGCCCTCCGCGAGAAGGTTCAGCGCCACCCGGCGGATTGTAGACCAAGCCGCCGGTCCAGGCAAAGGTACGCTCGATGCTGCTTCAAGAGCGGTGGGGCGCCGGCTCAGCGCCGGCCGCGGGCGCGGCGGAAGACCTCGAGGATCTTGGGTGAAGTGGTCTTGACATCCAGGGTGCGCTCGGGGTCGATCATGAGCAGGCGCACGAACTCGTGCTCGGCCTCGCCCGGTCGGTCCAGCGCCACCAGGCAGGAGGCCAGTAGCTCGCGCGCCCGGCCTTCGACCTCACGCGGGAGCGGCTTTTGCTCGAGCAGCTGCGACAGGTTGGCGGCCGCCAGCTCGAAGTCTCCGGCCAGGTACAGCTCGGTCGCATCGTCCAGGGGCTTGCTGTCCTCCGGCGCCGGCTTGGCGTTGGCAGCGTCCGGGCCTTCCTCGGGCGGCTCGGGCCCCTCCGCCGGGGCCTCGTGCGGTGTGCCGGGTTGGGGCCTTTCCGCCGGGGACGGCGGGGTTTCGGGCGGCGCCGGGGCGGGGCCGGGTTTCGCGACCAGCTTCAAGGCGGCCTTGGCGGCCCTCTCTTCCTGCTCCTTGAAGACCTTCACCCTTTCGGCGACCTTCTCGAACGCCGCCTCGGGATCGTAGATGGGCACCTGGATGACCTCGCCGGCCTTCAGGGTGTCCGTCTTGCGGGCGTTGAACTTCTTGAGCAGCGGCGCCTGGCGGGTGTTGAAGTAGTAGCGGCGGGAGACGTCCGCCAGGCTCTGGGCGCCGGAGGCGCGGTGGTTGAGCAGGAAGGGGATCTGGATCTCGGTCCCGGGCTTGATGTCCTTGGGGTCGCCGATGCGGTTGAGCCACAGCACGAAATCGGCGCGCTTGGGGTCCTTGAGGTAGCGGCCGGCGATCTGGGCCAGGTCCTCGCCTTTCTTGATGCGGTACTTCCACACCGTGGGCACCCACAAGGTGTTGCCGCGGGGAACGTTGTCTCCGTCCCCCAGGCCGTTGGCCGCCTGCAGGTACACCACCTTGCGCGCGTCGCCGTAGTGCATCTGCGCCACCCGGGACAGGCTCTCCTCCGGTTGCGGTTTGTAGTTGAGGGCGACGGCGGCGCAGGGCAGCAGCAGGAGGAGAAGCGTCGTCTTGCAGGTGAGCGCGCGCATGGTCATGGCTTCCTGGGCTCGAGGGTGACCGTGAGCTTCTGCAGCCGACCCGGCTCGATGAGCAGGCGCCGTTTCACGGACTTGTAGTGGGGGTTCTTGAGCACCACCTCGTGTATGCCGGGAGCCAGCGAGAAGCTGCGCGCCACCGGGGTGGTCTCCACCAACGCCCCATCGATGTGGATCTCGGCCCAGGGCCAGGCCACCACCTTGAGGGCACCGGGGGGGCCTCCGGCTCCCTCGCCGCAGGCCGCCGCGGCGCTCGGACCGGTGGCCAGGCGCAGCAGCAGCACCCACAGGAGCAGCGCCGCGCCCAGGCCGGCCTGGATCCCGGCCACGGTGGAGAGGCGCGGCGGCGGTGGCAGGTTGTCGTCGGTGCGGATGAGGTCGGGGTCGTCGAGCACGGCGGGCTTGACGAAGGTCTCGGCCTCGGCCCGGGTCACCAGCTTGGCGTGAGCCAGGTAGGCCAGCAGGCGCTCCGAGAAGTTCCCCCGCACCCGGTTCATCAAGAACGCCTCCAGCGCCAACCGGAGCTCACCGGTCGAGCGGTAGCGCTGGTCGGGCTCGCGGGCCAGGCAGCGCAAGATGATCTTCTCCAGCTTGCGCGGGATGTTGGGGTTGAGCCGGCGCGGGCGCACGAACTCGCCGTTCAGGATCTTGTGCATGATGCTGCGGTTGCCGCTCTCGCTGAAGGGTTTCAGCCCGGTGAGCGCCTGGTACAGCACGATGCCGAAGGAGAAGATGTCGGAGCGGAAGTCGATCCGGACCCCCATGATCTGCTCGGGGGACATGTAGGCCGGGGTGCCCAGCGAGGTGCCCGGGCGGGTGAGGTCGCCCAGGTTCTCGTCGCGGGCGATGCCGAAGTCCATGAGCTTCACCTCGCCCTTGCGCGAGATGATGATGTTGCTGGGCTTGATGTCGCGGTGGATGATGCCGTGGTAGTGGGCGTACTCCAGGGCCGAGGCCAGAAAGAACCCCACGATGGCCCCCACTTCGGGCGGTAGGTGGTGCACCCGGTCCAGCACGTCAAAGAGATCGATGCCGTCCACGTACTCCATGATCATACGGAAGGAGTCGCCTTCCTTCACGAAGTCGTGGATCTGCACGATGTTCTCGTGCTGCAAGGCGGCCAGGGCGGTGGCCTCGCGGATGAAGCGCGCGGTGAGCTGCGGGTCCTTGGCGTACTCGGCCTTGAGTTCCTTGATGGCCACCGGGCGGTTGAGAGAATTCTGCACCGCCTTGTACACCACCGCCATGCCGCCGATGCCGATCTCGCCGATGATGTCGCAGTTGTTCACCTGCTTGGGAGGCATGGGCGCATGATACCCCCGGTACCCGGAGCGATCAACGGATTTGGTAGGGCAGGCTGGCGAGAGTCCCGCCTTGACAGGTTCCGGGGCCGGCGATTATGGTGCGCCCCATGGACGACCCGGCCGCGCTGCTCGAGCCCTTCTTGCTGCCGGCGCGCATCGAGCGCCTGCGGGAAGCGGCGCGCCAGCGCACCCGCAACCTGCGGGTGGTGCTGGACGGGGTGCACGATCCCCACAACCTGTCGGCGGCGGTGCGCTCGTGCGACGGCTTCGGGGTGCTGGAGCTGCACGTCATCGAGAGCGCCAAGCCCTTCCGGGTGCGGCGCAAGGTGTCCCAGGGCACCGAGAAATGGATCCGTATCCACCGTCACCCCAGTCCGCTCGAGGCGGTGGCGGCGCTGCGCGCGGAAGGTTTCGAGCTGTGGGTGGCCGATCCCCGCCCGGGTGGGCGGCCGGTGGACGACCTCCCCTGGGAGAAGAAGCTCGCCCTGGTGTTCGGCAACGAGAAAGACGGTGCCTCGCGGGAGACGAGCCAGGCCGCGGCCGGGTTCTTCTGCATCCCCATGTACGGCTTCGGCGACAGCTTCAACGTGTCGGTAGCCGCGGGCGTGGCGCTGGCCGTGGCCGTGCGCGAGCGGCTGCGCCGGCTCGGTCGCCACGGCGACCTCTCGGCGGCCGAGCAGGAGGAGCTCATCGCCGAGTGGATGCGGCGAGCGGTGAAGAACGCCGACCGCATTCTGACCCACCTTGCCACGCGAGGGAGCGCGGACCATGAACCGAGCGACGAACCCCTGGAAGAGTGAACGCGGCGCGCTGCGGCCGGGGCTGGCGATCTTCGTGGCGCTGCTCATCGCGGCCGCGGTCATGCTGAGCTACCGCTACATGACCCGGGCCACCCGGCTCAACAACGAGGCGGTCGAGCAGATGGGGCTCGGCGACTACGAGAAGGCGCTGGAGATCCTGGACCAGGCCCAGATCCTCGATCCCGACAACCGCGAGGTGCTCATCAACCGGGGCATCGCCCTGGCCGAGCGGCACCGTTTCGACGAGGCATTGCAGTCGTTCGAGCGGGCCGCGCAGATCGCCCCCGACGATCCGCTACCGCTGTTCAACCGCGGCTACGTGCTGCACAGCCTGCGGCGCTACGAGGAGGCCCTCGAGCCGCTGCGCAAGGCGGTCGGCCTGAAACCCGACCACGCCGAGGCCTGGCTGCTCATCGGCGAGTGCGAGTTCGAGCGCTTCCTTGCGCAGTACCTGGCCGACAAGACCGCGGCCAAGCCCGAACCGGCGCGCGAGGCCTACCGCACCTACCTGCGCCTCAAACCCGACGGGCGCGACCGGCGCAAGGTCGAGCAGAAGCTCGACATCCTGGCCAAGCCGGAGGAGTTCCCCTCGGCGCTGGACCGCCGCCGTCCGCCCGAAGAACCCGCCCCGCCGCCCCGCTGAGCCGGCGTTCCCTTATAAAGATCGCGGCCGGGACCCATGGTCGAGTAGGCGTCTGGAACCGCTTGCTCCCAGGGCATCGCGGCCAGACGCACACGAGATATGGCAGATAGAAAAAGGTCTCTCTGGAACACGAGGAGCATGCTTCTTGCAGGCTCCTCATATCAGCGGAAGGGGCCGCTCAATCGTCCGCCGACCGGCCCGCCACCTGGCGCACCGTCCAGTTCTCGTCGAGCCACAGGCCGAGCACGGGCACGCCCAGGTGCATGGCCTCCAGGGCGGCCACGCTCTGCTGGATCTGGGCCAGGTGCTTGTCGTTGTCCACCGGGTTTCCGGCGCAGTCGGTGTGGCCGATCACCGCCACCACCTTGGAGCCGTGGCCGCGCAGCGAGATGTCGAGCTTGCGCCGCAGCGCCTTGCGGGTGGCCTCGTCGCCAGCGAGCAGCACCTGGTCCGGGCCGGGCTCGGTGATGTTGTCCACGTAGTCGAGGTCGAAGCGGCCCTTCATCCAGCGCAGCACCGGCTCCTGGGTGCGCCCGTCCATGCAGTTGATGACCGTCCCGAACTTTCCGTGCGCCATGGGTTCCTCCTGGTTATGTCAGTTCGTCGCGCCCGGCTCGCGCAGCATCTCGCGGATGCGGGAGAGCATTTCGCGGGCCTTCTCGGGGCTGGTCGGGGCGCCGAACTCGGTTCGCTCCAAGGATTCCTCCGGGAGTTGGGCCAGAAACCGGCTCAGGGCACGCGGCCGCGGCCTCCCGTGCACCTCTCGCTCCCGGGCCCAGGAAAGGATCAGTTGATCCCGGGTGCGGGTAATACCCACGTAGCACAGGCGACGCTCCTCGGCCAGATCGGCGCCGGCCACGTCGCTCGCCTGGGGGTTCAGGGTGCGATCGTGGGGCAGGAGCCCCTCCTCGCAGCCCACCAGGATGACCAGGCCGAACTCCAGGCCCTTCACCCCGTGCAGGGTGGACAGGGTGACGCGTGGGCCGGCCTCCTCCCCCTGGTCCCGCTCGCTGCCGGCCAGCGCCATGCGCCCCAGGAACTCGCGCAGGTCGGGCCGGGAAGCCTCGCGGCAGTATCCGTCAACGCTCTCCAGGAAAGCCTCCAGGTCGGCGCGCCGGAACTCGGCCGCCTTCTCGGAGTGGGATTCCTCCAGCGCCGCGACGATCCCGATCTCGTCCACCGCCTGCCGTACCGCCCGCGAAAGCCCGGTGCCGCGCAGCTTCGGGCGCAGCATGGCGAGCTGCTCGAAGAAACGCCGCAGCGGCTCGAGGGCACGGTCGCCCGGCTCCAGCCAACGGCCGGCGTGCTCGACCGCCCACATCATGTCACGGCCCTCGCGGCGGGCCGCCTCTTCCAGGCGCAGCAGGGTCTTGGGGCCGATGCCGCGGGGCGGGTTCGAGAGTGCCCGGCGCAGGCTGATCTCGTCGGTGGGGTTCAGGCACAGGCGCAGCCAGGCCACCAGGTCCTTCACCTCGCGGCGATCGAAGAAGGACGTCCCGCCCAGCACCCGGTAGGGGATGCGGCGGGCGCGCAGCTGCGGCTCGAGCGCGCGCGACAGAATCGAGCCGCGGTACAGGACGGCGATCTCGCCCGGCGCGAAACGCTTCTCGCGCAAGGCGCGCTCGACCTCGTCGGCCACCCCGGCCGCCTCGGCCTCTCCGTCCGGGAAGGACCACAGCCGCACCCGCTCCCCGCCGCCGCGCTCCGCGCGCAGGCGCTTCTCGTGGCGATCGGGGTTCTCGGCGATCACCGCGTTGGCCACCTCCAGCACCGGCGCCAGCGAGCGGTAGTTCCGGTGCAGGATCACCGTGCGCGCGCCGGGGAAGTGCTCCTCGAAGCGCAGGATGTTCTTCACCTCGGCCCCGCGCCAGCCGTAGATGGACTGGTCGTCGTCGCCCACCGCGCACACCTCGGTGTCCGGCCCGGCCAGCAGGCGCAGGAAACGCAGCTGGGCGGCGCTGGTGTCCTGGTACTCGTCCACCAGGATGGCGCGCAGACGGCGCTGGAGACGGCGGCGCAGCGCCTCGTCGGATTCGAGGCGCCGCACCGGCTCGCACACCAGGTCGTCGAAGTCCAGCGCCGCGTAGGCCCGCATGGCCTCGATGTAGCGCGGGTAGAGCAGGGCCGCCGCCTGGTGGTACGGATCGTCGTTCTCGGGCACTTCGTCCCAGGGGAGGAAGGCGTTCTTGAAGGCGCTGATGCGGGCCAGCAGGGCGGGCAGGTCGAACTCGCGCCCGAGGCGGGTGCGGCGCAGGATCTCGCGCAGCAGCGCCAACTGATCCCCGGTATCGTAGATCACGAAGCGCCGGGCCCGGCGTGAGGCAGTGCCGGTGGCGCCCTTGCCTTCCAGCTCGCGCAGCAACATCAGGCCGAAGGAGTGGAAGGTGCTGAGCGTGACCGGCTCGGCGCGCTTTCCCAGCATGCGGCGCAAGCGCTCGCGCATCTCGGCGGCCGCCTTGTTGGTGAAGGTGAGCGCCAGCACCCGCTCCCCGCTCAACCCCTGCTCGAGCAGGTGGGCGATGCGGTGGGTGATGACCCGGGTCTTGCCGCTGCCCGCGCCGGCCAGCACCAGCAGCGGGCCGCCGCGGTGGGTCACCGCCTGTTTCTGCTCGGGGTTGAGCCCCTTCAGCCAGCGCGACACGGCGACCTCAGCCCACCAGCCGGGGCGGGAGCGGCGGCAGCGCCGGCGAAGGGGGATCCCAGCACACCACCCATAGCTGGTGGATGGCTCGGGTGGCGCCCACGTGCCAGAGCTGGCGCGCCATGCGGGTGGGGGGGAAGTTCACCGGGTTGGGGTTGAGCAGGATGACGTAGTCGAACTCGAGGCCTTTGCTCTGGGCGATCTCACTCACCTCGATGGCCGGCGTGAAGGCGAAGTCCTGGTCCAGCGCCAGGCGCAGGCCGGGGAGATCGGCGGCGGCCAGGATCTGGTAGGCTTGTCGCGCCTGCGTCGCGTCGCGCGCCAGTACCGCCACCGAGGCACGCGGCTCACGCCGCGCCAGATCGGACAGCGCGTCGGACAGGAAGGTCATGGCCGCCCCGCGGCTTCCCGCGCGCAGCAGCTCCACCGGGGCGCCCTCGCGCACGGCGCGGGGAGTATCCGGGGGGGCAAACTCTCCCAGCACGGCGCGGGCGAACTCCAGGATCGGCCGGGTGCAGCGGTAGCTCACCTGGAGCGGAGACACCTCCACCGCCGGGGCGGCCAGGTGCGGCAGGATCTCCTCCCAGGAGGAGAAGTCGCCCGGGCCGAGCCGCTGGGCGGCGTCGCCGGCCAGGGTCAGCGAGTTCTCCCGCGCCAGCGGTAGTAGCACCGAGAGCTCCAGCGGCCCCAGATCCTCGGCCTCGTCGATGGCCAGGTGGTCGTAGGCCAGCTTGTGTCCGGGCGAGTGCAGCAGCGGGCCGCGCAGCAACTGGTGGAGCCGGAGCAGGATCGCCTCGTCGGCCTCATCGTACTCGGGGCGATCGGGGTCCTCCTCGTCCCCGGGGCGACTCTCGCTGCGCAGACCTTGCAGGTCGCTGCACCAGCGATGGATCTGGGTGATCTCGCTATCGGAGAAACATCCCGGGGCGTGACGGGCCACGCAGGCCGCCAGCCAACCCCGGTCGGTGAACAGCTCGTCGAACAAACCCACGGGATCGGCCCTCGGGGTGGCGCGGGCGGCTTCCTCCAGGGCCGGGAGCAGGAGCGCGTGGGTCTTGAAGCGCACCACCGCCGCCGGGGGATTCTGGGAGCGGTAGGGCGTGAGCTGGCGGAAATGGCGCTGCATCATGGTGCGGGTCCAGCGGGCCAGCGTGACCACCGGCACGTCGTGGACGCCGAGCTCGGCCAGCACGCGCGAGACGAAGGCCGCCAGGGCGCGGTTGAACACCACCACCAACATGCGCCGGGCCCGGAACCGCTGCGGATCGAGCCCGGCCAAAAAAGCCAGCCGGTGCAGCACCACCGTGGTCTTGCCCGAGCCCGCGCCGCCGCGTACCACTACCATGCCGGTTCCGGGGGAGGTGACCAGCTCGTACTGGCGCGGGTCCAGCAGGGCCGCCACCTGGTTGTTGGCCAGGTCGGCGCGCAGCGCCTCGCCCGGGCCGACGCCGAGGAAGGGGCGTGCGTTCTCGGGACGCAAAGCACTGCCCGCGCCGCCGGCGAGGAGGTATTCACCGCCCGCGCGCCCGAAGCCCTGGCGGGTGCGCACCCAAACCTCGTCCGGCGTCTGCACCCGGACCAGCGCCCCGTCCACGATGGTGAGCAGGCGGCGCACCACCACCACCCCGGACCACTCGCGGCCGGCGATGTCCTCGACGAAGTTGTCACCTTCCCGGTAGCGGTAGAAGATGCGCGCCACCGGGGCGTCCCGCCAGTCCACGATGCGCACGCCCGCCGCCAGGAAGGCCCGCGGGCCCACCATGAGCTCGCGGGTGCGGCCGTCATCGGTGCGGATCACCAGGTGGCCGAAGTAGGGGCAGCGCGCGTCCACCCGCTCCGGGGTTCGCCGCACCCGGGCGGCCGCCAGGGCGGCGGTGCGATCCATCTGCTCGATGATGGAGGCCTGATCCTCGGCCAGACGTTCCTCGGCCAGCGTGTCGCGTAGCGCCAACATCTCGTTCTCGTAGTCGAAAAAGGGAATCACGCCGCGGCTCTGGGAGATGGCCTGCTGCACCTTTTGCAGCAGGTGGAGCTCCTCCCGGACCACGGCGGGGATGGCGTCGTCCTCAGGACCAGGATCGAGCGGGGCGTCGCCCGGACGCGGCTTGCGCGTCATAGCGGCACCAGCCGAGTGGTGCGCAGCAACAGCGGCAGCACCCGGCCCTGGGTTACGATCTCCATATGGCCTTCCGGCGCCGATAGGAAGAGCAAGCGGGCCGCGAAGTCCTCCTCGACGAACAGCGCTGGATCCGGCGGCAGGTCCTCCCGCAGGCGGGCCCCCGGGACCGATTGCACAAAGGCGAGCGAGCGATCGAAGGTCTCGCAGCCCACCAGGGTGAGGCGCGCCCCGTGCTCCGCCCCGGCGTTCAACCAGGCGCGCAGCTCGTCCTCGAAGGCGTACATGCCGTCCAGCAGCAGGATCTCGTCGATGTGCTGAAAATTCAGCCACAGGCGGATGGTGCGGATGGCCCCGGAGTGCCCGGCCACCACCAGCGGGCCGGCGGGGACAGGCTGGCGGGTGTGCGCGGCCACCTGGTCCAGCAGCGCGCCCAGATCGTCGTAGCGCACCGTGTCCTCGTTGGCCACCGGGGCCTCGGGGACGATGAACAGCGCGTTGCGGCCGGAGCGGGCGAACTGCTCGGCCAGGCCATGGTCGCGGAAACACTCGTCCACCGTCTGGTAGTAGCCGTGGACGTACACCACCACCCCCGCGGTCTCGTGGCGGTAGGCGAAGGGGCGCCACACGTGCACCGGGCCCCGCTCGGTCTCGAAGCGCCAGTGGACGCCGCCCGAAACCTCCTCACCGCCGGGATGCTCCACGAGATCCTCGTCCGCGCCGACGGGAGACAACGGTGGCACCTGGGGGCCGGCCCGCAGGGGAGCCGGGGGGAGGACCAAACAGAGCGTAAGCACTGTGCCGGTCTTGAGCCGGGTCATGGTGAAACCGGATTTCCTTCGTCTATTTCCCCGTGGTCTCCGGGGCTGGGGCCGGGGCCGGGGTCGGGGCCGGGGCCGGGGTCGGGGCCGGGGCCGGGGCCGGGGCCGGGGTCGGGGTCGGGGCCGGAGCGGGCGGGACCTCCGTGGAGGCGTTGCGCCGCGCCACCATCATGTGGAACACCCCCCGGCCGTCGGGGTAGCCGTAGCGGAAGGAAAGAGGTTTTCGCTTCTGCTTGCGGAAGAAACGCTTGATCTCTTCGTTGAGCTCGGGCCGCAGCTTGAGCAGGGAGTACTCGAAGTCGCCGTAGGCTTCCAGGGTGAAGGGGAGCTTCTTGTAGTAGCGCGGCGGGATGCCGGTGCTGTCGGAGATCAGGATGTTCATGTGCTCGAGCAGGTAGTCGCGGATCATGGAGAAGGCCGGGTTGGCCAGGCAGTAGCTGGCAGCCTTGGTCATGGCCG
Source organism: Myxococcales bacterium (assembly GCA_012798435.1). GTDB lineage: Bacteria > Myxococcota > B64-G9 > B64-G9 > B64-G9 > JAAZNF01. Next base: position 32,589 of record JAAZNF010000028.1, on the reverse strand, counting down.
ACACCGGCCCCAACGTCTCGAGGTAGCGCAGCAGCGACGGCTCGGTCTTGAGGAAGTCGTCCTTGAGATTGGCGGCGATGTGCTGGTGCACGCGCACGAGACCGGGGGGATCGTCCTTGCGCCGGAAGCCGAGTTCGAGGTTGGAGAAGGCCACCGAGCCCTTGTAGTTCTTCCACTTGTAGTGGAGCCGGGAGGCCTTGCGCTCGGCCAGCTCGGCGAGGTCCTCATGAGAAAAGTAATGGAGCGTCCCGTCGGGTCCGATGCCGAAGTAGCGCAGGGATACCGGCTCGAGATCGTGGATGGCGAGCGCGATCAAGAAGAAACACAGTTCGCCCGGGAGTTCCAGGCCCTCCAGGTTGATGAGGCTCTCGCTGGTGCTATTGTCGGCGCGCAGCAGCCCCCAGGCGCCGCGGCGTATCTTGCCCAGGATCTCGGCGAGTCGCTTCTGCGAGAGGCCGGCCAGCCCTCGGGGATCGCCGCCACGCTCCAGCGACATGGTGACGATCTTCTCCGCCTCGGGGTAGGTGGTGAGGGCCGAGAGCAGATCGCCGCCGCCGAAGGGGTAGACCACGGTGCGCGGAAGGTCCGGCGTGCGCAGGGTGGAGAGGAACTTCTGGGCCTTCTCCACGTAGTTCTTTCGGTAGACCGCGAGCTTGGGTGCAAACTCCTTGCAGTGCCGCTCGACGATCTTGGCGTCCACGCCCTCGGGCAACGGCTCGCCCTCGCGGCAGGCCACCACGCGCATGAGCGCGCGCGCCTCGGCGATGAAATCCTCCGGGGACTCGTCGGGGGAGGCCGCCGCGGGTCTCGGGTCCGGGACGGACTGTTCGTCTCCGACCGTCGGGAGTCCCTCGGGCGTGTCTTTTTCCTGCGCCGGCGCGAGGCTCGAGCCCAATCCGAGGAAAGACAGGAGCAACAAAAGCAGTGTTCGCATGATTCGACCTCGCCTTGACGCCCGCCGATGCGACGGCGCATCATTCCGGAAGCCGGCCAACCGGCAAGGGTACCCCAAGCGCCATGACAGGCAAGAAAAAACTGATCCTGGCCTCCACCTCGCCGTACCGCGAAAAGCTGCTCTCCCGCCTGCGCATCCCCTTCGAATCGTGCGCGCCGGCGGTCGACGAGGAGGTTTTCAAGGCGCGTCTTTCCACCCCGGCCGAGCTGGTGCGGGCGCTGGCCGCGGAGAAGGCCCGCTCGCTCATGGCGCGGTTTCCGAAAGCGTCAATCATCGGCGCCGACCAGGCGGCCGAGATCGACGGGCACCTCCTGGGAAAGCCCGGCTCCGTGGAGGCGGCGTGCGCCCAGCTCGAGCTGCTTTCGGGCCGCACCCACCGCCTGTGGACCGCGGTGGCCGTCGCCGACTCCGAACGCGGCCGGCTGGAGGAGGCGCTGGAGGTGGTCGAGCTGCGCATGCGGATCCTTTCGCCGCAGGAGATCCGCCGCTACGTCACGCTGGACCAGCCGCTCGACTGCGCCGGAGCGTATCGTTTCGAGGGTCTGGGGGCGGCCCTGTTCGAAGGCGTCTCCGCCTCCGACCCCACCGCCATCGAGGGCCTTCCGCTGCTCCGCCTGTGCGAGCTGCTTCGGCGCATCGGGATATCTCCGCTCGAGGATTGATTATTTACCTGCGGCACTATACGTTTCGGGCACAGTTCAACGGGTCAAGGAGCGGACATGAAAGCTGTCATGCTCTTCGTCGCAATCGGTGGGGCCCTGGCGTTGTCGGCCTGCACGGGGATGACGCGCACGGTCCGGACGGTGAAGGACAAGCCCCTGGACGTGGCCCTGGACGCGGCCTCGGCCCACCTCACCATCCGCGGCGCCTGCGAGGACGTGCGCGCGCTGGTGGCGGAGATCCGCACCCTGGCCGCGGAGCAGGGCGAGAACTGGCAGGTGAGCGGGCCGACGCTCCAGCGCATCTCGGAGCGGGTGCGCGAGCTGCAACTGCGCCTTTCGAAGATCGCCCGGGGCGGCGTCGGCACGGCGGTGGCCGTGGTGGTGGACTTCCCGCGGGTGGTGGAGACGGTGTCGGCCCTGGCCGAGGCCTTGCAGGGCAAGCCCCCGGCGGTGCCCGCGAGCGTGTTTCTCAAGGCGGGTGCCATCCTGGATCAGGCCGCGGCGCCGGCGAACCCACCGGGGGGTATCGCTGCTGGTCCCGGGCCAACGTCCGGCCCGGAGGCGCCGCCCGTCGCGACAACGCTGCCGCCGTCCGAGATCCCCGAAAGCCCAACGCTCACCTGGAACGCCGATGCGCGCCTGCTGCGCCGGGCCCTGCTCGGCCTCTATGAACGCGACCGAGACGCGCGGCTGCGCTCGCTCTCCGACCTCGCCCGCTTGCGCGACGCGCGCGCCCTGCCCGTGCTGCTTGCGCTTGCCGGGGGTGGCGAGCTGGCCATCCCGGCCGTGCAGGCGCTGGCGAAATTCCCGACGCTGGCCACGGTCGAACACCTGCGCCGCCTCGTCGAGACCCAGGAATATCGGCTCGAGGCTCGTCTGGAGGCGGTGCGCTCTCTCGGGCGGATGGGGACGGAGCTGGCCGCCGACACGCTGTTCGAGCTCTCGCGCGGGCGCGACGCGGCGATCGCCGGGCCGGCCCGCGCCGAGCTCGAGGCGAATTACGCCACGCGGCTGGCGATCCTGGAGGCTCTCGCCCGCGGCGAGATCGGCGCGGTGGCCGAACGCGAGACCGACGGAGAGCTTGCGCGGCTCTTACTGGCCCTGCACGATCCGCGCTTCCCGTCGCTTCAGGACGGCGCGGCGCTTTCGCTGGCGGGTCTCGGCGACGCGCGGGCCGTGCCGGCGCTGGGCGCCATGCTCCAGCAGGCCGAATCCGCCCGGCGCCTCTCGGCCATCACCGCCCTGGGCCGGATCGCCGATCCGCTGGCCTCCGAGCTGCTGGCCCAGCACGCGCGCAAGAAGGTCTCGGACGATGAACAGCGCACCTGCCTGCGCGCGCTGATCTCGCAGGACACGCCCGCCGCGGCCGGCGCGGTGCTCGATCTCTCCTGGGAGGTGCCGGGGGTCATGGCGGGTCTGACCGATGAAGCGATCGCCCTGATGCAGCGCCGCCTGCCCGAGCGCCACCGCGCCCGCGAGCTGGCCCGCTCTTCCGACTCGGAGGTGGAGGTCGAGATCCTGCTGGACATCCTATCCCCGATCGCGGCCCGGCATACAAACGGCCTGCGGCGAGCGGCGGCCCTGGAGGCGGATATCCTGCCGGCGCTCGTCCCCGAGCTGGAAAACCCGCTCCAGGCCGAGTGGCTCATCCCCTTGCTCGAAGACCGCGCCCGGCCGGAGACCCGCGCGCTTCTGCGGGGCTACGCCGCCGAGCGCGCCCACCCGCTGCCGCTTCGCATCCTGGCGGTGGAGGCCCTGGCCGCCCAGCCGGCGCTGGCCGGCGTGCCGTTGCTCGAGGAGCTGCACGCCTCCTCCGAGGAGGCGCTGCGCGAGCCCATCCGGAAGACCCTCACCCGCCGTTACCCCGACATCGCCGCCGCCCGCGGCCTCACCTGGAAGGAAACCGTCCCGGTGAGCCGGGCCGGGGTGGTTCCCTCGGCGCTGCTCATGGCCCTGCACGGCGCGGTGGGGATGTACCTGGTGGCCGACGCCAGCGATCCGCAGAACGACCAGCTCGTCTACCTGCCGGTGCTGGGCGGCGTCATCCTGGGAGCGGGAAGCTCGCTGCTCCTCACCTGGCGGGAGGAGAGCTTCACCAACGCCCAGGCGGTGTGGGTGGCCACCACCGGCGTGTGGGCGCTCGGCGAGGCGGGCCTGCTGGGGCTCGCGCTCCAGTCGGGAGAAGAAGAGGATCCCGACATGGTCCGGGTGGGCAAGGCGCTGGCCTTCGCCACCCAGGTGGGCGGGCTGACCTTCGGCTGGCTCACCCGCAACTCGCTGGGCAAGGACTGGGGCCAGCAATCCTATATGGACCTGTCCTGGGTGATGGGCGGTCTGAGCGGCCTGGGCCTCTCCCTGACGCTCGACGACGATCTCACCAGCAAGTCCGCGGCCTGGGCCATGGGCGGCGGCCTGCTCGGCCTGACCCTCTCGGGGACGCTCGGGCGCGATCTCAAGTTCGAGCGCGGGGATACCCTCCAGACCCTGAACACCATGGCCATTGGCGCCGGGTTGTCTGCCCTGCTGGTGGACAGCCTCCAGCTCGACAACCGCGCCGCCCCCAGCGGGGCGGCCATCCTGGGGATGGGCCTGGGTTTCGCGGCGGGCTCCTGGATCGCCGCCAAGACCGAGGTGCCGCCCCTGCTGCTGCTCGGCATCGACGGCGCGCTCGTCGGCGGCGGTCTGGCCGGCCTGGGGTTGGCCTGGCAGCGCGCGGATCCATCGGACCAGTGGGACAGCCTGTGGATCCTCTCCGGCTCGCTGGCCGGGTTGGGGACCGCCGGGCTGCTTGCGCGCTCCGTCTCGTTTGGCCCCAACGACGTCTGGTTGGCCGGCTCGGCCGGGTTGTACGGCGGCTGGGCTGGCGCGCTCATCGCCAACGCCGCGCAACCGGATCACGCGCGGGCGGCCCCTGGCGGGATCCTGGCCGGGGTGCCACTGGGCCTGGCCGCGGGCGCGGTCGCCGCCACCTACTCCGAGAGCAGCCCGACCGACCTGGTCATGGGCAACCTGTCTTTCCTGGCGGGCAACCTGGCCGGCCTGGGGACGCTGCTCCAGTTCGATGACCTGGCGGGCCGGCGCGCGCCGCTTCTCGTGCTGGGCGGCGGCGCCGCGGGCATCGCCGCCGGGGCGCTCTTCGGGCGCGGGCTCGACTACTCCGGGCCCGACAAACTCCTCATGACCGAGGCCACCGCCATGGGCGGCTTCACCGGGTTCGGCCTGATGCGGGCGCTGCGCCCGGAGCACGCGACGGCCGACCTGGGCGGCCTGGCCCTGGGCGGGGCGCTGGGGTTCACGGCCGGCGCGGTGGCGGCGGCGCATACCGACGGCAGCTACGGCGCGGTCGGGCGCGCCACGCTGGGGTTCGGGCTGGGCACGGCCTTCGGCGCGGGCCTGGCCCTGTCGCTCCCCGATCTCGAGGCGGAACCCTTCTGGGGCCTCTTGCTCGGTGGCGCCTACGCCGGGCTGGCGCTCGATCTGGCCACCGAGGCCCACACGCGCTTCTCGCCGGCCGACCGCACCCTGGTGCTGTTCGGCGCCGGCTGGGGCCTGTACCAGGGGCTGGCCCTGTACGGAGCGGCGGACGCCTCCGAGGCTCTCACCGAGCGGGCCTTCTGGGGCAGCGCCATCCTGGGCGGGCTGGGGGGCGCGCTGGCCGCCGGGACGCTGGCGCAGTTTGTCGAGATCCCGCCCTCGACCGTGGGCCGCGCGGCCACCGGCGGGCTGTTCGGCTCCATGTTGGGATTGGGCCTGGGCCTCATGGCGCCGGATCTGGGCGACGAGGGGCCGCTGGCGTTGGCCATGACCGGCGGCTGGGCGGGGCTCTCGGTGTACGCCTTCGCCCTCCAGGAGGCCCATTACACCGGCGCCGATTACCTGGCTTTGGGCCTGGGCGGCGGCTGGGGATTGTTCCAGGGCTACCTCATCGGCAAGGCCTCGGGACTGGAGGGCGACCCGCTCGCCGGCGCGCTGATCTTCGGTTCGGGCGTCGGGCTCATCGCCGGCGACGTGTTCGCCCGGGCCGCCGATCTGGACTTCTCCGAGGTGCTCTTCACCGAGCTCTCCGCCTACGCCGGCAGCGGCCTGGGCGCGGGCGCGGTCATGTTGGACGAGGACGCCGGTGGGGGGACCATCGCGCTGGCCTCGTCGCTGGGGGGCTGGGGTCTCAAGACCCTCACCGGGCTGGTGGCCGGAAAGCTCAAGTTCCGCCGGGACGACATCTGGGAATACTTCCTGGGCCAGGCGTACGGGAGCTGGCACGGGCTGGGTCTGGCGTTGCTCGGCGATCAGACCGACCGCGAGCTGGGCGCCGGCGCGCTCATGGGGCTCTCCGCCGGGTTCCTGGTGCCCATGATCACCAACCAGTTCCAGGACTACAACCTGTTGCAGGACGCCCTGATGGCCGGCGGGGCGGCGCTGGGGACGTGGATTGGCGCCTGGGGCATGTATGCCCTGGCGAACGACGACGACTCCATCCTGCTGGGGGCGCTGGTCGGCGGCGACGCGGGGCTGCTGCTGGCGGCGCTGGCGCTCTCCGACGCCATGAAGGTCTCCAACTGGAGCGTGGGCTGGACCGAAATCACCTCCGTGGCCGGCCTGGCCCTGGGGGTGAGCTTCTCCGCCATCTTCAGCAAGGACTCGCGGGTGATCGCCGGGGGCATGGCGCTCTCCACCGCCCTGGGGTGGCTGGCGGGCGTGATCTGGACGGCGGCGGCGGGCCCGCCCGGCGGCCCCGGCAAGGGCACCGCGGCGCCGGCGCCTGCGCCAACCGAAACCTCGACCTCCTCGCAGGGCACCGCCGCGGCCGCCGAGGCCTTCCTGCCGAGCGGCGAGCGCAGCTTCTTCCCCCGCCCGCCGGTGCCGGGGATGTTCCTGTTGCCACCTCCCCCGGGAAACGATATATTGTCCCCGGTGTGGATTGTCGGGGTCCAGGGAGTCATGGATTTCTGAATGCCGCAAAAACCGGATGCTCTTGAGGCAGAGGCCGAGCTGACCGTGTTACGCGAGCGGGTCGCCGACCTCGAACGCCAGCTCGAGCAACAACGCGGTGCAACCGAGGACCTGTGGACGCTCAGCGAGCGCTTCCGGCGGCAGTCGGCCACCATGGCCCGGATCGCGATGAGCTCGGCCATCGGAGAAGGCCGGGTGGAAGATCTGGCCCGCGACATCACCGAGAGCACCGCGGCGGTTTGCGAGGTGGAGCGGGTCGGGGTGTGGCTGTTCGACAAGGGCGAGACGCTGCTTCGCTGCGTGGACATGTACCAGGCCACGCAGCGTAGCCACCTCGCTGGAGGCGAGCTGCGAGAGCCCGAGTATCGCAACGAGTTCGCGGCGCTCAAGACCTCGCGCTACGTGGCCGCCGACGATCCGCTCAGCGATCCCCGCACCGCCGGATACGTCGAGGGTTACCTCAAACCCAACCGCATCACCTCCATGCTGGATGTAGTGATCCACTCCCGCGGCCGCAACCTGGGAGTGCTGTGCCTGGAGCACGTGGACAAGCCCCACCGATGGGAGCCGGACGAGGTCGCCTTCGCCTGCCAGCTCGCTGACCAGCTGGCGCTGGCCCTGGGCGAGCGCCAGCGTCTGCGGGCGGAGCGGGAGCGGCAGGCCCTGCAGGAACAGCTTGTGCAGGCGCAGAAGATGGAATCGATCGGGCGGCTGGCCGGCGGCGTGGCCCACGACATCAATAACTTCCTGGGCGTCATCCTGGGAAACGCCGACCTGGCCATTGGCATGCTGGAGCCCGAGAGTCCCCCCTGGCTGCACTTGAGCGAGATCCTCTCGGCTACCCGCAGCTCGGCCGAGATCGTACGCCAGCTCCTGGCCTTCGCCCGTCGCCAGGCGGCCGCGCCGGTGGTGCTCGATCTGAACATGGCGGTGGACTCGACCTTGCGGCTGCTGCGGCGCCTGCTCCGGGAAGACATCACGTTGCGGTGGTCCCCGACAGAAGACCTTTGGAATGTCAAGATGGATCCCTCCCAGATCGATCAGATCGTGGCCAACCTGGTGGTGAACGCCCGGGATGCGTTGGTCGACGCCAAGCGGGGAGGGACCATTCACGTCGAGACGCGGAACGTGGCGCCGGGTTCACCAGCTTCTTCGAAGGGAGGGTTGGCGGGCGAGTACGTTCAGCTTGCGATCAGCGACGATGGCCCGGGGTTTTCGCGCGAGGCCCTACAGCACGTCTTCGAACCGTTCTTCACCACCAAGGAGAAGGGGCGCGGCACCGGCCTTGGGCTTTCCACCGTCTATGGCATCATCCACCAGAATCAGGGCCACATCCGCATCGAGAGCGAGCCGGACCGAGGGACGCGCTTCGAGATCTTTCTGCCCCGCTGCCAGGAGGCCGTCCCGGAGCCGCGTGCCCAGAGTACGCTGGCGCCGCGCGGAGGGGCGGAAACCATCCTGCTGGTGGAAGACCAGGAGATGGTGCGCCGGGCGACAGGCGCCATGCTGGAGTCGCTCGGCTACCGCGTGCTCGCCGCCGCCAGCCCGCAGGAGGCACTGCGCCGGGCCGGTGAGCACGATGGGGAGATCCAACTCGTGATCACGGACGTGGTGATGCCGAAGATGAACGGCGTGGAGCTGGCCCGGCAACTGCGGAAACTGCGCCCGGGGCTGCGGTGCCTGTTCATGTCCGGCTACACCGAGAACGTCATCGCCAAGGACCAGGTGCTGCAGCCCGGTGTCTTGTTGCTCGAGAAGCCCTTCAGCCTGGACCGGCTCGATACCATGGTGCGGCAGGCCCTGGCCGCGCCCGCTGTTCCCGTTTGACTCGCGTTGGCGCGGTTGCTAGATTGCCGCCGATGGAACGCATCCAATCCATTCGCGGCATGCGGGATCTGCTCCCCGCCGACATGCCGTTGTGGCAGTTTGTGGAAGGCACGGCGCGGGATCTACTGTCGCGCTTCAACTACTCTGAGATCCGCACCCCGTTGCTCGAACCCACCGCGCTCTTCGCCCGCGGCATCGGCGAGGCCACCGACATCGTGGCCAAGGAGATGTACACCTTCGCCGACCGGGACGGTGAATCGGTGACCTTGCGCCCGGAGGGGACGGCCTCGGCGGTGCGGGCCTACCTGGAGCATAACCTCGCAAACGAACTGCCGCTCAACCGGCTGTGGTACCTGGGGCCGATGTTCCGCCACGAGCGGCCGCAGAAGGGGCGCTTTCGCCAGTTCTATCAGCTGGGGGTGGAGCTGCTGGGCGCCGCCCATCCGGCGGCCGACGCCGAGATGATCGAGATCCTGTGGGAGTTCGCCGCGGCGCTTTCGCTGCGCGCAGTCTCGGTGCACCTCAACTCGCTGGGCTGCGCCGCCTGCCGCCCGGGCTACCGCGAGGCGCTGGTCGAATACTTCACGGGACGGGTCGGCGAGCTGTGCCCGACCTGTACCGAGCGCCTCCACAAGAACCCGCTGCGCGTGCTGGACTGCAAGGTCGAAGGCTGCCGCCGCGCGGCCGAGGGCGCCCCGCACATGCTGGACAAGCTGTGCGCGGAGTGCGCCGCCCACTTCGACGCGGTGCGCGCCTACCTGGACCAGCTCGGCATCGCCTACGCGCTCGATCACCGGCTCATGCGCGGGCTGGACTACTACACCCGCACCACCTTCGAGCTGCTGGCCGAGGGCCTGGGCGCCCAGAACGCCGTCGCCGGCGGCGGGCGCTACGACGGGCTGGTGGAGATGCTGGGCGGCCGGCCCACCCCAGCCATCGGCTTCGCGGCGGGGCTCGACCGGATCGTGATGCTGCTGGCCGAGCAGGGCGCGCGGGCGCCCGAGGCGCCGCTGGTGTTCGTGGTGGCGCTCGACACCGAGAGCCACAAGAGCGCGCTCTCGCTCATGCGCGAGCTCCGGCGTTCGGGGTTGCGAGTGGAGTGCGACGTTCGCTGCGGAAGCATAAAGTCCCAGATGAAGCTCGCCGACCGGCGCGGGGCGCGCCTGGCCCTCATCCTGGGAGAGGAGGAGCTGCGCACCGGCACGGTCACGCTCAAGGACCTGGCCGCGGCCGAGTCCGCCGACAAGCAGAGCCGCGTGCCACGCCAGGGACTGGACGCACTGATCCGCGACAAGCTGCGCCTGAGGGTCTCGGAGGAGATGCGCCCATGACCGTCGCGAGAGCGATTTTCGCCGCGAGCATCGCCATCGCCTGGTGCGCCGCGGCCGGGGCCGCGGCCGAGGACAAGGTCGGGCTCGGGAGCCCGGCGCCGACGTTCACCCTTCCCACCGTCAACCCCGAGGCCTGCGGCCAGCGCCGGGCCGGCGTCGAGGATGGTGCGCCGGGCGACGGAGCCGCGCGGCCGCGGGTGAGCCTGGTGAGCTTCTTCTCCGTGGACTGCAAGCCGTGCCGTCGCGAGCTGCCCGAGCTCCAGAAGCTCCACCAGGAGCTGGGGGCGAGAGGGCTTTCGGTGGTGGTGGTGGGCGTGGACGCGTTGCCCGAGAAGATCGCCGAGGCGCAGAAACTCGTGGGCGAGCTCGAGCTCACCTTCCCGGTGTTGCGCGACCGCTTCCAGGTGGTGCAACGCCGCTACCAGGTGGACACGCTGCCGACGCTGTTTCTGCTCGATGAGCGCAACGTGGTGCGCTTGCGGAACGTCGGGTACGATCCGAAGGACTCGCTGCCGGTGGACGAGGTCAAGAAGAGGCTGGAGGATTCCAGCGCCAAAGGGAGGTAGCTCATGAAAGGCATGTGCTCGGCGTGCGTGTGGGTGGTGATGGCGTTTTCCCTGTTCGCCTGCGCCGGGCCGCGCGCGGGCGGCGACACGGAGGTCAAGGTGGTGGAGAGCGGCGGGAAGTCGGGCAAGACGGTGCGCCTGGCGGTGAAGCCCATCAAGAGCGCAGCGGTGGACGCGGCCGCCTGCTCCGGGCTGGAGGGGGCCTTCTGCGCCAGTCTGGCCCAGGGGAAGAAGTTCGACCTTTTGTGCGCCCAGGATCTGGCCGCGGTGCTCACCCACCTGCAGGATCAGATGATGTTCGCCGCCTGCGAGGAGGAGCAGTGCCTGGCCAAGATGGCAGAGGCCGCCAACGCCGAGTTCGTGCTCAACCTCAACATCGGCAAGGTGGGTGACAAGTACCTGCTCGATGCGGTGCTCCACACGGCCGAGGGCAAGGTGAAGACGCGTTTCACCCAGGAGACCGAGGGGCCGATCGAGGCCCTGCTCCCGGCGGTCGAGAAACTGGCGCAGAAGATCTCGGCGACGTTCTAAAAAAAAAGCACCGCCGAGGCGGTGCCAGGTGCCGGGGGGATGCCGAAGACAGGACTCGAACCTGCACGGGGGTGAACCCACTAGACCCTGAATCTAGCGCGTCTACCAGTTCCGCCACTTCGGCAGGAACCCCGGCACGGGTGCGCAAATTAGCGATCCCGCCGCTTCAAGTCAAGGATTTTTCAGCGCTTGGTTTTCCGGTGAATCGCCGGCAGCGGGAGAGTGGCCCGAGAACCGCCAGCCAGAGGAGCCCCGCCGCGCCCGGTCCGTTTCCGCCGCAGCCGCACCCGCCCGACGTCGCTTCATGGTCGCCGCCGTCCGCGCCGCCGTCGCTCCCGCCATCGGGCTCGTTGTCGGGGTGGAGCGGGTCGGTGCCGCGCCGGTACTCCTCGAGGTTGCTGGCCCCGTCTGCGTCGGGATCGAGCTCGGCCGACGGCGTCCGGGGGTCGGTGCCATAGCGGTCCTCCCACTCGTCGGGAAGGCCGTCCCTGTCGAAGTCGTCCGAGAGGTGTCCGGGAAGCAGCCAGTCCAGGCAGGCGCCGGCAAGATCGCTGCGGATCTCGGGGTCGACCACCGTCTCGAGGGGGAAGCCGATCAGGACGGAGCGTCCGAAGGGTGCGGCATGGGCGATGGCGGCCGGCAGGCCGTTTCCGTACTCCAGCACCGTCTCGCCGCCGGCCGGGGAAAAGACGTCCGGGTACTCCACCGGGTAGATGCCGGCGGTGCCGTCGTCGAAGGTGAAGGCCGGGATGTCCACCAGCGCCCCGGTGCCCTCGGCGGAGTACACGCCCGCGTCGTCGTTTTGGTAGGTGGCGCCGAAGGCCTGCTCGAAGAAGGCTCGGTCCTCGGCCGAGCCCCGCTCGACCAGGTCCCAGCCGATCTCGGCGCCGGAGGCGAGCAAGGCTCCGCCGGCGGCCAGGTAGTCCCGCACCCGCGCCTGCTCGGCGGCCGAGAAGGTCTGGTCGGCGGTGGACTCCTCGCCCAGGATCCACACCGCGGCCCGGTAGCGCGAAAGATCCAGCGCGCCCGCCTCCACCCGCTCGTTGGAGACGAAGTCGAAGTAGTAGCGGGAGAGCAGGTAGTCGCGCAGCGCCTCGGCGTGGGCGAAGGCCTGGTCGCGCCGGTTCCAACCGTCTCCGATGCGGGCGTCCTGCCGGTCGAAACCGCCGACCAGCAGGAGGTCGGCCGGGGCGCCGTGCCCGCGGTAGCGCACCGTGGCCAGCTCGGACGGTGGGCCCTCGCCGCCGGCGTTGAGGCCGGAGACGGTCACGGCGTAGATCTCGGCGGGGACGACGTCCAGCAGCGAGACGGCGAGCTCGCCGGTGACGAGCGAGCGGTCCAGCGCCCGGCCGCCCTCGGACCAGCGCACCCGGTACTGGAGGGCGCCCGCGACGGGTGCCCACTCCACTCGCAGGCCCCCCTCGTCGCGGTGGGTCACTGAGAGCCAGGCCGGGGCCTCGGCCGGGGCCAGCTCGGCGTCGGGATCGAAGAAGCGGGTCAGCCCCGCGTAGATGGCGTAGGCCAGCCAGTGGCGGAAGCGCGGGTCCTGCAACGCCTCGTTGTCGGCCATGCGCATGTCGGCCGAGGCCTTCTGGATGCCGTCGTGGAAGGCGCTCTCCACCAGCGCGCCCGGCATGGTGCGCAGGGGCCTAAGCTCGCCGAAGTTGGCCACCAGCGTCCCCCGGTCGCGCCAGGCCGGATCCCACTGAGCGCGCAGCACCTGGATGATGGACTGGTGCACGGCCTTCTGAAGCCGGTCGCTCCCCGGTGGCTGGTCGCACAGCGAAGGATCGGGGGCCACCGAGTGGTCGGGGTAGCTGCCGCAGTTGTAGCGGTAGGTGGAGGTCCCCGAGGCGTTTTGCGTCGAGCCGCCGGACGCGTTCGAGTGTAGCGAGAGGTAGGCGTCGGCGCCGAACCACTCGGCGCCCGCCGGCCGCACCGTGACGTCCGAGCCGGGGTTGAGCGACGGTGGCAACCCGAGGTAGGGCAGGGCGAACAGCGCGCCCATTTGCCAGCGGGGCTTGTCGGCGGCCTTCCCGGCCACCACGCTTTGGTCCACGCCGCCGCCGAGGCGGATCGCGTCCGCTACCAGGTAGCCGTCGGTTTCAGCCGCGGGCCCGGGCTCCAGGATCGCCTCCGCCGGGCCGGCCTGAAGCCACGTCCGCATCACGTGCCGCCAGCGCGAGCCGTCCACGCGCAGGTCGAGGTGGGCCGACTCCGTCCGATCGGCCTGGGCCAGGCTCAGGCGGGCGTCGGAGATGCGGTTGCCGCCCGCCACCGTCCACAGCGAGAGCCAGTATTCGCCGTCCTTCGGGACGGCGAACCGGTACCGGGCGCGCCCGCCGTCCGAGGCCAGCAGCACCCGGTATCCGCCATTGAAACCGCCCGTCGAGGTGCCATCGCGAAAGCTCCCCTCCTCGAGGTAGCCGGCCTCGCCGTCGTCGATGATCTGCTCGAAGCTCGCCTCGTCCCGCTCGCGCACCACCCACACCGTGGCCCCGGCGCGCAGCAGGTCGGGCAAGAGGTAGCGGAAGGCGATCTCGGCGTTGGAGAAGTCCTCGATGATGCCGCGGCAGGTCTCGCAGTCCGGCAGGTTGATGAGGCCGCGCTGGGTGGACCAGTTGGCGAGGCTGTCGTAATAGATCCAGCCGTGGCCCGGGCTCAGGACGATGGTTCGTCCCTGGAGGCTTCCGCCCAGGGGGAGATCCTGCGGTGGGAGCCGGCGCAGTCCGGGAGCACGCGTCTCGATGATGGCGCGCATGCGCTCGGCCTCGCTTGGATCCCGAACCAGCGAATCGAGCGGCCGCAGCCCCTCGTTCGTTTGCCACAGCACACGAATGCCCTCGGTGTCGGCAAACCGGCGGGCGGCCCACAGCAGCTCGCGGATGAGATCCTCGCGCGTAAGGTCGTCTCGTAGCGCGCGCCAATCGCCGGAGAGGACCACCTCCAGCACTTCGTCCGCGATGGTGGCCGAGCGTACCTCGTAGGCCGGCCCGGCGACCGTCTGCAACTCTTCCAGCGGCACCGGCTCGGCCCGGGCCAACGACGGAACCGACCATAGCAGCAGAACCAGTGCCCGCTTGAGGACCATGGTGGAGAGATTCTACCGCCGCCGGGTCGCGCCTCCAATCGTTTTTATACAAAGGATCTTGCCAAGAGTTTTTTCCTGTGGTGAGAATGGGTCGAACCTTATCTAACCAAGGGGTCGTTCATGACACGTTTCCTGCGGATCGTTGTGGGTGGGATGCTGGCGCTGGCATTGGGAGCGTGCGGCGGGAACGGTGGCACGCAGTGCCCGGCGGGGACCGAGCGCTGCTCCGACGGGGAGTGCCACGCCTGCTGCCCCGGTGCGGCCTGCACCGGTGGCGGGCACTGCTGCGCCGACTTCACCTGCCAGGAGTGTTGCGGCGACGGCGACTGCTCCGGCGCCACTCCGGTGTGCGGCGTGGACCGGCGCTGTCACGAGGTGCCCTGCCGCACCATCGGCGAGACCTGCCAGGACGACTGTTGCAGCGGAGCGCGTTGCTGCACCGACGGCAAGTGCCACGAGTGCTGCCAGGACGGCGACTGCCCCGAGGCCGGGATGGTGTGCACCGCCGGGGGCACTTGCGAGAAGCCCTGCATCCAGGCGGATGGATACTGCAACGCCGATCCCGGCAACTGCTGTGAGGGGCTTTCCTGCGACCTCTTCGACAACAAGTGCCGCAGCCGCTGCACCACCGATGCCGAGTGCACTCAGCGGGCGGATGTCCCGCACGCCGGCGACCTCCTGTGCGGCCAGGACGGGGTCTGCGACTTTGCGCACTGCGAGCGCGACGCGGATTGCTCCGGCGGGCACGTGTGCCAGAGCGGCGACTGTTTGAGCCCGGCGGGGTGCGCCGAGGTCGCCGCCTGTCGCATCTGGCCGTCGTGGGTGGTGTTCATGCCCGGCTACCAGGTGCAGCTCGTGGCCGGGGCCTTTCGCGCCGACGGCACGTACGCTCCCGGGGTGGCCAGCGACTGGTCCTCGGCCGCGCCAGCCTCCGCCGACGTCAACGGGGACGGCCTGCTCACCGGGGGCGCCACCGCCTCGGGCGCCGTCGAGCTCACCGTCACCGTGCGTGGCTGCAACACAAAGTGCCACGCCTGGGCCATCAACCTGGGGGATCCGCCGCCGGTGGGGACGCGCGCGGCGGCGGTCGACGCCGAGACCGGGGCACCGGTCAAGGGGGCCTTCTTCCAGATCAACGACCTGCCCCCGGCGCGCATGGACGCCTCCGGCTCGTGGATCTACGACCGCTACCTCGATCCCGAACACCCCGGCGACGTCACTGTGGCCGACCCGGCCTACGAGTTCATCACCATCGCGGGCGTCACCTGGCGCGACCTGGTGATCCCGATGCGGCGGCTGGTGCAGGCGGATCGGGCCGGCGGGGTAGCCGGACGGTTCTCCTTCGACCGGATCCGCTGCCCGGCGCCTCACCCCTGCGAGATGAGCCTGGCCCTGGCCGGGTTCTCGCTGCCCGGCTTCCCGCTCGACATCGCGCCCGACTTTCCCTGGCAGGACGTCTTCCGGGCCCGGTTCATGTTCGACGACCATACCTACGACCTGCGGCTTCCGGGCGGGCAGGTATGGCTGAACGGCTCCTCGAGCTACAAGAACCGCTACTCCGTGAGCGCCGTCCCCGAGAACCGCGTGTTCTTCGGGCTGGGCGGCAAGCTCGACGAAGCGGAGTTTAGGACCCGGCTGCTGCCGTTCTTGCAGGCCGCCGACGGCCAGGACTCGCTGGGGCTGGTGTACCGGCTGATCAACCTCTCCGCTCAACGCGGGGCCCTGGCGCCCAACCAGCTCATCGCCGAGATCCCGCTGGTGGCGGACCGCAGCGACCTCGACGGCGACGGCGATCGCACGGAGCTTGTGCCCGACTACCAGAACTTCAGCTCGCTCGACCTGCCGCTCACCATGCCGCAAGCCCACTCGCTCAAGGTCACGGTGCCGCAGTTCCCCGCCAACGCCTACGACAGCGTGCTGCTGCTCGCGGGCATCCACACCCCGGCCGGCGGGTTCGTACCGCTGGGCCTGGCCGCCGGCTTCGACAGCGATGACCCGGTCCACGATCCGCCCGACGGCCTGCTCCCCGGCCCGGTCGAGGTGCGCGTCTCGGAGGTGGCCGGGCGCATGCCCGAGGCGGGAGCGCAACGGGTGCTGCTGGCGCTGGCCTGGCGGGCCGGCGATCCGTCCCACCGCGCCGGTCAGGTGGTGTTGCTGGATGACTTCGACGGCGAGCTTGCGCTGGACGCCTTCCTGGCCCCGCCGCAGGGCTCGTTCTCGGCCGCCGAGCGGAAGATCGACATCGGCGCCATGCCCACCGGCGCCCAGTTGGCCGTGGCCGAGTTCTCGGCGGCGGACGGACAGCCGTGGCGGGTGTTCGCCGAGCTGCCTCGGACGGTCATCGCGCTGCCGCCCAGCCCGACCGGAACGGATCGCGCCGCCGCCGCCGGGCTCATGGCCGTGCGACTCCAGGACGGCTGGAGCTTCCCGAAGCTCTTCGGGTTTGGCGCAAACGACATGTGGGACCTCCCGGTCGCCGTCGCCGCTTTCTCCTGGGCCGAGCTTCCGTAGCTGATCTGCCCGGGGGCTCTGCCCCCTTTGAACCCCCGTAAAAGTCCCTGAAAAAATCCGCTCATAGCACAGGGGAAAAGGCAGAGGTGCCAGCGATCCGGCGCCGTTGCCTCCACCAAGGGTTTTCCCCGGGCCTTTTTCTGGATTTTTCCGTACTAGCAGGTTTTTTCGGGGCAGTTTCGGTGGGGGTTCAAGGGGGTGTGTTCCCTTGGCGAGATCTTCTTTGGGCTGAAGGTATTCCTGGCAGACCGGGTCAGCAGCCCAGGTGGCGCGAGATGACGATGCGCTGCACCTCGGAGGTGCCCTCGCCGATCTCGAGGAGTTTCGCGTCGCGGTAGAAGCGCTCCACGTCGTACTCCTTCATCAGGCCGTAGCCGCCGTGGAGCTGCACCGCCTGGTTGCTCACCCGGCGCGCCAGCTCCGAGCAGTACAGCTTGCCCATGGCCGCCTCGCGCCCGAAGGGCCGGTGCTGGTCCTTCAGCCAGCAGGCCTTGTACATGAGGTGCCGGCCGGCCTCGATCTCCATGGCCATGTCGGCCAGCTTGAAGGCGTTGACCTGGAAGTGGCAGATGGGCTGGCCGAACTGCACGCGCTCCTTGGCATAGCGCAGGGCCAGGTCGAAGGCGCCCTGGGCGCAGCCCAGCCCCATGGCGCCGATGGACAGCCGCCCGCCGTCCAGGGTGGCCAGCATCTGCTTGAAGCCATCCCCGCGCTTCCCCAGCAGGTTGTCCCGCGGCACGCGGCAGTCCTCGAAGTACAGCTCGGCGGTGTTCGAGGAGCGCCACATGAGCTTGCCGTGCATCTCCTTGGCCTCGAAGCCGCGCGTGCCGTGCTCGACGATGATGCAGGACAGCTCCGGGCGGCCGTCCGGGCGCTTGCCGGTCACCGCCTGCACCGTCACCCCCATGCTGATGGGGGAGGCGGCGTTGGTGATGAAGATCTTGGAGCCGTTCAGCACCCACTCGTTGCCGTCCAGCACCGCGGTGGTGCGCGAGCTGCCCGCGTCCGAGCCGGCGTTGGGTTCGGTGAGCCCGAAGCCCCACAAGCCCTCGCCGCGACACAGCTTGGGCAGGTATTTCTTCTTTTGCTGCTCGTTACCGAAGTAGTAGAGCGGGTTGATACCGAGCGAGTTGTCCGCCGCGATGGTGGCGGCGTGGGAGCCGTCGACGCGGGCCAGCTCCTCTACCGCGATGATGTAGGAGACGTAGTCCAGCCCCTGGCCGCCGAACTCCGGCGAGACCACCATGCCGAACAGCCCCAGCTCAGCCATGCGTGGGATGGAGTCGAGGTGGAACTGCTCGCGCTCGTCGTAGCCGCGAGAGACCGGCTTGATGACGTTCTCGGCAAACTTGCGTACGCTGTCACGCAGGATGCTCTGCTCTTCGGTCAGATCGTAGTTCAGGGCCATTTTGTCCTCCGTGGCGTTTGGTCGCCAAACCATAGGCATCCCGCCGCGGCGGGTCAACGAAATTGTTGCAAAGGTAGTTGTCGTGCGCCGCATTGGGCCTGCTTGTGCGCCGCGACAATCGGGCAAGTAGCGCGGCTGCTTGACGGCGAGCCCTCTTAGTTGCTCGCCGCAGAGCCGGCTCCGCTACATAGAGGCCTCGCCTGGCGCGCCGCGACAATCGGGCAAGTAGCGCGGCTGCCGCCGCTGTTGGAAAGCCGCCCCTTTTTGGTTAGCATGCCCGGCATGTTCTGGCTGTACGCCGCGCTCATGCACCTCCTGTCCGTCCTGGCGCTCCCGCTCTTGTGGCTCCACCCCAAGCTGCGCGGCGGTTTCCGCGAGCGGTTGGGCCGCCATGCGCCGGGCTGGCCGGGAGCCGGAGAGCGGCCGGTGGTATGGTTCCACGGCGCCTCGGCGGGCGACGTGCTGGCCCAGAAGTCGGTGATCGCCGAGGTCAAGGCCGCCCACCCCGAGCTGTTCGTGTTGCAGAGCTGCATCACCGGTAGCGGCCACGACCTGGCCCGCGGCATTCCGGGAGTGGACGGCGTGACATATGCCCCCCTGGACCTTCCCTGGGCCGTCTCGCGCGTGGTGCGCGCGGCCCGGCCCCGGGTGCTGGTGCTGGAGTACGCCGAGCTGTGGCCGGCGCTCATCCGCGGCGTGAAACGCGCGGGCGGTCGAGTGGTGCTGGGCAACGGCCGCATCCACCCCCGGCGGGTATGGCGCTACCGGCTGCTGTACCGGCTGATCGGTAACCCGCTACGCTGGCTCGACCGGCTGTGCATGCGCGAGCCCGAGGAGGCGGAGCGCGCGCTCGGGTTGGGGGCGGATCCCTCCCGGGTGGTGGTCACGGGCAACACCAAGTACGACGCCTTCGGTGCCGCTCACAACGGTGGCGAGGAGAAGTCCCCGCTGGTCCTGCGCGCGGCCCTCGGCTGGCCGGCGCATGCGCCCGCGCTGGTGTTCGGCTCGACGCACGCCGGCGAGGAGGGGCCGCTCCTGGACGTGTTCGTTACGCTGCGCCGCAAGCACCCTGAGCTGCGCCTGCTGCTCGCCCCGCGCTACCCCGAACGCAGCCGCGAGGTCCTGCACCTGTGCCGCAAACGCAACCTGGCCGCGGCGCCGCGCTCGCGTTGCCCCACGGACGCGCCGGTGGTGGTGCTGGACTCGGTGGGGGAGCTGCGCGCGTTCTACCGGGTGGCCAGCGCCGTGGTGGTCGGGGGCAGCTTCGTGCGTCGCGGGGGGCAGAATATCCTCGAGCCGGCGGCCTGCCGCAAGCCGGTGCTGTTCGGCCCCGACGTGGAGAACTTCGCCGACGCCGCGCGGCGCCTGGTGGGCCGCGGCGGCATCCAGGTGGCCGACTTCGAACGGTTGCAGGTGGTGCTGGACCAGCTCCTGGCCCAGCCGGCGGAGATGGTCCGGCTGGGGGAGCTGGCCTTCGAGGTGGTGGCCGGGGTGAAGGGCGCCAGCCGGCGCGAGGCGGATCTGATCCTGGAGGAGCTGGCCCGGACGGGGGTGGCATGACGCAGCCCGAACGCATCTTGATCATCCGGCTCTCCTCGCTCGGCGACATCTTGCTCGCGACGCCGGTGATCGACCGCGCGCGGGCGGCCTGGCCGGCCGCGCGCATCACCTTCCTGGTGGACCGGGGCTACGCCGACCTGGTGCGGACCCATCCCGGCCTGGATGAGGTGGTGGAGTTCGACGCGCACGGAGTGCACCGCGGGCCGGGCGGGATCGCGGCGCTCTCGGAGGCGCTGCGGCCGGTGGACCTGGTGATCGACCTGCAGCACAAGGTACGCTCGGTGTTGCTCGCCATGCTCTTGAAACCGGCCCGGCGGCTCCAGCTCGTCAAGCGCGGGGCTTCGGAGGTGGTGCGGGCGCTGATGGGCCAGGACTCGATCCTGCGCGCGCCACACCAGGTCGAACGCTACCTGGCCGTGCTCGAGGGCGAGGCGCCTCCCGCCCCGCCGGACTTCGTGGCCCGGCCGCGGCTGAAGCCCGAGCCGCACTGGCTGGAGGCCGCGGCAGCGCGCCTGCCAGACGCGGGCGGGCCCTACGCCGCCCTGGTGCTGGGTGCGCGCCAGCGCACCAAGCTATGGCCGGCGCGCCACTGGGAGGCGCTGGGCCGCACCCTGCAGGACCGGGGGTTGCGGCCGGTGCTCGTCGGAGACCCGGCGAATGGTATCCCGGCCGGGCCGCTGGCCGCGCGCGTGGGCGGCGCACTGCCGGTGTTCGAGAACGGCGGCCTGGGCGAGCTGGCCGGGGTGTTGTGTCGCTGCGTGGTGGTGGTGAGCCCGGACTCGGGACCGGCGCACCTGGCCGCGGCCCTCGGCGTGCCGGTGGTGGCGCTGTTCGGCCCGACCTCACCGGAACGCTGGGCGCCGCGCGGCGAGCGGACAAGCGCCTTGACGCTGGCTCTCCCGTGCAGCCCTTGCTCCAACCACGGCTCCGGCGCCTGCCCGCTCGGCACCCTGGCGTGCCTGGAGAGCTTGTCGCCCGAGCGAGTGGCCGCCGAGGCGCTGCGCCTGGCCGGATGGGCATGACCATCCAATCATGGAAGATCGCATGAAGATCGAGCGCGTGTGGTACCCGGAGACTGGCGACGTGACGGCACGGCTGTGCGGCGCGGCGCTTTCGCCGCTCTCGCTTTTGTACCGGGCGGGCCTGGGCCTGCGCGGGGGAGCCGGGGCCAGCGCCGGCGCCGGCTGTCCGGTGCTCTCGGTTGGCAACCTGACCGTGGGTGGGAACGGCAAGACGCCGCTCGCACTGGAGCTGTGCCGCCTGGCGCAAATGAACGGGCTGCGGCCGGCCCTGGTCTTTCGCGGATATGGCAGGCGTACCGGAGAAGTGCGGGTGGCGCACCGCCCCGGCGCGCGCCCGCCGGCGTGGCAAGACGTCGGTGACGAGCCGGCCTTCCTGGCCCGGCGTTTACCCGACCTGCCCATGGTGGTGGGGCGAGACCGTGTGGCGGCGGCTCTGCTCGCCGTACGGGAGTTCTCGCCGGACCTGGTCGTGTGCGACGACGCCTTCCAGCACCGGGCCCTGCATCGCGACCTCGACATCCTGGCCTGGAACGCCCGGCGAGGCGCAGGCAACGGGCGGCTGCTGCCGGCCGGCCCGCTGCGCGAGCCGCTCTCGGCCGCCCGCCGCGCGGATCTTGTCGTGTTCGTGAACGCCGCCTCTCGCCCGCTCGAGGTGCTGCGCGCGCAACACGGTCTCCCCGCCGGCGTCCCTGCCGTCGGCTGCGATCTCGTCCCGGAGGGATGGGTGGCGGCAGGGGACTGGAGCCGGCTGCTTGCGGCGCCCGGTGCGGGCGCTTTCCTCGGCGTGTGCGCCATCGCTCACCCCGGGGGGTTCTTGGAGAGCTGCCGGCGAGCGGGCATCGAGCTCGCCGGGTCGCTCGCCTTCCGCGATCACCACGCCTTTTCAAAGAGGGAGCTTGCGGACATCACGGCGCGCGCCCGCGCCCTGGGTGCGGCCGGCGTCCTCACCACCGAAAAGGACCTGGTCCGCCTGGAGGGCGCCGCTATCGGGTTGCCGGTGTTCGCCCTGCGGCTCTCGCTGCGGTGGGGGGACGGGGCCGAGGAGTTGCTCGTCCGCCGGTTGCTGGAGCTGGTCGAGCGCTCATGCCGCTCAGACGGCGAGTAGGTCTTCCACCACCGCGTCCAGCCGCGGCCGAAGCTCGATGGCCGAGCGGTAGAGCGCCCACTGGGACTCGGCCCGGACCCGGTTGTGCTCGCCGGCGGCGGGGTAGCGCTCTCGATCGTACGCGAAATAGCGCTCGTGCAGCGCGTCGGCGGCGAAGCGGGCGGCGAGCTCGAGCGCGATGCGTGCCACCGCCGCGGGGATGGCGCGTATCTCCTCCGGCGCGGGCAAGTCGCCGATTCCCTCGCGCCAGCCTCGCACTCCGGCCTCGAAGAAATCCACCCGCAGCGGCTCGCCGCGGTCCTCGCCCTGCGGCGCGCACCACGAGCGCAGCGCGTCGCCGAGCTCGACGGGAAGCGGCATCCGGCCCAGCGTGTCGAGGTCGATCAGGGCCACGGCGCGCCCGTTGTCCGCGAAGACGAAGTTGCTGATTTTGGGGTCGCCGTGGACCAGGCGCGCCGGTAGTCGCTCCACCGGCTCCAGGGATTCGCCGGCCGAAAGGATCTGTTCAGCGAGACATGAGATCGGCCCGAACAGCCGGTGACCCCGGTGCTGCGCCAAAGCCTCCCGCAGTGCGGCCAGGTGCCGCGGGGTGTCGTGGATGCCGAGCCGGGTGAAGACGAAGCGGTGGGGGCAGTCCCAGGTGGCCCGATGGAACTGTCCCAGCAGCCTTCCTGCCTCGAGGCAGCGCCCGGGGGAGTCGGCCGCGAGGAGGGTCTGTCCGGGGACATGGGTCAGCAGGCGCCAGGTGCGGCCCGCCGGGTCGGCGAGCCAGTCGGCGCCGCATAGCGCCGGGACGAGCCGCGGCGTGACCAGCCCGCGGGCCGCGATCCACTCGGTGACGGCCCGGATGTCGAGGTGGACCTCGGGCGCAAAGATGGGGTTGAGCATCTGCAGCACGAAGGTCTCTGCGCCGCGGCGGACCCGGAAGGTGCGGTTGATGTGGCCGGAGCGCACCGGCTCGATCGGGCAAAGGAGCAATTGATAGCCTTCGAGGATCTCTTTGGGCGGGGTCTCGATGTCGTTCATGGGCGCAGCATACCACGGCGCCGCATCGCGACAAGGACCCCGACCAGCGAGACGAGTACGCCGTCGGATCGCGACGAGGGGGCACAGCCGCAACCGCCGGTGAGCGTCACCTCCGGATAGCAGTGGCCCGCCTCGCACACCTCGCGCTCGGGGCAGTCGGCGGGCAGCGCGCAGGGGGTGAAGCAGGCCGGCCCGGTGCCACGCAGGGGCTTGTCCAGGCAGTCGCCGGCGCAGTTCTCCGGGATGAGGCAGGGGCTTCCCGCCGGCATGCTCCGGCCGAAGCGGGCTATCGCCACCGCCCGCTGTGCGTTCACCCGCCCGTAGCCGTAGTGATCGTCGTGCCCGTCGGGGCCGTACAGGGACGGGTCCGGCACCTTGTCGGCGGTCGCTTGCAGAATGTCCTTCACCTCGCGCCAGGTGAGAGCTGGGTTCACCGAGAGCACCAGCGCGGCCACCCCGGCGGCGACGGGGGTGGCGGCCGAGGTGCCGGTGAAGTGGCGGGTGTAATTTCCGGCCGCGTCGGGCTCGTCCTCGCCGGACGGGACGTCGCCCTGGCCGGTCTCGGTGCGGTAGTGGGCGCCAGCCTTGTTGGCGCCGCGGTCGCCGAGCGTGTCCAGGGTGGTGATCTTGGGGGTGCCGGCGTTGCCGCTCCAGGTCGGCGCCACCACCGAAAGGCACGGGCCGAAGTCGGAGTAGCGGGCCACCGTCCCGCTCTCGTCGCAGCCGCCCACCGCGACGGTTTCTTCCATGGCGGGGAGCTCGTCCGGCCCGATGGGTTGGGCGTTCAGGTTGCCGTCGCCGTTCCCGGCCGCGAAGAGCACCACGCAGCCCTTGCCGCCGCGCCCGCTCGTGACCGCGTGGCGCACCGCGTCCTTCACCGGGGCCACGTCCACGCCCTGGTCGATGAGCTCCTGTCCGATGCCCCAGCTGTTGGAGATCACGGAGGCGCCGTGGTCGGCGGCCCACACGATGCCCTCGACCAGTGCCGCGTGGTTCATGTAGCCCCCGTCCTCGAACACCCGCACCGGCATCCAGCCGCAACCCGGGCACACCCCACTGCCGCCCTCGGCGTTGCCGGCACCGGCGGCGATGAGGCCCATGCAGGCGGTGCCATGTGAATCGATGGACAACGGGGAAGGGGAGGGGTCGTCGCTCCGCGAGAGCACGTTCCGCGGGTGCGAAAGGCGCGCCGGATCGAGGTCCGGGTGCGCCGCGTCCACGCCGGTGTCCACCACCGCCACGACGACCGAAGGCTCGCCGCGGCTGAGGTCCCAGGCGGCCTCGACGGCGATGGCGGCCGCGGCGTCCCCCGACAGGTGCCATTGGGTCGGGTACAAGGGATCGTCGGGTCGAAAATGGAGTGAAACCGGCATACGGAAGTCCGGGACCGCCCACTCCGCCTCTCCTCGGATAAAGAGCTCCCGGCAGGCTGCCACCGCCGCGCGGGGGTCGGGCGCCTCCAGGAGCCAGGCGCGAGGCAGCGAACCCAGCGGCCGGACCACGGCGAGAGAAAGCTCGGCCAGCGTCTCCATCGGGAGAGCGTCCCGGCGCGTGCGAACGAGGAGCCGCCGGCCGATGCTGATGGGGCCGAACCCCGGCGCATGAACCACGTACAGCCTACCCTCGGGTACCGCCCGCAATGTCGCCATCCTCCCATCCGCCCGAAAATAATGGAGTTCTTCGGCGGTCGCGGCGAAGGGAGCCATGAGGATCAGGGCGAATCCGATGAAGAGAGGGGCCGGCATGGCGAGCTCGAGTGTAACACCCGCGGGCCGGTTCGAAAACTTCTCGGTTCCGAAGCGACAGAACCGGACCTCCCCAAATCGCTTGACAAGGCCTCGCTTGCGGCTATACGAAAGCCCCGCCGGGCAGGTTTGCCGGCAACCCGAATCATGGCGCCATCCAAGCCGATTCCAACCCATACGCCCCCGCCGGGCCGGAGCTGTTTCCTGCGTGGCGGGCGGGAGCGGGGCCGAGGGAGGCAGGCATGAAGATTCACGAATTCCAGGCCAAGGAGATCCTGGCGCGCTACGGCGTGCGGGTGCCGCGCGGCAAGGTGGCCCGCGCCCCCGAGGAGGCAGCCGCGGCGGCGAAGGAGCTGGGCGGCGAGGTTGTGGTCAAGGCCCAGGTGCACGCCGGGGGCCGCGGCAAGGCTGGCGGCGTGAAGAAGGCCGGCTCGCCCGCCGAGGCCGGGAAGATCGCTGGCGGCCTCCTCGGCAAACCGCTCGTCACCCACCAGTCGGGCCCGCGCGGCCAGATGGTGCGCGCTCTCTTGGTGGAGGAGACCCTGCCGGTGGCCCGCGAGTTGTACCTCGGCATGGTCATCGATCGCGAGACGGCTCGCGTCACCATCATCGCCTCGGGCGAGGGTGGCATGGAGATCGAGGAGCTGGCCCGCACCCGCCCGGAGAAGATCCTGAAGGCCCCGGTCCACCCGGTGAGCGGCTTCATGCCCTCGCAGGGCCGCCGGTTGGCCTTCGAAATGGGGCTCGGAAAGGAGCAGGCCGAGAAGTTCACCGCCTTCCTCTCTGGCATGTACCGGGCCTTCGTGGAGCTCGACGCCTCGCTCGTCGAGATCAACCCGCTGGTGCTGACCCAGGCCGGCGAGGTGGTGGCGCTGGACGCCAAGTTGAACTTCGACGACAACGCGCTGTTCCGCCACCCCGAGGTGGAAGCACTTCGCGACGTGGAGCAGGAGGACCCGGCCGAGGTCGAGGCCGGCAAGCACGAGCTTTCGTACGTGCGCCTGGACGGCAACATCGGCTGCATGGTGAACGGCGCCGGGCTGGCCATGGCCACCATGGACATCATCAAGCTCTTTGGCGGCGAGCCGGCCAACTTCCTCGATGTGGGCGGGCGCACCGACGCCGCCCGGGTGAAGAAGGCCTTCCAGATTATCCTCTCCGATCCCAACGTCCGCGCCATCCTGGTGAACATCTTCGGCGGCATCGTGAAATGCGACGTCATCGCCCAGGGCGTGGTGGACGCCGTCAGCGAGATGGGCCTCAAGGTGCCGCTGGTGGTGCGCCTGCAGGGCACCCGGGTGGACATCGGGCAGGAGATCCTGAAGAAGTCGAAACTCGACATCATCCCCGCCGAGACCATGCGCGAGGCCGCCGAGGCCGTCGTCGCCGCCAGCCGGAGGTAGATATGAGCATCCTGGTCGGAAAGGAAACCCGCGTCCTCATCCAGGGCCTGGGCAGCGCCGGCAAGTTCCACACCGGGACCATGCTGGAGTACGGCACCCGGGTGGTGGCGGCGGTGAGCCCGGGCAAGGGCGGTACGGCCTGGGAGAAGGTCCCGCTGTTCGACAGCGTTCACCAGGCGGTGCGCGCCACCGGCGCCGATGCCTCGTGCATCTTCGTGCCCGCCCCCGGAGCCGCCGACGCGGTGCTGGAGGCCTTCGAGGCCGGGGTGCGGGTGATCGTGTGCATCACCGAGGGCATCCCCACCCTCGACATGCTCAAGGTGAAGAACGTGCTCGCCGGCTCGAGCGCGGTGCTGATCGGCCCCAACTGCCCGGGCATCATCACCCCGGGCGAGTGCAAGATCGGCATCATGCCGGCGGCCATCCACAAGCCGGGGCGCATCGGGGTGCTCAGCCGCAGCGGCACGCTCACCTACGAGGCGGTGGACCAGCTCACCCGGCTGGGCCTGGGCCAGAGCACCTGCATCGGACTGGGCGGCGACCCCATCAAGGGCCTCGACTTCATCGAGGGGCTTTCGCTCTTCGAGAAGGACCCGGGCACCAACGGGGTGGTGCTGATCGGCGAGATCGGTGGCGCCGCCGAGGAAGCCGCGGCCGAGTACGCTCGGAAGAACATGACAAAGCCGGTGGTGGCTTTCATCGCCGGGCGCACCGCGCCCCCAGGCCGGCGCATGGGCCACGCCGGGGCCATCATCGCCGGCGGCAAGGGCACGGCGGCCGAGAAGGTGGCCGCGCTCAAGGCCTGCGGGGTGCGCGTGGCCGAGAGCCCGGCGGACATCGGGCAGCAGATGGTGGAGGCATTGAAGGCGCGCTAGCGCCAAGGAGCGTTCATGGCCGAAAAAGAAAAGCCCAAGAAACCCAAGGGCGAGGTGCACGTCAACCGGGAGGTGTGCAAGGGCTGCGGCTTCTGCGTGGAGTTCTGCCCCTCGCACGTGCTGGCGCTCGACACGGCCTTCAACCGCAAGGGCTACCACCCGCCGGTCGCCGCCAAGCCCGAGGCCTGCAACGGCTGCAACCTGTGCGGCCTGTACTGCCCGGATTTCGCCATCTTCGGCGTGCGCCTGGGCAAGGCGGAGGAGGATTCCGATGAAGGCTGACCCGAAGGGCGTGCTCACCGGCACGCATTTCTTGGACGGCGACCACGCCTGCTGCGAGGGCGCGCTGGCCGCGGGCTGCCGGGTGGCCTTCGGCTACCCCATCACCCCCTCGACCGAGGTGGTGGAGCGCATCGCCAGCCGCCTGCCCGAGGTGGGCGGGGTGTTCTTGCAGATGGAGGACGAGATCGCCTCCTCCATCGCCATCCAGGGCGCGGTGTGGGGCGGGGCCCGTTCCATGACGGTGAGCTCCGGTCCCGGCATCTCCCTGATGATGGAGCACGTGGGCCTGGCGGCCATGACCGAGACCCCGTGCGTGTTCGTCAACGTGCAGCGCGGCGGGCCCTCCACCGGGCTGCCCACCCTGCCCGGCCAGGCGGACATGATGCAGGCCCGCTGGGGCTCGCACGGCGACTACGAGATCATCGCCATCGCCCCCAACTCGCCGCAGGAGTGCTTCGACCTGGCCATCCACGCCTTCAACCTGGCCGAGCGCTTCCGGGTGCCGGTGATGTTCATGATGGACGAGAGCGTGGGGCACATGACCGAGAAGGTGGTCATCCCGCCGCCGGATGCCATCGAGATCGAGCCGCGGCGCTTCACCCAAGAGCCGCCGGAGAAGTACCTGCCGTTCGCGGCCGGTCCGGACCTGGTGCCGCCCATGGCTCCCATCGGCAAGGGCTACCGCTTCCACGTCACCGGGCTCACCCACGACGAGCGCGGCTACCCGGTGATGAGCGCCGAGGCCCAGGAGAAGCTGGTGCACCGGCTGGTGGACAAGATCCGCACCCGCGCCGACGAGATCGAGCGCAGCCAGGAGTTCATGACCGAGGACGCCGAGGTGCTGCTGGTGGCCTACGGCATCACCTCGCGGGTGGTGCAGCGCACCCTGCAGCTCGCCCGGCAGAAGGGCATCAAGGCCGGGTTGTTCCGCCCGGTGGTGGTGTGGCCCTTCCCGGGAAAGCGACTGCGTGAGCTCGCCCGCAAGGCCAAGGCGGTGGTGGTGGTCGAGCTCAACTACGGCCAGATGGTGCTGGAGGTGGAGCGCGCGGTGTGCGGCGCCGCCCCGGTGCGCCTGGTGCCGCACGGCGGCGGGGCGCTACACGATCCCGAGCAGGTGCTCAAGGTGGTGGAGGAGGTGGCCCGATGACCCAGCCGCGCAATCCTGTAGAGCCCTTCCTGCGCATGGACCGCATGCCCCACATCTGGTGCCCGGGCTGCGGCATCGGGGTGGTGGTGAACTGCTTCGCCCGCGCCATGCTGGAGAGCAAGACCGACATCGACTCGGTGCAGGTGGTGTCCGGCATCGGCTGCACCGGTCGCATCGCGGGCTACCTGCGCATGGACTCGTACCACACCACCCACGGCCGGGCCATCCCGTTCGCCACCGGCCTCAAGACCGCCCGGCCCGACATGAAGGTGGTGGTGTTCTCGGGCGACGGCGACCTGGTGGCCATCGGTGGCAACCATCTCATCCACGCCGCCCGGCGCAACGTGGACATCAAGGTCATCTGCGTCAACAACTTCACCTACGGCATGACCGGCGGCCAGGTGGCCCCCACCGCGCCCATCGAGAGCGTGGCCACCACCTCGCCCTTCGGGGTTTTCGAGCAGCCCTTCAACCTGGCGTTCCTCGCCGACTCGGCCGGGGCGGTGTACGTGGCCCGCTGGACCACCTACCACGTGCGCCAGCTGGCCAAGGCCATGCGCGAGGTCTTGCAGAAGCCGGGCTTCTGCTTCGTCGAGGTGATCGCCCCCTGTCCCACCATCTACCAGCGGCGCAACCGGTTGGGCGACGCCCTGGACGCCATGAGGTTTTACAAGCAGCAGAGCAAGCTCAGCGAGGGAGCCGACACCCGCACCCTGGACATCCCCATGCAGGGTCCCATCCCGGTGGGGCGCTTCGTCAACCGGGACCGGCCCACCTTGCTCGAGAACATGAACACGGTGCTGGGCAAGCGCCTGGGCGCGAAGTTCACGCCCTATCCCACGGGGGTGACCCGATGAAACAGCGCGTGGAGCTCAAGATCGGCGGCTTCGGCGGCCAGGGGGTGATCCTGGCCGGTATGATCATGGGCCGGGGCGCGGCCATCCACGACGGGCTGGACGCCACCCTCACCCAGAGTTTCGGCCCCGAGGCCCGCGGTGGCGCCTGCAGCGCCCAGGTGGTGCTGAGCCCGGACCGCAACCTCTACCCGTGCGTCTCCCACCCGGACATCCTGGTGGTGATGTCGCAGCCGGCCTACGACAAGTTCATCGGGGAGGTGAAGCCCGGGGCGCTGCTCCTGTACGAGGAGAGCCTGGTGAAGCCCGAGCCGCTGCCCCCCGGGGTCAAGGCCTACGGCATCCCGGCCACCCAGCTGGCCGAGGAGCTGGGCCGGCGGATGGTGCTCAACATCGTCATGGTGGGCTTTTTGGCGGCGCTCACTGACGCGGTGTCGCTGGAGGCGGTGAAGAAGGCGCTCGCCGAGTCGGTGCCCAAGGGCACCGAGAAGCTCAACCTGGACGCCTTCCAGAAGGGTTTCGAGTACGGCCGCAAGCTCGTAGCGCAGAAAAAATGAATTGACACCGTCTAGTGGTTGGAGCATGATGCGCCCCAACTCAGGCGGTAAGACTGTTTTTTCCCAAACCGAGGAGGAAACGATGCGGTCCAAGATTCTGTCCGGCATGGTAGCGGTTGTGGTGGCCCTCAGCATGATCGGCTGCGGCGGCGCCGCGGTGAAGGTGAACCCGAACGCCACCTTCCCCATCCCCATCAGCGACACGACTCCAGCCTTCCTGTTCCCCATCAACATGTCGCACCTGGGCTCGGCCGGCGACCCGTTGGCCATGGGCATCGCGGTGTCCGGCGGCGTCATCGCCAAGTTCGGCAAGACCCTGATCTCCGGCCAGCAGCTGTTTGACCTGGTCGGCAACCTATCGTTCGAGCTGGCCGAGACCGTGGACGCCCAGGTGCGCAACGGCTCCTTCCAGATGACCGGCAGCGCCGAGCCGGTGGCCGCGGCCCTCTCCAACCTGATGGAGCAAATCATCGCGAAGCTCGTCGAGCTCAAGCTCCTCGAAACCCCCATCAAGTTCAAGTACATCGTGGTGCTTCACTCGCACGGTGAGCAGACCATGGGTGGCAAGATGCTCAAGGTCAACAGCTGGGGCGGCATCTACGATAGCGAGACCAAGGAGATCCTGAGCTACATCAACGACACCAGCACCTACGCCAATGAGGAGACCGCGCTCCTCGGCCAGATCCCGCTGGCCTACAACTCCATCCTGGAGAAGCTCATCCAGGGCAACGCCGAGAAGAAATAGTACCGCGAGATTTCCGACGAGACGGGCTGCCTGGAGACGGGCAGCCCGTTTTTTTTTGCCCTCCAGGCAACGGATACGTGGGGATCCCTGGCACGGGGGCGCTGCCCCCGTGACCCCCCGGGAAAGAACCGGGAAAAACCTTCTACCAAGGAAGAGCAGGAAAACTTCGGGGAATACCTTGTTGAAATCTTGAGCGCGGCGGGCAAGGTGAGTCCTCCATGCAGCGGAGCCGGCTCTGCGGCGAGCAGTTAGGAGGACTCACCGTAAAGCAGCCGCGCCCCGTGAAACTCGATCGCGGCGCGCAAGGTGTTTTCATCGCCTTTGATTTTTCGCACCTATTGTCAGCGCTTTTTTCAATAATCATTCTCTGATAGCATCCGCCCGCAATGCCAGAAGTGATCGGAGAGAAACCTGGATTCTTCGCCACGCTCTCGGGCCGGCTTCTGCTCGCGGCCATCGGCGGGTGCGCGGTGTTCTTCGCCTTCCCGCGCTGGGACATCGCTCCGCTGGCCTGGGTGGCGCTGGGGCTCACCATGCTCGCGGCGCGCAATCTTTCGGCCCGCCGGAGCTTTCTCCTCGGCTGGTTCGCGGGGACGGTCACCAACGTGGGCGGCTTCTACTGGATCACCGGCCTGCTCATGGACTTCGGCCACATGTCGGCGCTGGCGGCGGTGCCTCTGTGCCTGCTGCTCGCGATCTACCAGGGGCTGGTCTTCGGCGTGTGGTTGCTCCTGCTGCGCTGGCTCGAACGCCGGGTCCAGGCCGGTGCCTGGTTGCTCGCGCCGCTCTCGTACATCGCCGCCGAGAACCTCGTCCCCTTCATCTTCCCGTGGTTCTACGCCAACTCGCAGCACTGGGTGCTCCCCTTCATCCAGGTGTGCGAGCTCGGCGGGGTGAGCCTGCTCGGCTTCCTGCTCGCCATGACCAACGGGGCGCTCTACGACGCCTTCCTTTTCTGGCGAGGAGGGCAGGGGAGGGCGGCGCTTTTTCGCCTGGGGCTGGCGCTCGGGATCCCGCTGCTCCTCGCCGGCTACGGTCTTGTCCGCATGGCCATGGTGGATGCGCGGATGGAATCGGCCCAGAAGCTCAAGGTCGGCATGGTGGAGGCCGACGTGGGCATCTGGGAGAAGGAAGACCCCCAGAAGATCGACGACAACCTGGTGCTGCACCAGCGCCTGAGCCGCGAGCTCGTAAAGCAGGGCGCCGAACTCATCGTGTGGCCCGAGACCGCCTACCAGACCTCGCGGGTGTACGCGCGCCGGGCCGGGCGCGACCGGGTGGAGCGCTTCCGAGTGTTCCCGCGCGACGTGGCCGCCATCCCGCCCGCTTCCTCGCTCCCGCCCGAGCACGCCGCCGAGGACGAGCGGAACGGCACCCCGGCCGAGGAGCGGGTGGCACCCCAGCGGGGCTTCGACGTCCCGTTGCTCTTCGGCGCGCTCACCTGGCGCGAGAACCCCGAGAACCGGGCGGTGCGCCACCGGGGGATCGACCTCTACAACACGGCGCTGCTCATCGACGGCGAGGGCAAGGTGCTCGGGGCCTACGACAAGGTGTACCTCTTGATGTTCGGCGAGTACGTGCCCTTCTCCGAGACCTTCCCCAAGTTCTACGAGTGGTTCCCCGAGGCCGGGGATCTCACCCCGGGGCGCTCGGTCGAGGTGCTGCCGTTCGGGCCGTGGCGGCTGGGGGTGATGGTGTGCTACGAGGACATCATCCCGGCCTTCTCGAGGAAGGTGGCCGACAAGAAGCCGCACCTGCTCGTCAACATCACCAACGACGCCTGGTTCGGCAAGACCTCGGAGCCGGCGCTGCACCTCGCGCTCGCTGTCTTTCGCACGGTGGAGAACCGCCTGGCGCTGGTGCGCTCGACGAACACCGGCATCTCGGCCTTCGTGGACGCGAACGGCCGGGTGCTGGCGCGGACCTCCATCCACGGGGCCGAGACGCTCATGGCCGACATGCCGCTCATGGAGAGCCGCACTCTCTACCAGGTGCTCGGCGACTGGCCGGCCTGGGGATGCCTGGCGGCGCTGGGGTTGATCCTCCTCCGTGACCTGTGGCGACGGCGCAAGCGGGCCTCGCGCCCTTGAACGACCAGGAAAGACCTCAAGCAAGAAAAATCACCGAAGAAAAATCGCTGATAATAAAGGGGAGAAGACAAGGCTGATCATGGCAAGGGGCCTCATGGCAAGGGGGCCTGGCCCCCCCTGGACCCCCTGACAAGTCCCGGAAAATCCTGCTGACAAAAAGAGAAAAGGCGATGGCGAAGACGCAGGCACCAGCGTTGGCCAAGAAGCAAGGGAAACCTGCTCAATAAAAAAGCCTTCTAACAAAGGCAAAATTCCTGGCGATGTTTTCGCGGTTTTCTCTTGTTGGCAGGTTTTTCAATTGGTTTTTTTCGTGTCTATGGGGGCGTACCCCCTTGCCAGGAATCCT
>JAAZNF010000027.1 GCA_012798435.1 Myxococcales bacterium | reverse complement strand
GTATTCGAATAAAATACAAATAAAAACAAACAACTATAAAGACACAAAATCAGCAGACAATCTGTGAAAATTGGCCTTCTGTCCGGATTTCGAACACGGTGTCCGAAATCCGGACAGGTAAAACCGGGGTGGGTGGAACCGGCTTCGGGCTTCGGGTGGTGATTCTTGGTTTCGGGGCCACTCGAAGCCGAATTCAGAAATCCAAGTCCAGCCCTGAACGAAAATGACCCGACGTTACGGCTGGATATCTATCAAGAAAGAAACGCGATTTCTCAAGGTGATCTCGATCTTCGATCCCGAGAGACCGCCTGTAAGTCCAGTCTGCTTCTTGCGGATTAGCGACACCTCGTCCTCCTTTTGCTTGTCCTGATCGCCATCCAAGTAGACTCCGCTGAGCATGAAAGAGCCAGAGTCCTGAATGTCGGTGTCTCCAAGCTGTTTGGTCTTGATGATGGCGAAGTCCGTCTGCCGATCCCGATCCCAACGAATCTGATAATCGATGCCGGCGGGGACCACTTGGCCTAGAGAAGGCGCGACAAACACATGGATGTCGGGGGAATCGAAACGCACACCTCGGACGTTGTCGCTTCCCGACTCCACATCCAACCGGTACCGGGAGGTCCAGCCGACACCGCTACCTGTGTACCTCCCCTGAGGAACGTCGTTGCCTCCAAGAATGATGGCGTCCTGGCCTTCGGGAGTCAGGCGAACCTGCGCGTCCGTGACCGGCTGGTTGTTTCGTCGTACCTCTACCTCGTAACGCACGTTGAAATCGGCGCTTTGAGAAGCGTTGGGAATTTGGTTTTCAAACTCGATGGACGCCGTGACAAGGAGGGTGTTCGTTCCACTGCCCGAATCCTCGGTTCCACCGCACCCGACGAAAAACAAGGATAGAGCCATGGGAAAAAATCGGTTCATGAGAACCTCCTCTCTAAATATGAATATCACCATTTAGGGATAATGCAAATCCGGTATTGGTCGGCGAGCTACCAATTTCATTGCTACACAGCGCATCCTGGTGAAAACGATCCAGATGATGCTTTACGCGTAACATTCTGAAATTCCTGGCACATCTCAAGCGTGGCGTCCCCATGGGACTCTATGGTCCGAATTGTGAGTTGCGTCCGGGAAGATGGTTCGATTTCGGGGGAATCCGGGGTGGGTGGAACCCAGGAAAGGAACCCAGGATAGTACCCAGGATAAGGGTCAGTGACCTTTCTCTTCGGGGTCCTGGCCTTGCGCCCTCCGCCGCACCGCCAGCCGGCCAGCCAGTACACCGAGCTCGAACAGGAGGTACATCGGCACGGCCACCATGGCCTGGTTGAAGGCGTCCGGGGTGGGGGTGATGATGGCCGAGACGATGAAGGCCCCGAGCAGCACGTACTTGCGAAAGCGCGCCATCGTCGAAGGCTTCACCACCCCCAAAAAGCACAGGGCGAAGACCAGGAGCGGTGTCTCGAAGACCAGCCCGAAGGCGAGCAAGAACATGGCCGACTGGGACAGGTAGCTCTGCAGCGACAAGATCATGCGGGTGTTGTCGGTCATCTGGGCCACAGCAAAGGCCGCCGCCTGGGGCAGGATGATCGCGTAGCAGAAGGTCACTCCGCCGGCGAAGAAGGCGGTGGCGAGCAAGATGAAGGGCAGCGCCAGCCGGCGCTCGCGCGGGTACAGGGCCGGCGCGATGAACCACCACAGCTGCTGGAAGATCACCGGGCTG
This sequence comes from Myxococcales bacterium, assembly GCA_012798435.1. Lineage (GTDB taxonomy): Bacteria > Myxococcota > B64-G9 > B64-G9 > B64-G9 > JAAZNF01. The sequence goes on along the minus strand of JAAZNF010000027.1, from coordinate 33,780 downwards.
GCGAGCACCAGCCCGCCGATAAAGCCGAGTTTAAGCCGGTAGAAGATGGGCTCGAAGATGCCCAGAAACACCGGCTGATCGCTCCCCGCCGGCAGCAACCCTTCGATGGGCGCGCGCAGCAACCGGTCTAAAAAGTCCGAGAAGATCACCCCTACGATCATGCCGGCGAGCAGCGCCAGCGACGACACCACCAGGGCGCGGCGCAGCTCGCCCAGGTGGCCAGTGAAGGTCATCACCTTCTCGCCGGCGCGATCTTCTCCCGGGGGGGGTGCCACGTTTCGCTCGCCTGCCAGGCCTACAACTTGAAGCGGCCCATCTCACCGCGCAGCGTCTCGGCCTGCTCGGCCACCCGATCCACCACCGTCTTCATACGGTTCATGGAATCGCTGTGGTGCTCGGCCACCTCCTTGATGCGCTCCACCGCCTTCATCACCTGTTCCGCCCCGCGGCTCTGCTCCTTCTGTGCCCGGTTGAGGTGGTGCACCATCTCCGAGATGTTCTCGATGGCCTTGGTGATCTGCTTGCTGCCGCGGGCCTGCTCCTGACTGGAGGCGTGCACGTGCTGGGTGATGATCTTCATGCGCTCGGCCGAGCTCATGATCTGCTCGCTGCCCTTGGCCTGCTGGGCGGTGGAGGAGGCGATCTGCTGCACCGTCTCGGCGATGCGGGCGATAGCGTCGGTGACCTCCTTGGAGCCGCGCGCCTGCTCCACCGTGGCCCGGGCGATGGCCCGCACCATGGCGGTGGACTTGGTGGCGGAGTCCAGGATCTTCTGCAGGGCCTGCTCGGCCTCGTTCGACAGGTTGACGCCCTCCTCCACGTCCTGCAGGCCGCGTTGCATGGCCTCGATGACGTTGCGGGTCTCCTGCTGCACGCTGCGAATGAGGTTGGCGATCTCGCTGGTGGAGGAGGCGGTGCGCTCGGCCAGGTCCTTGATCTCGTCGGCCACCACCGCGAAGCCCTTGCCGTGTTCACCGGCCTGGGCAGCGATGATGGCGGCGTTGAGCGCCAGGAGGTTCGTCTGCTCGGCCACGTCGTCGATGACGTTCAGCACCTGCCCGATGGCCTGGGCCTTCTTGCCCAGGGCCTCCATGGTGGTGAACACAGTCTGGGTGCTCTCGGAGATGCGGCTGATGCCCTGCATGGACTTCTGCACCGCCTCCGAGCCGCGCTCGGCGTCCCGGCGCACTTCCTCAGACAGCACCGCGGTCTCGTTGGCGTTCTGCTCCACCTGGCCGATGGAGATGTCCATCTCGCGCATGGAGGCCGACGTCTGCTCCGAGGCGGTGGACAGATCCTCCACGCTGCGGGCCACCTCCTTGATGGCGGCGGTCATCTGCTCGATGCTGGCGGTGGTCTGCTCCACGCTGGCGGCCAGCTGGTGGATATTGTCGGCTACCTCGTCGTTGGTGGCGGCCATCTCCAGGATCGAGGAGGAACTCTCCTCGGCGCTGCCAGACAACGTCTCTACGTTCTCGGCGATCCCCCGCAGCGAGATCATCATCTGCGCCACCGCTGATGAGGTTTCATCCACCGCGGCCACCTGGTACTCGGCGCCACGCACTACCTCCTCGGTGGCGTAGCTGATCTGCTCCACCGCCTCGCCCAGGTTCTTGTTGGCCACCACGATCTTGCCCACCATGATGTTGAGGTTCCCGGTGATGCGGTTGAGGGCCTCGGCCATCAACCCGATCTCGTCGTGCCCGGTGTCGCGCACCGAGCGGGTGAGATCGCCCCGGGAGGCCCGCATGGCCACCTCGAGCATGTACACCAGACGACGGTACAGCCCCCGCGAGCCGAGATAGATGGCCCCGCCGAAGACCAGGATGGCGGCCAGCAGGGTGAGAAGCATCTGGCGGACCAGCCCGGCCTTCTGGGCGTCCAGGCGCCGCGTGCTCACCCCCAGGCACACGTAGCCCAGCTCGCTGTCGGCGTTGTCGGCACGGGGCTGCACGGCCGGCCCCTTGGGCGCGGCGGGCTCCGGCGCGGCCTTCTTGGAAGCGGCCGCCTTGTCGGCGTCCTTGCCCGGCTCCTCGGGCTCGCCTTCGCCCAGGTCCCCCAGCATCAAGGGTTCGGTATCCGCGCCGGCCGCCTCCTCTCCCAGATCGCCGGCGTCGCCTAGCAATCTGGCGGAGCGCACCTCCTGGGTGAACCCCAAAAAGTCGGCGCGATCGATCTCCTGCAGCGGATTGCCCATGTGTAACGCCACCAACTGCTCGAGCGGCAAGGGCGGCTTGCCATCGCGAAAGCTGCTGGCGAACACCAGGAAGGGGTGGCCGGCCACGCCGGTCTCGTTCTTCCGGATACGGCGCAGCACCAGCACGTAGGACACGGCCTCGTCGTCCTGCAGGCGCTGCTCGATGCGGGCCTGCTCGGCCTTGCGCTGCTCATACATCAGGTCCACCACGCTCTCCGCCGCCAGGTTGCGGGTGAGCCCCTTGCCGCGGGCCCGCAGCGAGTCCTTGAGCTCCCGCCCCACCTGGATGAAGACGGTCACGCCGACGATGGCCAACACCAGGACGAGCGCCGCCAGCATGGCGCCGATGATTTTGATGCGCAGCCCGAAACGCTCACGGGAGATGGGGGATTCGTTCATGGACGCCCTCTCCTCACTGGCCCACGACCTGCACGCCGGCCCGTTTCCACACGCTGTCCGGCACGGCAACGCCCGCCCGCTCCGCTGCGCCGCGGTTGATGATCAGCGAACCCTCGGGGGTCTGCAGCGACATCTCGCCCGCCTTGGCGCCTTCCAGGATGGCCATGATGATCTGGGCGGCCTTGCGACCCTGGCTCTGGTAACTGGCGGCGAAGGCCACCACCGCCCCCTTGCGCACGAACTGGTCCGAGTAGGCCAGCACCGGGATCTTCTTCTCGGCCTGAATGATCAGCGCCTGGTCCAGAAACTCCCGGGTGACGACGGTGACGTCTCTCAGCAACCACAGGCCGTCGACCTGCGGCAGGATCTGGCGCAGGGCCTCGCCGACCTCACGGCGCTCCCGGACCTCGCGCGCCACGAGCTGCAGGCCGAGCTCGCCGGCCGCGCGCCGGGCGTCCTCCACCAGACGCGCGGAGTACTTCGGATCGTAGACCACGCCCAGCTTGCGCACCTTGGGGGCCACTTCCTGTAGGGCACGAAATTGGTCCCGCACCGGAGGCTCGATGTCCACCCCGGTCACGTTGCCGGAGCGAAGCTTGTTCAGCGAAGGGGTCGAGGCCAGGCAGAAGATCACCGGCACGTCGGTGATCTCCGCGCGCAGGGCCTTGGCCGCGGAGAGGCCCACCGCCAGCACCGCGCGCGGCTCGGCCTCCCGCACCGCCGCCGCCAGGTTGGCCGGGTCGGCCAGTCGCCCCTGCATGGTGAGCGTCACCACCGAGCCCTTGAACCCCTCCTTGAACCCGTTGATGGCCTTCTCATAGGCGGCCAGGTCCTTGGACTTGACGATGACCACGTCCGAGCCCCGCGCGGGCTGCGCGAGGAGAAACGGAAGCAGCCAGACCAGAAGACCGATCCCGCGGCGCACGGGGGTCGCATATGGAGATGTTCGGCGCACGGCCAACCCTTCGAAAAAACTTCGGAAAGAATACCGGCGCCCGCGGGCCCGGTCAAGGAAATGTCCCTCGGGGCCTCCTCGAGTCGGGGTGCCTTCCTTTTCTCCTCGGCCCTGTTACACTCGGGAGAGAACAAGGAGGTCCTATGCGACGGTGCGGACTGGTCATGCATCCGATTTTTTTAGAACACGATCCGGGCCCGGGCCATCCCGAGTGCCCGCGCCGGCTCGAGGTCATCGAGCGCGTGCTCGAGGGAAAAAAGCTCATCGAGAAGACCCGCCGGGTCGAGCCCCGGCCGGCGACGAAGGAGGAGATCGTCCGGGTCCACTCCCCCGAGTACTTCGAGCGGGTGATGTCGACGCGGGGGCGGGCCACCGCCCTCGACCCGGACACCCACACCTCGGAGAAGTCGGTGGAGGCGGCCCTGCTGGCCGCGGGCGGCCTGCTCGAGCTGTGCCGCCGGGTGATGGCGGGCGAGCTCGACAACGGCTTCGCGCTGGTGCGGCCGCCGGGGCACCACGCCGAGCGGGCGCGGGCCATGGGCTTTTGCCTGTTCAACAACGTGGCGCTGGCGGCCGAGCACGCCCGGGCCGCGCTCGGGGCGCAGCGGGTGCTGGTGGTGGACTTCGATCTCCACCACGGCAACGGCACCATGCACAGCTTCTGGCGCCGGCCTGACGTGCTGTACTTCTCCACCCACCAGTATCCCTTCTACCCCGGGACCGGCGCGGTGGCCGACATCGGAGAGGGGGAGGGAGAGGGCTACACGGTGTCGGTACCGCTCCATCGGCCCATGGGCGACCGGGAGTTTCGAGCCATCTTCCGGTCTCTGCTCACTCCGGTGGCCGAGCAGTTCAAGCCGGATCTGCTGCTGGTGAGCGCGGGGTTCGACATCTACCAGGGCGACCCGCTGGGGAGCATGCAGGTGACCGAGGAGGGCTTCGGCGACCTGGCCGCCGATCTGCTCCTGCTCGCCGACCGGGTGTGCGCGGGCCGCCTGGTGCTGACGCTGGAGGGCGGCTACCACGTGGAGGGAGAGGCCGAGGGCGTGGCCCAGGTGGTGCGTGCGCTGCTCGGCGAACGCCCCGCCCGTCCCGCGCCCGACGACGCCGGCGCCGCCGACGCGGTCATCCGGGCGGTGCAGCGGGCGCTGGAGAAACACTGGCGCTTTCGATAGCTCAGAATCCGCCGCTGTCGTCCCCCGACGGGGCGCCATCCTCTCCCTCGAGCTGGGACAACAGCTTCTTGCACTTGCCGTAGTGGACGTTCTGGGGCGGGACCATCTGCAGCACGGTCTTGCAGTTCTTGATGGCGCGATCGGCCTGGGTGGACTTGAACACGTAGGCCGCCTCGAACAAGTTCTTGGCCTCGGTCTCCAGCTCCTTCATGCGATCCTGGGCCGGCTTCATGTCGGGTTTGGCCTTGAGCGCCAGGGTGTAGTACTTGTACGCCTCCGGGTAGTTCTTGCGGGTGTGGGAGTCCGCGGCGCGCACGAAGTACACCTTGCCCAGCGTGCTCTGGATCTTCTCGGTGGTCTTGCCCTGGCCGCCGCCGAGCTTGCGATCGAGAGCGAGCGCCTCGGAGAGGAACTTGGCCGCTTGCTCGGTCTGGCCCGGGTTGCTGGAGAGCTCCAGACCCCGGGCGTACAAGCTCTGCAGCTTCTTGAGATCCGCGATGGTGGCCTCGCTGGCGCCGGATGCCGGGGCCTGTGCCAGGGCCTGCTCCAGGTTGCCTTCGCGGTAGGCGGCCAGCGCCGGGCCGGCCAATCTACCGCTCGGCGGAGGCGGGGGCGGGGGCGTGGGCGTGGGGTTCTTCGGCCCCACGGCCACCACCGGCTTGGTCTGGCACTTCTTCTCCGCCATGCGCTTGAGCTCGCTCACCACCGTATCGTCGGGCCGGGTCTTCAGCACCTCGTCGGAGAGCGTCAGGGCCACATCGCAGTCCTTCTCCTCGATGGCCGCCTTGATGCGCTCGATCTGGCGCGTGTATTTCTTGTCCTCGCACTCCTTCTTGATGGCCTCGACCTCCTCGGCCGCGTGCGACTCCGGGTCGATGCGGGAGAGCGCCGCGATGGCCTCGTCGTACTCGCCGGCGGCGGCTTTCTCGCGGGCGCTGGCCAGGAGCTTCATGCCGCCCGCCTCGCGCTGCACGGTCTTGAGGAAGTCCTGCACGCTCCGATCCTCGGGGAACACCTGGGCCACTTCCTGGATCAGCGGCTCGGCCTCCAGGTACTTGTCTTCCCGCACCAGCCGGCGCACCTCCTCGAACTGCTCCTGCGCCCGTCGCTCCAGCTCGGCCCGCTCGCGCGCGGCGATCTCCTGCGGGGTCGGGCCGGGCGGCGGCGGCGGCGGCGTGGTCAGCTTCTTGACGATGCCCAGGATGCCGATCAGGGCCACCAGGGCCGTGGCGATGAGGAGGAACTTCTTGCGCCGGGGCGAGCGCAGGGCGGGCAGGCCGCCGACCGCGGTCCCGGAGCTGGCCGGCAGCATGGTGGTCTTCGGGCCGGAGGCGGCCTGCACCGGCTCCTCCGAGCCCGGGATGGTGAAGGTGATGCTGGCGTCGCCCACCTGGATCACGTCGCCGTGGACCAGCACCGCCTTGGTGACGCGCTCCCCGTTGAGCCTGGTGCCGTTTCCGGACTGCTGATCGATCACCAGCCACTGCTCCCCCTGACGCTCCAGGGTGGCGTGCCGGCGCGACACCAGCGCGTCGGGGACGACCACGTCGCAGTCCGGGGCGCGCCCGATCACGAACACGTCCCGCACCAGCTCCACGTCGGAGCGGCCGGCGCTGGTTTCGATGGTCAGCAGCGGGTACTGTTCCTCCGGCGGAGCGGCGGCCTCGATGATGGCGGTCTTGTCACCGGGTACGGCGGCGGGCAGTGTCCCCACGAAGGTGGGCCCGGCGTCGGTGGCCGGCTTCTCGTCGAACACCAGCGCCTCGCCGGTGGAGGACAGGTCCTCGGGCGCGGCCACGCCCGAATTCTCGCCCGGCATCTCGTCGGTGTTCACCTCGTCCGCCGGGTCCTTCAGGCCGCGGCGGGCCATCTCCCGCCGGATGGGGTTTTCGGAGGCGCCGCGATCGGTGTTCTCCTCTTCCGTGTCGCGCGGCAGCGGCGGGGGCCGTCGCGAGCTGCGCGGTCTTCGTTCTTCGCTCATGCCATCCCTCGCGATCTCGCCAGGGTGACGCGCGCCCCGGCGCCAGAACATCGAGTGTACCACGCCCGCGGTACGATGGCGCGATCGCGTGCCTCAGTACTGCGGGTCCACCTTGAAAAACGCCCCCGGCCGGGCCAGGTCCTTGGCGGGGGTGAACTCCTTCGGCTCGTCGCCCCGCTTGAAGGCCTCCAGCACCGAGTTGGGCATGTCGGGCCGCGCCAGCAACCCGGTCCCGGCGTCGATGCGGGCGAAGGTGATCCCCGGCGGCACGTCGAAGTCCTTCTGGGGCCGCTCCGCCAAGATGCGCTGGGTGTACTTCAGCCACAGCGGCACGGCGGTGCGCGCGCCCGTCTCGAAGGGCCCCAGCGGCGTGGCGGGCGAGTCGTAGCCCAGCCACACCCCGGTGATCACGTCCCGGGTGAAACCGATGAACCAGGCGTCGGTGGAGTCGTTGGTGGTGCCGGTCTTCCCCGCGGCGGGCTTGCCCAGGCCGCGCACCAGGTAGGCGGTGCCGCGCTGGGTCACCCCGTACATCAGGTGGGTCATGACGTAGGCCGAGTCGGCGTCGACCAGGCGCCGGGGCGGCTGGCGCAGGCGATCGTAGGCCCGGTCGAACTTCTCGTCCCAACTCTGGTGCGGGTCCAACCAGGAGGTGCGGTTGAGCAGCACCCGACCCCAGCGATCGCTGACCTTGCGGATGAAGGAGAAGTTGGCCTCGAGCCCGCCGCGGTTGAACACGCTGTAGGCCCGCATCAGGTCCCAGGGCTTCACGCAGGAGGAACCCAGCGCCAGGCCCAGCTCCTGCTTGAGGCCGGTGGTGATGCCCAGGCGCTTGGCCCAGTCGATGACGCGGGCGATGGCCTCGCTCTCCCCGTCGCCACAGGTGCGCAGCACCTTGATGGCGACCCGGTTCATGGACTGCACCAGCGCGGTGTGCACAGTGACCTTGCCCTTGGACTCGGCGTCGAAGTTGTCGGGTTTCCAGCGCGTCTCGTTCTCCGGATCGTCGTAGACCTCGTGGCTGTCCATGAACACCGTGGCGGGGTTGATCTTGCCCAGCGAGATGGCCAGCGAGTAGATGATGGGTTTCATGGCGCTGCCCGGCTGGCGACAGGCCTGGAGCACGCGGTTGAACTCGCTGTCGTCGAAGGTGTACCCGCCCAGGATGGCGCGCACGTAGCCCGACTCCGGCTCGGCGGTCATCAGGGCGCCCTGCACGCCGGGGATCTGGGTCAGCGCGAACACCGCCACGCCGTCGGGGATGAGCTTGCGCGAGCCGGGCGGCTCGCCCTCCAGCAGCGCCTCCGGCTCGACCTTGCGGGCCAGGATCACGTCGCCGGCCTTGAGCACCTTGCGGCAGTCGGTGATCTTGCTGTAGGTCGGCGACTTGGTGGGGTCGGGCGTCCGCGCCCAGCGCATGCCGAACACCGGGATGATCCCGCGCAGGCTCGTCCCCACCGAGATGCGCGCCAGGTTCTCCTCCACCGCGTCCACCACCGCCAGCACCGGCCGACCGGCCGCCAGATCGTCGCTCTGCGAGAGCTGCTTCTCCACCGCAGCCAGGAAGTCCGCCTTCTTGTCGGCGGTATCGAAGTGGTAGAGCGGGCCTCGAAAACCCTGGCGGTGGTCGAGCGCCCGGATGGCGGGCTGCAGCACCTCCTCGGCCGCCTTCTGCCAGTCGACGTCGAGCCCGGTCTCGACGGTGAGCCCGGCCTCGTACACGCCCTCCGCCCCGTAGCGTTTGGACAGCTCCCGCCGCACCTCCTCGGTGTAGTAGGGCGCACGCAGGCGGAAGATGTCCGGGATGGGGAAGGCCGTGATGGGTATCTTGGCGGCGGCCGCCTCTTCCTGGGGCGTGATGGCGCCCACCTCGCGCATGCGCGCCAGCACGTAGGTCCGGCGCTCCGCGGCGGCCTTCGGCTGGTCGACCGGATCGTAGTCGGAGGGGGCCTGAGGCAAGCCGGCCAGGGTGGCCATCTCGGGCAAGGTGAGGTCCCACACGTTCTTGTGGAAGTAGTTGCGCGCGGCCGCCTGTACCCCGTAGGAGCCATGGCCCAGGTAGATCTGGTTGAGGTACAGGTACAGGATCTCTTCCTTGGAGAACCTGGCCTCCAGCCGCCGCGCCAGGATGGCCTCCTTGAACTTGCGGGTGAAGGTCTTCTCGCGCCCGATGAGGCTCTTCGCCACCTGCTGGGTGAGCGTGCTGCCGCCCTGCACGATACGCCCGGCCTGGAGGTTCTTGATGGCGGCCCGCAGGATGCCCAGGGGATCGATGCCGCCGTGCTCGAAGAAGCGGTCGTCCTCGGAAGCGATCAGCGCCTCCACCAGCTTGCGCGGCACCGCCGCGGCCGGGACCACGTCGCGCCGCTCGACCGCGAACTCCCCCACCAGGACGCCGTGCTGGTCGAACACCCGGGTGGTGAGCGGCGGGGTGTACTGCTCGAGCGTCGGCGGCTCGGGCACCGAGTCCTTCACCAGGAGGTACAGGGTGAGGATGCCCAGCGCCCCGCCGCCGATCCACAGCCCCAGGCAGGCCGCCACCCACAAGAGCAGGCGCAGCAGGCGGCCTCGCTGGCGGGGATTGACCACCACAAGCGGCTGTTCCTTCGGCGCGCGCACGCGACCTCCACGCCGGGTCATCGAAAGACGTCCGCTGGACGTCCGCCGGCGGCCCGCGAGGGCAGGAGTTTACCATGTGGACGTCTTCAGTCAACGAAAGGATCTGCCCCTTGTCTTCGGTCAAGACTCGATCCCGCTGATTTCTCGAGCGATTGTGTACGCGAACGGGTGACGCCGAGGGGGTCCCCGGCGAGCGATCTTTCGGGAGAGAGCCGGGGGAAGAGGTGGCAGGACCCGTTCGCGTTATCCGAGGATCAGACTGCTCAGCCGCGGCTTGACCCCGCTCGCCACCGCTTCATATACTGCCGCGGCTGTTCAAGGAGGCACCCATGAGCGTTCGCCTGGCCGGCCGCATGCAGAAGCTCGCCCCGTACCTCTTCGCCGAGCTGGACCGAAAGAAACGCGAGGCCCAGGCCCGCGGCCTGGACGTGATCTCGCTGACCATCGGCGATCCCGACCTGCCCACCCCCAGCGCCATCGTGGAGGCGGGCCAGCGCGCCCTGGCCGATCCCGCCAACCACCGCTACCCGGCCTACGCCGGCGGGATGCCCTTCCGCAACGCGGCCGCCCGCTGGCTGAAGCGCCGCTACGGCGTCGACCTCGACGCCGAGAAGGAGATCGTGGCCCTGATCGGCACCAAGGAGGGCATCTTCCACCTGCCCTTCGTGCTCATGGACCCGGGCGACGTGGCGCTGGTGCCCGACCCCGGCTACCCGGTGTACTCCATCGCCACCCGCCTCATCGGCGGCGAGGTCCACTGGTTGCCGCTGCGCGAGGAGAACGGGTTCCTCCCCGACCTGGCGGGCATCCCGGCCGAGGTGCTGGCCAAGGCGCGGGTGCTGTGGGTGAACTACCCCAACAACCCCACCGCCGCGGTGGCCGACGAGGGCTTCTTCCGGCGGGCGGTCGGGTTCTGCCGCGAGCACGGCATCATCCTGGCGGTGGACTCGGCCTACTCCGAGATCGCCTTCGACGGCTACCGCGCGCCCTCGGCCCTCCAGCTCCCCGGCGCCAAGGAGGTGACGGTCGAGTTCCACTCGCTGTCCAAGACCTACAGCATGTGCGGCTGGCGGGTGGGCTTCGCCGCCGGCAACGCCGAGGTGGTGTCGGCGCTGGCCCGGCTCAAGAGCAACATGGACTCCGGCGTGTTCGGCGCCATCCAGCAGGCCGCGCTGTCCGCCATGGAGACCTGGCCCGGGCACCTCTCGGAGGTGGTGGACGTGTACCGGCGGCGCCGCGACGCGCTGGTCGAGGAGCTGCGCCGGGGCGGGCTGAATCCGCCGAACCCGCGGGCGACGTTCTACCTCTGGCTCAAAATCCCCGGCGGCGACGATCAGGCCTTCGCCGGCGCGCTGGTCGAGAAGACCGGGGTGCTGGTGGCGCCGGGCTCGGGCTTCGGCCCCTCGGGGAAGGGCTTCGTGCGACTGTCTCTCACCGTGCCGGAAGACCGCCTGCGCGAGGCCGGCCGCCGCGTGGCGAGGTTCCTGGCGCGCGCATGAGCCCGCGCGCCTTCATCTCGCTGGGCTCCAACCTGGGCGACCGCCGCGCCGCCTGCCGCGAGGCGCTGCGGAGGCTCTCGGACACCCCCGGGCTGCGCCTGCTGCGGCGCTCGGGGTTGTACCAGACCGAGCCGGTCGGCACCGGGCCGATGCCCGACTTCTTCAACCTGGCGGCCGAGCTCGACACCGCGCTCTCGCCACACAAGCTGCTCGATGCCTGCCAGGGGATCGAGCGCGCGCTGGGCCGCACGGCGGGGCACCTCGAGCCGCGCCCGATGGACATCGACATCCTGCTCTACGGCGACGAGGTCGTCGAAGAGCCGACGCTGCGGCTTCCGCACCCCCGCCTCCACGAGCGCCGGTTTGTACTGGCGCCGCTTTCCGAGATCGCCCCCGAGCTGCGCCACCCGATCCTGGGCCGGACGGTGCGGGAGATGCTCGACCTCCTCCAGGACGGCGCGCGCGTGGCGCGGCTGGGAGACGAATGTTGAATCCGAGAGCGATGCCAACCCTGGCCGTCGCGGCCGTGGCGTGGATTTCACTTGCGGGTTGCCGCGGAGGGGAAGCGGACGAATCCCGGGCGGCGCGGCCGCTCGGCGAACGCGTCGCCGCGCACGCCAGTTCCTTGCCGGACGACCCGACCCTGCTGCGCGCGTCCGCCAAGGTGCTCCTGGATGACGGCCGCTTCCCCGAGGCGGTCGCGGCGCTCTTGCGACTCGTCGCTCTCGCGCCCGAGGATCGCGACGCTCTGCGCCTGCTCGCCGAGGCCTCGCTGGAACTCGACGACGAGGAGGCCGCGCTGGCCGCCCTGCACCGCCTGCTCGAGCGCCATCCGAACGACGCCGAGGTGCTGTTTACCCTGGGCGGGTTGCTCGCCTCCCGCCACGCGGACGAGCGGGAGAGCCTTCGCGAGGCCATCTCCCTGTGGGAACGCTTCCTGGCCGGCGCGGGTGAACACCCGCACGCCGCCATGGTCCGGCGGGCGCTCCCTCGCATGAAACAACGCCTTGATAAAATGGAAGAAAGAGAAAAAGCTGACGCTGGAGTCAATTCTCCTTGACAGCCTGCGCCATTTTCAATCAAATGGGCGCCACCGAAAGGGATGCACGATGAAAATTTTTCTGGACACGGCGGACGTGACGGAGATTCGCGAGGCCAACGACATGGGCCTCATCGACGGAGTGACCACCAACCCCTCGCTTATCGCCAAGACCGGCCGCCCCTTCCGCGAGGTCGTGGCCGAGATCTGCTCCATCGTGAACGGCCCGATCTCGGCCGAGACCACCGCCACCGACGCCCGGGGCATGCAGGCCGAAGGCGAAGAGCTGGCCCGCATCCATCCCAACGTCACGGTCAAGATCCCCATGACGCCCGAGGGCCTCAAGGCCACCCGCGCGCTCTCGAAGAAGGGCATCAAGACCAACGTGACGCTCGTCTTCCAGCCGCTGCAGGGCCTGCTGGCGGCGAAGTGCGGGGCCACCTTCGTGAGTCCTTTCATCGGGCGCCTCGACGACGTATCGGCCGAGGGTATGTCGATGGTGCGGGATCTGCTGCGCATGCTCCAGAATTACCGCTACCCGACCGAGGTGATCGTGGCTTCGGTGCGCCACCCGATCCACGTGGCCCAGGCCGCGCTGGCCGGGGCGCACGTGGTCACCATCCCCGGAAAGGTGCTCAAGCAGCTCACCCAGCACCCGCTCACCGACATCGGCCTGGCGAAGTTTCTCGAGGACGCGAAAAAGATCCCCCGCTAGGGGGACGTGAACAAGGAGGACAGGCGTGAAGATCCTGGTAACCGCAAAACGAGTGACCGACCCGGACGTGAAGATCAAGGTGAAGCCGGACGGCTCCGGCGTCATCACCGAGGGCGTGGACTACAAGGTCAACCCCTTCGACGAGATCGCCATCGAGGAGGCCATCCGCATCAAGGAGAAGGGCCAGGCCGAGATCGTGGTGGTGAGCATCGGGCCCAGCGAGGCCACCAAGGAGATCCGCAACGGGCTGGCCATGGGCGCCGACCGCGGCATCCTGGTGGTGGCCTCCGAGGTGCTGGACTCGTTCGCGGTGGCCCGCATCCTGCACAAGATCGTCTCGGAGGAGAAGCCGGACCTCATCCTCATGGGCAAGCAGGCGGTGGACGGCGACAACAACCAGGCGGCCCAGATCCTGGCCGAGCTTCTCGGCTGGCCGCAGGCCTGCTTCGCCTCCAAGATCACCCTCTCCGATGACCGCAAGAAGGCCAAGGTGGTGCGCGAGGCCGACGGCGGCCTGGACCACGTCGAGCTCGATCTGCCGGCCATCATCACCGCCGAGCTGCGCCTCAACGAGCCCCGCTACGCCTCGCTGCCTGGCATCATGAAGGCCAAGAAGAAGCCGCTCAAGGAGATCCCGCTCGCCTCCATGGGCGTGGACACCAAGCCCAAGGTGGTGTGGCACAAGTTCTCCGAGCCGGCCTCGCGCAAGGCGGGCATCAAGGTGCCGGACGTGCCCACCCTGGTCCAGAAGCTGCGCAACGAAGCCAAGGTCCTGTAAGGAGGCGCGCCATGGGAAACGTTCTCGTCATCGCCGAGCACCGCGACGGGCAGCTCAAGAAGGCCTCGCTGTCGGCCTTCGCCTTCGCGAAGAAGTACGTCCAGAAGCAGGGGGGCGAGTTCTCCATCCTGGTCATGGGGCACAATGTGGGCGCGGTGGCCGACGCCGCCTCGTGCTTCGGGGCGGCCAAGGTCTTCGTGGCCGACCACGCCGACCTGGCCAACTACCTGGCCGAGAGCTACGCCGCGGTGGCCGCCCAGGCGGCCAAGGACGCCGGCGCCCAGGTGGTGGCCGCCACCACCACCACCCAGGCCAAGGATCTGCTGCCCCGCGTCGCCGCCAAGCTCGAGGCGGGCATGGCCTCGGACATCGTGGGCCTGCTCGACAACGGCTGGTTCCTGCGGCCGGTGTGGGCGGGCAGCGCCGTGGTGGAGGTCGAGATCAGCACCCCGGTCAAGGTGGTCACCGTGCGCCAGACCGAGTTCGAGGCCGCGCCGAAGGGCGCCGCCGGCGGGCAGAAGGTGCCGGTGAACGTGGCCGTCAACCTGGGCGCGCTGCGCAAGCGCTTCGAGAAGTTCGAGGTCATCAAGTCCGAGCGGCCCGAGCTGACCGACGCCCGGGTGATCGTCTCCGGCGGCCGCGGCACCAAGGGCGCCGACGGCTTCAAGCTGCTGGAAGGGCTCGCCGACCTGCTGGGCGCGGCGGTGGGCGCCACCCGGGCCGCGGTGGACGCGGGCTGGGTGCCGAACGACCTCCAGGTGGGCCAGACCGGCAAGGTGGTGGCCCCCGAGCTGTACATCGCGGCGGGCGTGTCGGGCGCCATCCAGCACCTGGCCGGCATGAAGAGCTCCAAGGTCATCGTGGCCATCAACAAGGATCCCGAGGCGCCGATCTTCAACGTGGCCGACTACGGGCTGGTAGCGGATCTCTTCAAGGCCGTCCCCGAGATGGCCGAGGAGATCAAGAAGGCCAAGGCCTGAGCGCCCTTTCCTATCCACCAACCTGCGATATGTGACAGCCGCGCCATCTGCTCGATGTTCGCGGCGCGCCAGGCGAGTCCTCTATGTAGCGGAGCCGGCTCTGCGGCGAGCAACGAAGAGGACTCGCCGTTAAGCAGCCGCGCCTCCGGCCACCCGTTCGCGGTGCGCATGGTGAACAATCTCGCCGCAAAAGGTTTTCCAGGTGCGGCCTGTTTAACGCCGACCACCCCCGGCGCTGCTCGGGAGGACCCTGCGCGGCGGCGGGGGGCCCCCGGTCGGCTACGCGGCCGCCACCAGATACACATGTTGCGGCGCACCACCTAGGCAGCCGCACCTCCGGCCACCCGTTCGCGGCGCGCTCAACAGCGCAGGTCGATCTTCTCGGACTGGACCGGCGCGCCCAGGAAGGCCCGGGCCAGCTCGTCGAAGTGCTCGCTGATGTCGGTGGTGAAGAAATGCCGCGCGCCGCCGCGGCTGAGGCGCGCCTCCATCTCGGGGTGTCGCCGCAGGTAGTCTTCGAGGCTCGGGGCGATGAGCTCGTCCTGCGAGACGATGCGCACGCGCTCGGGGACGACCTCGCGGATGCGGCCGGCGATGAGCGGGTAGTGGGTGCAGGCGAGCAGCAGGGTGTCGATCTCGGCGTCTTGGGCGATCGTCTCGCGCCAGTACTTTTGGAGGAAGAACTCGAGCCCCGGCCCCGCGAGCTCGCCGGCCTCGATGAGCGGCACCAGCAGCGGGCAGGCCTGTTGCACAAGGCGCACCCCCGGCGCAAAGCGCGCAAGCTCGAGGCGGAAACTCTCCGAGCGCACCGTGCCCTGGGTGGCCCACAGCGCCACGGCGCGGCACTCCGGCCGGGCGGCGATGGCTTCCACCGTGGGCCGGATGACGCCGAGCACCCGCCGCTCGGGGTAGCGTGCGGGCAGATCGCGCTGCTGGATGGTGCGCAGCGCCTTGGCCGAGGCGGTGTTGCAAGCGATGATCACCAGCGGGCAGTTGTGCTCGAACAGGTACTCCACCGAGGCGCGAGTGAAGCGCAGCACCGCCTCGAAGGAGCGGTTGCCGTAGGGCGTGCGAGCGGTGTCGCCGAGGTAGAGGTAGTCGTACGCCGGCAGCCGCTCGACGATGCGCCGGAACACGGTCAGCCCGCCGAAGCCGGAGTCGAACACGCCGATGGGTGCCATGCTTTGTGCCATGCGGCGGACGTTACCAGCACTCGATATGGCATTCAACCGACGTGCCGCGCGGTTTGACTTCGGGGTCGTTCTGGTCCACAAGGAGAGCGCGCGTGGAGGCGCGGCAGATGCTATGGATCGTCCTTCTGGCCTCGCTGGCCGGCGGGGTGTTGTCGGTGCTGCTGGCGGCGGCGGTGTTGTGGATCCCCGCGCCCCGCATGGAGCGGCTGCTGCCGCGGCTGGTGAGCTTCTCCACCGGCGCCCTGCTGGGGGCGGCGCTCTTGGGGATGATCCCCCACGCCGCCGAGGAGGTGCCCGGCGGCACACTGGCGCTGGTGCTGCTGCTGGGCCTGATCGGCTTCTTCGTGCTGGAGAAGCTGCTGGTGTGGCGCCACTGCCACCGTCACGGCGGCGAGTGCGATGTCCACGCCAGCTCCGGGCCGCTCTTGCTGCTGGGGGACGCCTTCCACAACTTCGTGGACGGGGTGGTCATCGCCGGGGCCTTCCTGACCTCGCTGCCGCTGGGGCTCACGGTGGCCTTGTCCGCCATCGCCCACGAGGTGCCGCAGGAGGTGGGGGAGTTCCTGGTGTACCTGCACGCCGGCAACAGCCGGCGCCGCGCCCTGCTGCTCAACGCGCTGACCAGCCTGACCTCGGTGGCGGGGGCGCTGCTGGGGTACTTCTTGCTCTCCGAGATGCAGGGCGTGCTGCCCTACCTCATCACGGTGGCCGCCGCCGGCTTCCTGTACGTGGCCCTGGCCGATCTGGTCCCGGCCCAGCGCGGCCGCACCACGCTGCCGCTGGCGCTGCTCGACTTTCTGTTGCTGGGGCTGGGTGTGGGCGTGGTGGCGCTCATGTCGCACGCGCACTGAGCACGGCTGGGGGTCTGCCGGATCGCCCTGCCGCGCGAACGCGGGGCCATACGAGCCAGCGCGTTCGCGTACGATATCCAGGCCGGGGCCGATCGGCGCCTCGCCGGGCGTTTAAAAAAAACCACCTTGGCTTTTCTTGCCGCCTACAGAATGTAGCGGCTGAGGTCCATGTCCTGCAGGATGCCGGAGAGCGCGGCGTTCACCTCGGCCACGCCGAAGCGCACCTTGGCGCCGCCCATCTCGGGGGCCTTGAAGGAGAGATCCTCGAGCAGTTTCTCCATGACCGTGTGCAGGCGGCGGGCGCCGATGTTCTCGGCGCGGGCGTTCACCTCGGCGGCCACCTCGGCGATGCGCTGAATCGCCTCCTCGCTGAAGGACAGCTCGACCTTCTCGGTGGCGAGCAGCGCAGTGTACTGCCTGATGAGCGAGTTCTGCGGCTCGGTGAGGATGCGGGTGAAGTCGTCGCGCCCGAGCGGCTTCAGCTCCACCCGGATGGGGAAGCGCCCCTGGAGTTCAGGAATGAGGTCGGAGGGCTTGGCCACGTTGAATGCGCCGGCGGCGATGAACAGGATGTGCTGGGTGTTCAGCATGCCGTACTTGGTGGCCACCGCGCAGCCCTCCACCACCGGCAACAGGTCGCGTTGCACGCCCTCGCGCGACACGTCCGGCCCGCGGCCCGACTCACGGCCGGCCACCTTGTCCAGCTCGTCGATGAAGATGATGCCGGTGTGCTCGGCCCGGGCCAGCGCCTCGCGAGTGATGCGGTCGTTGTCCACCAGGCGTTGGGTCTCCTCGGCGGCAAGCAGCTTCAGCGCCTCGGGCACCTTGACGTGCTTCTTCTTGCTGCGCTTGGGGAACAGGTTGCCGAGCGCGTCCTGCAGGTTCATGTTCATCTCCTCCACCCCGGAGGTGGAGAAGACCTGCATGAACGGGAACGGGCCGCTGCGATCGCTCAGGGTGACCTCCACCTCCCGCTCGTCCAGCAACCCATCGCGTAGCATGCGGCGCAGCTTCTCGCGCTCCTCGGAGGTGCGCTCGGGCGGGGGCGGCGGCGCGGGCGTCTCCACCCGGCCCAGGGTGAAGTCGAAGGCCGGCGGCGGGCGCGGCTCGGAGGAGCGAGGCGACAGCAGATCCAGCAGCCGCTCCTCGGCCGCCTCGGCGGCCCGCACCCGCACCCGGGCCGCCTCCTCGTCGCGCACCAGCTTCACCGCCACCTCGGCCAGATCCCGCACCATGGACTCCACGTCGCGCCCCACGTAGCCCACCTCGGTGTACTTGCTGGCCTCCACCTTGAGGAAGGGCGCCCGCGACAGGCGCGCCAGGCGGCGGGCGATCTCGGTCTTGCCCACCCCGGTGGGGCCGATCATGATGATGTTCTTGGGGGCGATCTCATCGCGCAGCTCCGGCGGCACGCGCTGCCGCCGCCAGCGGTTGCGCAGGGCGATGGCCACCGCCCGCTTCGCCTCCTGCTGGCCGATGATGTAGCGGTCCAGCTCCGAGACCAGCTCGCGCGGGGTGAAGGTGGTGTTGGGCAGGTTCTCCAGGTCGTTCATGCGGCGCTCCCGCCGGGCGAGCCCGGCAGCTTCTCGAGGTAGACCTCGTGGTTGGTGAAGACGCAGATGTCCGCGGCGATGGCCATGGCCTCCTTGGCGATGGTCTCGGCGGGCAGGGCGCTGTGGGCCAGCAGCGCCCGCGCCGCCGCCAGCGCGTAGGGACCGCCCGAGCCGATGGCCATCACCGGTTGATCGGGCTCGATCACGTCGCCATTGCCGGACAGGAGCAGGATCTTCTCGCGGTCGGCCACCAGCAGCAGCGCCTCCAGCCGGCGCAGCACGCGGTCGGTGCGCCACTCTTTGGCCATCTCCACCGCCGCCCGCACCAGGCTGCCGTTCTGCTCCTTGAGGCGGCCTTCGAAGCGCTCGAACAGGGTCATGGCGTCCGCGGTGGAGCCGGCGAACCCGGCCAGCACCCGGCCCTCCAGCAGGGTGCGCACCTTGCGCGCCCCGTGCTTGAGCACGGTGCGATCCAGCGTCACCTGGCCGTCTCCGGCCATGACCACCAGGTCGTCGCGGCGCACGGCCAGGATGGTGGTGGAACGAATGCGCATGTTCATGCTTCCTCCTTGCGAGGCCCGGTCTTGCGGCGGGCGCGGGGATGGGCCCGGTCGTATACCTCCAGCAGGCGCTCCAGGTCCACGTGGGTGTAGGTCTGGGTGGTGGAGAGCGAGGCGTGGCCCAAAAGCTCCTGGATGCTGCGCAGATCCGCGCCGCCCTGCAAGAGGTGGGTGGCAAACGAGTGCCGCAGCGCGTGGGGATGGGCATCGCGGGAGAGCCCCGCCCGCAGCACCGCCCGGTGCAGCAGCCGGCGCACCGAGCGCGCCGAGAGCCGGGCGCCGCGGTAGTGCAGAAAGAGCGCCTCGGCCTCCGGCCGCCGGGCCGCGCTCACCAGCCGCTCACGCGCCGGCAGGTAGGCCCGCACCGCCGCGGCCGCCGGCTGGCCGATGGGCACCAGCCGCTCCTTGCCGCCCTTGCCGCGCACCCGCAGGGACCGGTTGGCGAGGTCCACGTCGGCCAGGTTCAGGCCCACCAGCTCGGACACGCGCAGGCCGGCGCCATACAGCACCTCGAGCAGCGCCGCGTCGCGCAGGGCCAGATCGCCCTTCTCGCGGGCGTTGAGCAACGCCTCCACTTCGTCCCGGTCGAGAAAACGCGGGAGCTTCTTCGGCAGGCGCGGCGAGCGCAGCCGGGCGGCCGGGCTCTCGGGGATCCAGCCCCGCTTCCGAGCGTAGCGGAAGAACCCCCGTATGGCGGCCAGCTTGCGCGAGACCGAGCGCGGCGACAGCGACTCGTGGCGCACAGCCAGGAAGCTGCGCAGCAACACCGGAGTCGCCTCGAGGATGGTGACCCCGCGCGGCCGTAAAAACTGCTCGAGCTGGGCCAGGTCCCCGGCGTAGGCGTCGAGCGTGTTCTGCGCCAGGCGCCGCTGCGAGCGCAACACGTCGAGGTACTCGAGGATGCGCGGGTGCTCGGGATGGAGGGACATGCCGAAAGGATTGGGCCGAATCCCGCGTCTGTCAACCTCGCGAGAGCCTTTCCAGGGATGCGCGCAGCGCGGCCAGGTCCGCCGGCAGCGGCGCGGCGAAGGCCATGGGTTCGCCCGTGCGCGGGTGGCAGAAGGCGATCCGCTCCGCGTGCAGCGCCTGGCGCGCCGGCCACAGCTCGCGGGGCAGGTTGCGCCCCCGCCGGCCGGCGTACATCCGGTCGCCCAGGATGGGGTAACCGGCGTCGGCCAGGTGCACCCGGATCTGGTGGGTGCGCCCGGTGCGCGGGTGGACGCGCACCTCCAGCGCCAGCCAATCGTCGGTCTCGAAGACCCGCTCCACCCGGTACTCGGTGAGCGCCGGCTTGCCCGCCGCCACGCGCGAGGAGAATCGCTTGCGCTCCACCGGGTGCCGCCCGTAGCGGGTCTCGAAGCGCCCCTCCGGCGGCAGCGGGCGCGCGCCGGGCCGGGCGCAGGCGAAGGCGCGGTAGGTCTTCTCCACCCGCCGCTCGTGGAACTGGGCCGCCAGGAGGCGGTGGCTGGCGTCGTTCTTCGCCACCAGCATCACCCCCGAGGTGTCGCGGTCCAGCCGGTGCACGATGCCCGGCCGCAACACCCCGCCGATGCCGGACAGGTCCTCGCAGTGGTGCAGCAGGGCGTTCACCAGGGTGCCGGCCGGGTTGCCCGCGGCCGGGTGCACCACCAGCCCGGCCGGCTTGTCCAGCACCAAAAGGTCGGTGTCCTCGTACAGGATTCGCAGCGGGATATCCTCGGGTTCGGCCTGGCATGGCTCCGGCGGCGGCTCCTGCAGGCTCACCCGCTCGCCGGCGCGCACCCGCCGCGAGGGCCGGGCCGACACGCCCTCGACCCACACGCACCCCGCCGCGATGAGCTTCTGCAGACGGGCGCGGGAAGCGCCCGGCCGGGCCCGCGCCAAGAACACGTCCAGGCGCTGGCCGTCGCTCTCGGCGTCCACCACGATGTGCAGAACGGCGCCGCCGGAAGGAGAGAGGCTCACCAGATCTTGGATTTGATGTGGGCCTTGGACTTGAGGATGATGTCCACGATGGCCCGGTCATAGAAGTTGGTGGAGTTGAAGATCTCCGGGCTCACCCGGCTGCGGTACAACTCGCGGCCTTCCTCGATCTCGTCGCGCAGCACGTCGAACAGGGTGTCGTTCTGGATACCCTCGATGATCTTGGCCTCGTTGTACAGGCTGAGATCGGAGGCGATGGCACGGGCGAGCCGAATCGCCGCCTCCGGCGTCACGATCTGCGGATGGGGCATGGCTCCGACCACCTCCGAGGAACGCTTTCGCTTGCTCCCCGGTGGCAAGTGTTTCCGATGCCACCTCCTTTGTCAAGCAAAGTCCGCAGGATTCCCCACGGTTTTTGATCCCGGAAAAACGCGAACGAGTCCCTCCGATTGACGGCCCTGCTGTCACATGGTAGGCCTCCCCCCAATGCGCGTGCCGCCCGCGAACTGGACACACCTTGCGCTCTCCCTGCTCTCGGGCTTGCTCATGGCCTTGTCCGATCATCCGCTGCACCTGGCCTGGCTCCAGGCGGTCGCCTTCCTGCCCTGGCTGCTCGGCATGGCGCGCCTCTGCCGCGGCCTGGCGGTCGCGGCGCTGGGGGGAGCGGTGCTGGGCGCGGCCTACCTCATCCCGGTCCTGTGGCAGCTCGAGTTCGGCTGGCTCATCGGCGCCGCGTTCTTCGGGTACGGCATGGCGTTCTGGGCGCTGCTTTCGCTGTGGATCTTCTGGGCCCGGCAGAGGAACGCGCTGCTGTGGGCCCTGTCCTGCGGCGGGGCGGCGGTGTTGGCGGAGTGGCTCAACCGCACCCTGGTGCCGGTGTGGGGCACGGCCCAGAACTTCGTGCGGGTGTGGAGCGACTGGCCGGGAGCGGTCCAGTTCGTGGCCCTCACCGGAATGCTGGGCGTGGTCTTTTTGCTGCTCTCGACCCAAGCCCTGGCCGTCAACCTCTGGCTGCGCCGCGGCCGGCCGCTGGTGCAGGCGGCGGCCCTGGGCGCGCTGCTGCTCTCGGCGGCGGCCTACAACCTGGCGGCCTGGCGGACGCCGCCCGTCGGGCGCCTCACGGTCGCGGTCATGGGCTGGGACGACAGCCCGGACACCCGACCCGACCGGCAAGACCCGCTGAAGGTCCTGCGACAGCGCATCCTGCCCTACGCCACGCAAGCGGCCGCCGACGGTGCCGCACTGGTCGTGGCCCCCGAGACCAGCGTCTTCGCGGACGGGCCGCGCAAGGCGGCCTTCCTGGGCGGACTCGACCTCTTGGCGGGTTCGACCGGTATCGCCCTGGCGGTGGGCCTGTTCGACCGGGAGAACAACGACAACCGGCTGGTGTGGGCGCTGCCCTCGGGCGAGCGGATCGCCGAGTACCGCAAGACCCACCTCATCCCCATGATCGAGACGTACCTACCGGGAGACGGTCAGCGAGTCACGCTGCGCATCCAAGACGTGCCCGTCGGCGGGATGATCTGCCAGGACGACAACTTCACCGATCTGTCACGGGCCTTCGGTCGGGACGGCGTCCAACTCGTGGCGGTGCCCACCAACGACTGGCACGCGGTGAAACGCTTCCACCTTGACAACTCCATCTTCCGGGCCATCGAGAGCCGCTACGCCATCGCGCGCGCCGCCTCCAACGGCATCAGCGTCATCGCGGACTCCCGCGGCCGGGTGGTGGGACGGATGGACCCCGAGTTCGAGGGAGCGGGGCTCCTGGTGGGCGGCGTGGCCCTCTACCCCGGCGGCAGCCCCTACAGCCACCTGGGCGATCTGCCCGTACTGCTCATCTCTGGTCTGGCACTGGCTGGCGCGGCTCTGCCGCGGAGACGGCCGGCGCCGCGTTGAGGAACAGCTCGCGGATGCGGCCGAGCAGGTTGCGCTCCACCAGGCCCCTCCAGGAGAACAGCACCACCCCGGCGTAGCCGGCCTGGCGGGCCAGTTCGATCTCGCGGCGCAGCACCGCGGGCGGGCCGCTGGCGACATTGATGCCGGCCAGCAAGCGCACCTTCCCGGCCAGCGGGGCGAACTCCTCCACCAGGGTGGCGAAGTCAGCCCACCCTCCCGGCGGCTCCGTCGGCGGCCAGTAGATCATCGGGATCAGGGCATCCACCGCGCCCCGCTCGGCCCAGGCGAACGAGTCCTGGAAAAAGTCGGTCAACCCCTGGGCCACGTTCCCCCAGCCGAAACGGTCGCGGTAGATGCCGGTCACCGCCGCGGAGACAGCGAGGCCGGGCCGGACCTCGCGCGCCATCTCACGGATACGTGCGACGAAGCCGGTGAGCTCCTGGCGCTGCCAGGCGGCCCGCTCCAGCGCCGGATCGGCGCGTTTCGCCGCGGCGTAACGCCGGTTGCTCTCGCGGTCGAAGGAGGTGTCCGGGGCCGGGAAGCGGCAGTAGTCCAGGTGCAGCCCGTCCACCGGGTAGCGCTCCAGAAGCTCTCGCAGCACTCGCAGCAAGTGCTCCTGGAAGCCGGGATGGCCGGGGTTTGCGAACACGTACCCGCTCTGGCTGTCGCTGCTTGTCCTGCCCCGCGCGTCCACCACGCGCCACTCCGGGTGCGAAAGCAAAATGTGCCGTGGCTGGCTGCGGTCGGGCGGGATGGCGCCCTTCCAGGCGGAGGCCACGTTGACCCAGGCGTGGAGTTCGAGGTTCAGCCGGCGGGCGTGCTGCAGGGCGAGCTCCAGCGGATCCCAGCCGGGATCCTTTCCGAGCACGCCGGTCAGCGGCTGGGCCCACGGCTCCAGCGTGCTGCGGTAATAGGCATCGGCCTCACCGCGCACCTGGAGGTAGATCTGGTTGAAGCCCTCGGCGGCGGCGGCCTCCAGGATGCGGACCAGCTCGTCCGCCGAGCGCAGGTCCCAGCGCGCCACCCATACGCCGCGAGCGGGCAGGACAAAGCTCTCCTCGGCCGGCTCTTCGCTCACTTGCGCGGTGGCCGCATCCTCGCTGGGCGGCGCGGGCGCGACCGGTACGGGCTCCGGCGCCGGGACGACCGGCGCGGGCGCAATCGGCACAGGCACGACCGGCACGGGCGCGACCCGGTCTGCGGCGCAACCGGCGCACCCGGCCCACAGCAGGCACGCCACCGCCCACCTCCAGCGTCCGACGCGTTCGGTCGATCTCAGCGACATCCCGACGCGACCTCCGGCCGCACCGACGACCGCCCGCCCGCGCTGACCCGGTGGGCCCCACGCGGGCAGCGGACGCCCACGGAATCCACGAGTCCTGGCGTGTTCAGGGCCGAACCTCGGTGAGCAACCGGTCCACGATGTCGGTGCTCTTCACCCCGGCCAGATCGGCGCGGTAGTTGGTGACGATGCGGTGGCGCAGCACGGGGCGGGCCAGGGCCTGCACGTCCTCCACCGAGGCGGCGAAGCGCCCCTCCATCAGGGCGCGCGCCTTGCCCCCCAGGATCAAGAACTGCCCGGCCCGCGGCCCGGCGCCCCAGGAGACGTATTCGCGCACGAAGTCCGCGGCGCCCTCCTGGCGGGGCCGGGAAGCGCGCGCCAGGCGCACCGCGTAGCGCGTCACCTCGGGCGCCGCCGGCACGCGCCGCACCAACTCCTGGAACCGCCGCAGCGGCTCCGGCTCCAGTACGGGCTGCACCCGCTCTTCCCGGTCGGCGGTGGTGAGCGCCACCACGCGCGCCTCGTCATCGGCGTCGGGATAGGGCACCTCGATGAAGAACATGAAGCGATCCAGCTCCGCCTCCGGCAGCGGGTAGGTGCCCTCCTGCTCGATGGGGTTCTGGGTGGCGAAGACGAAGAACGGCACCGGCAGCGGGTGGGTGGCACCGCCGGCGGTCACCTGGCGCTCCTGCATGGCCTGGAGCAGGGCCGCCTGGGTCTTGGGCGGGGCGCGGTTGATCTCGTCGGCCAGCACCAGGTTGGCGAAGACCGGCCCAGGCAGGAAACGGAAGCAGCGCTCGCCGGTCTCACGGTTCTCGCTGAGCACGTCGGTGCCGGTGATGTCGCTGGGCATGAGGTCGGGCGTGAACTGCACCCGCGAGAAGCGCAAGTGGAGCGCCTCGGCCAGGGTGGACACCAGCAGCGTCTTGGCCAGGCCGGGCACCCCCATGAGCAGGCTGTGGGAGTTGGAAAAAAGCGAGATCATCATCAGCTCGACGACCTCGCGCTGGCCCACGATGCGCCGGCCGATCTGATCTTCTACCTGCGCTCGGGCGGCCTGCAGCTGCCCGGCCAGCTCGCGATCGCCGAGCGGGGTCTGGGACGCGGCTTCGCTCACGGTGCGCCTCCTGGCCGGCATGTGTACCAGAGCCGGCGCGATCGGTAAAGGTTTCCACGCGGACGCCGCCGCTCACTCGCCGCCGTCGCGCTCCTCGGCCCGACACAACTCGCGCGCGATTACCGCCCGCTCGCCGGCCGAAAGCGACACCATCACCACCTCGGGCGGCCCGCACTCCGGCACCAGGGTCACCACATGCCGCCCCGGCGCCACCGCCAGCTCCAGCACCGGAGTGGTGAGGCCGGTGTCGCGAAAGTCCAGCCACACCTCGGCCCAGGGGACCGAGTTGATGCGCAAGAAGGCCGAGGCCTGCGCCGGCGCCGGCGTCGCTCGCTCCGCGTCCCCCTCGCCGATCCCCGCGCGGGCCAGCAGGGCCAGGGCGCGCCGGTAGCGGAGGCGCAGCTCGTTCCAGTCCATGCGCCGGTCGTCGTTCTGGGCCAGCGCCTCGCTGGCGCGCAGCAACCCCCGCGCCACGCCCGGGTGGAGCGGGTTGATGCGCGCGGCCTCGCGCAGGTGCAGCCAGGCCAGGTAGGGTTCCCGCGGCAGCAGGATCTCCCCCAGGGTGCGGCGCGCCTCGACCGACAGCGGCTCGCGTTCGAGGCTGTGCTCGAGCGCTCGTTGCGCCTCGTCGGCGCGCTCGATGCGCGCCAGCGCTCGGCCCAGCTTCTCGAGCAGCATCCCCGCCGCGGCGTGGCGGGGCCCGGCCTGGTCGGCGGCCTTGCGATACTCCACCGCCGCCGCCCGCGGCCGCTGCCGGGCGTCGAGCAGTTGCCCCAGGTGGAAGAAGTCCCGCACGAGCAGCGGCCCGCCTTCGAAGCGGCGCTCGGGGCCGGACGAGCGAGCCGTCTCGAGCGCGACCTCGCCGCTGCGCTCGACGAATTTCTGCCGCCTCAGCCACTCCAGCCAGGCGCGCGGAAAGCTCTGCGCGTCGAGCCCGAAAGCCGCCTGCATTCCTTCCCAGTCGGAGCGGCCCCGCCCGATCTCGTCCAGCAGGCGCCGCAGGCCCGGGTACCCGCCGCGTTCGAGCAAGAACTGGGTGACGGTGTACACCTCGGCGAAGGCCAGCCGGGCCGCCTCGGGGGTCGGCAGGAAGGCCATGGAGGGGTGCATGCGTTCGAAGGGGATGAGTTGCTCCTGGCGCAGGGCCGCGGCCAGCGCCGATTCGTCCGCCGGCGAGAGCCCCGCCCGGTACAAGGGCTCGCCGGCGCGCCAGCGGGTGTCCTGAAAGCGCGCCAATGCCTCGTGCAACCAGATGGGAGTACGATTGAAGGTGCGCTCGGAGACGATGCGGTGCACCAGCTCGTGGGAGACGGTGTCGGCCCAGGAGTAGCCGGTCAACGTCGAGCGCGGCGAGGTGATCAGCAGGCGGTTGTACTTGCTCACCGCGATGGTGCCGCTGCCCTCGATGTCCGAGAGCGGCAGGCCGGTGGCGTCCGCCAGAGCCTGTCGGTCGGGCAGGATCTCCACCAGGACCGGCGTCGAGGCCTGGTGCCCCAGGTCGGCGCCCACCACCTCGAGGGTGCGCCGCACACAGTCGAAGAGCTCGGGAGCCAGCACCTCGTCCACGCCCGGCGCATGCCACACCATCACCCGCCCGTCCGGGCTCCGCTGCGAGATCCAGCCGCGGCTCAGGCGCGCGCTGGCCCGCACCAGCTCGAGGCGCGGGTCGGAGAAATCCGGGCCGAACGCCGCCGCGGCGCGCTCCATGAGGTCGAGCGCGGCGGCGTGCTCGGAATAGTGGAACTTCACCCAGCCGGCCAACCACTGCACCGCCGGCAGATCGGGGTGCTCGGCGAACAGCCGCTCGGCGATGCGGCGGGCCGGCTCGAACTGCCACTGCGCAAGCAGCGTCTCGGCCTCGGAGAGGCGCGCCTGGATCTCCTCAAGCGGCGCGGCGCTCACGCCGGAGAACAGCATCCATCCGGCCAGCAGCCAAGCGGTGGCTCGATGCGCGCCGCTCATCGGACGATCTCCTGGTAATAGCGCCGCACCTGGGCCTCGAAGTCCGGCGGCACCGGGTCCTTCATGCCCTCGAGCAGCTCGCGCCGGAGGCGGTCCGGGGGCTCGAAGTCCTCGGGCCGGGGCACCTCGACCTCCTCGCGGCTCATCCGCCCACCCGGCCCGCCCTCGTCCATCCCCTCGCCGTCCTCGCCGTCGCCCTCGGCGCCCATGGGCAGCGGCATGCCCTCGCCGCCACCCGCCGAGCCGCGCCGGCAGCTCTGCTGCATGGCCCGATCCAGCTTCTCCAGCTCGGCCAGAGCGGACTGCTCCAGGGGATAGGCGCCCGGGGCGTTCTTGCGCGAGAGCTCGCCGGCGGCGCCGTCCATGCGCTTTCCCGCCCGCCGGGCGCCGCCCAGCATGTCGCGCCCGAACAGCGGGGCCTGCTGGTTCATGCGCTCGAACTCCGCCTGCGCCCGCCGCAGGCGCTGGGCCAGGTCCCGTTGATCACGGGCCAGCCGCTCGAGCAGCTGCTGATCGGGGGCGGACAGCATGTCCTTCGGGTCCGGCACCAGCCGGCGCAGCCCTTCCTCGACCAGGCGTGCGAGCTTCTGGGCCTCCTGGGCGTGCCCGAGTTGCGGTTCGAGCAGGCGGACCTGTTGGGGCTCGAACCGCCGCGCGGCCGCCAGATCGGCCGCCAGCGACTCCTTCAGGTGGTCGGCCGACTGCGACAGCTCGCGGGCAACCTCCAGGGAGCGGGCCACCTCGCCCGCCTCCAGCAGCGGGTCCAGCAGCTCCGCCTGACGGCGCGCCGCTTCGAGATCCTGTTGGGCGAAGTGCCCCAGCTCTTCCTGGCGCAGCTTGCCCAGGCTCTCGCGCAGCGAGCGCAGCAGCGCGCGCAGCCGGCGCATCGCCTCCCGCAGTCCCTGGACCGAGTGGCGGGAGAGCGCGCGGAGCTGTCTCTCGCGAAGCTGTCCCGTGGATTCGAGCAGGCGGCGCTGGGCGGCGGTGAGCTCGGTGATCTCGCCGCGCAGACGGGCGATGGCGGCGGCCAACTCGCGGTAGCGGCGCTCGCCGAAGTGCGCCAGGGCCTGCGCCACCTCGGCACGGAAGTCGCGGCTCTGGCGGCCCAGGCGCTCCAGCTCGGCCAGGGCAGAATCGAGCTGGCCCTCGCGAAAGAGCCGCTCCAGCCGCTCCAGGGCCGAGCCCATGTCGGCGCGCTCCAGGGCCTTCTGCAGCGCCTGCGGGTTGAGGTATTCGTCGCGAAGTTGCGCCACCTCCGCCTGCCGGGCGCGCAGCGCCTCGAGTTGCGCCCGCAGCGCGGCCATCTCCGCTTCGATGCGGCGGCGCATCTCGTCGGAGGGGGCGCGGCGGTACTCCTCCAACAGCCGTTGCAGCCGTTGGCGGGTGGCCTCCAGCTCCTCCGCCAGCCGCTCCAGGTCCTGGATGCGCTCCCGCTCCAGCAAATCTTCCAGGTACAAGACGTCCATCTCCAGCCGGCGCACCAGGATCTGGCGATCGGGCTCGAGCCCCACCAGGGAGCCTTCCCCCATTCTCCACACCCGCCTCACGCGCAGCACGCGCCCTTCGGCCTCGTCGTCCGGCCGCAGCTCCTGGTAGCTGAAGCCGTCGAGCTGACGGCGGAGGCCGGCGCGGATGCGCGCCAGCGCGCGATGAAGCGTCGCGGACGCCGCGTCGTTGCGCGTCCGCTGCCAGAGCTGCGCCAGTCGCTCGTCCAGCCCGCGCAGACCCCGCAGCATGGCGCCGAGGGCCTCCTCGCCGGTGACATCCGGGAGGCGCACGCTCGGATCGAGCTCGAGGGCGATGGAGAGGAGTGTGATCATCTCCTCCCATGCCTCCCGCGCCAGCCGGGACGTCTCCCGGCGCTGGGCCTCGGGCGAGAAGATGTTGATGGTACGGCTCGCCGACCGGCCGCTCTTGGGTCCGCGCACCGTGTCGTTGTCCTGGGCCTCGACGTAGAACTGGACACGCTCCCCGGGACGAAAATCGTGCCCGGCCAGCTCCCAGCGGACCCCGTAGCGAGCGGAGCGCTCTCCCGAGAGCTGACGCAGCACCTTCTCCCCCTGACGTTCCTCCCGGCCGGCCACTCGCCACACCAGGCGTACCCGCGAGAGCCCGAAGTCGTCGCGGGCGTCGAACTGCAGGTCGACGCCCTCGTCGGCACGGCGGGTGAGGTCGTCGGCGGGCTGCCGCAGCTCGACGCGCGGCGGTTGATCGAGCTCGAGCCGAACGGGGCGCAGCCGATCTTCGAACAGGGTCCGGCCGGAGCGATCCTCCAACGCGAAGCGGTACCCGCCCTCGCTCATGACCAGCAGGCGCCCGCTCAGGTGCCGGTCCTGGATCCGCAGCGGCAGGCGAAGTTCCCCCAGCCGCAGCTCGGCGCGGCCGAGCTCGCGATCGCAGGTGGCGTCGATCTCCACCTCGGTGCCGGGCAGGGCCAGGATGGCGCCGTCGGTTCCATCCAGCAGGCGGTCCGGACGGCCGGTGTACGCCGGATAGTGATAGATCAGGCGGATGTCGCCGATCGGAGACGGCGTGCGCTCCTCCGCCGCCACCCGGGGCGGGCTCAGCAGAAGGCTGGCGGCGCGGCGCAGGTCCTGCGACACCAGCACCGCCGCGGCCACCACCGCGACGCACACCACGAGCCAGGTGCCGCACGCCAACCACAGCCGGCGCGCCTCGACGAGCCGCCAGCGCCGGACACCGGCGAGCCATGCAACCATCCGCTCCACGTGGGCCCGGGCCAATTCCAGGCTGATCCCCACGTCCTCCCCGTCCGCCCGTTGCAGGGAACGCTCGAACTGGACCGCGCCGACCAACTCCAGCGGCGCCGCATGTGCCTTCTGCTCGATGAAGCGGGCCAGCCGCGGAGTGGGCGACCATCGGAAAACCGGCAGCGCGACGTGCCAGACCAGAATGGCGCCGGCGCCGAGGAAGAAGACCAGGCGCAACGCCCCGACCAGGCCCGCCGGGACGGGCTCGAGCGAAAACAGGGAGAGTGTGACCGTGATCGCTCCGGCCAGCGCCGAGAGGTACGCCGCGGCCCGCAGCAGCGCGGCGCCCAGCACCACGCACCGGACCCCGCGCAGCAATTGCGACAGGTTGGGGGCAGGCGAGGCCACGGCAGTCACCCTACGGGCTCGTGGCAGATCTGTCAAACGACCGCAGGCGCGGCGTTGACAGCCCGCGCGCTCCGGGAGTATGTAGGATCGAGATCGACCGCCGCGTCCGGGAGGACGGATGCGTATCCGCTACACCCGCCTGAAGGTCATGGAAGTCGTCGCCGACGCCGAGGGCCGCCTACTGGGGTCGGTGCGCCGGCTGTTGTTCGACTCGCGCAAGCGCGTCATGCTGGGCCTGGCCTTCAAGGGACGCACCCTCTCCACCGAGCACTGGGCCCGCGCCGAGGACATCGGGCGGGTCGGGGAAAACATCGTCTTCCTGAAGAATGCCGCCGCGGCTCACGACGACCAGCCGCCGGGCCGGGACCTCGAGGACATGTTCGGCTTGTCGGTGACCTCCCTCGACGGCAAGCGCCTGGGCTCGCTGGACGACGCCGTGTTCGAGAGCGACGACTGGACGCTCAAGGCCCTGGTGCTGGACAACGGCGGCGAAGTGGACGTCGACGCCGACACGGTGCTGGGGGAGGACACCATCCTGCTGCGCAAGGGCGCCGCGGACGAGGTGCGGCACCCGGTGACCGCCGGCGGCGGTTTCTTCTCGCGCATCTTCCACTCGCAACCCCCGCCCCCCACCCCGGAGCGCCCGCGCCGTTCGCGGCGCCGCCGCAAGGATTGACCCATGGAACAACCCGCCGTCGAGAGCCTGGGCCTGCGCGTGATCACGCTCCAGGAAGGGCGGCTGTGCGGGTTCGTGCACCGGGTGTACTTCCACGCCCACAAGCGCGCCATCAGCGGCGTCTCCGTGCGGAAGGCGCACACCGCGGAGCTGGAGGGTTGGCTCGACACGGCGGACATCCGGCGGGTGGGAGAGCACGTCCTGTTCGTGGACCGCGCCGAGCTCATCAAGGGCAAGAGCCCGGTGGGACGCGATCTCAAGGACGTGGCCGGGCTGCCCGTGACCGCGCTGGACGGGCGCTTTCTGGGATCGCTGGTGGACGTGGGCGTGAGCAACTGGCGCATCACCCGCCTGCTGTTCGCCGACGGCCAGGCGTTGCGCATCCGACCCGACGATGTCGTGTTCGGCCGCGACGCGGTGCTGGTCCCGGCGCGGCTGCGCCCGGAGCCGGGCGGCGCCGGTGGCCTGCTCTCGGCCTTGTTCGGCGAGACGGCCGTGGGCGACCTGTGCCGCGCGGTGGCCCGCGTCGAGCTCGCCGCCCACCACCACCTGTGCCGCAATCCGCCGCGGCCGCCCGCGCGCCGCCACTGCCAGCGCGAACGGCCGGGCCTTGCCCGGGGATTCAGCGGCCGATCTCGGCGATGAGCGCCTCCCGCTGGGAGAGCATGGCGCGCGCCGAGCCCGGCAGCAACCGGCGGTAGATCGCCCCGCCCGCTGCGGGCCCCGCCAGGAGCAGCAGGCCGCCGGCCAAGATACGGGCCGTCTCTCCCGAAAGCCGAAGCCACCCCAGCGCGACGACCGAGGCCACGGCCACCAGCGCGAAGAAGGCCAGCACGCCCGCGCCGAGCGCGAGCAACATGCCGAAGAAGCCCTCCGGCACCGGCCGGTCGCGCCGCGACAGGTTGAGGTGGAAGCGGCGCGGGTAGCGACAGGAGAGCCGGTTGCCCGCCGCCAGCATCAGCGGGAGCAGAAAGGAAAAACCCGCCGCCGGCAGCACCCAGCCGTCGGTGCGGGCGCCGGGGAGAAAGCCGTAGCACAGCGCGGCCAGCAGCCCGCACTGCGCCGTCACGAACACCCCTTGGGCCAGGTTGCGCCCGACGAGCCAATGGCGCGGCGCGACCGGGAAAAGAAAAGCCAGGCGCAGCGCCGGCCCGTCGAAGCCGAAGCCGTTCGCGAGCACCTGCCCGCCCATCACCGAGAGCACGTACAGACACAGGCAGGAGAGCAGCAGGCTGGCCCAGGCCTCGCCCCAAACGTACCGCAAGAGATCCGGCGCCCCGATGATGCGCAGCAAGATCAGCAAAAAGAACGGCACCGCGAACAGCATGCGCCCCTTGGGGCTGCCGAAGAGCATGATCAGATCCTTGGAGAACATCGCCGACACTGCGTCCGGGAGCCCCGGCAGGCGCAGCCCGCGCGGAGGGGTTGTTTCTCTCGGCTCCCGCGGCCGGACGCGGCGGTCCCGGCCGCCGCGGTAGAAGCGCAGCAGCCACAGCAGCCCCAGGCCGAAGGCCGCCCCGGCCGCCCCCAGCATGGCGCAGGCGGCGCCGACGGCCGCGCCCTTCTCCCCCGCCGCAGCCGCCGCCAGCCCCCGCGCCAGCCACCCCGGGGGGAGCAGGCCGAAGGCACGCGCGTTCTGGGCCAGCACCGCTTGCCCCTCGGCGGTGGCGCCGAACTTGGCCAGCCCGCCGAACAGCCAGGACGAGTCCACCGGCGGCAGGAAGACGGCCAGCAGCAACAGCGCCATGAAGCCCAGGAGCAGCCACTCGCCCGAGCGGCGCGATTTCATCAGGTTGAGGAAGAGGTTGAGCAGCGCCCGGCCGGCGCAGACGTTCATGAGGGCAAAGCACACCATCAGCCCCAGGCTGGCGAGGGCCCCCGGCTGAAGGCTGCGGGCCAGGCCGAGGGCCGCCCCCAGCAGCGCGGGGTAGAAGAAGACCACCGAGGGCTCGATCAGCGCCACCGCCGTCTGGATCAGGTACAGCCGCGCGGGGCGGATGGGGTAGCCGAGCAGCCGGCCCATCTCGAAAGCCTCGTCCACCTGGGCGGCCACCACCGGCCAGATCACCCAGAACAGGCTGAGCAGGAAGGTGAACAGGCCCAGGGTGAAGGCCATCCACACCGGGCTCTCCACGATGCCGCGCACCTTGGCGAACAGCAGGTAGCTCCCCAGCCCCAGCCCGGCGGCCAGGGAGAGCACGAACAGCAGCGCCAGCGCGGCCCCCCACCGCCCGCGCCCCGCCAGGCGCCGCCGGAACACCAGCAGCCGCATCCCGCCGATCTGCCGCACCGCCTCGAGGAAGCCCAGCCCGGCCGGCTCAGGCATGCGGCCCTCCCGAGAGCCAGGCCGGGATCTCCTCGGCCCGCTCCTCGCCCACCGCCGCGCGGAAGGCCACGTCGAGCTCGCGGCCGCTGTGGGTCAGATCGGCGATGTCGATCTCCTGGACCAACTTGCCGCGGTGGATGATGCCCACCCGCCGGCACACCTTCTGCGCCACCTCCAGGATGTGGGTGGTGAGCAGCACGGTGGCCCCGGAGCCGGTCAGGGCCAGCAGCAGGCGGCGGATGGTGTCGGCGGAGATGGCGTCGACGTTCTCGAAGGGCTCGTCGAGGAACAGGAGGCGCGGGGCGTGGATCAGCGCGCAGCCGATGCTGAGCTTCTTGCGCATGCCGCGCGAGTAGTCCACGGTGAGCGCGCCGGCGGCGCCCTCCAGGCGCAGCAACCGCAGCAGATCGGCAGCCCGGGCGCCGGCCACCTCCCGCCCCAGGCCGAACATGCGCCCGGTGAAGAGCAGCTGCTCGAAACCGGTGAGCCGCTCGAACAGCGGCGGATCCTCCGGCACCACTCCCATCAGGAGCTTGAAGGCCGGGTCGTCCGGGTCCAGCGCCCGACCGTACAGGCGGATCTCGCCCTGGCTGGGGCGCAGCAGCCCGGTGAGCAGCCCCAGGGTGGTGCTCTTGCCAGCCCCGTTGGGCCCGAGCAGGCCGTAGAAGCTGCCCGTGGCGATCCGCAGATCCAGCCCGTCGAGCGCGCGCAGCTCTCCGTAGCGCTTGCACAAGCCGCGGGTCTCGACGGCGAGCGCGGTGAACGATTCGACCATGTGCGGAGCTTAGCCGTCATGCGCGACAAGCTCAAGCGAATGTGCCAGCGGAGTCGGAAACCTGTTGACTGTTTACCGATCGGTAGGTAGTGTCGTGCCTGCGCCGGGGGCCCGGCGCCTTTGGACCGGGAGAGGTCATGAGGACCATTGCTTGCCTATTGCTGTCGGGTTTGTGTCTCGTTGCATCGGGCTGCCGCAGCGAGGCGCCGCCGGCCGCAGCCGCCCCGC